>NZ_CP018171.1:3438500-4060500 GCF_001889605.1 Aquibium oceanicum | reverse complement strand
AGCGCAAATGCCGGTGATCCCGATCGGCACGTTGATGAGGAAGATCCAGTGCCAGCTCACATAGGTGGTGATGAAACCGCCGACCGGCGGCCCGACCAGCGGCCCGACGAGCGCCGGAACCGTCAGCCAGGCCATCGCCGAGACGAGGTTGCTCCTCGGCGTGGCGCGCACGAGCAACAGGCGCGCGACAGGCGTCATCATGGAGCCGCCCATGCCTTGCAGGAACCGCGCCAGGACGAATTCGCCGAGCGAGGACGCCATGGCGCAGGCGATCGAGCCGAGGACGAATACGCCGATTGCCGTACAGAACACCCGCTTGGCACCGAAGCGATCCGCCATCCAGGCGCTGATCGGGATGAAGATCGCCACCGACACGAGGTAGGCCGTCAAGGCCAGCTTGAGCGCGATCGGGTTGGTTTCGATATCCGCGGCGATGGCCGGCAGCGAGGTCGCGATGACGGTGGAGTCCATCTGCTCCATGAAGAGGGCGACCGCGAGCACGAGCGGGGTAGTTCGGTTCAAGTCAGGTTCCTGTTCTCGTTCGGGAGGCCGTTAACACGCGCCTGCCAGTGCTGTCGTGCAGAATACATTCGGCCAAAGGTGCGAGAGGCGGCGGCGGTTCCCCTTCCGGCGCGCCTTCGATCAGGGTGATACCTTCTCCGGCGGACCCGCATCTTCGCTCGATCGTGGGCCTGGAGTTGTTCGCAAATGCCTTTTCTTTGTCATGCGGCCATGGTACCAGCCAGCGCCATTCATCAGCGGGAAACCGGAGAGTCGGCGCGGTCGAACGACCCGCGCCGATTTCAACATTAAAGGAATGGCCATGGCGAGAATCATCGTATCCGCAACCGGCACCGAAGCGCTGACCTTCGACGACGTGCTGCTGCAGCCCGGCCACTCCGAAGTGATGCCAGGGCAAACCGACGTGCGCACCCGCATCGCCCGCGACATCGACCTCAACATCCCGATTCTCTCGGCCGCGATGGACACCGTGACGGAGTCCCGGCTGGCGATCGCCATGGCGCAGGCCGGCGGCATCGGCGTGATCCACCGCAACTTCACTCCCGAACAGCAGGCAGAGGAGGTGCGGCAGGTCAAGAAGTTCGAGTCCGGCATGGTGGTCAATCCGGTGACGATCGGCCCCGAGGCGACGCTCGGCGACGCCCAGGCGCTGATGCGCGCGCACGGCATCTCCGGCATTCCCGTGGTAGAGGAAGGCGGACTGGGCGGGCAGACGATGGGACGGCTGGTCGGCATCCTGACCAACCGCGACGTCCGCTTCGCTTCCGACCCGAGCCAGAGGGTCGCCGAACTGATGACGAAGGAGAACCTCGTCACCGTGTCGGAAAACGTCGACCAGGAGGAAGCCAAGCGGCTCCTTCACCAGCGCCGCATCGAGAAGCTGCTCGTGGTTGACGAGCGGGGACACTGCGTCGGGCTGATCACGGTCAAGGACATCGAGAAGTCGCAGCTCAACCCGAACGCCGCGAAGGATGCGCAAGGGCGTCTGCGGGTGGCGGCCGCGACCACCGTCGGCGAGGATGGCTTCGAGCGTGCCGAGAGGCTCATCGAGGCCGGCGTCGACCTGCTCGTCATCGATACCGCGCATGGCCATTCGCAGCGCGTACTCGAAGCGGTAGCGCGGGCCAAGACGCTGTCCAATTCGGTGCGCATCATGGCCGGCAACGTCGCGACGGCCGACGGAACGCAGGCGCTGATCGACGCCGGCGCGGACGCGGTCAAAGTCGGTATCGGGCCGGGCTCGATCTGCACGACCCGCATAGTGGCGGGTGTCGGCGTTCCGCAGCTCTCGGCGATCATGGGCGCGGTAGAGGCGGCGGACCGGCAGGGCATCTCCGTCATCGCGGACGGCGGCATCAAGTATTCGGGCGATCTCGCCAAGGCGCTCGCCGCGGGCGCCAGCGCTGCCATGGTCGGCTCGCTGCTCGCCGGCACCGAGGAAAGCCCGGGCGAGGTCTACCTGCACCAGGGCCGCTCCTTCAAGGCGTATCGCGGCATGGGGTCGGTCGGTGCCATGGCACGCGGCTCGGCGGACCGCTACTTCCAGGCCGAGGTGCGCGACACCCTGAAGCTGGTGCCGGAAGGCATCGAAGGGCAGGTACCGTTCAAGGGACCGGTCAGCGGTGTGCTGCACCAGCTGGCCGGCGGTCTCAAAGCCGCGATGGGCTATGTCGGCGCCAAGGATCTGGAGGAACTGCGGACCAAAGCGACGTTCGTACGCATCTCCGGTGCCGGCCTGCGCGAGAGCCACACCCACGACGTCACGATCACCCGCGAAAGCCCCAACTATCCCGGCATGAGCTGACGGCCCGGGCCGGTCGCGCCGGCCCCCGATCCGTACCCTCAACCCACATCGGCTTTTCCCATGACCCTCCTGGATCACCTTACGGCCGAGGCGCGGCTGGCGCCCGACAGCGGCATATCTACCATCATCGACTACGGGCGCGAGCGGCCCGGCCTCATCCCGCTCTGGGCCGGGGAGGGGGACCTCGCTACGCCCGACTTCATCTCGAACGCGGCGATCGAGGGACTGCGGAACGGCGAGACTTTCTACACCTGGCAGCGCGGCATCCCGGAACTGCGCACCGCGCTCGCCGACTATCACGGCCGTCACTTCGGCAGGGATTTCCAGCCGGACGAGTTCATGGTCACCGGTTCGGGCATGCACGCGATCCAGCTCGCCCTTCAGGCGACGGTTCATGCCGGTGAAGAGGCGGTTTACCTGTCTCCGGCCTGGCCGAACTTTCCCGCTGCGGCGGCGATCGCGGGCGCGAAGCCGGTGCCGGTCGAGCTCGAATTCTCCGACAATGGCTGGATGCTCGATCCGGAGAAACTGGCCGCTGCCATCACGCCGAAGACGCGCGCGCTGTTCGTCAATTCCCCATCGAACCCGACCGGCTGGACGGCCGACCGGGAGACGCTGAAGGCGATCCTCGACCTGTCGCGCCGGCACGGGCTCTGGATCATCGCCGACGAGATCTATGCGCTCTTCCACTACGACGGCCAGCGCGCGCCGTCGTTCTTCGACGTCATGGAGGCGGAAGACAGGGTGCTGTTCGTCAACAGCTTTTCGAAGAACTGGGCGATGACCGGCTGGCGCGTCGGCTGGCTCCGCCTTCATCCGGAACTTCAACAGACGTTCGAGAACCTCATCCAGTACTCGAACTCCGGCGTGCCGCAGTTCATGCAGCGCGGTGCTGCCGCCGCGCTCGACCAGGGCGACGGCTTCGTGGCGGAACAGGTGCAACGCGCGGCGCAGGCGCGCGACCTCGTGTGTAGGATTCTCGGCGATACCGGCCGCGTGCGGCTGTCGGCGCCGCAGGGCGCGTTCTACCTCTTCTTCGCCGTCGACGGGATGCCGGATGCGCGGGCCGCCGCCTTCGAGATCGTCGATCGCGCCAATGTAGGCCTGGCGCCGGGCACGGCCTTCGGCGCGGGCGGCGACGGGTATCTCCGGCTCTGCTTCCACCGCCGGCTCGACCAGCTGGAAGAGGCCGCGAACCGGCTCGCCGAGTGGATCAGCAATCGCTGAATCGGCCTTTTACTTAAAATTGCACCGATCGACTTAAGCGCGCTTCAGACCAATTCTGCCCATACTGCGCTCACTCCGGCACCGGGACGTGTCGAAAACCGAAACAGGGCGGGAAGCGGTCAGATGGCTGTGCTTGTCACGGGGGGCGCCGGTTACATCGGCAGCCACATGGTGTGGGAACTGCTCGACGCGGGCGAGGACGTGGCCGTACTCGACAACCTGTCGACCGGCTTCGAATGGGCGCTGCCGGCCGAGGCCGCTTTCTACAAGGGCGACGTCGCCGACCGCCGGCTCGTGCGCAGAATCATCAAGCAGCACCAAGTCGATGCGATCATTCACTTTGCCGGCTCCGTGGTCGTGCCGGACTCCATCGCAAATCCGCTGGGCTACTACGAGAACAACACCTGCAAGTCGCGCGCGCTGATCGCCCATGCGATCGAGTGTGGGGTGAAGCACTTCATCTTCTCTTCGACCGCGGCGATCTACGCGGCCGGCGGCGCCGAACCGCTGGACGAGGAGGCGCTGGTCGCGCCGCAGACGCCCTACGGCATGTCGAAGCTGATGGTCGAACTGATGCTGCGGGACGTCGCCATCGCGCATCCCCTGAACTACGCGGTGCTGCGCTACTTCAACGTCGCGGGCGCCGATCCGAAGGGCCGCACCGGCCAGTCGACGGCTGGCGCCACCCATCTCATCAAGGTGGTCTGCGAGGCGGCGGCGGGCAAGCGCGGCCACGTCGACGTCTACGGCAGCGACTACGACACGCCGGATGGCACGGGCATCCGCGACTTCATCCACGTCTCCGACCTGACCCTGGCGCACCGGCTGGCGCTGCACAGGCTGCGTTCGGGCGGCGGGAACCTGGTCGCCAACTGCGGCTACGGCCACGGCTATTCGGTGCGCGAGGTGATCGCCAGCGCCAAGAAGCTCACCGGCAGCGACTTCCGCGTCAACTTCGCGCCGCGCCGGCCGGGCGACCTCGGCTCGGTCATCGCCAATGCGGGGCGCGCGCGCAAGGAACTCGCGTGGACGCCGAAGTTCGATGCGCTGGACGACATCATCGAGACGTCGCTCGCCTGGGAAGAAAACCTGACCAGGAAGAATTCGGCGGCATAGGTCGCCACTCACCGGCATCTTCCGAACATACTATCGATTCGAAGGGGCGCGCCCCTCGACGTTGCGCGACTGTTTGCGATGCCCGGGGCGCGGCGCTGATCGGCTTCTGGAGGAAGCCAGTCGAAGAGCGCCTTCAATGAGCCGTTTTCCGAATTGATCCGCCAGCTGGCGCAATTTCACCGGCCGTCCCTGCTTGCCTTTCAGGGTTCTTGGCACTCTCGACCGAGAGTGCCAAAATTTTCGCTGCGACCTCTTGAAAGTGGAAGAACCTCAAAATAGATCACCGGCGCGCGATGCCTGAGACGGGTCGCGCACCCCGCTCCGGACATGCGTCGGGAGCGGTGGAACCTCTCAATCTGTTTGTCCCATGAGGAGAAAGACATGACGTTCCGTCCCCTGCACGACCGCATCCTGGTCCGCCGCATCGAGGCCGAAGAAAAGACGGCCGGCGGCATCATTATCCCCGACACCGCCAAGGAAAAGCCGATGGAAGGCGAGATCGTCGCCACCGGCCCCGGCGCTCGCGACGAGGCCGGCAAGGTCCAGCCGCTCGACGTGAAGGTCGGCGACCGCATCCTTTTCGGAAAGTGGTCCGGCACCGAGATCAGGATCGAAGGCGAGGACCTGCTCATCATGAAGGAAAGCGACGTGATGGGCGTCATCGAAGCCACCGCTTCGCTGAAGAAGGCGGCCTGACGGCTCCCTGCAACGAACAGTCGATGAAAGCTGCCTAGAGAAGGAGTGAATCCATGGCTGCCAAGGAAGTGAAATTCAACACCGATGCCCGCGAGCGGATGCTGCGGGGCGTCGATATCCTCGCCAATGCGGTGAAGGTGACGCTGGGCCCCAAGGGCCGCAACGTCGTCATCGACAAGAGCTTCGGCGCACCGCGCATCACCAAGGACGGCGTTACCGTCGCCAAGGAGATCGAGCTCGAGGACAAGTTCGAGAACATGGGCGCGCAGATGGTGCGCGAGGTTGCGTCGAAGACCAACGACCTGGCCGGCGACGGCACGACCACAGCGACCGTTCTGGCCCAGGCGATCGTCAGGGAAGGCGCCAAGGCGATAGCGTCCGGCATGAACCCGATGGACCTGAAGCGCGGCATCGACAAGGCCGTCGAGGCGGTCGTGTCCGAGCTCAAGGGCAATGCCCGCAAGGTCACCAAGAACGACGAGATCGCCCAGGTCGGCACCATCTCCGCCAATGGCGATTCCGAGATCGGGCGTTTCCTGGCCGAGGCGATGGAGAAGGTCGGAAACGAAGGCGTCATCACGGTCGAGGAGGCAAAGACCGCCGACACCGAGCTGGAGGTCGTCGAAGGCATGCAGTTCGACCGCGGCTACCTTTCGCCGTACTTCATCACCAACCAGGACAAGATGCGCGTGGAGCTCGAGGAGCCCTACGTGCTGATCCACGAGAAAAAGCTCTCCAACCTCCAGGCCATGCTGCCGGTGCTTGAAGCCGTCGTGCAGTCGGGCAAGCCGCTGCTCATCATCGCGGAGGACGTGGAGGGAGAGGCGCTCGCCACCCTCGTCGTCAACAAGCTGCGCGGCGGCCTGAAGGTCGCGGCCGTCAAGGCTCCGGGCTTCGGCGACCGCCGCAAGGCAATGCTCGAGGACATCGCGATCCTCACCGGCGGCACCGCGATTTCCGAGGATCTCGGCATCAAGCTCGAGAACGTGACGCTTCAGATGCTCGGCCGCGCCGGCAAGGTGGTGATCGAGAAGGAGAACACCACGATCGTCAACGGCTCCGGCCGGAAGGAAGAGATCCAGGGCCGCGTAAGCCAGATCAAGGCGCAGATCGAGGAGACCACCTCGGACTACGACCGCGAGAAGCTGCAGGAGCGGCTCGCCAAGCTCGCTGGCGGCGTCGCGGTGATCCGCGTCGGCGGCGCGACCGAGGTCGAGGTCAAGGAGAAGAAGGACCGCGTCGACGACGCGCTGCATGCCACCCGCGCGGCGGTCGAGGAAGGCGTGCTGCCGGGCGGCGGCGTGGCACTGCTCAGGGCCGCCAAGGCTCTGGATGGCGTCACCACCGACAATCCGGACCAGAAGCACGGCATCGAGATCGTCCGCAAGGCGATCGAGGCCCCGGTGCGACAGATCGCGGAGAACGCCGGCGCGGAAGGTTCGATCGTCGTCGGCAAGCTGCGCGAAAAGAACGAGTTCGGCTACGGCTGGAACGCGCAGACCGGCGAGTATGGCGATCTCTTCGCACAAGGTGTCATTGACCCAGTCAAGGTCGTTCGTACCGCGCTGCAGGACGCCGCGTCGGTGGCCGGCCTCCTGGTGACGACCGAGGCCATGGTCGCGGAGAAGCCGAAGAAAGAAGCCGCACCGGCGATGCCGGCCGGCGGCATGGACTTCTAAAGCCGCACCTTCTCCGGTGAGGAAATTGCCCGCGCTCCGTGAGGGGCGCGGGCTTTTCATTTCGCGCAGCGCATGCCCGCCCCAGCATCCGCCGTTCCGGAACATCCCGGCGCTCATGGAACGGTATCATTCGTGCTTTCGACCCAGGTGGAGGTGGCGGGAACCGAAGAGGTGCTCGCCCATTGGCCGAGAACATCGTAGCGGCGGCTCCCGGACAAGCGCCGTGTTTCGAACGTGCGGAGGACTGACGTGCCTGGCGAACTGGACCTTGGACTGGGATTCGATCTTCAACTCCTGATCCGCGATGCCGCAAAGGTGCTTCTGGCATTCCTGCTGGCATTGCCCATTGGCTGGGAGCGTGGAAAGGGTCGCGACAGTGTCGGCTTCCGTACCCTGCCAATCGTCTCCATGGCCGCCTGCGGCTTCGCCATTATCGTTGAACTGGAAGCCAGCATGAGCGCGGAGGCGCGGGCGCGCGTGCTGCAGGGCGTGGTGACCGGCATCGGCTTCATCGGTGGCGGCGCCATCGTCAAGTCCGGGCGCGACGTGCGAGGCCTCGTTACCGCGGCGAGCATCTGGAACGCCGGGGCAATCGGTGCCGCGGTCGGCTTCGGCCGCGGCAACATCGCGGTCGCCCTCTGCCTGCTCAATCTCCTCAGCCTCTGGATTCTCGGGTTTCTCGGGCCGAACGGGAAAGAGGGCCGTGGCGGCGATAATGCAGGAAGAAACGGCTAGTATCAGCGGACGCGACCAAAGAAGGAAGGGTACTTTCGATGGAAGACGACGTCGTGGGGCTGATGCTGCACTGGACCACCCGCGGGGTGGAGATTGCCGGGATACTCATCATCGTGCTCGGCATCACCTGGGCGACCGCCCGGTTCCTGCTGCGCCGCTTCCATCCCGACGGATCCGACAACAGCTTCGCGAACTACCGGGCCGACGTGGGCCGCGCGATTCTCCTCGGCCTGGAATTCCTCGTCGCCGCCGACATCATCAACACCGTGGCAATCGATCCGACACTGGACAGCCTTGCGGTTCTCGCGGGGATCGTCGTGATCAGGACGTTCCTGAGTTTCTCGCTCGAGGTCGAGATCGAGGGCCGGTGGCCGTGGCAGCAGCGTCGGGCCGAGAAGGGAGCGTAGGCGCGGTTCGCGAAGCGGCGGGACGCGAGTGTCGCCCTTGCTGATTGCGATGTACGCGCCGATCGGCGGGCGCTAATATGCATGTCTGCAACCAAGAGCACACCGACATGAATCCGCATCGAACAGACCAGGTTTCTTACCCCCCACATTCGACATACCGAGGCGAGGGGGGACTGACCCGGCGCCAGCTCCTGATTTCGGCCGCGGTGGTCCCGGTCGCTTTTGCCGCCTTGCCGGCTCTTGCCGATCAGGAGATCGAACTCGTGATGCTCGACGGTTGGGTGCTGCGCGCCAGCGACCTGCAGAAGGCGTAGCATATCATGATCCGCGACGCGGAAACCATCGAGCCCGGCGCATTCCGGGACCGGACGTTCGACGTCTGTATCGTGGGGGCCGGACCCGCCGGCATAACGCTGGCGCGGCGCCTCGGCGCGGCCGGCAAGCGGGTCGGATTGTTCGAAGGCGGCGGTTTGGAGTACGAGCAGGCTTCGCAGGAGGTCTATGAGGGAACGACCACCGGCCAGCCCTACTATCCGCTCGACGGCTGCAGGCTGCGCTATTTCGGGGGAACGTCGAACCACTGGGGCGGCTGGACGCGGGCGCTCGAGGCCGATGATTTCGAACCGCGTCCGCACAACCCCCTGAGCGGCTGGCCGATCGAGAAGGCAGATCTCGATCCTTATGCCGGCGAAGCCGACGACATCTTGAACCTCCCGCCCGTCACCGCCGCTCCAGATGTCCTTCCGGAGCAGGGCGACCTGCGGCCACAACTCTTCCGGTTCAGCCGCCCTACGACGCGCTTCGGCGAGAAGTACCAGGCCGAACTCGAAAGTTCGGCCAACATCGAGACTTATCTCAACGCCAATCTTGTCGACCTGCGGATCGACGAGAACGGCAAGCGTGTCACCGAGGCGGTGTTCCGGACCTACGGCCGCGAGGAACCGTTCACGGTTCGGGCCAGTGCCTTCGTGCTCTGTCTCGGCGGGCTGGAAAACCCGCGCGCCTTGCTGAACGCGAACACGCAGATCGCGGCCGGACTGGGCAACGAACACGATCTCGTCGGGCGCTACTTCCTGGAGCATCCCCATGCGCCGGTCGGAAGCGCGCTGCTGCGCGACGCGCCGCCATCCATGCTGGTCTATTCGCCGACGCCCGACCTAATGCGTACGCAGAAGATTCTCAATTTCGGGCTGCGGATCGGGTACTTCGACCAATGGAATGCGCCCAAGTTTACCGGCGCTTTCGATCCTTCCCCCGCCTGTGCTGTTGATTTCGCGACGGCGCTGGAAGCGCAGGTCTCCGGAGCCTCCGCACCATGTCCCGGGCTCGTCGTCGACGTCTTCGTCGCCTGCGAACAGTCGCTCGATCCCTCAAACAGGGTACGCTTGATCGATGAGCGGGACCGTTTCGGCTGGCGCCGCATCGCGCTCGACTGGCGGCTGTCGAAGATGGACGTACGTACGCTCACGACGGCGGCCACGAAAGCTGCCGAAGCCATGGCCACCTACGACATTGGCCGAATGAAGCTGGCGGACTGGGTGGCGAACGGCGAGGCACCGGGCGTCGACAACGTCTGGGGCGGCAATCACCACATGGGTACCACCCGCATGAGCGACAACCCGCGGACCGGCGTGGTCGATGCCGACTGCAAGGTTCACGGTTTCGACAATCTATACATCGGCGGAAGCAGCGTGTTCGCCACGAGCGGACACGCCAATCCCACCTATTCGATCGTGCAGCTTGCCCTCAGGCTGGGCGATCACCTGCGAGCTAAAACCTAGGCGGGACTCGCGACGAGGCCGCCCAGAGCGCGTTCGTCCTGTTGCCGCTCGGCCGAGGAGATCGGGTTCGGCTGGGGCTGCGGGGCTTGTTCACGACGACGGACCGTCCCCACGTCGAGATCGATCAGGCGATCGATCAGTGCCGGCTGGCTGATGACGTGCATGCGCTCGCGCTTGTCCAGCCAGGACAGCGCCTCTTCGAGGGTTTCGGCTTCGGAGAGCTTCTGCGCCGCCGTCAGCTGCGCGCTGTCGGGATATCCACGCCGTCTCGGCGCCTCGAATGCCCAACGCAGGTGGGCTTCGCGCACGGAAGCCATCCTGACGAGCGCCACTATCCCTTCCACCGGGCGGCGCAGGTCCATGATCGCCGCCCGATGTTCCCGCAGGATACGGGAGGGCGAACGTTCTTCAGGGGTGAGCAGCAGCCGGAAACGGCGCAGTGCCCGCCCGGCGGCTTCACTTCCGCTCGCATAGGAGAGGGGCGCCGACAGCACCAGGCCCGCCAGCGTGGGCGCAAGCCAGGCGAGGATGCCGGGTGAGAGGATCCATGCCACGACGGCGGTTCCAAGGCCGATCAGGGTATGGCCATAGTGACAGCGTACCGCATCACCCCATGTCATGCCGCCATGCCCGCGCCGCTGCGGCGCCCAACCGGCATCACGGCCGACCAGGATTTCGAAGACGTGCCGGCTGTGAATGACCATCATGATGGGCGCATAAAGCGCCGACAGGGCCAGTTCGACCACGGCACTCCCGACGAGACGCAGTCCGCCGCCGCAATCGCGCCGAAGATGCGGCGACAGCAGCGCCCGCGTCAGCCCTATGAACTTCGGCAGCAGGAGGACCCCCATCGTCACGATGAAGAGACGGATCATGCGCTCGGAATCGAGCACCGGCCAGGTCGGGAAGAGCTGCAGACCATCGGGGAAATACTCCGGTTTGACGAAATGCGCCTGCAAGGCGAGCGCAAAACCGGCGACGATCAGCAGGAGCCAGATCGGCGAGGCGCAATAGCTCATGATGCCGGCGGCGAAATGCACGCGGCTCGGCCAAGCGAGCCCCTTTGCACCGATGATGCGCAGGTGCTGGAGGTTGCCCTGAGCCCAGCGCCTGTCGCGCACCGCCGTATCCACCAGCGAGGGAGGGCTGTCTTCCCACGAGCCGGGAAGATCCGTAGCGATCTCGACCTTCCAGCCGGCGCGCCGCATGAGTGCGGCTTCGACGAAATCATGCGACAGAATCTGCCCACCGAACGGCTGTCGGCCGGGAAGGTCCGGCAATCCGCAGCACTGCGCGAAGGCGCTCGTGCGGATGATGGCATTGTGGCCCCAGTAATTACCGTCGCCGCCCTGCCAGGCAGCCAGGCCGTTGGCCACGACCGGGCCGTAGATGCGGTTTGCGAATTGCTGCATCCGCTGAAACAGGGTTCGCCCTCCTGCCAGTGTGGGAACCGTCTGGAGGATACCGAGCTGCGGGTCCTCTTCCATCGCGGCGGCGAGTTCGATGAGGGTCGAGGGGGCCATGAGGCTGTCGGCGTCGAGCACGATGAAGTGGTCGTAGCGGCCGCCCCAGCGCTCGATGAACTCGCGGACGTTACCGGCCTTCTTGCCGGCGTTGTCCCACCGGCGTCGGTACCAGACAGGGACGAGCCCCGCCAGCGCGCGCTGCAGCTGGTCGACCGCGGCCGTCTCGGCGACCCAGGCGTCGGGATCGGACGTGTCGGAAATGATGACGATCTCGAAGTTGCGCTTGCGTCCGGCTTCGGCGAGTCCGCGCCCCATGACGCGGAGGGCGGCAGCGATTTCAGCGGGATTTTCGTTGTAGACCGGCATGACGAGCGCCGTTCGACCGGAAAGTTTCGGCGCTTCCCTGTCCGTCGGCATCCGCCTGTCGGGCCGCACCAATACGCCGGTGATCGCCGAACTCGCTGCGAAGGAGATCCAGGTGAAGGTGATCGCGAAAAGGGCGGTGATGATGCCTTCCAGGACCGTCGTTCCACCGGCCGAAACCACCTGCATCATCTCGTACGTGCCGAATGCCCCCAAAGCCAAGGCGCCGCCAAAAGCCAGGCAGCGCGCAAGGTTCACGGAGTAAGAAGTAGCTGCCGGCTGCCGCACGGGCGCCCGGCTGAGGTCCTGCGACGGTGTAGGCAGCCCCTGTTCGGGAGGCATCCCCGGATAGCCGGGAATGGCGGAGAAGATCGTCATTTGCTGGTCCATCGATAGAGCCACGTCTCGCTGGCCGGCTTGCCAGCCTTTGTGAGAAGAGCCCGTAGTTCGGATAGTTCCGCCCCCTCGGGATCAAGTTCGAAGGACACGCGCAACAATCCAGTCGGCTGGGAGGCATGGAAAATGGGGTTAAAGACTTTGCCCGCTGATGCCGAAACCTGGAGCTCCATCCCGTCGGAGGAAATCGCAGCCTCCCCGCTCGATCCGAAATCAAGCACGAAGAGCGGCCGGTCCTGCCGGAGATTCTTTCCAGCCCGCGACGAGGCGACGTAGAGAACTTCCGGTCCGGGCGTCACGTCGCTGGTCCAGCGCATCCGGTAGGAGAACGACCAGCGCCCGCCTTCTGTCGGTTCGGCGGCAGGTCGCCAGTACGCGACGATGTTGTCGTTGAATTCCGTATCGGTCGGGATCTCGACGAGTTCGACGGAGCCTTGGCCCCAGTCTCCGATCGGCTCGATCCACAGGCTTGGGCGCCGGTCGTACTTCGCCTCGGCATCGAGATAGTCCTCGTAGCCGCGCGAACGCTGAATCAGCCCGAACCCGCGCGGATGGAGGTCCGCAAAGCCGGAAATCTGTAGATGGGCGGGATTGTCGAGCGGCCGCCAGATCCACTCACCATTGCCGGTCAGCATCTGAAGACCTTCGGTGTCGTGGACGGCACGGCGATAGTCGTCGAATGCACCGCGATTTATCCCGCCGAACATGAACATCGACGTCAGCGGCGCCAGGCCGACCTTCATGGAACCCCGCCGGAAGAAAAGCTCCGATGTCACTTCGGTGGTGGTCTCGGCGCCGGGAGTGACCGCGAACCGGTACGCGCCCGCGACAGAGTAGCTGTCGAGCAGGGCATTGATGACGAGAGTGTCGTCGCCGGGGCCGGGCTGCTCGATCCAGAATCGACGAAAAGCAGGGAACTCCTCGCCGCTCATTTCACCCGTGTCGATCGCGAGCCCGCGCGCGGACAGGCCATAGACCTGGTTGCGGGCAACCGCCCGGAAATAGCTCGCGCCGAGGAACACCAGGAATTCCTGATGTGCCTCGGGAGAGTTGATGGGATAGCGCGCCCTGAACCCTGCGAAACCCATTCCCTCTGTGTCCTGGGGCCGCAACTCGGGGTCCCCGTATTCGAACAGGTCCGCCGAGAAGGGAAGCTCTACCGCCTTGCCGTCCGAGACCAGCGATATCGAGACTGGATGCTTGTAGAGGAACCCGGGATGAAACAGGTCGAGCCGGAAATCGGTCGGCGCGGCCGACCAGATCGCGGCCTTCGGATCGAACCAGATCTTGCGATACTGATCGTAGCTCAGGTCCTCGTAGAAGCTCGGAAGGGTGTTCGGCGGCGGCTCGTAGGCCGCCGATGCGAGCCGCTGCGCCTCTGCCACGACTTGGTCGAACGAGAACTCCGCGGCGGCGGTATCTTCCGCCTGCTGCTGCGCGGCAGCCGGGCTCAACAATCCTTTTCCGGCGACGGCTCCCGCAATGACGGAGCCAATGAACGCACGCCTGTCAATCACCACGATTTCGCACCCTCAGCCGGATGTCCTATGTCTAGAGGCTTTTGTTGCGTCGCACCATCGGGTTGTTGCGGCGCGGGACAAACGCAGCGGAAGAATTTTTGTTCCCTCCCGATCCAGTTGTCCTCGATTGCGTAGAAGGATCGAATTGCGGATTTTTTCGGGACGGGTAGCGATCGGCGTCGACACGGTCCCTTCTCTCGTCGGCGGAGGCGAAGGTAGCAGGATTTAGAGGGCCGGGACGGTCGCCGGGCTGAGCACCCTGGTGTGTCTGTTTTGCAATACATTCGGAAATGATGAATTGGCGGAAAAACGCACTCTTACCCGCTATAAATTAGCAATCTATGGTGTTTCCGTTCTCATCGTCTCGTCAAAGGACACCTTCTTGAAAGACATAGCATTGGTCGCGGTCCTCGCCGCGGGTTTTGTCGCGTTTTCGAACCACGCCGGCGCGCAGGAGACATTATCCGGCAAGGCAGACTATGGCGGCTTTTATCTGACCGCCAAAGTCGGCGTCGCTCTTCCCGGCGATCTGGACGTGAGTGCCAGCGCTGCCAGTGCCAACGGATACGGTCCCTTCTCGGGCGAGATATCGTTCGATCCCGGCCCGATGTTCTCGGCTGGCGTCGGCATGATCTTCACCCCGAACATCCGCGGCGAACTGGAACTCGGCTACGCCCAGAACAAGGCTTCGTCCTACAGTTTCGACAATGTGGCTGTCCCGAACGGCTGGGCGACAGGAACCGTTTCCACCACCTCGCTGGCAGCGGTCGGCTACTACGATTTCCACCAGTTCGGCGGCTTCGTTCCCTATCTCTCCGCCGGTATCGCGGCGGTGCACGTACGAACGGACGACCTCGTCGTCCAGACAAACACGGATGGAACAACCCGCGGCTCGGATACGGTCGCCGCAGTCCGCCTGGGTGCAGGCGTCAACTACGCGGTGACCGAGAAGGTTTCCTTGGGGCTCGACTATTTCGCGCTGATCGGAGGCGAAAGCAAGCTGACCTTCACGGACCCGATCGGGCCCGGCGGAGCGGGCTCTCCGTTCAGCAGGACCATCACCTCCGACACCATGGGGCATGCCCTGTCGGCGAAGCTGTCGGTCAAGTTCTGACCGGACAGCCTCTCCCGGATCCGATCAGCATCAGGTCTCCAAACGTATACAGCCCCGCCGGCGATGGCCGGTGGGGCTGTTCTTCTTTGGCGCCGAGTCGGGGCGGGCGCTTAAGCGTCGGCCCCACGTCGGCTTGTTGGTTACATGCCGGCCTTGACCGGTACGTTGATGACCGCATCGCCGACGGAAACCGGCGTGTCGACATCCGTCATCCCCGGACCGAAGTCATAGGTGTCGTTGTCGTTGGTCTCGTAGTGCAGCATGAGCGTCAGGTTGGTCGCGGGATCCAGCGGACCGTCCGCCTCGATGCTGAGGTCGCCGGTCATGCCGGGCTGGAGACGAAGATGTCCGAGCGACGCGGGAGGCGCGCCGGCGCCGTCACTGTGGATGACGATGTAACCGGGCTGGTCGATCGATGCCGAAACGTTTGTGATCTTGTTGCCTTCGATCATCGCGCTGGTCGCGTCGATCTTCGGCGCGGCGGTTCCATCACCATTGTTGTTCGAGTTCTGGGCAATTGCGGTGCCTGATACGGCGATGAGCGCGGCGGCGGTCAGATATTTCATCATTGGAATTTTCCTTTTCCTTGCAGTTGTTTCGTCCCTGGTCACAGGGTCAACGGGCAAGTCGGGAAGATGGCTTCAACACGGATGCGTGAGTGTGGCGTGACCGGTGGACACCGCGCCTTCGGTCGCCAAAGGCATGCTCAAGCCATGAATGGAAACACCATTCGCAACTGCCTCTGGGCTTTCTCGATCGGATGCAGGTCGTGCGCGTCGAGGAGGCTTGCCGAGCGAATCGTTTCGGTCGATGGCTGTGAACTGAGTTCCCGATCGATCCTGCCGGGTATCCCAGCATACCTCGGTACATATGGACGGGCGCTGCCCCAAGGAGGCGCATAGCCGTCTAGTTCGCAAGGAAACGATGGTGCTGCGAGAGAGGATTGAACTCTCGACCTCTCCCTTACCAAGGGAGTGCTCTACCACTGAGCTACCGCAGCTTGCTCGGATGCGGCGGTCTTCTGACATATCGGACTTCGAAGCGCAAGCGAAGTATGGCATGTTGGAAGGGAAGCGGATCGGGGATGAAGCATCATGACCGCGAACGATGGAAACACAGGGAAACCGGCGCAGGAAAGCCGCTCGGAGGCGGCCCGCAAGGCGCGTGTTGCCGAGCAGCTGCGCGCCAACCTGCAACGGCGCAAGCAGCAGGCGAGGGCGCGCCGGGCCGGCGAGGCGGACCAGAGGCAGGGAATCGATACGGGAGCGGGCGACGATACCGAATGAGCGGCCCGATTTCTGCCGCCTTGGTGGACAGTATGGGGACGGGGACCTGCAGAACTTGAACCGGGTACGGCATTGCTCTAGGACCTCCCGATTCCGGCGGTGAGCCGGCCAACCATCGCGCTTGCAAACGGCTTCTCCGCCGAAAAAGGGTTTTTATGGATCGGATCAGGATCGTCGGCGGAAACGAGCTGAAAGGCGCGATTCCGATTTCCGGCGCCAAGAACGCGGCGCTGCCGCTGATGATCGCGTCGCTCATGACCGACGACACGCTGACGCTGGAGAACGTGCCGCACCTGGCCGACGTCGAACAGCTGATCCGCATTCTCGGCAATCACGGCGTCGACTATTCGGTAAACGGCCGGCGCGAGCGCCAGGATGCGGGCTATTCCCGCACGATCCACTTCACCGCGCGCAACATCGTCGATACCGTCGCACCCTATGAACTCGTCTCCAAGATGCGGGCGAGCTTCTGGGTCATCGGGCCGCTTCTGGCGCGCATGAGCGAGGCGAAGGTCTCGCTGCCTGGCGGCTGCGCCATCGGAACGCGGCCGGTGGACCTCTTCATTGACGGGCTGCGGGCGCTCGGGGCGCAGATCGAGATCGAGAGCGGCTACGTCGTCGCCAAGGCGCCGAAGGGCCTCGTCGGCAACCGCTATGCCTTCCCGAAAGTGTCTGTCGGCGCCACGCACGTGCTGATGATGGCGGCCGCGCTGGCCAAGGGCGAGACGGTGCTGGAGAACGCCGCGCGCGAACCGGAAATCGTCAACCTGGCCGACTGCCTCAACGCCATGGGCGCCCGGATTTCCGGCGCGGGCAGTTCCACGATCACGATCGACGGCGTCACCGCGCTTTCGGGCGCCCGGCATCGCATCATTCCTGACCGGATCGAGACGGGCACTTATGCCATGGCCGTGGCGATGACCGGCGGCGACGTGCTGCTCGAGGGCGCCCGCGTCGATCTCCTCGAGAAGGCGCTCGACATCGTCGCCCAGACCGGCGCCGAGGTAACCCAGACCAACGAAGGCATCCGCATCGCGCGCAACGGTGCCGGGATTTCGCCGGTCGACGTGACGACGGAGCCGTTTCCCGGCTTTCCGACCGACCTCCAGGCGCAGTTCATGGGTCTGATGACCATGTCCAACGGGCGGTCGAAAATCACCGAGACCATCTTCGAGAACCGTTTCATGCACGTGCAGGAACTGGCGCGGCTCGGCGCGCGGATCAGCCTTGCCGGCCAGTCGGCGATCGTCGACGGCGTGCCGAGGCTGAAGGGCGCTCCGGTCATGGCGACCGATCTTCGCGCATCGGTCTCGCTCGTCATCGCCGCGCTGGCGGCCGACGGCGAGACCACGGTGAACCGGGTCTACCATCTCGACCGGGGCTTCGAGCGGCTCGAAGAGAAGCTCTCGCGCTGCGGGGCCACAATCGAGCGGATCTCGGGCTGAACCACGGAACACCGCCCGGCGCGGGATGTTTGCTGCATTGCGCTGTCCGACGATAGCCCCTAACACAGGCCCGATGCCGAAACCGACCGGATCCGAGCCCGCCCAATGCCGCCGCTGAAACTGTTGGCCCTCGACGACGAAGACCTCCGGATCGTCTCCGCGCACGTGCAGGACGCCGTGCTGCGCGTCGCGGACATCGACTACCGCCCCGCCGAGAAGCGTATCGTGCTAGCGATGAACCGCTTCGTCTGGGAGGCGCCGAGGCGGCTGTTCCGCAAGCACGACGAGCGGCGGCGCAGCGTGCTGCATTTCGACCGGGTGATGGCGACGAAGACCAGCGGCATCGACCGGAACAAGCCGGACGAGGTGCTGTCGCTCCTGGCAATCGAGTTCACTGCGGGAGAAGCCCCCGCCGGCTTCGTCGACATCCTGTTTTCGGGAGATGCCACCATCCGGCTCGAGGTGGAGTGCATCGAGGCGAGGCTTGCCGATCTGGGCGGAGCCTGGGAGGCAACCTCCCGGCCGGCGCACCGGGTGTAGCGCCGATGGCCCTGACGCTCCATCACGAGGCGCCGGACTTCGAAGCCCGCTTTGCGGCGCTGCTCGCCTCCAAGCGCGAGGTGTCCGAGGATGTGGACCAGACCGTTCGCGCGATCCTCGCCCGCGTGCGCGACGAGGGCGACCGGGCGCTGGTGGAGTACACCAACCGCTTCGACCGGAACGTCTTCTCGGCTGCCGAACTTGCGATATCGCATGAGGAGATCGAGGTCGCCGTGGCGGGCGCCGACCCCGGTATCGTCGAGGCGCTGACGCTGGCGCGTGACCGGATCGCGTCGCATCACGCGCGCCAGAAGCCTGTCGACGATCGCTACAGCGACGCCATCGGTGTCGAACTCGGTTCTCGCTGGACGGCGATCGAATCGGTGGGGCTCTACGTTCCCGGCGGGACAGCCAGCTATCCGAGTTCGGTGCTGATGAACGCCGTGCCGGCGAAGGTCGCGGGCGTCGAGCGTATCGTCATCGTCGTGCCGGCGCCCGACGGCATCCTCAACCCGTTGGTCCTGGTGGCCGCCCGGCTCGCCGGCGTGTCGGAGATCTACCGCATCGGCGGCGCGCAGGCGGTCGCCGCACTCGCTTACGGCACGCAGACGATCCGCCCGGTGGCGAAGATCGTTGGTCCGGGAAACGCCTATGTCGCGGCGGCCAAGCGGCAGGTCTTCGGCACCGTCGGCATCGACATGATAGCCGGTCCTTCCGAGGTTCTGGTCATCGCCGACGGCGACAACGATCCCGACTGGATCGCCGCCGATCTGCTTGCGCAGGCCGAGCACGACACGGCGGCTCAGTCGATCCTCATCACGAATGATGCCGGGTTCGCTACGGCCGTCGAGGCGGCGGTGGGAAGACAGCTGAAGGCGTTGCCGCGCGCGGAAACCGCGTCGGCGAGTTGGCGCGACTTCGGCGCGATGATCGTCGTGCCCAACCTCGAAGCCGCCATTCCGCTAGCCGACCGGATCGCGCCCGAACACCTCGAACTCGCCTTCGACGCGGCGGAGGATTTCGCCGGACGCATCCGCAATGCCGGCGCCATCTTCATCGGTCGTCACACGCCGGAAGTGATCGGCGACTATGTCGGCGGATCGAATCACGTGTTGCCGACGGCGCGCTCGGCGCGCTTCTCGTCGGGGCTTTCGGTGCTTGATTTCGTCAAGCGGACCTCGATCCTGAAGCTCGGGCCCGACCAGTTGCGCATGCTCGCTCCCGCGGCCGTGGCGCTCGCGGAGGCGGAAGGTCTCGCGGCGCATGCGCGGTCCGTGTCGATCCGGCTGAACATGTAAGAGGCGCGGGGTGAGCCAGGACCGCGATCGGAAGCACAAGCTGATCGACGTCGAGCTGGACGAGACGATCGGCCGCTCGACGCCCGACGTCGAGCACGAGCGGGCGGTGGCCATCTTCGACCTCATCGAGGAGAACAGCTTTTGTCCCGTCGGCGACGAGGGCGACGGACCCTACAGGCTGAAGCTCTCGCTCGCCGATTCGCGGCTGGTCTTTGCCATCAGCCGCGAGGACGGCGCGCCGGTGGTGACCCACATCCTGTCGCTGACGCCGTTCCGGCGCATCGTGAAGGACTACTTCATGATCTGCGAGAGCTACTACGACGCGATCCGCTCCTCCACGCCGTCCCACATCGAGGCAATCGACATGGGCCGGCGCGGCCTGCACAACGAAGGCTCGCAGACGCTGATGGACAGGCTCGCCGGTAAGATCGAGGTCGATTTCGACACGGCGCGGCGGCTCTTCACGCTGGTCTGCGTGCTGCACTGGCGCGGGTGAGCCTTGGCCGGCGTCGCGCCTTCCTCATTCAGTCCGCCGGGGACGCCTTCCGGCAAGCCGCCAAAATCCGTGCTTTTCGTCTGCGGGATGAATGCGATACGCTCGCCGATGGCGGAGGCACTGGCGCGGCACGTGCTGCCGACCGGGATTTTCGTTGCCTCGGCGGGCGTGCGAGCCGGCGAACGCGATCCGTTTGTCGATGCCGTACTCGCGGAGGACGGGCTCGGCATCGGCGACCGCCGTCCGCGAACGATGGACGACCTTGAGGACGGCTATTTCGACCTGATCGTGACGCTCGCACCGGAAGCCCATCACGCAGCGCTTGATCTGACGCGCTCGGTTTCGGCGGAGGTCGAGTACTGGCCGATGCCCGACCCGTCCACCGCGACGGGGACGCGCGATCAGATCATGTCGGCATATCGCGCCCTCAAGGAGCGGCTGGAGAAGCGGATCAGGTCCCGTTTCGGTCTGGAAAGCGACGCGGGCGGGACCTGAACAAGCAGTGTTCACAATCGCAACATAATCATATAGGTTCCGCGCAAAATCCGGCCCCCCGCCTGATGCGCGCCGGAAAAATCATTCAAAAAAAGGTATCGAATGCCGAAGGAAGAAGTCCTCGAATTTCCGGGCACCGTCACGGAATTGCTGCCCAACGCGATGTTTCGCGTCAAGCTGGAAAACGAACACGAGATCATCGCGCACACCGCGGGGCGCATGCGCAAGAACCGCATCCGTGTCCTGACCGGCGACAAGGTCCTGGTCGAGATGACCCCGTACGACCTCACCAAGGGCCGCATCACCTACCGCTTCAAGTAAGCCCCCGGGTTTGGCAGGCGACCTCCGCGCCACAGGATTTCGATGAGCATTTTCCAGAAGCTGGTGCTCGCCTCGGGCTCTCCCCGCCGGATCGAACTCCTGCAGCAGGCGGGTATCGAGCCGTACCGGGTCTTTCCCGCCGACATCGATGAGACGCCGCAGAAGGCGGAGCATCCGCGCTCGCTTGCCAAGCGGCTGTCGAAGGAGAAGGCGGAGAAGGCGCTGGCCTCGCTTTCGAAGGAAGCCGGCTGGGAGGGGGATGCCTACATCCTCGCCGCCGATACCGTCGTCGCCGTCGGGCGGCGCATCCTGCCGAAGGCGGACCTGCTCGACGAGGCGTCCAATTGCCTGCGGCTGCTGTCAGGCCGCTCCCACCGGGTCTATACTGGCCTTTGCCTGATCACGCCGGGCGGAAAGGCGCGCCAGAAGCTGGTGGAAACGCGCGTTCGTTTCAAGCGCCTGTCTCGCGAGGAGCTGGAAAGCTATCTCGCCTCGGGCGAATGGCGCGGCAAGGCCGGCGGCTATGCCGTGCAGGGGCTCGCCGGAACCTTCGTAGTCAAGCTCGTCGGCTCCTACACGAACGTGGTGGGCCTGCCGCTTTACGAGACGGTGAGCCTGCTCACCGGCGAGGGTTACAAGGTCCACTTCAGCTGGCTGTCGGGGCTCACGACGACCTGACCGGCAACCGCCGCTCGCGTCAGAGGATGCGGCCTTCGGCGAGCGCCGCCTCGAGCCGGTCGACCGCCTGGGCCATATTCTCGTCGATCACGTGCAGGTATTCGGTCCAGTCGCCGACGTGGCGCAGTTCGGCGGCTCCGTCGGAGATGCCGCGAAGCGCGATCAGCGGAACGTCGAACTTTTGGCAGGCGCGCAGCACGGCGAATGTCTCCATGTCGACCATGTCGGCCTGGATCGCATCATAGGCGGGGCCGGAGACGACGTTGGCTCCGGTCGAGAGCGTCGCTTCGCGGATGCCGGGAATGCGCAAGGGGAGGGGGACGATCGCCGGCAGGTTCAGAAAGGGCGTCGCTCCTTTCTCGAATCCCAGGGCCGAGGCATCCATGTCCCGATAGGAGACCGATACCGCCTGATGGATTTCCGCCTGCTCGAGAACCCGGCTGCCCGCGGAACCGAGCGACACGACGAGATCGGGCGGCGAGCCGGCGCGGAGTAAGGTCGAGAGCGCCGCGGTCATTTCGACGGCGGCCTCCACGGGACCAACGCCGGTCATCAGCGGCGCGAACCGTGCCTTGAGATGCGGGCCGTATTCGGGTTCGGCGGCCATGACGAACAAGACGGCCTTGCCGCCCATCCGGCTGACGGACGGCGGCGCGTCGCTCATCCTTCCATGCCTTCGCGCCCCTGGACGACCATCATGGACCCGGTCATCGTCGCCACGAGTTTCGCCTCGCCGTTGCCGCCGAACGCATAGGCCTGACCGTCGGCGACAATGATGGTGCGACCGGGCTTGGTGACCGAACCCCTGAACAGGAAACGTTCGCCACGACCGGGGGCGAGAAGGTTCAGCTTGAACTCGATGGTCAGCACCGCGGCATCCGCGGGCATCAGCGAATAGGCGGCATATCCGCAGGCCGAATCCAGCGCGGTCGAAATCACCCCGGCATGAAGGAAACCGTGCTGCTGCGTCAGTTCTTCCGAAAACGGCATCTCGATCTCGATCATGCCGGGCGTCACCTGCGTGAGTTCGGCGCCGATCGTGGCCATCACCTTCTGGCGTGCGAAGCTGGCGCGCACGCGCTCCTCGAAGTCGATGTCGGATACCAGCATTGCGGCCATGGCGGAGTTCCCCCTGCTATCGGCGTTATCGCAAAGCGGACGCGGATAGGCAATCCGCGAATGTTGCAGTGCGAAAGGATCAGTTGAGCCAGAGTATCGAGCCGTTAAGGAGACCCGCGAACGACACCCAGCACAGATATGGCAGGAACAGGAAGGCGGAGACGCGATCGACGCGCCATGCAAGGACGATGAAGAATACGATCGCAGCCAGCATCCCAAGGATAACGATGAAGGCCATTCCGACGGCATGCATCGTGAAGAAGACGGGAGACCAGAGGAAGTTCAGTGCGAGCTGCGTCCACCATGCGGCCATGGCCGAACTCCTCGGAACGCGGCTCCAGATGCGCGCTCCCGCGATGCCGATCAGGACGTAGAGAACCGTCCAGGCCGGCCCGAACAGCCAACTGGGTGGATTGAAGGGCGGCTTGGCGAGGCCAGCATACCATTCGCCCGGCGTGTTGAGATAGCCGATCGTCAGGCCGCCGGCCAACACGAGGGCCAGGAAGAAGATGAGCGCGGTCGTCCGCGTATTCTGCATCGGTCTTCTCCTTCGCGGCGGCGAGCCGCCGTATAGAACGGCCGCTCAAACCGTCGCGTGCTTGCTTTCGTTCATACGATCGAGCTTGCCGACCAGATTACGGTTGAAGCTGAACTCCAGCGCCTGCTTGATCTGGGGATTGCGCTGCAGGAGGGCTCGCAGGACTGCCGGTTCGTAGACGCAACAGCGGATCTCGTTCGAGACGCGGACCGTCGCCGAAGCCGGCTTGCCGGAGAGGAAACTCATCTCGCCGAGGAAGTCGCCCGGGCCGCAAACGCCGACGATCTTGCCGTTCTTCTCCACGCTCGCCGCGCCGCGTGCGATGAAGACGAGAAGCGGCGCGGCCTCACCCTCGGCGATCAGCACTTCGCCTGGCTCTTTCGTCTCCCAGCGCGCGAGCTTGAGCATGCGGGCACGCAGATTACCTTCGAGCGTCGGCATGACCGTCTCGATGAAGAGCCGCTCGTCGTCGGAATGGCGCCGCCGGCGCCCGGCAAGCAGCACGATCGCGAGCTGGATCGCGTTGACGGTGGTGAAGATGAACTCCCACGTGGCGCTGATCAGGTCGGAGACCATGAAGCCGTAATAGAGGACGCCGGTGATGCCGCTGGCGATGGCGAATATGCGCAGCCATCGCATGCTGCTCATCGAGACCGACAGGATGACGAGGATGTAGTTTATGTGGCCGACGAACTTGCTGGGATCGGAAAACTGCTCGAACAACTGTTCCATCGAGGTGCCTCAGGAAGCCTCACGCCGCGCGCGACAGGACGGCAACATAGAACCCGTCGGTCCCGCTGTAAGCAGGCGTCAGGGAGATGCCCTTCGCGGGATCGATCCGCGCCGATCCGCTCTTCCCCTCGAAACGGCTTTCGAAGAGCTGCGCGTGGTCGACCGGGTTGAAACCCGGGTTCGCCGCGAGGAATGCATCGATCCGCTCGACGTTCTCCTGCGGGAAAATGGAACAGGTCACGTAGGCCAGACGGCCACCCGGACGCACGAACCGGCTCGCTTCGGCCAGGATCTTCTCCTGCTCGGCCATGCGGACTTCCAGCTGGCGGTCGGTAAGGCGCCATTTGGCGTCGGGACGCCGCCGCCACGTGCCTGATCCGGTGCAGGGTGCATCGACGAGGACCAGATCCATCCTTTTCTCGAGCGGTGCGAGTTCTTCCGGGCGCGGGACGACCTGAACGTTGCGAACGTCCGCGCGACGCAGCCGGTCGAAGATCGGAGAGAGACGCTGCTTTTCGGAATCGTGCGCAAAAACCTGGCCGCGGTTTTCCATCGCGGCGGAAAGGGCCAGCGTCTTGCCGCCGGCGCCGGCGCAATAGTCGAGCACCTGCAGGCCCGATTCGGCTCCCGCGAGGGCGGCGGCGATCTGGGAGCCTTCGTCCTGCACCTCCAGCCAACCCTTACGGAAAGCCGGCTCGGCCTGGACGTTGGGATGCCGGCCGCTGCCTTTGATCGGCGGAATGCGGATGCCATGGGGCGACATCGCGGTGGGCTCCGCATTCATGCCCGAGAGTTCGCGCAGCACCTTGTCCCTGTCGGCCTTCAGCGTGTTCACGCGCAGATCGAGCGGCGGGCGGGCCGAAAGCGCCATTCCTTCCGCGACCCAACCGGCTCCGAACCGTGCCTCCAGGAACGGAGCGCACCAGTCGGGCACGTCGGCGCGAACGGCCTCGGGCGCCTCTTCCAGGCGGTTGGCACCCAAGGCTCCGATTTCGTCGTCGGAAAGGAGGGGAGGGGCGAAGCGATCACCGGTCAGCGCCGCTTTGACTGTCTCCGGCGTCTCGCCCCATTCGAGGAAAAGCGCCCCGAACGCGGCCGCGCGCGGCTCGTCCGAACCGAAAAGGTATCCCGCCGAGCGTTTCCGCCGCAGCGCATCGTAGACGATGTTGCCGATCGCGGCCCGGTCGCCGGCGCCTGCGAAGCGGTGCGAAAGGCCCCAGTCCCGCAGCGCGTCGGCCGCGGGGCGATGCCTTGCCCGAATGTCTTCCAGAACTTCGATGGCCGCGGCCAGCCGTCCGCCAAGTCGCATTGCGGTTTCCCCGTGATCGGCTACCCGAGCGGCGGACTGGTAGACCGGGGCATCGCCAGAAACAAGCTATCGGGCAGTCGCTCCGGCGAAAAAAGAACGGGCGCGGATCGCTCCGCGCCCGTCCGGTCAGTGAAGAAAGGCTCTGCTAGGCGGCCTTCTTCTCGTAGACCAAGTCGAAGCGATCGGCGTTCATCACCTTGTTCCAGGCCGCCACGAAGTCCTTCACGAACTTCTCCCGCGAGTCGGCGCAGGCGTAGACCTCTGCGAAGGCGCGCAGCTGCGAGTGGGAACCGAAGATCAGGTCGACGCGGGTCGCGCGCCACTTCACCTCATTGGTCCTGCGGTCGTGGCCCTCATAGGTCCCATCGGCGAGCGCCTTCCATTCGGTATCCATGGTGAGCAGGTTCACGAAGAAGTCGTTCGTGAGCTTTCCGACCTCGCGGGTGAACACGCCGTGGTCGGATCCGCCGGCGTTGGCGCCGAGCACGCGCAGGCCGCCGAGCAGGACCGTCATCTCGGGGCCGGTCAGCGTCAGCAGCTGGGCCCGGTCGACCATGGCCTCCTCCGGCTGCATGAACTGCTTGCCGCTGAGGTAATTGCGGAAGGCGTCCGTGCGGGGCTCGAGCGCCCGGAAGGAGTCGATGTCGGTCTCTTCCTGCGAGGCGTCCATGCGGCCCGGCGTGAAGGGAACCGTCACGTCGACGCCGGCATCCCGGGCGGCCTTCTCGACAGCCGCGCAGCCCGCGAGAACGATGAGATCGGCGAGCGATACCTTCTTCCCGCCGGTCTGGGCGGCGTTGTACTCCGTCTGGATCGATTCGAGCTTCTCCAGCACCATGGACAACTGGACCGGATCGTTGACCTCCCAGTCCCTCTGCGGTGCGAGGCGGATGCGCGCGCCATTGGCGCCGCCGCGCTTGTCGGAGCGGCGGAAGGTCGAGGCCGATGCCCAAGCCGTCGAGACGAGTTCCGACACCGAAAGACCAGATGCCAGGACCTTCGCCTTCAGGTCGGCGACGTCCTGGTCGCCGACCAGTTCGTGGTCGACGTCGGGGATCGGATCCTGCCAGATCAGCGTCTCCTGCGGGACGAGCGGGCCGAGATAGCGCACCTTGGGTCCCATGTCGCGGTGCGTCAGCTTGAACCAGGCGCGGGCGAAGGCGTCGGCGAACTGGTCGGGGTTTTCGTAGAACCGGCGCGAGATCTTCTCGTATTCCGGGTCGAAGCGCAGCGACAGGTCGGTCGTCAGCATGGTCGGGCGGCGCTTCTTCGACGGATCATGCGCGTCGGGCACGTCCTCGGGCGCGTCCTTCGCCACCCACTGGTAGGCGCCGGCGGGGCTCTTGGTCAGTTCCCACGCGAACCTGAACAGGTTGTCGAAGAAGTGGTTGCTCCACTGCGTCGGCGTCTGCGACCAGGTGACTTCCGGGCCGCCGGTGATGGTGTCGGCACCGAAGCCGGTGCCGTGGCCGCTCTTCCAGCCGAGCCCCTGGTCCTCGATCGCCGAGCCTTCCGGATCGGCTCCGACCAGGGATGGATCGCCCGCGCCATGCGTCTTTCCGAGCGTGTGGCCGCCGGCGATCAGCGCGACGGTCTCCTCGTCGTTCATCGCCATGCGGTAGAAGGTCATCCGGATGTCCTTCGCCGCCGCGACGGGGTCGGGCTTGCCGTTAGGGCCTTCGGGGTTCACGTAGATCAGGCCCATCTGCACCGCCGCGAGCGGGTCGTTCAACTGACGCTCGCCGCTGTAGCGCGAATCGCCGAGCCAGGTGCCTTCCGGCCCCCAGTAGAGTTCTTCCGGCTCCCACACGTCGGCGCGTCCTCCGGCGAAGCCGAAGGTCTTGAAGCCCATCGTCTCCAGCGCGACGTTGCCGGTAAGCACCATCAGGTCGGCCCAGGAGAGCTTGCGGCCGTACTTCTGCTTGATCGGCCAGATGAGCCGGCGCGCCTTGTCGAGATTGGCGTTGTCGGGCCAGGAATTGAGCGGCGCGAAGCGCTGCTGGCCCGCTCCCGCGCCGCCGCGGCCGTCGGTGATGCGGTAGGTGCCTGCGCTATGCCAGGCCATGCGAATGAAAAGACCGCCATAGTGCCCGAAGTCGGCCGGCCACCAGTCCTGCGAATCGGTCATGACCTTGCGCAGATCCTCGATCACGGCATTCAGATCGAGGGTCTTGAACTCCTCGGCATAGTCGAACGCCTCGCCCATCGGATCGGACAGGCTGGAGTTGCGGTGGAGCATCTCGATGTCGAGCTGTTCGGGCCACCAGTCGCGGTTCCTGTGTCCGCGACTGCCGCCGCCGGTGAACGGGCACTTGCCCGCGCCTTCTTCAGTTCTTGCGTCCATGTCTGTCTCCCTGGTGTCGTGCGGTTCCGTCCGGACGTGATCCGTGGCGGTCCCGGTGGACCGCGTCTTTTCCGTTCCCGTGGCTCGGACTGCCTCCTTGGCGGGCGCCCCGAAAATACCTCGGGCCGGTGAGTCCTCGATCCATCAGTTTGGAACGTTTCCAAACTAGCGATTTTGCCCCATAGAAACAAATTGAGTTTTCTATCGCTTGCGATAGGAGTTGGTTATGATCCGCCTGTCTGTCCGCCAGATGGAATATTTCGACGCGCTCGCCGAGACACTGCATTTCGGACGCGCGGCGGCACTCGTCGGTGTCACGCAGCCCGCGCTGTCGGCACAGATCGCGGAAATGGAGGAACGCCTCGGCTGCCGTCTCTTCGAGCGGGGCCAGCGCAACGTGAAGATAACCGAGGAGGCGCGGCTCCTGCGACCGCGCATCGAACGCATCCTGGCAGAAATCCGCGACGTGGAGGCGATAGCCAGGCGCGGGCGGCGGCCCATGCAGGGACGCTTTCGTCTTGGCATGATTCCCACGATCGCGCCTTACCTTTTGCCGCGCATCCTGCCGCAGGTGAAGGGACGTTTTCCGGAACTCAACCTCGAACTGCGCGAGGCGGTGACGGGCACGCTGGTCGAGGAGACGATGCGCGGCCGGCTCGACGCCCTGCTCGCGGCCGTTCCGATCGAGGAGGACGGATTGCGGGTCGAACCGCTGTTCGAGGACCGGTTCCTCTTGGCGGTTCCGTCGGACGATCCCGAATTCGTCTCGCCCCCGGTTCCGCCCGAGAGCCCGGCGCTGGAGCGCCTGATGCTGTTGGAGGAGGGGCACTGCCTGCGCGAGCAGGCGCTTGCCGTGTGCGGTTCCGTCAAGCCTGTCTCCATGGCGAGCTACGGCGCGACCAGCCTGACGACGCTGTTCCAGATGGTCTCGCACGGTCTCGGTATAACCCTCATACCCGAGATGGCGATCACGGCTGGCGGCGAGACCCGCGACATGAAGGTTGTCCCCTTCGCGGACCCCCAGCCCTCACGAACGATCTGCCTGGCGTGGCGCAGGAACAGCCCGCGCAACGACGAATGCCGGATGATCGCCCAGCTGATCAGGGAGGCCGGCAGCAGCGGGATGGCCGAAGCGCTCCATGCGGCCGAGGCGCTCACGCAGGCGTGAAAGGACCATCCTCGCGCACGCCCTATGTGACCTCCTGACACGAATACAGTCAGGAGGCTTCATTTCATGCGGATACGACCCCTAGCCATCGCCGCGCTGGCGGCGCCCCTCGTCGCTTCGAACGTTTGGGCGCAGGGCGCCACGGTGACCGGCGATGCCGGCACCACGCTTTCCGTCGCGCCGGTGACCGATTTCAACGAGCCGTGGGCGATGACCTTCCTGCCGGACGGAAACCTGCTCGTCACCGAGAAATCCGGCGTCCTGCTCATCGTCTCGCAGGACGGCGAGAAGACTGAGGTTTCGGGCGTACCGGAGGTCGCATATGGCGGCCAGGGCGGCTTGGGCGATGTCGTCCTGCACCCGGATTTTTCCGAAAACAACCGTATCTACATCTCCTTTGCCGAACCGGGCGAGGGGAATACGCGGGGCGCCGCGGTGGCGAGCGCAACGCTCGTTCAGCAGGAAGATTCGGCGTCGCTCGAAGACGTCGATGTGATCTGGCGGCAGCAGCCGAAAGTCACCGGGGAAGGGCACTACTCTCACCGCATCGCGTTCGCGCCCGACGGCGAGCACCTGTTCATCACGTCCGGCGAGCGCCAGAAGCAGACGCCGGCGCAGGACATGGACGTCAATCTCGGCAAGATCATCCGCTTGAACCCAGACGGTTCGGTGCCGCAGGACAACCCGTTCCAGGATCAGGGCGAGCTTGCCAAGACTTTCTGGAGTGTCGGCCATCGCAACATGCTGGGCATCGCCTTCGACGGGCAGGGCAGGCTATGGGCGCACGAAATGGGGCCGCGCGGCGGCGACGAGCTCAACCTGGTCGAGCGCGGCGAGAACTACGGATGGCCGGTCGTCTCGAATGGACGCAACTACGGCGGCAGCGACATTCCCGACCATCCGACCCGACCGGAATTCGAGGCGCCGGAAGCCTTCTGGAACCCGGTGATCTCGCCCGCGGGGCTCGTTATCTACTCGGGCGACGTCTTCCCCGAATGGCAGGGTGACGCGCTGATCGGCGGCCTGAGTGGCCGCGCCATCATCCATGCCGAACTGGGCGAGCAGGAGGACGGCACCCTTGCGGCTGAGGCGGAGCGCTTCGATATGGGCGCGCGCATCCGCGAGGTCGAGCAGGGTCCTGACGGTGCGCTCTGGGCGCTGGAGGACCGCGCCGGCGGCCGGCTTCTGAAGCTGATGCCCGCCGACGCCGACTGAGGCTGGTCAGAGGATGTGGATCGCGAGCGCGATCCACATCGCACCCAGCGCCAGGAAACCGAGCGTGAACGCCGGCTGGCGCAACCGGATGCGGTTGCTGGTGACGTGGATCACGGCGTGGACGTAGCGCGACAACACGAAAAGCCACGCGAGGACCACCGCGACGGTGCCCGCGCCTGCCGTCGCGTAGAGCGCGAGACAGCAGACGTGGAACAGGACCGGCAGCTCGAACTGGTTGGCGAGGTTGTTGCGAACGAACAGGCTCTGCGGGGGCTCGTCACGGTTTTCTCGAAACTGCGACACCTTCGCGCTGCCTGACCTGACGGCCGCCATGCGGCGCAGGAACATCATGAAGTAGACGCCGTAGACCAGCGCCACATGGGCGATCATCGGCCAGAAGATGGCGGTCTGGTTCATGCGGCTGCGGCCTTTCGGAGCGCTGGTTCGGGAGCGGCTACTCCCACTCGATCGTGCCCGGCGGTTTGCTGGTCACGTCGTAGACGACGCGGTTGATGCCGCGGACCTCGTTGATGATGCGGGTGGCGGCGCGCCCGAGGAATTCCATGTCGTAGTGGTAGAAGTCGGCGGTCATACCGTCGACGGAGGTAACCGCTCGCAGCGCGCAGACGAATTCGTAGGTGCGGCCGTCGCCCATCACGCCGACCGTCTGGACGGGCAGGAGTACCGCGAAGGCCTGCCAGATGGCGTCGTAGAGGCCCGCCTTCCGAATCTCGTCGAGATAGATCGCGTCCGCCTCGCGCAGGATCTCGAGCTTCTCGCGCGTGATGCCGCCGGGACAACGGATCGCCAGGCCGGGACCGGGGAACGGGTGTCGCCCGATGAAGCTCTCGGGCAGGCCGAGTTCCTTGCCCAGGATGCGAACCTCGTCCTTGAAGAGTTCGCGTAGCGGCTCGACCAGCTTCATGTTCATTCGCGCGGGAAGGCCGCCCACATTGTGATGCGACTTGATGGTCACCGACGGGCCACCCGAGAAGGAGACGCTTTCGATCACGTCGGGGTAGAGCGTGCCCTGTGCGAGGAAATCGGCGCCGCCGAGCTTCTTGGCCTCCTCCTCGAAGACCTCGATGAACAGGCGCCCGATCGTCTTGCGCTTCTTTTCCGGATCGCTCTCGCCTTCCAGCGCGCCGATGAAGCGGTCCGAGGCGTCCACCAGGATCAGCGGCAAGTTGTAGTGCTGCCGGAACATCTCGACGACCTGCTGCGCCTCGTTCTTTCGCATCAGGCCGTGGTCGACGAGAATGCAGGTCAGCCGCTCGCCGATCGCCTCGTGGATGAGCAGCGCCGCGACGGAGGAATCGACGCCGCCCGAGAGCGCGCAGATGACCTTTCCGTCGCCGACCTTCTCCCGGATCGCCTCGATGGCCTGTTCGCGATAGGCGGCCATGGTCCAGTCGCCCTTCAGACCGGCGACGCCGTGGACGAAGTTGGAAAGCAACCTGGCGCCATCGGGTGTGTGGACCACTTCCGGATGGAACATGATGCCGTACATGCGCCGGTCCGTATCGCCGAAGACAGCGAAGGGCGCGCCGTCAGAGCGCGCCAGGATCTCGAAGCCCTCGGGCAGCGCGATGACCCGGTCGCCGTGGCTCATCCACACCTGGTGGCGCTGGCCGGGCGCCCACATGCCGTCGAAAAGCGGGCATTCCTTCTCGATCTCGACGAAGGCGCGGCCGAATTCGCGATGGGGCGAGCTCTCGGCCCTGCCGCCCATCTGGACGCAGAGCGTCATCTGTCCGTAGCAGATGCCGAGGACCGGAACGCCGGAATCGAAGACGATCTGCGGGGCACGCGGGCTGCCGGCCTCGCTGGTCGAGGCGGGGCCGCCAGACAGGATCACCGCCTTCGGCTCGATCCGGTGGAATGCCTCCTCCGCCGACTGGAACGGCACGATCTCCGAATAGACGCCGGATTCGCGCACCCGCCGCGCGATCAGCTGCGTGAACTGGCTGCCGAAGTCGATGATGAGGACGGTGTCGGGATGGGCGGTGGTGTTCATGTCGAGCGCATAGAGAAACGGCTGCCAATAGGCAAGTCTCGCCGCCGCCGCAGGGCCCTGCTCAACAGGAAATTGCTCGCAGTCCCGTCCGGAACCGCGAGCGCTTGAGAGCCAGTCTCGATCGCCGGGAGCGTCAGACCGCCCGCGGTGGCTCGTTGCCCTTGGCGAGCAGGTCGCGGATTTCGGTCAGGAGCAGGATGTCGGCCGGCGGCGGGGCAGGCTGCGCAGGCGTCGTCTGCGGCTCGTCCATGCGGCGGCGAAGGCTGTTCACGGCCTTGATCATCATGAAGATGATCCAGGCCAGGATCAGGAAGTTGATGATCACGGTGATGAAGTTGCCGTAGGCAAACACCGCGCCCTGTTCCCGGGCCGCTTCCAGCGTCGTGGCGGTGATGCCGGATGCCAGGGGAATGAAATAGTTCGAGAAGTCGACGCCGCCGAAGATCGCCCCGACGATCGGCATGATGACGTCGTCCGTCAGCGACTTGACGATCAGACCGAAGGCGCCGCCGATGATGACGCCGACGGCGAGATCGATGACGTTTCCCTTCGAGATGAATTCCCTGAATTCCTTCAACATTGGACCCTCTCCCTCATGAGCGGGATCGCAGACGCGCGAATCCCCGACTGACCGCCTATCATACGTTAATCTGCGGTCGTTGGATTCATACACAGCAGGCTTCGCGGTGGGAATCCGTCGGGTCGCGCAGTTTGCATTTTGTGGCGGGTTCGATGAAACATCGGCCCCGGGAGGAACCGGCTCATGCACGGCTGGGTCGTCGTCATCATCGCCGTCGCCTACGTGACGCTGCTCTTCGCCATCGCGAGCATCGGCGACCGTCGCGCCGCGCGCCTGCCGCCGGGACGGCCGCGGCCGTGGATATACGCGCTCAGCCTCGCGATTTACTGTACGTCCTGGACCTTCTTCGGTTCGGTCGGCCTGGCTTCCGAGCGCGGTCTCGAATTCATCGCGATCTATATCGGTCCCGTGTTGGTGTTCCTCTTCGGCTACCAGCTGTTGAACCGCATCATCCGGCTCTCGAAAGCAGAGAAGATCACCTCCATCGCCGACTTCCTGGCGGCACGGTACGGTAAGAGCTTCGCAGTCGCATCCATCGCGACGATCATCGCGACGATCGGCGCCATTCCCTACATCGCGCTGCAACTGAAATCGATATCGGGTTCGGTGAGCCTGATGGTTGAGCACTACAACGGCGCGCCGCCGTCGATCGATCTGGTCATCGGGGACATCTCGCTGCTCGTCGCCGTGCTTCTTGCATTGTTCGCGGTGCTCTTCGGTACGCGCCACGCCGATGCGACGGAGCACCAGGACGGGCTCATTCTGGCAGTCGCGGTCGAATCGGTGGTCAAGCTGGCCGCATTCCTTGCGGTCGGCGTGACCGTCGTCTTCTTCCTCTTCGACGGTCCCGCCAATCTGATATCGGCGGTCGAGACGAACCTCGAAGTGGCCGCGGCATCGGCCTATCCGACCTCCTTCGCGACATGGTTCGTCGTGACCTGCCTCAGCGGCTTCGCGATCATCATGCTGCCGCGCCAGTTCTACGTCATGATCGTGGAGAACCGGGCGGCATCGGAACTGCGCACGGCGACCTGGGTCTTCCCCGCCTATCTCGTGCTGATCAATCTCTTCGTCATCCCGATCGCCTTCGCGGGGCTGGTCAGCGTCGGCGGCCAGACGAGCGCCGATCTCTATGTATTGTCGCTGCCGCTGCTCACCGGACATGACCTGCTCGCCGTCGCCGCATTCATCGGCGGCCTGTCCGCTGCGACCGCGATGGTGATCGTGGCGAGCGTGGCGCTCTCCATCATGATCTCCAACGACCTCGTGATCCCGCTGCTCTTCCGGCGCCTGCTCAGCGCGGGACGCAGCGAGCACGAGAACTGGGCGAAGGTGATCATGAACGTGCGCCGCGCCGCGATCTTCATGATCCTGTTCGCGGCCTTCCTCTACTATCGCGAATCGACCCACAACGCGCGCCTCGCCGCGATCGGCCTGATGTCCTTCGCTGCGATCGCGCAGTTCGCGCCGTCATTCTTCGGCGGTCTGGTATGGCGGCGGGCGAACGCGCGCGGCGCGATCATCGGGATGACGGCGGGCATCCTGACATGGGGCTACACGCTCCTGCTTCCCTCGCTGGCGCCGGCCGATATGGCCTTCATCGTCCACGGCCCGCTTGGCTTGGAAGCGCTGCGGCCACAGGCACTGTTCGGCGTCGTGGCGGAACCGCTCAATCACGGCGTCTTCTGGAGCCTGCTCCTCAACACCGCCGGGTTCGTGCTGGGGTCGCTGTCGCGGGCCGCTTCGCCGCTGGAGCGCATCCAGGCCTCGATTTTCGTGCCGCGCGAGGTCAGCCCGATGCCGAGCCTGCGTCGGTTCCGCACCGCCGTCACGGTCGACGACCTCAAGGATACGATATCGCGCTATCTCGGCGCCGAACGGACAGAACGATCCTTCGAGACGTTCGGGCGCAATTCCGGGCAGCGGATCGACGGGAGCGTGCCGGCGGACATGAATGTTATCCGCTTTTCCGAGCAGCTGCTGGCAAGTGCGGTCGGCTCCTCCTCGGCGCGGCTGATCCTCTCCCTGCTGATGCAGCGGCGCGATTCGACCGTCAAGGACGCGTTCAAGCTGCTCGACGACGCCTCGGAGGCGCTCCAGCACAACCGCGATCTGCTTCAGACAGCGCTCGACCAGATGGAACAGGGGGTCACCGTTTTCGATCAGGACTTCAGATTGATCTGCTGGAACCGGCAGTTCCGGCTGCTCTTCGAGCTGCCGGACGAACTCGGCCAGGTGGGTGTCTCGCTCGGCCAGGTGCTCGAACATCTGGCTCGGCGCGGCGACATCGCCCACGGCGCTGAAGGGATGGCGCTGGAGCGGCTCAACACCTTCGGCCATCCGTGGCAGATCGAGCTTGCCGCCAGCGGACGGATCATCGAGGTGCGCTCCAACCCCATGCCGGACGGCGGCATCGTGGCGACCTATGCCGACATCACCGCCCGCGTGCGCGCCGATCTCGCCCTGAAGAGCGCCAACGAGACGCTCGAGCAGCGCGTCGCACGCCGCACGGCCGAACTCATGCAGGTCAACGAGGAACTCGCCCAGGCGCAGATGCTTGCCGAGGAGGCCAATCTAGGCAAAACGAAGTTCCTCGCCGCGGCCGGGCACGACATCCTCCAGCCGCTCAACGCTGCACGGCTCTACTGTTCCTCGCTCCTGGAACAGGCCGGCAAGGGGTCGATCGGATCTGCGGCGACCAACATCGAATCGGCCCTCGAATCGGTCGAGATGATCCTCGGAGCGGTGCTCGACATCTCGCGGCTTGACGCCGGCGCGATGAAGCCGTCGGTGACGTCGTTCCGGCTTGACACGCTGTTTCGCCAGATTGCCAACGACTTCCTGCCGATGGCGCGGGAAAAGGGTCTCGAACTCAAGGTGGTGCCCTGTTCGCTGACCGTCTCGACAGACCGCAACCTCCTGCGCCGCCTGACGCAAAACCTCGTCTCGAACGCGATCAAGTATACCCGCCGGGGAACGGTGCTGGTCGGCGCGCGCCGCCGAGGAGATCTCGTCGAGATCCAGGTGCTCGACACGGGCATCGGTATCGCCCCCGGCGAGCTGAACACCGTGTTCCGGGAGTTCACGCGCCTTGACGAGGGTGTCCGGGAGGCTCAGGGGCTGGGGCTGGGACTATCGATCGTCGACCGCATCGCCCGCGTCCTGCGGCTGGAAATACGTATCTCTTCCTACAAGGACCGTGGAACACGGTTTTCCGTGATCTTGCCCGTCGCGGAGCCGCTCGACCAGGAGGCGACCGTGACCGCGATCGGTTCGGCGGCCGCGGGACGATCACTCGACGGATTGAAGGTGATGTGCATCGACAATGACGAGCGCATCCTCGACGGAATGCGCCTGCTGCTTGAAGGCTGGGGCTGCCGCGTCGCGACCTTCGCAGGACTGCCGGAAACGGCCGAAGGGGCGCCGGACGTGATCGTGGCCGACTACCACCTCGACGGGGACGACGGTCTGCACGTGATCCGCGGCCTGCGCGATCGGTTCGGGGAGGGGATGCCTGCGGTGCTTCTGACCGCCGACCGGTCTACGGAGGTGCGTGAGAAGGCAAGCGCGATGGACGTGCCGATCCTCAACAAGCCGGTGAAGCCGGCAGCTCTTCGCGCGGTGCTGATGCGAAGCCGCAAGCTCTCGCCGGCGGCCGAATGAAGACACGCGCGTAGAGATCGGCCCGGTCAGGAACCCGAGACCTGCAGCGCGTCCGAACCGATGCGCTGCAGCTGGATGACCGCCTGCGTGCGGCTGTCGACGTTGAGCTTCTGCAGCACGGCCGAGACGTGCGCCTTGATCGTCGCTTCGGAGACGCTGAGCTCGAAGGCGATCTGCTTGTTCAGAAGACCCTCGGCGATCATGCTAAGCACGCGAGCCTGCTGCGGGGTCAGGGTCTGCAGACGCTGGATCAGGTCCGAAATCTCCGGGTCCATTTCCGTTCCGAGATCGACATCCGATGGAATCCAGAGGCCGCCGGCCAGCACCGTCTCCACCGCCTTCCGGATCTCGTCCATGCTGGCGGACTTCGAGATGAAACCCGAGGCACCGAGATCGATCGCGCGGCGGATGGTCTCCACATCGTCCCGCGCCGAAACGACCATGACCGGTGCGGTGGAATTGATGGCACGCAGGGCGACGAGGCCAGAGAGGCCGCTGGCGCCGGGCATCGTCAGGTCGAGCAGCACGAGATCGATGTCGTCGGTGTCCGATACGATTTTCTTGGTCTCGGCGAAGGTGCCGGCCTCGAGGATGGTCGCATTGTCCACCGCGCTCGCAAGCGTCTGCCTGAGAGCGCCGCGAAACAGCGGGTGATCGTCCGCGACGACGAATTTCAACTCCGGTGCCAAAGGCGCCCTCCCTTGCCCGGCTCCGACTCTTCTCGCATGCTGGTCGGATGACGGGAAGGTGATTATGCGGGCTCCCCCGGCGAATTCAAGCGGATAGGCCGCGCCGATCCTTATGGATGCACGGAACATGCGGCAGGGGGCGGAACGGAACGCGTTCTTCGGGACCGGACGGCCAGTCGCCATTGCCGGAGATGCAAGGCCCCGTTTTCCCTTCCGCTTTCATGCGTTCATTCTGATAAGAAGCCACCCGGAACAAAGGCGGGAATCGGGGGAAGGGAATGCAGGGGCAGCGATCCGGCGAGGGCGCATCTGGAGTGGCACCGTTTGCCGAGACGCACCGCTCGTTCGTCAACACATGGGAATGCGACGACAATGCGCATCTCAACGTCCAGTTCTACTTCAAGCGGTTCGACGAGGCGGCGCGGCTCTTCGCCGGCATGCGCGGCGGGCGGATCGACGGACCACTGCCACGGACGCGCCATGTGCGATACCATTCCGAACTGCATGCGGGCGCAATCACGCGCACGCGCTCGGGCGTCATCGCGGATGGGCCTTTCGAGGGTCATACCGTCCATCTCATCGACAATCTTGTGGCCGGGAAGCTGGCGGCCTCGGCGATCGATGCGCCAGGCGAGATCTCTTCGCACGACTTCCTGGTGCCGGCCGAGGCGGTCCAGAATGCAATTCCGCGCGGCGTGGACGCTGTCCCGGCGACGCCGATGACGGGTGAGGAGATGCTGGCGCGGGGCGGGCTGATCTCGCAGCGTACGATCGTGGCGCCGGCGGAGTGCGACGCGGCGGGCGACTTCATGGAACAGCTCTATGTCGGCCGGTTCACGGACGCGGCTCCGCATGTCTGGGAGCAAGCGGGCGTTGGGATCGCGCTCATTCAGGAACGCAAGCTCGGCCGGGTCGCGCTCGAGATGAAGATTACCCACCACACCCCGGCGCGGGCCGGCGAAGGGCTCGTGCTCTACTCGCTGCCGTCACGCTCGGGAGGCAAGACGCTCCATCTGCGTCACGAACTCGTACGCCTCGGCGACGAAGAGCCGCTCGTGACGGGGGAAGTGGTTGCCGTCCTCCTCGACCTTGCGACACGGCGGACCGTGGCGATGCCGTCCGAATGAGGAATGGATCAGGTGCGCTCCGGCGCGGGCCTTTCCTCACGTTCGAACTCCTTGACGATCCCCATGAAGCTGCGGAAGAAGCGCTCCATGTAGCCCAGTGACTTCTCGAACTCGTCCTCGGAGGGCAGCCCGCCGACGGCGTCCTGTCGCCCAGTTTCGATCGCAGCCAGCCGTTTTTCCAGTGCATCGAGCCGATCCTGAAGATCGTCCATTTCCTGCTGGAGCGCCTCGCGTTCATCGGCGGCGAGCTTGCAGACCAACTGGCCGGCTCTCTCGGTGCAAATCGACATCTCGCCGGTGCGGTTGTCCATCCGGACATAGCCCTCGTCGGTCTGTCTCAGCGTGTATCGGCCGTCGTCTTGGGCCTGCGCGCCGGCCGTTCCCAGCGCCAGCATCGATGCAATCACAATCGTGCGCATGAAGTCCTCCTGTTGCCCGTTACAATCATGCACGGGGAATGCGCCGGAAATGGGTTGGCGCGGCGGTCCCGGCCATTCCCTCGTCGGTAAAATGCTTCTATAGGGCGGCCATGACCGAACCAATCTACAAGATCTGCCCATCCGCCATGTGGCGCGAAGCCGAACGCAATGGCGTGTTCTCCGGAGCGCCGATCGACCTGGCCGACGGCTACATCCATTTCTCGACGGCAAAGCAGGCCGTGGAGACTGCGGCCAAGCATTTTGCCGGACAGGACGACCTTGTCCTCGTTGCCGTCGATCCGGACGGGTTGGGCGAACAACTCAAGTACGAGGTTTCGCGCGGAGGCGCGCTGTTTCCTCATCTCTACGCCACGCTTTCCACAAGCGACGTTCTGTGGGTGAAGCCGCTGCCGCTCGGATCCGACGGGCGCCACGTCTTCCCGGAACTCGCCGCGTGATGGACCTGCTCGGCGCCGCGGGGCGGCGGGCGCTCTTCGCCTTCGATCCAGAAACCGCGCACGGACTGTCGATCGCCGCTTTGAAGACCGGACTGCCGCTTGGTCGCGGCGCCGGGCCCGATCCGAGGCTCGCCGTACGGTTTGGCGGTCTGGAGTTTCCCAATCCGCTGGGCATGGCCGCCGGCTACGACAAGAACGCTGAAGTGCCCGATGCCCTGCTTGGACTGGGCTTCGGATTCGCGGAAGTCGGGACGGTCACGCCTCTGCCGCAGCCCGGCAACCCCCGGCCGCGCATTTTCCGCCTGACGCGCGATCAGGCTGTCGTCAACCGGCTCGGTTTCAACAACGAGGGCCACGAGGCGGCATTCCGGCGGCTCTCGTCGCGTCGGCGCAACACGGGGATCATCGGGGTCAACATCGGCGCGAACAAGGATGCCGCCGACCGCATCGCCGACTATGTCGCCGGGGTCTCGCGCTTCGCCCCGCTTTCGTCCTATCTGACGGTCAACATCTCCTCGCCCAATACGCCGGGCCTGCGCAACCTGCAGGGACGGGAACAGCTTGCCGAACTCCTTTCGCGCGTCGCGGAAGCGCGCCGGTCGTCGGCCGCCCCGTCCGTCCCGATCCTTCTGAAGATCGCGCCCGACCTGCACGAGGGCGACCTCGACGACATCGCCGCCGAGGTGGAAGCGCACGGGATCGACGGCATCATCGTGTCGAACACCACTCTTTCCAGGGAAGGGCTGCGTCCGGACGCGCAGGCGAATGAAACGGGGGGATTATCGGGAAAGCCCCTGTTCGGCCGCTCGACAGCGGTGCTTGCCCGCATGCGCAGGCGCGTGGGACCGCGAACCATCCTGGTCGGCGTCGGCGGCGTGGATACGGCCGAGGCGGCGCTGGAGAAGATCCGGGCGGGCGCCGATCTCGTCCAGCTCTACACCGCTATGATCTATGCCGGGCCATCGTTGCCCGGGCGGATCGTCAGGGGGCTGTCGGCCTTCTGCGATCGGGAGGGGTTCACCTCGATTGGCGAAATCCGCGACAGCCGGCTCGACCACTGGGCGGCGCAGCCGATCGGCTGATCAGCGGGGCTCCACGCCCGGGACCGGTTTGGCCGCGAAGGTCTCGCGCATGCGGAACGGCAGGATCGCCGTGAGGCTCAATCCCCGCGCGATGAGGAAGACGTGCAGCGCCGCCCACAGTCCGGTGTTGCCGTAGAGTGCGCTCAGCCCGAAGAGGGCAGCTATGTAGAGCACGAAGGACAGCAGCATCATGTTGCGCATGTCGCGTGACCAGGTCGCGCCGATGTAGACGCCGTCCATCTGGAACGCGAGGACACCCGAGACGGCAGTCAGCGCCGCCCAGGGCAGGAAGGCGGCCGCCTGCTCTCGCACGTCTGCCGCGGTGGTGATGAACGCCACCAGCTGATTGCCGAACATCAGGACGATCGCCGCGACGAGCCCCGACAGGGCAAAACCCCAGAATGAACTAAGCCTGACGCTGTCGGCGAAGGACTTGCGCTGGCCGGCGCCCACGGCGCGTCCGGCAAGCTGCTCCGCGGCGGTCGCGAAGCCATCGAGGAAATAGCCTGCCACGAGGAAGAAGTTCATCAGCACGGCGTTGGCCGCGAGCGTCAGTGTGCCGAGCTGGGCGCCTTGACGGGTAAAAAGCGCGAAGGCGAAGAGAAGGACGAAGGAACGGATCATGATGTCGCGGTTCACCGCGAGCATGCGCCGAAGCGCCGCGCCGTCCAGAAGCTCGGCGAGCGGCAGTTTGGGCAGCTTGCCGAAACGCTTCAGCACGATTGTCAGGCCGACGATGCAGGCTATGAGCTCGGCCCAGACGGTGCCCCATGCGACGCCCTGGAGGCCCCACCCGAGCACCAGCCCGAGCCAGATGGAGATGGCGATGTTGGCGCCGTTCAACAGGATCTGGAGGAACAGGCCGAGCATGCCCTCGCCGCGCCCGAGCACGTAGCCCAGGATGGCGTAGTTGGCGAGCGCAAAGGGCGCGCAGATGAGGCGGATGATGACGTAGCCCTTCATCGCCTCGGTCACGGCGGGTCCGCCGTCCATGAAAAGGGCTCCGATCCAGGCGATCAGGGGACCGGCAAGGGCCAGAACGATGCCGATGGCGACCGAGACCGCGAAGGCGCGCCAGAACCACGCCTGCTCGGCCCGTCCGTCGCCGCGCCCGAACGCCTGCGCCACGAGACCTGTCGTGCCAGAGCGCAGGAAGTTGAAGGTGGCGAAGACGAGGTCGAAGACGATCGCGCCGGCCGCCAGTCCGCCAAGCAGGGCGGCGTCGCCGAACTGGCCTACCACCGCGGTATCGGTAATGCCGAGCAGCGGCGTCGTCAGGTAGGCGAGCGTCATCGGAACCGCGATCGAGAGCACGAGCCGATGCGTCACCACGAATGGCCGGCCCTCTCGGGGGACAGTCTCAACGTCGAGCGGTTGCTTGTGGAGAGCGTCTTCCATCCAGGTTCCTTCGAGGCGGATGGGGACTTCTAGAATGCGTCGATGCGGCGCGATAGTATGTACGCTCTTTTCTTCCTTGCGTGCGAGACCTAGCTAAGGCTGGATGCCGCTCGATATCGTCCACCACCCAGACTACGATGCGAAGTTTCCTGCCCATCATCGGTTTCCGATGGGCAAGTACCGTTTTCTCATGGAATCGCTGGAGCGCCGGGGACTCACCGATGCGCTGCACGTTCCCGAACCCGTCGGCGCCGAGCTGCTGGCCCTGGCGCACGATCCCGTCTACGTCGAACAGGTGCTTTCCGTATCGGTGCCGGAGGCGATCGAGAAGGAGATCGGGTTCCCTGTCGACGAGCGGGTGGCCCGACGCGCGCATCTCGCGGTCTCGGGCACGCTCCTTGCCGCGAGGTTGGCGCTTGCCAAGGGCATCGCCTGCAACACTGCGGGCGGCAGCCACCATGCCAGACGCGCGCAGGGCGCGGGGTTCTGTACCTTCAACGACGTCGGCGTCGCGTCGAGCGCTCTGCTGGCGGAGAAGACGGTGCGGCGCGTCCTGGTCGTAGATCTCGACGTGCACCAGGGCGATGGTACCGCCGACATCTTCGCTGGCGAGCCCCGGGTGTTCACCTTCTCGATCCACGGCGAGCGCAACTATCCGACCCGCAAGATCCCCTCGGATCTCGACATCGCGATGCCGGACGGCACCGGTGACGAGGCCTATCTGCGCAAACTCGACGAGATCCTGCCGCTCCTGACCGACTACGCCCGGCCGGACCTGGTGTTCTACAACGCCGGCGTCGATGCGCACGAAACCGATCGGCTCGGCAAGCTGGCGCTCAGCGACGACGGGCTGCGCCGGCGGGACACGGCTGTGATCGGACATTTCCGCCGCGGCGGCGTGCCGATCTGCGGGGTCATCGGTGGCGGCTATTCTACCGACGTTCCGGCGCTCGCCGAGCGGCATGCCATCCTGTTCGAGGTGGCGGCCGAATTCGCCGATGCTGGCGCAGCGGAGCCGGTCAGCGCCTGAAGCTGAGCAGCCTCAGCACGATGAAAGCCGGAATGACGATCGCGGCGCCGAGCACGATGTAGCCGGCAAACCGGCCGAACGCCTCGAAGCCCAGATGCCAGACGTCCAGCACCGCCTCGCGCAGCGCGTACCACACGTCGAGCGGCGACCATCCGAACATGTTCATGACGAAGCCGACGATGAACGAAACCACGAGGAGCTTGAGAATCACCCGCAGGGGACTGTCGCCGAGAAAGCGTGAGACGGGTCCGGCCATGTTCTTCAGCATTCCCTGCGGTGCGATGCGTGTCGCCGCCAGATAGACACTGGCCTTGGCCGCATCAAGGCGGGCGGCGCATCATCCGCGAGGCGATCATCTTTGCGACCGGCGGGCCGAGCAGCAGCACGATCAGGAATCGCGTCATCTGCAGGGTCATTACGAAGGAGATGTCGACGTTGCGCGATGCGGCCGCGATGATCGCGACAGAGTCCATTCCGCCGGGGCTGGTGGCGAGGAAGGCGGTCAGCGGGTCGACATCGAGCAGGACAGACAGGGCCGCGCCGATGGCGGCGCAGAAGGCGATCAGCAGAAGAATGGCGGCCAGGATCTGCGGCAGCGTGCGCGCGGCGTGGGCGAGGATCGGACGCGTGAACTTCAGGCCGATCCACCATCCGACGAAGGCGTAGCTCACTGCGAGCAGCCATTCGGGGAGTTGCAGGTCGAGCCCCGCGCCGAGGTGCAGCGGTACGCCGATGACGAGCGGTCCCAGAAGCGTCCCGCCGGGGATACGCGACAACCTTCCCAGGAACGCGCCCGCGAGCGCCACGACGAGCGTGGTGGCAAGGTCCGGGAGGAGCAGGGGCGGGAACCACTCGATGGGTGGAGGCGCAACACCCGACGTGTCGACCCAGATGCGCGCGATGAGTGCGGCCGAAATCGACACGAAGATCACGCGGAGATACTGCATGAAGGCGACCAGCCGGGCATCGGCACCGAACGCGTCGGCCATGAGCACCATGGCGCTCGCCGCGCCCGGCGCGGAGCCCCATACGGCGGTCGTTCCGGGCAGCGATCCCCAGCGGCCCACCATGGCGCCGAGCAGGCTCGACGCGGCGAGTGTCGACATCACTGCTCCCAGGATGATCGGCCACTGGTCGAGCAGCGCGCCCGCCATTTCCGGCTGGATCGCCGCGACGATCATTGCGCCGATGATGCCTTGCGCGGCGATGTAACACGGTTCGGGCGGCCGGATCGTCGCGCCGTTGACGCCGAGGATTATTCCCGCCAGCATCGGGCCGACCAGCAGAGCGGCGGGCATCCGCACCCACTCGAGCGCTGCCGCTATCGCCACGGAGATCAAGAGCAGCACCACCCATTGCAGTGAGGCGGGCAAGCCGGCGAGGCGGGGCGGGTCGGTGCGGTGGGACAGGGTCATCGGCGGGGGCTGGGAATGCGGGCTTCCATATGACGGTTCGCGTCGCCGATGCCAATGCGCCGACCGTTCACGATCGTCCGTAAGCCTCGATTTTCTCGACGAGATGACGCGGGACGGACAAACCCTCCTGTCGGGCCTTCAGGCGGGCGGCGACCTTGGTCCGCCCCGGCACGTGCACGCCTTTGTTCGCGAGGCGTCCGGCATGCGTTTTCAGCCTTTCGGAGAACTCCGGACCGAAGGCGGACGGCTCGATCGCCATGACGAACAAGCCGGTTCCGGGCGAACGGTCTCCTTCGGAAATGGAGGGCGCGTCGAGCGACCAGTTCGCACCCGTCAGTCCGGCGGCGAGGATCTCCACCATCAGCGCGATGTTGGCGCCGCGCGCACCGCCGAAGGCGATGAGCGCGCCTTTCACGGCCTCCGCCGCGCTCGTTGTCGGGCTTCCTTCGGCGTCGACAGCCCACCCTTCGGGTATCTCCTCGCCCCTTCCTGCGGCGCGACGGACCTTGGCGTAGGCCGTCGGGCTGGAGGCTTGGTCGATCAGCACCATGTCGCCGCCCGGCAGCGGCGCCGCGAAGGCGAGCGGGTTGGTGCAATAGACCGCTTCCTTTGCGCCGGTCACCGTCATCAGCCGGGGACCGTTGGTGGCGGCCAGCGCGACCAAACCCTCGTCGGCGAGCCGCTGGGCGAAGTAGCCGAGCGATCCGCAGGTGAACGCGTTCTTCTGCGCGAACACGGCGATACCGAAGCTGCGCGCCGCTTCCACGAGCGTCGCAGAGGCGAGATCGAAGCCGAGATGCGCCGTGCCGGAGCGTGCGTCGACGTGGACGATGGCCGGCAGCGGCTGGCGGATCTCCGGAACGGCCTTGCCGTCGATGCGTCCCTCGCGCAATGCATCGAGATATAGCGACAGGTGCGCCACGCCGACGGCGGCGTTGCCCTCCGCGTCAGCTGCGACGCTCGCGCGGGCGAGCGCCCCGGCCGCTTCCTCGCTGGCGCCACAGCGCAGCGCCGCCCCGCGGCAGATAGCCTCGCACTCGTCGATCGAAAGATGGACTGTTTCCGACATGGCTAGGTCATAGCTGCAATTCCCGTCGGCGGGGAGAGGAAACAAGTTCCGTCGAACGCGTTCCCGTGTTCGTTTGACAATCGCAGCCGCAAATCTGCTAACTGCCCGCCATGACACTGCCTTACCCGGAATTCGCATGACCAATGTCGTTTTGACGGGCCTAGCCCGGGATCTCGCCCGCAGGGCCGAAGAGGGACGCCCGGTGCGCATCGGCGTCATCGGCTCCGGGGAGATGGGAACCGACCTGGTGACCCAGGGCATGCTGATGAAGGGCGTCGAGATCTGCGCCATCTCCACCCGTCGCCCGCACACCGCCCGCGACGCCATCCGCATCGCATATGGCGACGAGGCGATGGCGCGCGAGGCGGATACGCCTTCGAGCCTCACCGCGGCGATAGAAGCCGGACGGATCGGCATCACATCGAACGAACTGCTCGTGACGAACCCGCTGATCGACGTGGTGATCGACGCCACCGGCAAGCCCGGCGTGGCGGCCGATTTCGATCTGATGGCGATGGAAAACGGCAAGCACGTCGTGATGATGAACGTCGAGGCCGACGTCACCATCGGCCCTTACCTCAAGCACGAGGCGGACCGGCTGGGCGTGGTCTATTCGGTCGGCGCCGGAGACGAGCCTTCCTCGTGCATGGAACTGATCGAGTTCGCCTCCGCCCTCGGCTACACCATCGTGTCCGCCGGCAAGGGCAAGAACAATCCGCTCAACCACGACGCCGTGCCCGACGACTATGTCGAGGAGGCGACGCGGCGCAACATGAACCCGCGCATGCTGGTCGAGTTCGTGGACGGCTCCAAGACCATGGTCGAGATGTGCGCGATCGCCAACGCGACCGGCCTCGTGCCCGACGTGCCGGGCATGCACGGACCGAACGCCGGCCGGGACGAACTCGCAAAGGTACTGATCCCGCGCGCTGACGGCGGCGTGCTGTCGCGCAAGGGCGTGGTCGACTACACGATCGGAAAGGGCGTCGCGCCCGGCGTCTTCGTGGTGGTCGAGGCGACGCATCCGCGGATCATAGAGCGCATGGACGATCTGCATGTGGGCATAGGGCCGTACTACGCTTTCCACCGGCCCTACCATCTGACTTCGCTGGAAGTGCCGCTGACCGCCGCGCGCATCATGCTGACCGGCAAACCCGACATGGTGCCGCTGCCGCGGCCGGTCGCCGAAGTCTGCGCCGTCGCCAAGCGTGACCTGAAGCCGGGCGAGACCTTCGATGCGATCGGCGAGACCTGCTACCGCTCATGGACGATGCGCGCCGAGGAAGCGCGCGCCGCGCGCGCGGTGCCCGTCGGCCTGCTCGAAGCCGGCAAGGTGCTTAAAGCCGTGCGCAAGGGCGAACTCCTCACCGCCGACAACGCCGCGCCGGACCGTTCGACGCGTCTCTGGGCGCTGAGGCAGCGGCAGGACGAAATGCTGCACGGCAATGCAGGCTAACACCATGCCCGGGCGTGTCGTCCTTCTCAACGGGGTGGGCAGCGCCGGCAAGAGTTCGATCGCCAAGGCGCTGCAGGCAATTGCCGCGACACCCTTTCTACACGTGCAGATGGACTCCTTCCTGGACATGCTGCCGGAGGCGCTACAGGATCATCCCGAGACCTTTCGATACCGGACCGTGAGCGAGGACGGGCACAGCGCCGTCGCCATCGAAACGGGTCCAGTGGGCGGTCGCCTGCTGCAGGGAATGCGCGAGGCGGTCGCGGCGATGGCACGCGCAGGCAACGATCTCATCGTCGACGACGTGCTGATCGGAGAGAGCGACGACGCCTATCGCCAACTCCTCGTGGGAGTGACATTTCATGCCGTCGGGGTCTTTGCTCCGCTCGAGGTGCTGGAAGCACGCGAAAGCGTACGCGGCGACCGGCTCCCCGGGCTTGCCCGCTGGCAGTTCGGCCGAGTTCACCGGGACATGCAGTACGATCTCGAGGTGGATACCTCGACCGCCTCTGCCATGGAGTGCGCCTTGACCATCAAGCAAAGCCTCGGGCTTTAGCCCCGCCATGGGCCCCAGTGCGTCAGCTCTTGCCCAACTCTTCCCCGCGCGCACGCGCGGCTTCCACCGCGTCCGCCACCAGCGACTTCAGCCGGTCCTCGCCCATCAGCACGCCGAGAGCCGCCGCCGTCGTGCCGTTGGGGCTGGTCACCTGCTCGCGAAGCCGTCCCGGTTCCTCGCCGCTTTCTCGGGCGAGGCTCGCGGCGCCGTAGACGGTCTGCATGGCGAGCAGCTTCGCCACGTCCGCCGGGAGGCCGACCTTTTCGCCGGCCGCGGCAAGGCATTCGATAAAGTGGAACACGTAGGCCGGGCCTGAGCCCGAAACCGCCGTCACCGCATCCATCAGCCGTTCGTCGTCGATCTCCGCCACCTCGCCGCTCGCCGACAGGAGTTCGGTGACGAACTCCCTCGTCTCGGGTGAAACATTTGGGTTGGCGTAGACGACCATCATTCCCTTGCCGATCGCTGCCGGCGTGTTCGGCATGCAGCGGATGATCGCGGCGTCGCTTCCAAGCAGGTCTTGCAGCGCCGCCACGCCGGTGCCGGCGGCGATGCTGACGAAGGCGGCCTTGTCCGCGAAGCGGCGATACGCCGGAACGGCCTCGCGCATCATCTGCGGCTTCACCGCGAAGATCACCACGGTCGGATCGGTGTCGGCCGGGATGTCGTCGGCGGACGCGGCAACGGGGACTCCGAGCCTCGCCGCGCGGTCGCGCAGCGCCTCGTTCGGTTCGATCGCGAAGACCTCGCCCGGGACGAGCTTGGCGGAACGCACCCATCCGTCCAGCATGGCGAAACCCATGTTGCCGCAGCCGACCAGAAGCAGTTTGACGCTCATGATTGCTTTCTCCGTTCGGTGGCGGGTTAGCACCCGAAGCGAAGCCAGCGCAACGGCGTCAGTCGGGAACCTTCGGCTGCACCGGGAACCGCGCCACGTAGCGGAGGCCGAACGTCGCCAGCACGAGGAACAGCCAGACGGGGTCTGCCCTCCGGAAGAAGAAACTCTCGAGGAACGCGTTCAGCGAGGTGAAGATCAGGATCATCATGAACAGGTCGGCGAGGAACACGTTCTCGCGGCGGTGGCTGACGCGCAGGAAATCCACCATCGGCACCACAAGGAACGTCATGACCGCGACGACGAGCGCAGGCAGGCCCATGAGAACGGCGATATCCAGATAGCCGTTGTGGCCGTGGACGATGTTGCGGATGTCCCAACTGCGGTCGAACGGCTGGTCCTGGTTGAGCAGGAACGGCGTTCCCCAGAAGCTCTCGTAGCCGTACCCGAACCATGGACGGTTCGCCAGCATGTCGAGCGAAAAGCTCCACAACGCGGTGCGGCCCGTGTAGGTCAGGCCCGGCGAGAGTTGCTGCGACAGGTCCCACAGCGGGCGCGAGATCACGATGCCGACGGTGGCCACGGCGGACAGGATCAACGCGATCGCGAAGATGACCGGGACGAGCTTGCGCATCCCGAAGAGGCTCGGACCCATCACCATGACGATTGCCAGAGGTACGATACCTGCCGTCGTCTTCGAGCCCGTATGCGTCAGGAAGAAAAGCGCGGTGGCAAACAGGATGGCACCGGCCCAGCGCCGCCCGCGGCGGAAGAGATACAAGCCGGCGAAGGAGAGGCCGGCCATCACCGGGCCGGCCACGTTCTTGTGCGAGAACAGGCCACGCCACAGCCCGGCATGCTGCGGTTCTGCGGATGCCGAGGTGTGGATGGCGATGCCCGGATAGAGGAAGAGGCCGACGTAGCAGAGCACTACGACCAGTATTCCCGCTACGCCCAGGACGGTCGAGAACGAGTCGGCATCTCGCGGGACCGTCAACACCGCGGCGACGGTGATGATGCCGATGAAGGTGAACATGGCGGTGCGGAAAGCCCCCATGGGATCCGTTGCGTTCAGCACCGATAGCATGAAGAAGGCCATCATCAGCAGCCACCAGGGGCTGACGAGGGATGTCAGTACGCGCCGGTCCACGAAGGCGAAGAGGCTGAAGACGGCCGCGCCGCCGAGCGCGCTGAAGCCGATCTGGTTGACGATGTCGCCACCCGCCGTTTCCGGACCTGCGGGATCGAACGGTCGGAAGGAGATCATGATGATCGAGAACAGGACGGTGGCGATCACCGTCTCCACGGTGCGCCGCGAAATCCGCGAGGCGATCGCCGCCGCGTCAGTTCTTTTCAGCGTGACGGTATTGTTCATTCGCATAGCCGAACTCGGCCAGTACCCTGCCGAGCGCCACGTGGACGGGATAGAGCGCCGCCGACATCGAACCGGTGCGTAAAAGGCTCGCGAAAGCCCGGAGCGGTGAGGCCGCCAGCAGGGCGAGGCTCTTCGCCGCCACACGCAGAGAGCCGAAGGGGCTGCCGGCGCGCTTTCTCTTTTCCACCAGTGTCGAGATCACGCCGTTGCGGAGCGAGCGCGAGCGGATCCAGTCGTTTTCGAGTCGCCTGGCGGGAATCGTTTCGACCACCGGCGCTTCCGCGCACCAGCCCAGGCGGAACCCCTTTGCGGCGGCGCGGCTCAGGAAGTCGGAATCGCCGCCGCCCATGAAATTGAACAGAGTATCGAGGAAGGGGCGCGGCATCGCGTCCAGCACCCGTTTCGAGACGAGGAGGTTCCCCGAGGAATAGAGGGCCTCGACTCGCCTCGTGTCGCGATAGGGTGGCGAGAAGACGGGATGGTCGCGCCAGTGGTCGCTGTCCGGGCGTGCGAATTCGGGAACCTGCGGCCCGCCGACGATGTCGGCGTCCAGGCTTTCGGCCGTCGCGCACATCCGCTCGAGCCAGTCCGGGCTGGCGATCTCGTCGTCGTCGATCACCTGCACGTAGCGGAGATTGGGAAATTCCGAAAGCGCAGTCGTCCAGCCGGCATTGTAGGCGCAGCAGTTGCCGCGCTCGTGGGCGATGATGAGGATGCCCCGCACTGTTCCGTTTTCGAACAGCGGGGCGACTGCATCGGCTCCGGCGTGCCGTTCTGCGTCATTTTCCATCACCACGAGCGCGAACTTCCGTGCCGTGGACTGTGCCATCACGGATTCGATCGTGGCGAGAAGCTGCTCCGGGCGCTTGTAGGTCGGCAGGGTGACCGCGATCTCGACGGATTCGTCCGAAAGCCCGGGGGAGCGGGCTACGACCGTTATGTTCTCGGAGCTTGGGATTGGCGGCATCGAGGCACCTGGCTGCGCTTGGCTCCATAAAGCGCATCCCCTGTTAAGACATGGTTAAGCAATGAACGAGGAAGCCGGTGGATAAGGCCCCAAATCCGGTTCCGGCGGCACGGCGATTGCGTGGCTTAAGCAAGATTTCACGGCGTAGCGCTATCGGAAGACATCAGGTAACCGACATGCATCTTATCTTCGTCACTTCGCTCGTCCCCGACGGGGAACCCGCGACCGGATACGAGATTGCCAGCGCGGCGATCATTGCGGCCCTGCGCCGTGCCGGCGCGCGCGTCACCATCCTCGGCTATTCCTGGCCCGGCAGGCCGCCGTCCGATCCCGAGAACACCGTCTCGCTCGGAGAGATCAACGTTCGCACGGAAGGTGCGCCGGCGCTGCAGAAGGCGAAATGGCTGGCGGAAGCGCTGATGTCCGGTGTGACCTTCGCCTCGGCCAAGCTGCGGGCGACGAACGAACGCGAGGTCCGGACCGCACTCGAGCGCATTGGACCGTTCGATGCATACGTCATCAATGGCGTGCAGCTGGTGGGCGCCTTCGAGACCATGTTTTCCGATAAGCCGTCGATCTTCGTCGCCCACAATGTCGAGCACCGCTCGGCCGCCGAGAATGCGGAAGCGGTGCAGGACATCGTGCAGCGCATCCTCTTCATGCGCGAGGCACGTCTGCTGAGGCAGATCGAGGCACGGCTCTGTCATCGCTCCTGCTTCACCTTCACGCTGGCTGAGGAAGACCGGGCGGCCCTCGGGGTTGCAAGAGACGACCAGTCGGCGGCGCTGCCGCTGGTGACCCGGCCGTTCGTGGAGGACATGCGGGAAAGCCGCGAGATAAGTTGTGATGCCGCCCTGATCGGGACATGGAGCTGGCAGCCGAACCGCATCGGGCTGGAGTGGTTCTTGCGCGAAGTGACTCCATGGCTTCCGAGAAACTTCCGGACCCAGGTGGCTGGACACATTCCGGCGGGACTGAAGGCCCCTCAGGGCGTCGAATTCGTCGGGCGGGTGGAGGACGCGAAGGCGTTCGTGCGTGGCGCCGCCGTGCTGCCGCTGATCGCACAGGCCGGCACTGGCGTCCAGCTGAAGACGATCGAGGCGTTCGAACTCGGCCTGCCCTGCGTTGCCACCTCGCGCTCGCTGCGCGGCATCAGCTATCTTCCCGCCAACTGCCGGGTCGTGGACGACCCATCCGACTTCGCGGCGGCGCTCGCGGAAGCCGCGTCGGAGCGCATACCCGACGTGGATGGGCGCCAGTTCCACGAAGCCCAGTTGAGGGCGCTGGACGAGAAAATCGCGATCGGGCTGTCAAAGCTCGGCTCTTCCCGCGGAAAGGCCGCGGCATGACAATCCAAAGTGTCCAGCGCCTCGGCTCCCCGATTGCTGAGCCGCAGCAGAAGCGCAACATCCTCGGTGTCGATGTCGCCCCCTTTTCCTGGGGCGAGGCGATCGACGTGCTGGAACGCCGCATCAGGGAGCGACGGTTCACCAAGATCGGGTTTCTCAATGCCCATGCCGCCAATTCAGCGTCCGCCGATCCGCACTACGCCGCGGCGATGCGGGATTTCATGGTGCTGCCGGATGGCGTCGGCGTCGACATGGCATCACGCATGCTCTACGGGGCCAACTTCCCCGCCAATCTCAACGGCACCGATTTCGTCCCGGCTTTCCTCAAGGCGCTGGCCACGCCGGCAAAGGTCGGTCTGCTTGGCGCTTCGCGCGGCAACGTCGAAGCCGCGGCTGAAAAGCTCCGGCAGATGTTGCCGCAACACGAGATCGTGGTCGTAAGCGACGGCTTCTTCTCCGACAGTGAAGAGAGCGGTATCCTCGAACGGTTGAGGCAACTGCGCCCCGACGTCCTGCTGGTCGCCATGGGCGTGCCCCGACAGGAATTGTGGATCGACCGTCACCTGACGGATCAGCACTGCACGCTGGCTTTCGCGGTCGGCGCCTTGCTGGATTTCATGAGTGGAGCGGTGCCGCGTGCGCCAGGCTGGATCAGGCGGTTCCGCCTCGAATGGCTCTTCCGGTTGATCCTCGAGCCGTCCCGCCTCTGGCGGCGCTACATGATCGGGAACCCAGTCTTCCTTGTCAGGATCGTGCGGCAAAGGCTGCTCGGGCGGTGAGGGGGCGGTGAACATGATCGTCCGCCCATCGGCTGCGACCGAGGACATCAAGTCCGTCGGGAGTTCCTCCATCGTGACGGCGAGTTATGCGCCGGACTTCGAACGCTGCAAGCTGCTCTGCGAATCCATCGACCGCCACGTCTCCGGCTTTTCCAGACACTACATCCTCGTGGAACATTCGGACGTGACGCTGTTCCGGCAGCTCGAATCGTCGAAGCGGACCGTGATCGACGAGCGGGATCTGCTGCCGCGCTGGCTGCGCTCGTTCAAGGACCCCACCAGTCTTTTCCGACGCCGGATCTGGCTCAGCACGCGCACCATGCCGCTCCGCGGCTGGCACGTGCAGCAGCTTCGGCGGATCGGAATAGCCATGCACGCGCAGGAGGACGGCCTCGTCTACTGCGATTCCGACGTCGTCATCCTCAAGGACTTCGACTGTTCGGTCTTCTGGCGCGACGGCGACCTGAGGCTGTTCCGCCGCGAAAACGCCGTCCCGGACGATCTGGACAGCGAGCAGAACCAATGGTCCCGTCATGCGGGCCAAATCCTCGGCATCGAGGCGCCCGCATTCTCCCCGCACGACTACATCGCGACCCTGATCGCCTGGCGCCGGGACGCCATCATCGGCATGTGCGAGAGGATCGAGCAGATGAGCGGCCGCCATTGGGTGGAAGCCATCGGCTCGGCCCGCAAATTCTCCGAATGCATGATCTACGGCCGTTACGCGGACGAAGTCCTGCAGGGTCGCGGCCATTTTACGACGCAGGACGAACTCTGCCGGATCTACTGGCGGGGGCCGGCGCTCTCCGACGAGAATTTTCGCGCCTTCGTCGACGGCATGTCGCCGCACCAGGTCGCGATCGGGCTCCAGTCCTTCATCGGGATGGACATCGGCCGCGTGAGGCGGCTGGTTGCCGAAGCTTACTGACGCTTCATTAGGTCTTCAGTTTCAGCCATAGTCACGAGAGGTACCGCCATCGCCTGACGGCGGTGGGCGCGGCTTCCAATGCCGTCAGAAGCGCTTTGCTGGCAGTCTCATCGCCGAGTACGTCAGCGCGGCGGAGGCGAGGTAAAGCGCGAGGAACGCCAGGTTCAGCATGACGAGCATCTGGCTCGTGTCGCGCGACCAGAAGAGCAGCGAAGCCAGAAACAGACCCTTCATTCCGGCCAGAAGGGTCAGATTGAGCGATCGCAAGAAGGTCTGGCCGCGCGCGAACAGGAGTTCGGCCTGGTATTCGACGAGATTGCGCAGGCCCGGAACGCAGAGCACCAGGATGAGCAACGGAGCGGCCTCCGCGACGTTGCGGCCGAGCAGGTTGGGGAAGAAGTAGAGAAGCCCCGCCAGTCCGAGAAGACCTAGTGTGGAAATCACGAACACGCCGGCCTCGATTCCCAGCCGTATCTTGAGGCTGCCGAGCATGTCGCGGGCGCGCATCATCTTCTGGATGAGCATCATCGTGAACGTGCGGATCGGGATTGCCGTCAGGTCCACCAGGCGCATGATGATGGCGTAGATGCCGGCCAGTTGCGGGCCGCCGATGGCCAGCACGAGGAGCTTGTCCAGCTCCATCTGGAGGTAGAACACCACATCAGCCGCCGCCACGTAGATCGCGTCGGGCAGCCTGCGGAAATAGAGGTTCATCCGGAACCGGATGCGGCGGCGGGGATAGAAGAAGATAGCGGCGACCAGCAGCGCCACAGCGTTGGCCCCGAGATAGAACAGCAGCCATTCGTTCAGCCCCGGTGCCGCCGAGAAAGAAAACACCACCGCGGCCACCGCTCGAAGGAACGTCGCCAGGATCGCCAGCGTGGCGGCTCGGCCAAACCGGTTCATGCCGTTGTTGACGATGAGCGTCACTTCGATCGGACGCCAGAAGAGCGTTTCGGCGACGATCACCAGCGCGAAAGATGTCAGGGCCATCTGGCCGGAGAAGAAGATGGCGTAGGTGATCCAGCTCGCCGCCGCCAGCACGGGCAGCGACAGCAGCGACATCAGAATGAAGCCGCCGGTGAAGACGCCGAGCAGCAAGGGCTTCACGGTCGCTATGCGGTAAAGAGGCGAAATGAAGCCGAATCCCAGGATGCGCGACAGCATCACGCCCGCCGCCGAGGCAGTGGCGAACAGGCCGAACTCGGCGATGGTAAGCGAATTGGCCAGCGCGACGAAATAAAACAGCGAGAAGACGAGACGGCCGGCTGTTCCCGTGATCGCGGCGGCATAGTCGCGCAGCACGGCCGACCTCGCGAGCGCGAAATCCACCATGCGGTTCATTCTGTTCGTGCGCGGAAGCCCGCCCACCCATGTCATCAGCGGGGTCCTAGCGATGATCGTTCGGTTGAAGGCAAGCTACCGGGGAAACATTAACGGCCCGTTCGGCGAGGCGGTCGAATTTCAACCGATCGCTAACGCTCATTAACCATTTGTTTTCCACGTCTCTTTAGCGTGGCTTAACGAATGGCGCCCAGACCCGGTCGTCGCGTCACAGCGTTGAAGAACCTGCGGAACATGTCGGAATCAGAAAGCCGCGACCTGCCAGCGAGAAAGGGCTCGCTCCTCAGTCTCGTGAGCGCACGCTCGGGGGAACGCGGGGATTCGGCTCGGCCGGAAAGCCGGGAAGCCGAACCGGTCGACTGGAAGAGCTATGCGGCGGAGCGACACCGTCTCGCCCGATCCCGCCGCGAGGCGGCCAGGAGCCCGCTCCTTGATGCCTTGTCGAAGGAGCCGGAGAGGACCGAACCGGACGACGAGCCATTCCGGGAGCAGGAACGGGAACTCCGCGACATCTTCGGCAATGACGAGCAGCGCGCCGATGAAGCGGAGAAGCCGCGGGGTCCGTCCCGCGCGGCTGCAAGCGCGGCTCCCCCCGTCTGGCACGGCCACCGGCAGGAAACCGGTTTCGAGGCGCAAGACCGCGAGCGCTACGAGCGTGCGCCGAACTCCGCGTCCGACGGCGATCGCGAATGGCGACCGCTGATCGATCCCGTCAAGGTCATGAATGGCGTGTGGAAGTCGCGCTACCTGATCGTGGGGGCGGCGATCGCAGGGGCGGTCCTTGCCGCCTTGCTGGCGATCTCCACACCGAAGAAGTACACCGCCGGCTCCGAGCTTCTTGTCGATCCGCGCGAGCTCCAGATCGTCGGCAACGAGGTCACCGGGGGCGGAGGTCTGTCGACCGAAGCCACGCTGGCGATCGTTGAGAACCAGGTGCGCGTGCTGACCTCCGGCTCCGTGCTGAGCACCGTCGTCGACCGGTTGGGACTGGCTAACGATCCGGAATTCAACGGGACCAAGGAGAGCACGATCGGGCGCTACATTCCCGACATCCGGAAAATCCTCTTCTCGGGCGGAGACACCACAGATCCTTCGATCCGCCGCAAGGCGCTGGCCGTCGAAACGCTCGCCAAGTCGATGGACGTGCAGCGCGGTGGCAGGACCTTTGTGGTCGAGATCTATGTGCAGACCGAATCGCCGGACAAATCCGCGCTGATCGCCAATACCCTGACGGAAGTGTTCCTTGACGAATACGGCGCGATCCAGTCCCGCACTGTCGGCCGCGCGTCCGACGAACTGACGCAGCGCCTCGCCGAACTGCGCCGGAGCGTCGAGGAGGCCGAACGGAAGGTCGAAGCGTTCAAGTCCGAGAACGACATCGTCGATGCCCAGGGCCGTCTCATCACCGACGACGAGATCGTCAAACTCAACGACCAGCTGGCTATCGCCCGGGCGAGGACGCTGGAGCTTCAGGCTCGTGCGGATTCCACGCGCGATCTGACGGTCGACGCCGTGCTTGCCGGCAATCTGCCGGAGCAGATGAGTTCGCCGGTGCTGACCGAGATGCGCACGCAGTATTCGCTGCTGCGCCAGGATGCCGATCGCATCTCCGCGCGGCTCGGGCCGCGGCATCCCGAGCGGGTCGCCATCGAGGAGCAGGTCGGGGCGGCGCGGCAGCGCATCGAGCAGGAGCTCCGGCTCGTCGCGTCCTCCATCCAGGTGGAGCTTCGCCGCGCGGTGCAGCTCGAACAGGAACTCGCCTCCCGGCTTGCCCAGCTGAAAGCACGGCAGGCCAATCTCAGCGGCGAACTGGTCACCTTGCGCGAGCTCGAACGCGAGGCCTCGGCCAAGCGCGCGGTATACGAGGCCTTTCTCCTGAGGGCACGCGAGACCGGCGAGCAGAAGGGCATGAATACCGCGAACATCAGCGTCATTTCGGCGGCGACGCCGCCGCTGCAGCCTTCGAGCATGTCGCGCGCCTCGATGACCATCTTCGGCGCATTCCTCGGGCTCGGGCTCGGTGTGCTGTTCGGCATCGGGCGCGGCACGTTCGAGAGCTTGCGGGACGACATGTATTCGCAGGGCCGTTCGCCGAGAGCGCGCGGGGGCGACGTGTCCACGCCCCAGCCGCTGCGGCGACAGGCCGCCACGGCGACGCCCGTGCCCGATCACGAAGAATGGTCGGGTTCAACCGCGCCGCAGCCGGACTCGCATAGGATTGGCGAAGCGAGCGTCGGCGCCTACCAGAGTACCGGAATGCCGAGTGAAGCGTACGAGGAAAACCAGGCCGGTGAATCGGCCAGCACCGCCGAGGAGGCAGACATGTACCACACGAAACCACAGAACCCCTGGGCCGCCCCCCAGCAGGCCGAGCATCCATCCGCGCAGAGCGGCTACGCGCCGGGCCATCAGCAGCCTGGACCCGCCTGGCACGACCAGCGTCAGTATGGCCCGGACGCTTTCGGGCATGGCGGAGAGCAGCCGGACCATCCCGGACGCCAGTACGCGCCCTATGGGGCGGCGCCGGCATACGGGCAGGCTCCGTTCCAGTCCTATCCGCAGCAGGGGCCTCAACACTCTCCCTATGCCGACAACAGGGGTCCGGGCGGTTATCCGGGTCAGGGCGCCTATCCGCCCATGCCTATGGGATACGGCCAGCAGCCGGTGGCGGGTCCGTACTGGCAGCCCGCCCCGCAGGGCGCTCCGGGCGGCTACGGATATCCCGGCGCCGATCCGCGGCAGGGGTTCGGCCCCGCTCCATACGCACAGGGCGGCTACAACCAGGCGCAGTATCCGCGTCCCTCGCTCGAGGAGGTACCGGCCCAGCGGGAAACGACCGCTCATCAGGCAGAAGGCAGGCAGGCGGCAAGCGCCGACAGCACCGCCATCAACGAGATACGCGAAAGCCTGCGCGAATTCCGCGAGGCGCTGCGCGAACTGGCCGAGAACAGGGGACGCCGGCGCTTCCTCTAAGTCCGAAAAGCCTTTCGGGTTTACGGCACCGGACGGCGCATTGTCGCGCTTATCGCGGGACGAAATGTCGGATAAGGCTCCCCGCATTCAAAGCGAGTACGGGGAGTTTCGCATGGCGGACGTGATCGACGGAAAGAAGGTCGCCGAAGAGGTCCTGGCTTCGGTCAAGGAGGAAGCGGACAAGCTCATCGCCGAAACCGGTGTCACGCCGGGAATTGCCGTCGTCATCGTCGGCGAGGATCCGGCGAGCCAGGTCTACGTCAATTCCAAGTCGCGCAAGGCCAAGGAGTGCGGCTTCCACTCCGTCAAGCACACCTTGGCGGAAGACACCTCCGAAACCGACCTGCTGGCGCTGATCGGCACGCTCAACGAGGACCCGGCGATACACGGCATCCTCGTGCAACTCCCGCTGCCCGGCCACATCGATTCGGGCCGCGTCATCCAGACGATCTCGCCCGACAAGGATGTCGACGGGTTCCACTTCATCAACGTCGGCAAGCTCGGCACCGGCGAAACGTCCACCGCCTTCGTACCTTGTACTCCGGCCGGCTCGATGCTGCTCGTGGAGCGGGTGCGGGGCCGCGACCTGTCGGGTTTGAGCGCCGTCGTTGTCGGACGGTCCAACATCGTCGGCAAGCCGATGGCCAACCTGCTGCTTGCCGCAAACTGTACCGTGACGATCGCGCACAGCCGCACCAAGGACCTGCCTGGGCTATGCCGGACAGCGGACATTCTCGTTGCCGCGGTCGGCCGGCCGGAGATGGTCAAGGGCGACTGGGTCAAGCCTGGCGCCACCGTCATCGACGTCGGGATCAATCGGATCGACGCGCCCGAGCGCGGAGAGGGCAAGTCGCGGCTCGTCGGCGACGTGGAATTCGCTGAGGCCGAGAAGGTCGCGGGTGCCATCACGCCGGTGCCGGGCGGTGTCGGTCCCATGACCATCGCCATGCTGATGGCGAACACGCTGGTATCGGCCTGCCGCAGGGCCGGCAAGGAGCCGCCGCGTTTCTGAACCCGAGGGCATCGCGCGGCATCCTTTGCCGTGCGCGCCACTTCCTGTAGAAACGACATCCATGTCCGATACCGTCCCGCCTGTCCGACAGTTCGCCTTCCTGCTGGTCGACAAGTTTTCGATGTTCTCCCTGTCGGCGGCGATCGACACGTTCCGGTCGGCCAACAGGCTGGTCGGCCGCGACTACTATGCCTGGAAGACGATCTCGGCAGACGGCGAGTCTGTCATGGCATCGAACGGATTGCCTCTGAAGGTCGACTACGCGGTCGCGGACATGCCTCCGGCCGATATCCTGTTCGTCTGCGTCGGCCTCGCGCTCGAATTCCCCGGCAAGAGCAAGGTCCTGGGTGCGTTGCGGTCGTGGGGCCGCCGCGGCGGGGCGCTGGGCGCGCTGTCGGTCGGCTCGCACCTGCTCGCCGAGGCGGGACAACTCGAAGGCTACCGCTGCACCATCCACTGGGAGAACCGCGCCGGGTTCCAGGAGCGGTTTCCAGATATCGAATGCACGGGCAACGTCTACGAGATCGACCGCAAGCGCTACACCTGCGCCGGCGGGACGACGTCGATCGACCTTATGCTGGAGATCGTGCGCGCCGATTTCGGCGCAAACGTCGCCAACGAGGTTGCCAACCAGTTCCACCACGAGCGCATTCGCGGCACCACCGACCGCCAGAGGGTCGGTCCCGAGCGCGATCTCACCGGCAAGTCCGAGAAACTGAAGAAGATTGTCGCGCTGATGGCCGACAGTCTCGACGAGCCGTTCTCGGCCGTGCAACTCGCCAAATCGGCCGGCCTGTCTGTGCGGCAGGTGGAGCGGCTGTTCCTGCGCCATCTCAACATGACGCCCGGACGCTACTACATGCGGCTCAGACTGGAGCGGGCCCGCGAACTGCTGCGGCAGACCAACATGCCGATCCTGGACGTGGCCATCGCGACGGGCTTCACGTCGCATTCCTATTTCGCGCAGAGTTACCGCATCCAGTTCGGCCGGCCGCCGAGCGAGGAACGCCGCACCACCTACTGAAATCTACCCTGCGTCCGGATCGGTCCGATTACATGCCGCTGCGGGTGTCGTTGACCTGGCGCTCGCGCTTGACCTGCCGCAACAGCGTGTTGATGTCCTGTTCCTGGCCGGCCGCACCCGGGTCGCGCGCTTCCACGCGATAGGGCGACCCGGCGGCGCATGCCGACAGGAGCAGGGCGGAGAACAGAAGCGGAAGCGCGATCTTTTCCATGGCGCGGGGTAGTAGGCCCGAAACCGCTATTCCGTCAACGAGGTTTCCGGGCCGCAGCATCGCCCAGGCGCCGAGCGGCCGATGGTTCAGGCCGCCTGGCCGAACGCGCCGGCACCCTGGTCGGCACGCGATGCGAGCGCGCGGAAGCCTGCGAAAAGTTCGCGTCCGAAGCCGTAGCCATTTGCCGTCAGATCGGGGAGGGGTGCGGGACGGGCGGAGATTTCCGCGTCATCGACCAGGACCTGTAGAGTGCCCGCTTCGCCATCGACGCGCACCACGTCGCCGTTCTGGATCTTCCCGATGACCCCGCCCTCGACCGCTTCCGGCGTAACGTGGATCGCCGCCGGCACTTTGCCGCTGGCGCCCGACATGCGGCCGTCGGTGACGAGCGCCACCTTGTAGCCCCTGTCCTGAAGCACGCCCAACACGGTCGTCAGCTGGTGCAGTTCCGGCATGCCGTTGGCCTTCGGCCCCTGAAACCGCACGATCGCGACGAAGTCCCGGTCGAGTTCCCCCGCCTTGAAGGCGGCGTTGAGGCCTTCCTGGCTGTCGAAAACGATGGCAGGCGCCTCGATGACGCGACGTTCGGGCTTCACGGCCGAGGTCTTGATGATGGCGTGGCCCATGTTGCCTTGCAGCACCTTCAGCCCGCCGGTTGGCTGGAACGCCTTCGGGAACGGCACCAGCACTTTCTCGTCCCCGCTCGTTTCCGGCGCGGGATCGCGGTGGACGCTGCCGTCCGGCGCGAGCTTCGCCTCGACGGCATAGGGCCGCAGGCCGTGGCCCCAGATAGTCTCGACGTCCTCGTGCAGGATGCCCGCATCGAGCAGTTCGCGGATCAGGAAACCGAGACCGCCGGCGGCATGGAAATGGTTCACGTCGGCAAGGCCGTTGGGATAGACGCGCGCCAGGAGCGGCACGTGGTCGGAGATGTCGGAGATGTCCTGCCAGGTCAGCGCGATGCCGGCGGCGGCGGCCATGGCGATCAGGTGGATCGTGTGGTTCGTCGATCCGCCGGTGGCGTGCAGCCCGACCACGCCGTTGACGAATGAACGCTCGTCGATCATGCGGCCGACTGGACGGTAGTCGTTGCCGAGGGCCGTGATCTCCAGCGCGCGCCTGGCCGCTTCCTTCGTCAGCGCGTCGCGGAGCGGCGTGCCGGGATTGACGAAGGAGGCGCCGGGCGTGTGAAGGCCCATGATCTCCATCAGCATCTGGTTGGAGTTCGCGGTGCCGTAGAAGGTGCAGGTACCGGGGCCGTGGTAAGACTTCGATTCCGCCTCGAGCAGCTCGGGGCGGCCGATCTTTCCTTCGGCGTAGAGCTGGCGCGTCTTCGCTTTTTCGTCGTTGGGCAAGCCGGACGTCATGGGGCCGGCCGGGATGAACACCGCTGGCAGGTGGCCGAAGGTCAGCGCGCCGATCATAAGTCCAGGCACGATCTTGTCGCAGACGCCGAGATAGACGGCGGCGTCGAACATGTTGTGTGTCAGCCCGACCGCCGTCGCCATTGCGATGACGTCGCGCGAGAACAGCGACAGTTCCATGCCCGGCTGGCCCTGCGTGACACCGTCGCACATGGCCGGCACGCCCCCGGCGACCTGCGCGACGCCGCCCGCCTCTTTGGCGGCCTGTTTGATCAGCGCTGGGAAGTTCTCGAACGGCTGATGTGCCGACAGCATGTCGTTGTAGGAGGTGATGATGCCGACATTGGCGATCCGGTCGCCCGATAGGGCGGCCTTGTCGCCCGCGCCGCACGCCGCGAAGCCGTGGGCGAGATTGCCGCAGGAGAGAACCGACCGGTTCACGCCCTGGCCGGCAGCCTCCTCGATACGGGCGAGATAGGTCTCCCGGTGCGGTTTCGAGCGTTCGCGGATACGCTCGGTGATGGCTTCGATCGCTCTGCTGGCGGTCATCGCTGGCTATCCTTTGTTCGGTGCCCAGTAGACGAACGGCTCGCTGTTGGCGGCATCCATGACGAAACGGATCGGAAGCTCGGGTGTGCCCGCTGCCATCGCCTGCTCGAAGACGTCCCGCTTGCCGTCGCCTTCGATGTGCAGCAGGAGGTGGCGCGCTTCGACGATGCGCGGCAGGGTCAGCGTGAGACGCGGTTCCTCGGCGCTCGCGGCATGGACGGCCATTATGGTCTGCGGCGATTTCGGATCCAGAAGGCCGGAAAGACTTTCGGCGTCAGGGAAGAAGGACGCGGTATGGCCATTGGTGCCCATTCCCAGGATCGCGACGTCCAGTGGAAAGGGTACTTCCACCAAGCGGTATTCCGCCTTTTCTGCCGCGGCTTCCGGCGTGTCCACCTCGGAATAGAGAGGGACGAAATGGGCGTTGGCTGCCTCATTGCGCAGCAGGTGTTCCCGCGTCAGCTTCTCGTTCGACCGGTCGGACGAAGGCGGCACGAAGCGTTCGTCGACCAGCGTGACGGTGACCTTCGACCAGTCGAGAAGGCGCGTCGAAAGGACCTCGAAGAACCGCGCAGGCGTCTTTCCGCCCGAAACGGCAAGCGATGCGACGTCCTTCTCGGCGATGGCCCCGGCCAGCCACTCGGCGACCTGATCGGCCTGCGCCTGCGCCAGTGCCTCGGGCGAATCGAATTCCTTCCAGTTCAACAAGAACGCTCCTATCCTATTGCGGATCGTGCCAGGTTCTCCCGTCCCTCTCGATCAGCGCGATCGATCCGGAAGGACCCCATGTGCCGGCGGTGTAGCCGTTCGGGCTCTGTCCGGAATCCTCCCACGCCTCGTGGATGGGATCGATCCACCGCCAGGCGGCCTCGACCTCGTCGCGGCGCATGAACAGCGTCTGGTTTCCGCGCACTACATCCATCACAAGCCGTTCATAGGCGTCGGGGTTCCGCACCGCGAAGGACTGGGCGAAGCTCATGTCCAGCGGAACGTGCCGCAGCCGCATGCCACCCGGCCCTGGATCCTTGATCATGATCCACTGCTTCACACCTTCGTCCGGCTGCAGCCGGATCACGAGCTGGTTCGCATAGACCATGCCCGCGTGATCGCCGAAGATCGAATGCGGGATCGGCTTGAACTCGATGACGATCTCGGAAGCCTTGGTTGCGAGGCGCTTCCCGGTGCGCAGGTAGAACGGTACGCCGGCCCAGCGCCAGTTGGCGATCTCGGCCTTGATCGCGACGAAGGTTTCCGTGGGACTGGCGCCGCTCTGCAGCTCTTCCGCGTAGCCTTTCACCGCGCCGCCGGCCGATGCGCCGGCCTTGTACTGGCCGCGCACGGTCAGCTTGCTGGCTTCGTTGCCGTTGATGCGGCTCAGCGAGCGCAGCACCTTCAGCTTCTCGTCGCGCACCGCGTCGGCATCCATGTTGGACGGTGCCTCCATGGCGACGAGACAGAGGAGCTGGAGGATATGGTTCTGCACCATGTCGCGCAGCGCGCCGGCCTTGTCGTAGTAACTGACCCGATCCTCGAGCCCGACGGTCTCGGCCACGGTGATCTGCACGTGGTCGATGTGGGCGGAGTTCCACAAAGGCTCGTAGAGGGCATTGGCGAAGCGCAGGGCCATCAGGTTCTGCACCGTCTCCTTGCCGAGATAGTGGTCGATGCGGAAGATCTGGTGCTCGGCGAAGACCTGGCCGATCTGGTCGTTCAGAGCCTGCGCGGAGGCTAGGTTCCGGCCGATCGGCTTTTCCACGACGACCCGCGCCTGTTCGGTGACGAGCCCGTGATCCTTCAGCTTCAGGCAGATGTCGCCGAATATCGCGGGCGCGACCGCGAGGTAATAGACGCGGATGCGCTCGCTCTCGCCAAGCGCCTTGCGCAGCGCATCGAAGCCGTTGCCGGAGAGAGCATCGACGGAGACGTAGGAAAGCCTCGCCAGGAACCGTTCGAGTTCGTCGGCGTGGATGTCCTTCTCCGGCACGTGCTCGGTGATCGCCTTTTTGGCGAACTCGCGGTACTCCTTGTTGCTCAGCCTGGAACGCGAGGCGCCGATGATGCGCGTCGGCTCCGTGAACTGCCCGGCGATCTGTCGCTGGTAGAGCGCAGGCAGCAGCTTGCGCTCGGCAAGGTCGCCGGTTCCGCCGAAGGCGATGAAGTCGAATGGCTCGACGGGGATGATCTGGCTCGTCATGGCTCCGCTTTCGGGAGGGGTTCGTCACGGCCGCTATAATCTAATCGATTTAGGAATGCCAGTCCGCCAGCGCCGCCGCGCCGGACTTGACAGGTGCGGACGGCGCGGGTTTCACCTTGCCGTGACGACACCCGCTGCTGCGGTGCAGCATAGAGCGGCGATCATGGAAAGCAATTGGAGTGGCTTCGATGGGCACGCATTTCTCGCGCACGGTGGCGGAGGGCCTGGCCTTCATGAACCTCATCGACGGCCGGCAGGTCGAAGCGGCATCCGGCAAGCGCATCGACGTGATGTCGCCCTCGGACGGCAAGGTGTTCGCCTCCATTCCCGCGAGCGGCGCGGAAGACGTCGACCGCGCGGTCCGTTCCGCGCGCAAGGCCTTCGACGACGGCGCCTGGAGCCGCACGCCCGCGGTCGAACGCGGCCGCTGCCTCACCCGGCTCTTTCATCTGGTGGAAAAGAACGGCGATGAACTGGCCGCGCTGGAATCGCGCGACACTGGCAAGCCGATCCGGCAGGGCAGGGCGGACGTGACCGCCACCATGCGCTACTACGAGTTCTACGGTGGAGCGGGCGACAAGATCCACGGCGACACGATCCCCTTCCTGGACGGCTACACCGCGCTGACGCTTCGCGAGCCGCACGGCGTGGTGGCGGGCATCATCCCCTGGAACTACCCGCTCCAGATCCTCGCGCGCGTCGCCGGCGCCGCACTCGCCATGGGCAACACGCTCGTGGTGAAGCCGGCGGAGGACGCTTCGCTCACCGCAATCCGCATCGCTGAACTGGCCCTGGAAGCCGGCATTCCGGAAGGCGTCTTCAACGTGATCACCGGCTACGGGCGCGACGCGGGCGCCGCGCTTTCCGCCCACCCGCTGGTCGACTACGTGACCTTCACCGGCTCGCCGATGACGGGAACCGCGATCCAGCAGGCGGCGGCGATCAACAACCGCGGCGTGACGATGGAACTGGGCGGAAAGTCGCCGCAGATCGTCTTCGCCGACGCCGATCTCGACGCCGCGATGCCGGTGCTCGTCAACGCGATCATCCAGAACGGCGGACAGACCTGCTCGGCCGGCAGCCGCGTGCTGGTCCAGCGGGAGATCTACGAGAAGGTCGCCACCGGCCTGGCCGAACGCTTCGCGAAGCTCGTCGCCGGACCGCACGATGCCGACCTCGATCTCGGCGCGCTGATCAATCCGAAGCAGAAGGAGCGGGTCACCGGCCTGGTCGCGGCGGCCGAGGAGGCCAGTGTCGAAGTGCTGGCGCGCGGCTCCGTCAGCGCCGACGCTCCCTCCGGAGGCTACTATTTCGCGCCCGCGCTTTTCGGCTCGGTCGACCCGGCAAAGGCGATCGCGCAGGAAGAGGTGTTCGGTCCGGTCCTGGCCGTCACCCCGTTCGAGGACGAGGTGGACGCGGTCCGGATCGCCAACGGCACGGAATTCGGGCTGGTCGCCGGCGTTTGGACGCGCGACGGCGCACGCCAGCACCGTGTCGCCAAGCGCGTGCGCGCTGGCCAAGTCTTCGTCAACGGCTACGGCGCCGGGGGCGGTATCGAACTGCCCTTCGGCGGATTCAAGAAGTCCGGCCATGGCCGCGAAAAGGGCTTCGAGGCACTCTACGACATGAGCGCGACCAAGACGATCGTGTTCAACCACGGGTGAGCCGCAGACGCATTGAACCTCGATCTGAGGGAAGGGCGTGGTGCCCCGATGCTGGTCAATCGCCGGTGCTTGCTGGTAGAGATAAGGCCGACATCGGCGCCGGCTGAGTGATTGGAACGACCGCATGCTGCGAATCGAGTTCGAACGGGAAGAAGATGGTCGCTGGATCGCCGAGATTGCGAGCCTGCCCGGCGTCATGGCTTACGGCTCGAGCCGGGAAGAGGCGCGCGGCAAAGTCGAGGTCCTCGCATTAAGGACGTTGGCCGACCGCATCGAACATGGCGAGACGGTGCCTGAGGTTGGAGAGCTTTTCGTCGTTGCGGCATGAGCCAGTGGCGATCAACCCGAGCCCGGCGCGTGCTGGCCTCTCTCGAGCGCATAGGATGGGCGGTCAAGCGCCAGGTTGGATCACATCGCGTACTCGCAAGGGATGGCTGGCCCAACTACGTCTTCGCATTCCACGATCGCGAGGAGATAGGTCCAAGGATGCTCGGGCGCATCGCTCGACACACGGGCTTGAAGCCTGAAGATCTCTAGAGATTCGGGCCGGTGGTCGACTAACGGAAGACATCGCAAGGGGAGGAATCGACAGGTGCGTCTGAAAGACAAGGTCGCCGTCATCACCGGCGGCGCGTCGGGTTTCGGCGAAGGCATGGCGAAGCGGTTTGCCGAGGAGGGTGCCAGGGTCGTCGTCGCCGACCTGAATTCCAAGGGCGCGGAGCGCGTCGCGGCGGAGATCGGCGAGGCGGCACTTCCCGTGACCGCCGACGTCTCCATCAAGGCCGACATCGACGCGATGGTCGCCGCCGCCATGGAGCGGTTCGGGCGCATCGACATCATGGTCAACAACGCCGGCTTCACCCACCGCAACCAGGACATGCTCACCGTCGACGAGCCGACCTTCGACCTGATCGGCTCCGTCAACATGAAGGCGATCTATCTGACCGCTCTGGCCGTCGTGCCGATCATGAAGGAGCAGGGCGGCGGGTCGATCATAACCACGGCCTCCACAGCGGGGTTGCGGCCGCGTCCCGGCCTCGTCTGGTACAACGCCTCCAAGGGCTGGGCGATCACCGCGACGAAGTCGATGGCGGTGGAACTCGCACCGCAGAAGATCCGTGTGAACTGCCTGTGCCCCGTCGCAGGAGAAACCGGAATGCTGGCGCAGTTCATGGGCGAGGACACGCCGGAGAAGCGCGCGCAGTTCCGGGCATCGATCCCGCTCGGCCGGCTCTCGACACCGCTCGACGTCGCCAACGCCGCGCTGTGGCTCGCCTCCGACGAGGCCGAATTCATCACCGGCATCGCGCTGGAGGTGGACGGCGGGCGCTGCATCTGATCAGTCTGCCGCAGGACAGGGTCGGAACCCGCGCCGGGTGTTGGCGTTAGGCGGGGCAATTCGGGGGAAATCCATCGCATGACATTCGAGCAGATGTTCCTGTTCGGGCTGCTCGGTGCAGTCTTCGCGATGCTGGTGTGGGGCCGCGTCCGCTACGATCTGGTCGCGTTCGGCGCACTCGTCATCGGAGTCGCGGCAGGGGTGATTCCGCCGGAAGAGGCTTTCGTCGGGTTCGGGCACGAGGCAGTCGTCATCATCGCGCTCGTGCTGATCGTCTCGCGGGCGATGATGAATTCGGGAGCAGTCGAGTTCATCGCGCAATACGTGGTGGACAAGGGCCGCTCGCTGTCGGCCCATATCGGCATAATGGCCGTCGTCGGTGCTGCCCTCTCGGCCATCATCAACAACGTCGCCGCCCTCGTCATCCTCATGAACCTCGACCTTGAGACGGCACGCAAGGCCGAGCGACCGGTCTCCCTGTCGCTCATGCCGCTGTCCTTCGCCACCATCCTCGGCGGCATGATCACGCTGATCGGCACGCCGCCGAACATCGTCATCGCGCAGTACCGGGACCGGGCCTTCGGAGAACCCTTCTCCATGTTCGACTTCTCGCCAGTCGGCCTCATCTGCGCGGTGGCCGGTATCGCCTTCGTGGCGACGGTGGGATGGCGCTTCATCCCCCAGCATGCGCAGAAGGCGACCCCGATCGTGGAAGGCACGGGCGGCATTTTCGTCGCGGAAGCCGATGTTCCCGAGGAATCGGAATGGATCGGCAAAACGCCGCGCGACATGGTCGATATGGCGGGTGAGCAGGACGTGACGATCCTCGGGCTGGTCAGGAACGGCAGGCGGCTGCCGGGCTTCGCGCTCAGCGACGAGATTCGCGAGAGCGACCGGCTGGTGCTGGAAGGCGATCCCAAGGCCATCGAAGCCTTCATCGGCGCTGCCAAGCTCGAGATCGCGTCGGAAAACAAGGATGAGGGCCTGACGAGCAAATCGCTGTCGCTCGTGGAGACGATCGTGCCGGACGGTGCCCGCGCAGTCGGGCGCACAGCCGACGGCATGCGGCTTCTCACCCGTCAGGGCGTATCGCTGCTCGGCATTTCGCGCCAGGGCAAGCGCTTCCGGGAGCGGGTGCGCGGCGTGCAGATCAGGCCGGGCGATGTGCTGCTGCTCATCGGCCCCGCCAGCCGCGTCTCTCAGGCCGCCGAGTGGATGGGCGTGCTGCCGCTCGCCGAGCGCAGCCACACCGTCATCCAGCGCGGCAAGGCGCTGCTCGCCATCGGCATCTTCGTGGCTGCGATCGCGGCTGCGGTAATCGGCTTCGTGCCGCTGGCGATCGGGCTTGCGGCGGCAGTCGGTTTCTACGCGATCTTCAACATCGTGGGGCCGCGGGAAGTCTACGATTCCGTCGAATGGCCGGTGATCGTGCTGCTCGCCTCGCTGATCCCCATCGGATTGGCGCTTGAGGATTCGGGCGGTACCGCGCTAATTGCGAACGCAATCGTCGCGCAGACCTCTTTCCTGCCGGCCTGGGCGATCCTCGCCGTCCTGATGATCGTTACCATGACGCTGTCCGACTTCCTCAACAACGTGGCGACCGCGCTGATCGCGGCTCCCATCGCGGTCGGCGTGGCGAATTCGATCGAGGTGTCGCCCGATCCGTTCCTGATGGGCGTGGCGGTCGCTGCCTCCTGCGCCTTCCTCACGCCGATCGGCCACAAGAACAACACCATCATCATGGGCCCGGGCGGCTACCGCTTCGGCGACTACTGGCGCATGGGCCTGCCGCTGGAGGCCATCATCATCGCCGTCTCGGTTCCTGCCATCCTCTTCTTCTGGCCCCTCTGACCGCGAGCGAACTCCGTCCTTGCGTTCGTCTCCCGGTGCTGGTGATCTGGCGACCGGGAGGAGACCATGTCGGACGCGCCGCGCTACGAAATCGATCCGGCCGCCTTCTGGCGCAATCCCTATCCTGACCTTGCACGGATGCGCGAAAGCGCGCCGATAGCGTTCGTGCCGCAACTCGGCGCCACGCTGTTTTCGCGGCGAGACGACATCTTCGTCTGCGAGAAGAATGTCGCCGTCTTCTCCTCGCACCAGCCGGGCGGTCTGATGAACCGGCTAATGGGCCACAACATGATGCGCAAGGATGGCGACGCGCATCTGTCCGAGCGCCGCGCGATCTTTCCGTCGGTGTCGCCGAAGACCGTGCGCGACGTCTGGAAACAGACGTTCGAGGCGCATGCGGATACGGTCCTCGACGAACTGGATCCGCGGGCCGGGGCGGACCTCGTCAAGGATTTCGCACTGCGGTTCTCCGCCGAATGCCTGAAGTCGCTGACCGGGCTCGTCAACATGCGATCCCAGGACATGGATGCCTGGTCGCAGGCGATGATCGACGGTATCGCCAACTACGCCGGCGATCCGGCGGTCGAGGCGCGCTGCCACTCGGCGACGTCGGGCATAGACTCGGCGATCGACGACATGGTGCCGGTCGTGCGTGCCGCCCCGAATGCGAGCCTGCTCAGCGTCATGCTGGACGGCGGGATGCCGATGGAGAGCGTGCGCGCGAACGTGAAGCTCGCCATCAGCGGTGGCCAGAACGAACCGCGCGATGCCATTGCAGGTGCGGTCTGGGCGCTGCTGACCCATCCGTCGGAGCGGGCGAGGGTGGAGGCGGGCGAGGCGAGCTGGATGCAGGTCTTCGACGAATATTGCCGATGGCTTGCCCCGATCGGCATGTCGCCGCGCCGTGTCGCAGTCCGGCATCGCTACGGCGACATCACCTTCGAGCCGGAGGACCGCGTCTTCTTCATGTTCGGCTCCGCCAACCGCGACGAAGCGCATTTTATCGATCCTGACCGGTTCGACGTGTCGCGCGCCACATCCAAGTCGATCGCCTTCGGCGCCGGTCCGCATTTCTGCGCCGGTGCATGGGCCTCACGCTGCATGGTGGCCGAGGTTGCGCTGCCGAAGCTGTTCGGCCGGCTTCGCGGGCTTCAGATCGAGGAAGGCGCACAGGTGCGGATCGGCGGCTGGGCGTTCCGTGGAATTCTCAACCTGCCGGTCCGGTGGAAGCCCCGCTAACCTTTCTCACGCCGCCGGCAGCACGGCCCGCCGGTAAAGGTGCCAGGTCGCATGGCCGAGTACCGGCAGCACGATCAGCAAGCCGAGGAAGAAGGGCGCACAGGCAAGCAGGACCGCGAGGGTGACCACGAGACCCCACCCGATCATGGGAACCGGGCTCGTCAGTACGGTCCTCACGCTGGTGATCATCGCGGTGACGAAATCGATCTCCCGATCCATCAGGAGAGGGATCGACACCACGGTGATCGAAAAGAGTACCAGGGCGATGGCCGCACCGACGACGTGCCCGACTGCGAGGAACACCCATCCCTGCTCGGTCGTGAGGACGATCGTCATGAATTTTTCGAGCGTCGAGAAGGACATGCGGCCGAGAAAGAGGGCAATGAGCAGCCTGACCTGATACATCCAGATCCAGAAGACGAAGAGCATCACGAACGCCATCCACGACAGTTCGCGCCCCCGCTGCGCCCAGACGACGGACAGGACTTCTTTCCAGGCGAGCGGCCTGCCTTCTTCGAGGCGCCGGCTCACCTCGTAGAGACCGGCGGCCGCGAAGGGGCCGATGAGCGGAAATCCGATAGCGAAGGGATAGATCATCCACGGGATGTTCCACCACGTCATGGCGAGAACGATGACGATCCCCGCCAGTGCGAAGACGCCGCCAAAGAAGAGTCCGTACAGCGGCGCGTGAGCGAAATCGGACAGGCCGTGCATCAACGCGGCGCGGATGTCTGCGACGCTCAGTTCGCGGATTTGCGGCAGTCCGGCCGCCCGCGGAGGCGTACCGCTCGATAGTTCCGCCATGATCTCCTCCCGCGGCCGGCCGCCCCATGAGTCAGGTGGATCCGCCCGCGCTCCTCATCTGGACCGGCAAGAGGTTCGAGTCGTTGATGAAGATCAAGTCTCCGGCAGGTCCTGTCGGCGTCAGATCCGGTCGCGCAACGCGTACCAGTTGAGCGCCAGGAAAAGCAGCGGTGCACGGAACCGGCGGCCGCCGGGGAAGGGCGGGATCTTCATGTCCTCGATCAGTTTCAGGCGATCGCGATTGCCGGCGACCGCCTCGGCATAGAGCTTGCCGGTGAAATTGGAGAGCATCACCCCGTGGCCCGAATAGCCGCCGGAGGAAATCACGTTCGGCATCACCTCGCGCACGAAGGGCTTTCGCGGCATGGTGATGCCCACATAGCCGCCCCACGCATGGGTGATCTCGACATCCTTCAGCGCGGGATAGATCTCGGCGATCTGCCGCCGGATGTGGATGGAGATATCCTTAGGATCGTCCACAGCATAGATTTCCCGCCCGCCGAAGAGGAGCCGTCCGTCGGGAGACTTGCGGAAATAGCGCACCACGAAGCGCGAATCGGAAGCAGACTCCCCCCCGGGCAGCACGGGGCTGTCGTCTCCAAGAGGCACCGTGGCGCCGATGAAGGAGCCGATGGGCATGATGTGGGCGGCGCTGACGGGTTCGAGGTCGGCGCCATAGGCATTGGTGGCGATGAGGCATTTGTCGGCCGTGATGCTGCCGCGCTCCGTCCCGACACGGATCTTGCCGCCATTCGACGTGATGCCCGTCGATTTGGTGTTCTCGAAGAGCTTCGCGCCGGCGGCGCCGGCAACCCGCGCGGTTCCCACCACCAGCTTCAGCGGGTGGATATGGCCGGTCCCGGTGTCGCGCACGCCGCCGACATACTGCGTGGAGCCGACACGCTCGGCGGTCTCGCCCGCGTCCATCATCGACAGGTGCGGATAGCCGAAACGGGCCGTCATCGCCTCGGCGTGTTCCTCGAACTCCGGCAGTTCCCGCTTCTTGTGGGTCACATTGAGGTGGCCGGGTCGGAAGTCGATCTCGATGGCGTTGGTCTCGGCAAACTCCAGGAGGTGCGCCTTGGCCTCCTCGGCGAGGTCGAAGAGCGCCTTGGCGCGTTCGAAGCCGTACTCCGCCTCCATCTCCTCCGCGCCCGCGCGCTGGCCGGTGCCGAGCTGGCCACCATTGCGCCCCGACGCACCGTCGCCGAAGCGATACGCCTCGATAAGGACGACGTTGACCCCGGCCTTGGCCAGATGAGCCGCGGCTGAAAGTCCCGTGAAGCCGCCGCCGACGATCACGACGTCCGCCGTTACATCGCCTTCGAGCGACGGATACTCGGGACGTTCGCCGACGGTGTCTTCATACCAGGAGAAACCGGGGGAAATGGGGGAGATGTAGGTCATGTGTGTTCTACGTGAATTCTCGAGGCCAGTCGCGTGCCGAATGTACCACCGCCAATATCTCCACACGGGTCGTGACCCGGTAGGCGACAATGAATGCTGTTCCCGACAGGACGAGTTCGCGCGTACCGCTCACTCGTCCGATCCGTCCCGCATGCGGGTTGTGCGACAGGAGCCTTTCCGTCCGTTCGAAGAGTTCGTCGACCAGCCGGTGTGCCGCTGCCGGGTTCTCCGCCGCGATGAAGTCCTGCACTTCTTCGATATCGGCGAGAGATGGGCGGGTCCAGAGAACGTTCATCACGAGGCGCGGTAGCGCTTGCGAACCCTTTCTATCTCTTCGCGGGTGGCAAAGTCGCCCCGGTCTGCCGCTTCGAGGCCAGCGGCAATCTTGTCCAGGAAGGTCTCTTGCCAATCCAGCGAATGTCCGTTCTCGAGCGCGTCCGCCACCACCTGGGTTTCGGATAGGCCCGAGCGGCGCGCGATGTCGGCGATGCGTCCGCGAAGTTGGGGCGAAATCTGCAACTCGACCGTCATGGCATCCTCATCGATCTCATCTACCTTCCGAGTCTACACGTTCAACAGCAGGAACTCCCGCTCCCACGGAGAGATCACCTCCATGAACGTCTCGAACTCCGCCTTCTTGATGGCGGCGTAGGTCGAGACGAAGGCATCGCCGAGAATGTCGCGCAGGGCCGTATCGGTTTCGAAGCGGCCGACCGCCTCGAGAAGCCCGCGCGGCAGATCGATTTCGTCCTCGTTGGCGCTGGTATCGACAGGCAGTTCCGGCTTCGTGCCCGCTATGATGCCGGCAAGCCCGCATGCAAGCGAACCGGCGAGTGCCAGATAGGGATTCGCGTCGGAGGAGGGGATGCGGTTCTCGACGCGGCGCGCGCCGGGATCCGACCGGGGGATGCGGAAAGCGGTGGTGCGGTTATCGTAGCCCCATTTGGTGTTGACGGGCGCGGAGGCCGACTGGGTAAGGCGTCGGTAGGAGTTCACGTAGGGCGCCATCATCACCAGCGCGTTCGGCATGTGCTGCTGCATGCCGCCGATGAAGTGGAGGAACGCGTCCGATTCCCCTCCGTCCTCGGAGGTGAAGATGTTCCGTCCGGTCTTCCTGTCGATGATGGACTGGTGGATGTGCATGGCCGACCCGGGTTGGCCCTGGATCGGCTTGGCCATGAACGTCGCATAGGTCTCGTGCTTGAGGGCGGCCTCGCGGATCGTGCGCTTGAAGATGAAGACCTGGTCCGCGAGCTCGACCGGGTCCCCGTGACGCAGGTTGATCTCGAGCTGTCCCGCCCCCTCCTCGTGGATCAGGGTATCGATCTCGAGCCCTTGCCCTTCGGAGAAGTGGTAGATGTCGTCGATCAGTTCGTCGAACTCGTTGACGCCGGCGATCGAATACCCTTGTCCGCCGCCGATGGGGCGGCCCGAGCGCCCGACCGGTGGTGTCAGCGGATAATCCGGGTCGGGGTTCTTGCGCACGAGATAGAACTCGATCTCCGGGGCGACGACGGGCTTGAGCCCGCGACGCTCATAGGCCGCCACCACACGGCGCAGGACGTTGCGGGGCGTGAACTCGACGTTGCGCCCGTCCTGATGGACCAGGTCGCAGATGACTTGCGCCGTCGGGTCGGATTCCCAGGGGACGGCGGAGAGCGTCGACAGATCGGGGACGAGCTTCAGGTCGCCATCGTCCTTGGGATAGGCGAAGCCGTTGCCGTCCTCTGGGTAGCCGCCGGTGATCGTCGTCATGAAGACCGCCGAGGGAAGCGCCAGCGACGTGTTGGAAGTGAACTTCTTGGACGGCATCATCTTGCCGCGTGCCACGCCGGCCTGGTCCGGCGTTATGCATTCGATATCCTCGATGCCGCGCCACTCGAGCCAGGTCTGCGCTTCCTTCCAGTTCTTCACGCCGCGCAGATTCTTCACGAATGCCGGCGTGCGGACGCGCTTACCGCGTCCAGCCGACCTGGCTTCCTTCTTTTCGGGAGGCATCAATCACCGGGATAAAATCAAGCAATGACATGACTATAGACATTGCCACTATCGGAAGGAAACACTTTAGCCGCTTTTCCGGGCAAAGTCGCCGTTGCGAGCGCGCAGAGCATCGATGGCCGGCTGCAAACGATCCACGGTCAGCGGTTTCGAGATCACCATGTCCACCGCAGGCGCCGCCAGGGTGTCGGGTCTGATGTTGGCGGTGGAAAGCAGGATGACGGCCGGCAAGGCGCCTTCGGTGGCCTCCCGGCTTTTTTGAAGATCTCCGAGCAGCCCGTCGCAGTCCCGATTGTCCGCGCCGCCATCCAGAATGACGATGGCGGGGCTGGTTTCCCGGAGAGCCAGGGCGGCGCTTTCGGGCCGCTCCGTTCGCACCTTCAGGCCCATGCGCTCGACCACGCGGGACACCACAATGCAATTGACCGACGAGTTCCCCACCACCAGAACCTGGGGCGCGTTCACCTTCCTGTCTTCCCTGTTTTCGAACATTCCGCGCTTTCGGCTTTCTTGATCCGCGATCATCAGGCGATCGCACAATTCAGGGTTGATGAACCCGAAATCTACGTGGCGAGGTCGTGGCCGGGCAAGTAGGAAATCGCGCCATATCCGCTACACTCATTGATTGAGCTTACCGGACCGAACAATAGCGAACTCTCTCGACGGTCGACAAACCACATGTTCCAAGGCCGATTCTCAAAGCATGCGCCGAAGTTCACGAGTTTTGCGAAAAAGTCGCTAACATTTGACCATTGACGGTCGGTCTCCCATCCTTTCCACATGAAAAAGCCGCCCGCCAGGTGGCGAACGGCTTTTTCATCTTCATGGCGGTTACCGCGAAGCGGCGACCGATATCAGGCCTGGCCTTGCGTCACGATCACGGGGATCAGCAGATCGCCCCAGTTTCCATTGCCGCCGTGATGGCGGGCGGAGCGCACGAGTTCCACCGATACACCCGATTCCACCGCTTTCATCACGGACTGGTTGAGGCGGTGCAGGTCGTTCGCCACCATGCGGATCGTCGCCTGCTGGTCGGCACTCATGGTGGAGGACTGTTCCTCGGCACGTTCCTTGACGCGGGTGTTGGGAGCCATCTTACTTCTCCTGTCGATCCTTGTGCCCTTCGGGCGTTTCCTCTTGTTTTGAAAGCTATTCGGCGGCCGGCCGGAACTGGTCGTGCTCGGTCGATTCCTTCATGGCTGTCGTCGACGAGGTGCCGCCGGTGATCGCCATGGAGACCGCGTCGAAGTAACCGGTGCCGACCTCGCGCTGGTGCTTGGTCGCCGTGTAGCCGTTCGCCTCGGAGGCGAATTCGGCTTCCTGGAGTTCGGAGTACGCCGCCATCTGGCGTTCCTTGTAGCCACGGGCGAGTTCGAACATGCCGTAGTTCAACTGGTGGAAGCCGGCCAGCGTGATGAACTGGAACTTGTAGCCCATCGCGCCGAGCTCGCGTTGGAACTTCGCGATGGTCGCGTCGTCCAGGTTCTTCTTCCAGTTGAAGGACGGCGAGCAGTTGTAGGCGAGCAGCTTGTCCGGGTGATGCTTGCGCACGCCTTCGGCGAACTTCTTCGCCTGCTCCAGGTCGGGCTTCGACGTCTCGCACCAGATCAGGTCGCAGAAGGGAGCATACGCGACGGCGCGCGCGATGCACGGCTCCAGGCCGTTCTTGACGTTGTAGAAGCCCTCCGCGGTGCGGCCGGCATCGTAGTCGACGAACGGCTTGTCGTTCTCGTCGATGTCCGAGGTGAGAAGCTTGGCAGCCTCTGCGTCCGTACGGGCGACGACCAGCGTCGGCACGCCCATCACGTCGGCGGCGAGCCGAGCGGCGTTGAGGTTGCGGATGTGCGCCGCCGTCGGGATCAGCACCTTACCGCCGAGATGGCCGCACTTCTTTTCGGAGGCAAGCTGGTCCTCGTAGTGGACGCCTGCAGCACCTGCCTCGATGTAGGCCTTCATGAGCTCGAACGAATTGAGCGGCCCGCCGAAGCCCGCCTCGGCATCGGCGACGATCGGGGCGAACCAGGTGTCGACGGAAAGGCCATTGCCCTCAGAGGTTTCGATCTGATCGGCCCGCTGCAGCGTCTTGTTGATGCGCTTGGCGAGTTCGGGACCCGCGTTCGCCGGGTAAAGCGACTGGTCGGGATACATCGCGGACGCCGTGTTGGCGTCTGCCGCGACCTGCCAGCCGGAGAGATAGATCGCCTTCAGGCCGGCGCGGACCATCTGCATGGCCTGGTTGCCGGAGAGCGCGCCGAGTGCGTTGACGAAGTCCTCCTCGTGGATGAGCTTCCACAGCCGGTTGGCGCCCATCTCGGCCAGCGAGTACTTGATCTGAACAGAGCCGCGCAGGCGCTTCACATCCTCGGGCGAGTAGGGGCGCTCTATGCCGTCATACCGGCCTTCAGGTGCCGAGGGAACGAGGTTGTAAAAATCAGTCATCATACTCTCCGAATGTTTCTTCGCGTGCGGACCATGGCGGTCAGAACGCCGAAGCCGCTGCGACATCGTTTACATTGCGATGCAGCGGAGAACTAGGAAAACCGCTATTTCGTTCAAGGAATTCGGGTGAAGCTGTCTTGTGATTGACACTCCGCTCCTGTAAATTTGTCAAAAGTGTCAAAGTCACGATCTTGTAAAACCCGGTAAAGGCAGGCGGAATGGCCGAACAGAAGATTTTCGCCGGGCCGCGGATCCGGCGTATCCGCAATGCCAAGGGCCTGACGCAGACCGCCATGGCGGAAGGCCTCGGCATCTCGCCGTCCTACCTCAACCTGATCGAGCGCAACCAGCGGCCTCTCACCGTCCAGCTGATCCTCAAGCTCGCCTCGGTCTATAGGATCGACCCCGAGGAGTTGCAGGCGCAGTCCGGCGGCTCGATCGCGGCGCTGAAGGAAGTGTTCGCCGATCCGCTGCTTGCGGGAGAACTGCCCGGCGACCAGGAACTGATCGAGATCGCGGAGGCGGCGCCGAACGCCTCGGCGGCCATGGTGAAGCTCTTCCGCGCCTACCGCGAACAGGCCGAGAGGCTGTCGGACCTGACCGAACTGCTCGCCCGCGAAGGGCGGGCGACTGCGCTGTCGGGCGCCCGTCTGCCGATCGACGAGGTGCGGGAAACCTTCGAGCGGCGCGCCAACCATTTTTCCGCGATCGAGGAAGAGGTCGAGGCCTTCCATGCGCTGTTCGACCTCGGCGAGGACCTGATCGTCGCGCTCAAGGGCTGGCTGAAGCGCGAGCACGGCATCGTGGTGCGCGTGCTGCCCGTCGCCACCATGCCGAACTGGCGGCGCCGCTACGACCGACATTCGCAGCGGCTGTTCATATCGGAGCGCCTGTCGCCCTTCGACCAGTTGCGCGAGATCGCGATGGAGGCCTGCCTTCTCCGGATGAACGTGGCGGTGGCGGGTGAGATACAGGCGCTGAAACTCTCATCCGACGAGGCGCGCCGGCTGGCGCGGTTCGAGATCGGCCGCTATGCCGCGCACGCACTGATGATGCCCTATCAGGCGTTCCTCGCCGCCGCGCAGCGTTCGCGTTACGATCTCGACGTGCTCCGCTCTCGCTTCGGCGTGTCGTTCGAGCAGGCGGCAAACCGCATCACCACGCTGCAGAAGTCGGGCGCTGCGGGCGTTCCCTTCTTCATGCTGGAGATCGACAATGCGGGGAACCGCTTTCGCCGGGCCGGTGCGCAGGGCTTTCCGCAAAGCCGCTTCGGGGGAGGGTGCCCCAAGCTTGCCGTTCATGCCGCCTTCACGCAGCCGGGCCAGGTTCTCGTCGAAGCGGTGGAGATGCCGGACGGGGCGGAATTCCTGACCATCGCGCGCACGCTGGAAGGGCCGCAGGGCGCCTTCTCGGAGCGGCCCCGCCGCACCGCTATCCTGCTCGGATGCGACATCGGCTTTCGGGACGAGATCGTCTATTCCGCGGCACTGGCAGGTACGTCCCCGTCGCGCGGCGACAAGCCGGGTCACGTGCCGGCCATTCCGATCGGTCCGGCCTGCCGCCTGTGCGAACGCTCCGGCTGCCTCGCCCGCGCCGAGCCCCCGGTGACGCGTCCGCTGGGGCTCGACGAGATGGTGACGGGGCTGAGCGCGTTCGATTTCAGGTGAAGAGCATCAAGGTCGGCGCAGTTGCACAGCTGTCGCGGCGTGATATTATGACTGACGAAGTCAACATATCAATTGAATGCATCGGGAGCGCCGCATGTCCACTGCCACCGCCCATGTTCCGACCGCCAACGCCTCGCGCTACCTGCAGCAACTGTGCAAGCACTGGAGCCACAAGCTCGAAGTGGCGTTCGACGAGCGGGCCGGGACGGTACGCTTCCAGGATGCGGTGGTCTCCATGTCGGCGAGCGGGGAGGCTCTTTCGGTGACGGTGGAAGCGGCCGACGATGGGATCCGCGATCGCATCGAGGGTGTCGTGCAGAGCCATCTCGACCGTTTCGCCTTTCGGGAGGCGCCGCTTTCGTTCCAATGGTCGTAGCAGCGTCACGCGGCTTCGTCCGCTACGCTCCTACATATCCACCATCACGTTTCCGATCACCTTGCCTCCCTCGACCGCCTCGTGGGCAGCGGCGATGTCGTCGAGCGGAAAGCGGGCGCCGATCGTGTGCTTCAGCGTCCCGGCCTCGAGCATCCAGGTCAGGTCGGCGATCGCCGCGCGGCGCTCTTCCGGCCTGAGTTCGTAGACCAGGTAGAACTGGATCGTAAGGCTGCCCCAGAGACCGGCCGTGAAGGAGACGGGGATGTCGGCGGCAACATTCGACCCGTAGCAGACGAGCTTGCCGTACTGCCCCAGCACGCCCTGCGGCAGGAGCGGCGCGGTGGTGGAAAGGTCCATGTCGAGGATGGCGTCCGCCCCCTTGCCGCCGGTCAGTTCCTTCACGCGCGCGGCGACGTCCTCGTTCTTGTAGTCGATGACCTCGGCCGCGCCGGCCGAGCGCGCGTGATCCGCCCGCTCCTTCGAAGCGGTTGCTATGACACGGGCGCCGCGCTGGACGGCAATCTGGGTGGCGTAGTGGCCGACCGCGGCGGCGCCACCTGTGATGAGGATGGTCTTGCCCGGCGCGGCGCCCGCCAGCGTCACGCCGTGGATGGCGGTCAGCGCCGGTATGCCGAAGCAGGCGCCGGCGTCGAAGCCGGTGTTGTCGGGCAGCTTCACCGCCTGTTCAGCGGGCACCACGATGTATTCGGCGGCCGTGCCGAAGGCGCGTTTCCACTGGCCGTTCCATATCCAGACGCGCTCTCCGACGCGGGCATCGGGGACCCCTTCGCCGACCTGGTCGATGACGCCGGCGCCATCGGAGTGGGGGATGATGCGGGGCGCGACCATCGGCCGGCCGCGGCGGCTCTTCACGTCGGAGGGGTTGGCGCCGGACGTCTTCAGGCGGACGCGCACTTCGCCCGGCCCGGGCACCGGCGTCTCGATCTCGTCCACCGTGAGCACGTCGCGCGCCGCGCCGTTAGCCTCGTACCATGCCGCCTTCATCGCGTTCCTCCGTCTTCGTTCGATATGCCTTCTTACAGGGGGCTTGCCTCGACCGCCACAGGACGACAGGTTCGAAATCGAGGAGAAGAGCGATGTCTGATGTCAGGACGGTGAGAGTGCGCGTCGCGGGCCACGTGCAGGGCGTGGGTTTCCGCTGGTGGACGCAGCAGGAGGCGCGGAAGCTCGGGATAACCGGCTGGGTCCGCAACGAGGACGACGGCTCGGTGCAGGCACTGCTGCACGGATCGGAGGATGCCGTCGGCCGGATGCTCGAACGCCTGCGGCACGGACCACCCGGCGCCCGCGTCGAGCATGTGGAGGTAGAGGAAGACGACAATGGCGATACTCCGTCCGGTTTCGAAATCCTGCGCTGATCCAACCGGACTGATAGCTAACAAAGCCAGTCCGTCTGGATCACGTGCGTACCGCCGCTGGCGCTAGCCGCGGCCTGGCGATCATGCTTCCGCCTGATGTTCCTGGCTTCGGTGTTCGAATGGCTCGTGCGCAACCTTTCCCTGCCTTATCGACGCAGCCGGCGCGCGAGGAGCGCATCGGGCTTCTGCTCGTCTTCCTGTCGGCGCTCGCCTGGAGTTTCGGAGGCGCCATCGGGCGTTTCGTCGAGAACGCGGACCCGTGGACCACCGTCTTCTGGCGGTCGGCCTGGGCGGCTGCTTTCCTGGTCGGCTTCATGTTGTGGCGCGACGGCGCTCGCGGCATGGCGGCGCTGTTCCGGTCGATGGGCATACCGGGTCTGGCGGTCGCCTGTTGCTTCGCCATAGCCTCGACGTCGTTCGTCGTGGCGCTCTCCTATACGACCGTGGCGAACATCCTGCTCATGCAAGCCGGCGTACCGTTGATCGCGGCTCTGCTTGCCTTCCTGCTCTTCGGCGAACGTGTCTCCCGCTCCACCTGGGCGGCGATCGCGGCCGTCATCATCGGTGTCGCGGTGATGGTCTCGGATTCGCTGGACGGAAACGTCTCTCCGATCGGCGACGGGCTGGCGGTGCTGATCGCCGTGGTCTTCTCCGTCGCAACCGTCATCACCCGCCGCTACGCCCATGTTCGCATGACGCCGGCGACCTGCCTGGGAACGGTGATCGCGGCGGCCTTCGCCTTCACGCAGGCGGGGTCGCTCGCCGTCTCGGGATCGGACATGGGATTCCTCTTCGCCTTCGGCGCGCTGAACCTCGGGCTGGGACTGGCGCTCTTCGCAACCGGCGCGAGGCTGATTCCGGCAGCCTATGCCGCGCTGCTCGGCACGTTCGAGACGCTGCTCGGCCCGGTATGGGTCTGGCTCATCCATGGCGAACTGCCGTCGTCGCGCACGATCCTGGGCGGCAGCGTGGTCTTCGCCGCGCTCCTCGTCCACATCGGAATCGAGTTCCACCGGCAGAGCCGTCCCGCCAAGCCGGGGGTCACCGGCATGCCGTCGCCGAACTGACGAAGCCATCGGGCCGAGCATTGACAAGCTTGTGAGGGGAAGGGCAGCTTAGGTCATCGGAAACAAACACACAGGCTCATCTTGCCCTTCTCGGATCCCGGTGCCGTGCTCGCCGGTACAAAACCGCTCCCCGACACTCGCGCCACGGCAGACGCCCCTGACGACGGGACCGCTTCCCCAGGGGACGACGAGATTTCCTCCTTCATCTCTCCCGACCACGAGAACGAATACCGCGCCTTCATCGCGAAACACCCCGACATCGAGGCGGTGGAATTCCTGCTCGTCGACCCCAACGGCGTCATCCGCGGGAAATGGGCGCCGGGAGACGCGCTGAAGAAGGCGTTCCAGGAGGGCGTCAACTTCCCCATGTCGCTCCATGGACTGGACGTGTGGGGCAGGGAGGTCAGCGAGACCGGGCTCCACATCGAGACCGGCGACAAGGACGGCTACTGCCGCGCAACGCGAGGGTCTCTCTCGATCGTTCCATGGGCGAAGCGAAAGACCGCGCAGGTCCTGCTCCAGACGTTCACGCCGGAGGGCGAGCCCTATCTGGCCGACCCCCGGCAGGTGCTGAAGAAGAAGGTCGCGGAAGCGAACGCGAAGGGGTTCTTCCCCGTCGTCGCCTTCGAGCTCGAATTCTACCTGCTCGATCCCGAGATCGACTGGGATGACGGCATGCCCGGTCCGGTGGGGGCGGTCGCTGGCCCGGACCGCCTGCGCATGTACGGACTGGACGATCTGGCCGAGCATGCCGAACTCTTCGACATGATCCGCGACGCCGCCGACGAGCAGCGCCTGCCGATCGACACGATCATCAAGGAAGCCGCACCCGGGCAGTTCGAGGTCAACCTGAAGCATCGCGGGGATCCGCTACGCGCCGCCGACGACGTCATCATGCTCAGACGCATCGTGACCGGCTGCGCCCGGGCGCACGGTCTTCAGGCGACGTTCATGGCAAAGCCGTTCCTGGAGTATGCGGGCAACGGCATGCACGTACATGCATCCATCCTCGGGCCCGACGGAAAGAACGTCTTCGCCGGTCCGAACGGCCGCAAGACGCTGGAATCGGCGGTCGCCGGCCTGCTCCTGACGATGCCGGAATCGCTGCTCCTGTTCATCAACACCTGGAACGGCTTCCGTCGCATCACGCCGGGCTCCTATGCGCCGACACGCGCGGTGTGGGCCGAGAACAACCGCTCGGTGGCGCTGCGCATACCGGTTTCCAACGAGTCCAACCGCCGCGTCGAACACCGGATCGCCGGGGCCGACGCCAATCCCTACCTCGTGATGGCAGCACTCATCCAGGGCATGGTGGAGGGCATCGAAGGCGGGCTGACGCCGCCGCCGCCCGTGGAAGGAAACGCCTACGACGAGGACGGTCTCTCGCTGCCGGACGACATGGACGACGCGCTCCAATTGGCGGCAAAGAGCGGCTTCGTGGACCGCGCTCTCGGACCGCTTCTCGCCAAGGTCTATCGTGACCTCAAGCGCGCGGAAATCATGGCTTTCTGGAGCGAGATCACGCCTCTGGAGCGCTCGACCTACCTTTGAGCGGCAGGCTGGGAATTTGCCGCTTGTCGCATTGCAAAAACGCCAATAGGCTTTCCAATCATACCCGGCCGAAGGGACTCTGCCAGGCGAGCCGGGAAACGGGGCAACAGAGGAGAACGACATTATGAACAGATGGGGCTATCTGCTGGCCGCGACGTCGCTCGCGGCGCTGACCTACTCCGCGCACGCGCAGGACCGCGTCGTCAATGTCTACAACTGGTCGGACTACATCGACGATTCCATCCTGGAGGAGTTCACCAAGGAGACCGGCATCAAGGTCGTCTACGACGTCTTCGATTCCAACGAGATTCTCGAGACCAAACTGCTCGCCGGCGGCACCGGCTACGACGTCGTGGTGCCAACCGGAACCTTCCTTGCCCGCCAGATCCAGGCAGGCGTCTTCCAGAAGCTCGACAAGTCCAAGCTGTCGAACCTGTCGAACATGTGGGACGTCATCGCCAGTCGCACCGAGAAGTACGATCCGGGCAACGACTACTCGATCAACTACATGTGGGGCACCACCGGCATCGGCTACAACGTCAACAAGGTGCAGGATGCGCTCGGCATCGAGAAGATCGACAGCTGGGACGTGGTGTTCGATCCGGAGAAGCTGGCCAAGCTCGCCGACTGCGGCGTCTACATGCTCGACGCGCCGGCCGAGATGATCCCGGCCGCGCTCAACTATCTCGGCCTCGACCCGAACACGACAGATCCGGACGAACTCGGGAAGGCGGAGGAACTGCTGCTGAGCATCCGGCCCTCCATCCGCAAGTTCCACTCGTCCGAGTACATCAACGCGCTCGCCAACGGCGACATCTGCCTGGCCGTCGGATGGTCGGGTGACATGTTCCAGGCACGGGACCGCGCCGCCGAGGCCGATCAGGGCGTGGCCATCGACTACTCGATCCCGAAGGAAGGCGCCCAGATGTGGTTTGACCAGATGGCCGTCCCCGCCGATGCGCCGCATGTCGAGGAAGCGCACGAGTTCTTGAACTACATCATGCGGGCGGACGTGATCGCCAAGGCTTCGAACTATGTCTATTACGCCAACGGCAATAAGGCCTCGCAGGAACTCCTGGACGAAGAGGTGATCGGCGATCCGGCAGTCTATCCGGACGAGGAGACCCTGAACAACCTCTTCACCACGGTCCCGCTGGACGCGAGAACGCAGCGCCTGGTGACGCGGATATGGACGAGGGTCGTGACCGGCCAATAGATCCTGCTCAACCAGCCCCTGGCGCAAGCGCCGGGGGTTTCGCTTTCGGGGCAAGCGCGCAATCTGGGGAACCCATGAAATCGCTCGGCAGCATTCGCAGAAGCTTCGCGCCGTGGGCCGATCCGGCCGGCAAGCCCTACATTTCCTTCGAAAACATTACCAAGCGGTTCGGCGACTTCACCGCCGTCAACAACCTCTCGCTTGAAATCTACGAGCGTGAGTTCTTCGCCCTGCTCGGCGCTTCCGGCTGCGGCAAGTCCACGCTGCTCAGGATGCTCGCCGGCTTCGAGGAGCCGACGTCGGGGCGCATCCTGCTCGACGGGCAGGACCTGCGCGGCATCCCGCCCTACCGCCGTCCGGTCAACATGATGTTCCAGTCCTACGCGCTGTTCCCCCACATGAGCGTGGAGCAGAACGTCGCCTTCGGGCTCAAGCAGGACGGAATGCCCAAGGCGCAGATCGCCGAGCGGGTGGCCGAGATGCTGAAGCTGGTCAAGCTCGAGGCCTTCGCCAAGCGCAAGCCGCATCAGCTTTCCGGCGGACAGCGCCAGCGCGTGGCGCTCGCCCGCTCCGTTGCCAAGCGGCCGAAGGTGCTGCTGCTGGACGAGCCGCTCGGCGCGCTCGACAAGAAGCTGCGCGAGGAAACCCAGTTCGAGCTGATGGACCTGCAGCAGAATCTCGGCCTCACCTTCGTGGTCGTGACGCACGACCAGGAGGAGGCCATGACCATGGCCGACCGCATCGCCATCCTCGACAAGGGCGAGGTGATGCAGGTGGCGACACCGGCCGAGGTCTACGAGGCACCGGCCTCGCGCTTCGTGGCCGGTTTCGTCGGAACCGTGAACCTGCTTGAAGGCAGCGTGGCGGGGCGCGAGGGTTCGAACCTGCGGATCACCGGGGCGAGCGGTGCGCAGATCCTGGTGGAGAACGCGCCCGATCATGTCGGCACCGGCGAAATCGCCTTTGCCATACGGCCGGAGAAGATCAAGGTCTCGCCGCGCCCGCCTGCCGAGGGCACGCCCAATGTCATGGAGGGCGAGATCTTCGACCTGGCCTATCTCGGCGACATGACCGTCTACCATGTTCGTCTGGCCGATGGGCAGGTCGTCAAGGCGAGCGCCCTCAACAGCGCCCGCCTCACCGACGACCAGCTGAGCTGGAACGACCGTGCCTGGATTTCCTTTACGCCGGACGCCGGCGTCGTCCTGACGCGGTAGGGCGATGGCACAGTCGAGCGTATCGGACGGGATCGGATCGGACAGCGCGGCGGCTCCGACCGCGGGAGGGATCGGCAGGGCGATCGGCAACCGCCTCGTCATCCTCGTCCCCTATCTCTGGCTCGTCGTCTTCTTCCTCGTCCCTTTCCTGATCGTCTTCAAGATTTCGCTGTCAACCACGGCTATCGCCATGCCGCCCTACCTGCCGGTTTTCGGACTGGAGGATGGCATTTCGGGTTTCTTCGCCAATCTCGGCGAGCTGACCCTCGACAACTACCTATGGCTGACCGGGGACGCGCTCTATTTCAACGCCTACGTCTCGAGCATCGTGATCGCCGCGGTCTCGACCGTGCTCACGCTGGCCATCGGCTTCCCCATCGCCTACGGCATGGCGCGCGCACCGACCTCGTTGCGCCCGACGCTCTTGATGCTGGTGATCCTGCCGTTCTGGACGAGCTTCCTGATCCGTGTCTACGCCTGGATCGGCATCCTGAAGCCCGAAGGCCTCCTCAACCAGTTCCTGATGTGGACCGGTATCATCGACGAGCCGCTGCTCATCCTCAACACCCACACGGCGATCTACATCGGCATCGTCTACTCCTATCTCCCCTTCATGGTGCTGCCGCTCTACTCGGCGCTGGAGAAGATGGACTATTCGCTGATCGAGGCGGCGCAGGACCTCGGCTGCCCACCGATCTCGGCCTTCTGGAAGATCACCTTTCCACTGGCGCTGCCGGGCGTCGTGGCCGGTTCGATGCTGGTCTTTATCCCGGCAATGGGCGAGTTCGTCATCCCCGACCTGCTCGGAGGGTCGCAGACGCTGATGATCGGCAAGACGCTGTGGAACGAGTTCTTCAACAACCGCGACTGGCCGGTCTCCTCGGCGGTGGCCGTGATCCTGCTCCTGCTGCTCGTCGTGCCGATCATGCTGTTCCAGCAGGCGCAGGCGCGCGCGCAGGAAAAGGGCAGGTGAGGGCGCCGCGATGAACACCACGTGGTCCCGCTTCAACATCGCCTCGGTCGTCCTCGGATTCGCCTTCCTCTATCTGCCGATCGTTCTGCTCATCATCTTCTCCTTCAACGAGTCCAAGCTCGTCACGGTATGGGCCGGGTTCTCGACGAAATGGTACGGGGAACTGTTCCGCAACCAGGGCCTGATCGACGCGGCCTGGGTGACGGCCCGCGTCGGCTTCATCTCGGCGAGCTTCGCAACGGTGCTCGGCACGCTCGCCGCACTCGCGCTTACCCGCTACACACGCTTCCGCGGCCGCGTCCTGTTTTCGGGCATGGTGTTCGCGCCGCTGGTCATGCCCGAGGTGATAACCGGTCTGTCGCTGCTGCTGCTCTTCGTCGCGATCGGTTTCGACCGCGGCTTCGTCACCGTGACGCTTGCGCACATCACCTTCTCGATGTGCTTCGTGGCGGTGGTGGTGCAGTCGCGCCTGATCACCTTCGACCGGTCGCTGGAAGAGGCGGCGATGGACCTCGGGGCGACGCCGGTGAAGACTTTCTTCGCCATCACCCTGCCGGTCATCCTGCCCGCCATCATCTCCGGCTGGATGCTCGCCTTCACGCTGTCGCTCGACGACTTGGTGATCGCGAGCTTCACCTCCGGACCAGGGGCGACGACGCTGCCGATGAAGATCTACAGCCAGGTGCGGCTCGGCGTCACGCCCGAGATCAACGCCGCGTGCACGCTGCTGATCGCGGTCGTCGCCACAGGCGTTCTGGTCGCGTCCATCGTCAACAAGAGCCGCGAAGTCCAGCGCCAGCGCGACGAACAGGCGGCGCAGCGGAACTGATCGCGCCGTTCAGCCTCTCGGTGGTTTCAGCAGGTAGATCACGAGCCATACGGGCACGATGACCATCGAGCCGAGCACGATGTTCGGCACTGCCCATGAGACCCCACGTTCGAGAAGCGCGAGCACGTTCTCCGGTGTCAGGCCCATTTCCATCAGGATGTCCGCAGCGGTGACGTCCAGCGCCGAAAGCCCCGCGCCGGTGATCAGCGACACGAAGATGATCTTCAACGTTGCCGAAGCCAGACGCAGCAATCTCGCCCCTTTGAGACAAATCCACGTACGGGTTCCGTTGCCGCGCGCGTGGAGCGATCGTTCAATCGCGCCGATGGTCGCGGAAGCCTATAGCGATTCGCGGTATTTTTGAAAATTGCGGCGGTAGTTCCGCCAATCATTCGATCGGAAAAGACCGAATGATGGGTGATACGAAGGGTGCATCCCACGAACCGCCGACGAAAAAGGAGGCGGGCGCCTGCTTGGGCGCGGCGGACTCCTTCGACGAGATCAGGCCGGAAAGCGCCAGCCCGTGCCCGACATACGGAATGATGCCGGTGAACGAGACGGTCTTTTCCGGCAGCGTCGCCCTTGCGAGTTCGAGCCGGGCCGTTCCGCCGGACACGGCAGCGCGGAACTCGGCCGACTCGAACGGAATGACGCCAGCGGGAACCTCGTTCAACGCGAAGAAACCGCCTTGTTCGGCGCGCGCGATGAACGCTGAGAGGTCGAGGCCCTCGAGACTGCCGGGACCGAGTTTTAGCGAGACGGTTCCGCTGAGCGTTTGGGCGAGTTGCTCCCAGCTGGATTTCGGGCCTTTCAGCGCGACCGAGATCGTGCCCTTGCTCTTGGGCAGCGGGAGGATCGACCCGATCGCACTTGCCGCGGCCTGCAAGTCGATGTCGCTGGCTAGCATCCTCACTTCCGTACCGTTGTGGTCGGCCTGCGTGTCGATCCGAAAGCCGGTCTGGAGCGTGCCGCCGAAGATCGTCGCATCGGAGATATCGAAGGCGGCGAGCCCATCCTTCACCTGGGCGGTCGCCGCGACATCCGTCATCGTCACGGGACCGACGACCGCGTTCGCAGCCGAGAGGCGCAGGTCGAGGTTTACCTGCCGGGTGAAGGCCACATCCATTTCGTCCGACCAGCGCGCACCGTCTCCCGGCAGGCGGATGAAGGCGGAGATGAAGGAGTAGGCATCGAAGGACTGGAACGCGAGGGTTCCCGAGACCGCCGGGATGCCGTTCGCCAGCGAGAACTCCAGGAGGCCGTTGCCGGGATGTCCACCGAGAGCCAGTTGCGCGTCCTCGATCTTCATCCGAAGCGAATCGCCGATGAGGCGGCCGGAGATCGAAGCCGATCCGACCGCCGCTCCGGGCTGGATATCGGTCTTGGACCATTCCAGCGCCCGCCGGAGCGAGGGGGAGGAGAGCTTGACGGTCCCGTCGACGAAGCCGCTCTTCGAGACGGTCGCCAGACCATCGAAGCTACCGGTCAGCGGCGCCGACGCCAGCGAGGCCGTCACGCGCGAGTTGCCGCCGGCAAAGAGCGCCAGCGGCTGCTGCGCGGAGATGTCGATCGTCAGGGCCTCGCCGCGCCAGATCGCGTTGGCCGCGAGGTTGCCCGAGCGGTTGAGCGCGGGCCAGGCGGCTCGGCCGGTGATGCTGGAGAGGATCTCGCGCTCTCCCTCCCCTTCCACGAGCAGCACGCGGCCGTCCGTGAACTCGATGGTGCCGAACGCGTCGGATGGCATCATGGAAATGTCGGGCTCGGCCGGATTGGCGTCGACCAGCGCCCGTGCGGTGTTGATGGCGCGCACCATCCTGCTTCCGCCGGGCGCGGCGGGCAGAACGATGCCGTCGGGGGAGGCGGCGACCCGCAGTACCGGACGCAGCACGGTGATCTCGGAAAAGGCGATGTCGCCGCGCAGGGCCGCGATCGCCGACAGGTCTATCTCGATGCGGTCCGCCTGCAGGATGGCAGGCGCATCGCTGGTGCCCCATTCGAGGAAGGCGACATCCTGCAGGTCGGCCTCGAAAGCAGGCCAGACGCGGATGCGCGGCGCGCCACGAAGGATCACCCGGTAGCCGCTCCATTCGCTCAACTCGTGCGCGATGCGGTTTCGCACGATCTGCGTGGATGCGACGAACGGAATCGAGACGACGACGGCAAGAAGCACGACCGCGAGACCCGCGATGATCCAGATGCTTCGTCGTGCCGTCGTGGATGGCATGCTGCCTCGTCAAAAAACACTTACGCGCACACGGCGACTTTCGCCGTTGGCATGCTTCCGGCTAGCGGACGACCCGCATCTCAGCCATTTGCGGCCACGTGTTGGCAGCCTCGAAACGCCGTCTTGCCCTGCCGCGGCGCACTATGCATAAACCCACGGCATATCTGGAGAACCTCAATGCCCCGGTCCGAACCGCTCTGGTCACCCTCGTTCGAAGAAATTCAACGCTCGCCCATGATGGCATTCATGCAGGAGGCATCCAAGCAGTCCGGGCGCACGATCACCAGCTATGAACAACTTCATGACTGGTCTGTAACAGACCGTGAGGGTTTTTGGAAACTGGTATGGCAATTCTGCGGCGTCGTCGGTGAACAGGGCGAACGGGTCCTCGTTGACGGAGATCGAATGCCCGGCGCGTCCTTCTTTCCGGACGCGCGTCTGAACTTCGCCGAGAACCTCCTGCGCAAGAACGGACCATCGGACGCGCTGGTTTTCCGGGGCGAGGACAAGGTGGAACGCCGCGTCTGCTGGGACGAATTGCGGGCGATGGTCTCGCAGTTGCAGCAGGTGTTCCGGGCCGAAGGCGTGAAGGCCGGAGACCGCGTGGCCGCGATGATGCCCAATATGCCCGAGACGATCGCCGCCATGCTGGCCGCCGCCTCCATCGGCGCGATCTGGTCATCCTGCTCTCCCGATTTCGGCGAGCAGGGTGTTCTGGACAGGTTCGGCCAGATCGAGCCGGTGATCTTCGTCACCGTCGACGGCTACTGGTATGCGGGCAAGCGCATCGATGTCGGCGAAAAGGTCGCGAAGGTCGTCGACAAACTTCCGACCGTGCGCAAGACGCTTGTGGTCGACTACCTCGGCCAAGCCGAGGATGTCGCACGGCAGGTGCGCGGCGCGGAAACCTTCGCGTCGGCCATTTCCCGCCATGACGCGGGAGAGCCTTCCTTCGAACGCCTGCCGTTCGCGCATCCGCTCTACATCCTGTTCTCGTCGGGCACGACCGGCATTCCGAAATGCATCGTCCATTCCGCCGGCGGAACGCTGCTCCAGCATGTGAAGGAGCAGCGGCTGCATGCCGGCATCCAGGACGGCGACCGCTTCTTCTACTTCACGACCTGCGGTTGGATGATGTGGAACTGGCTTGTTTCGGGGCTCGCTTCGGGCGCGACCCTTCTGCTCTACGACGGCTCGCCTTTCCATCCCGACGGCAACGCGATCTTCGATTTCGCCCAGGCCGAGAAGATGACCTATTTCGGCACGTCTGCGAAGTTCATCGACGCGGTCCGCAAATCGGGGCTCGAGCCGATAAACTCGCACGACCTGTCGTCCGTGCGGGTGGTCTCGTCTACCGGGTCTCCGCTCTCGCCGGAGGGGTTCGAGTTCGTCTATTCGGGCATCAAGAAGGACGTGCATCTCGCGTCTATCTCCGGCGGCACCGACATTGTCTCGTGCTTCGTGCTCGGCATCCCGACGCGACCCGTCTGGAGCGGGGAGATCCAGGGAGCCGGTCTCGGCATGGCCGTCGAGGTCTGGAACGACGACGGCAAGCAGGTGCGACAGGAAAAGGGCGAACTCGTCTGCACGCGGCCGTTCCCGTCCATGCCGGTAATGTTCTGGAACGATCCCGACGGAGCGAAGTACCATTCCGCCTACTTCGACCGTTTCGACAATGTGTGGTGTCACGGCGATTTCGCCGAACTGACCGAGCATGACGGCTTCATCATCTACGGACGGTCGGACGCCACGCTGAACCCCGGCGGCGTGCGGATCGGCACCGCCGAGATCTACAACCAGGTCGAGCAGATGGAAGAGGTGGTCGAGGCCATCTGCATCGGGCAGGACTGGGACGACGACGTGCGCGTCGTCCTGTTCGTGCGGCTCGCGCCCGGCGTCGAACTCGAGGCGGATCTCGAAAAACGGATCAAGGCGAAGATCCGCACGGGCGCCAGTCCGCGCCACGTTCCGGCGAAGATCGTCGCGGTCAGCGATATCCCCCGGACCAAATCGGGCAAGATCACCGAGCTCGCGGTTCGCGACGTCGTGCACGGCCGTGCGGTCAAGAACAAGGAGGCGCTGGCAAACCCCGAGGCGCTCGATCTTTTCCGGGACGTCGAGGCACTCAGGAGTTGAATCGTGGTGGTTAACGATTGGCGAATGCGAAATTTACCTAAGTTTGACGTCTGGGACACTCCCGTAAACCTGTCCTTAACCTGGTAAGGTTTTGTTAAGAGATAGCCCCGATATTCGTGCGTAACTTGAGGGAGAAATCCCAAGCCCCCCGCGGGTCCGTCGTTTCACTCAAGTCCTCGTTGTGACAGCAATTCCAGATCCTGAGGCGCCCTCGCGGGCGCCTCTTTTTTTTGAGCATGTCTCCGGAAAGTGGGAACCGGTTTCGGGACAAAGACATGCATAGAAACAAACAGCTGAAGCGCAACGAGCGAATCTGGAAGATCGCGACGCGCTTTAGCTGTGAGACGCTTCGGAATCACGCATCAGGGCGCCCGAGAGCAGGATCACGGGGACCAGCGCGGTGACGATGATGAGGAGGGCGGCGACCGCTCCGTCCTCGATGACCCCGCGCGAGGCGTTCTCGTAGACGTGCGTGGCGAGCGTGGAGAAGCCGAAGGGTCGCAGCAGGATCGTCGCCGAGAGTTCCTTGACGGTGTCGACGAACACCAGCACCGCCGCCGTCAGGATTGCAGGACGCAGCAGCGGAAGGAGGATTTCGCGGGCGCTCGCAAGAGGAGAACGCCCGAGGCTTCGGGCAGCCTCGTCGAGGTGCGGCGGCAACTTCTCCATCCCCGACCGGATCGCGCCTTCGGCGAGAGCGAGAAAGCGGATGGAGCAGGCCAGCACGACCGCTCCCGCGGTGCCGGTGAAGAGCAGGCCGCTCGATACCCCGAAGTTGAGGCGCAGAAATCCGTCGATCGCATTGTCGAGCCTCGTCAGCGCGAAGAGAAGTCCGAGTCCCAGGATCGTGCCTGGCAAGGCATAGCCGCTCGATGCCAGGCGCGCCATGCCGCCGACCGCGCTGGAGCGTGAGATCCGCGCCGCGTTGATCATCAGCATTGCGGCAAAGACCGTGACCAGCGCGGTCGCCCCGGCGGTCAGGACGCTGTTGACGAAGGCGGATCGCAACGCGGGCTCGCCGAGCTGTTCCAGGCGCCGGCTCGCATAGTCGCCGAAGACCAGCAGCGGAATACCGAAACCCGTCAGCACGGGCATCAGTACGGCACAGGTAGCCAACCAACGCCGCCAGCCGGTGAGGATCACCCGTGGAGGCCTGACACGCATATGCGTCGCGCGTGCGCCGTGAAAGCGCTGCCGCCGCCTGGCCCAGCGTTCCGCCTGCAGGATGGCCAGCACCAGGACCAGCATCACCATCGCGATCTGCGCCGCGCCTTCGAGGCTGCCGCGGTTGAGCCATGTCGAATAGACGGAGAAGGTGAGGGTCCGCACACCGAGATACTCGACCGCGCCGATGTCGTTGACGGTCTCCATGAGAACCAGAGCCACCCCGGCGACGACGGCCGGGCGCGCCACCGGAAGCAGGATGCGGAAGAACACCTTCGACGGCCGCGCGCCGAGTGTGCGCGCCACATCGGCGATGTTGCGGCCCTGCATGATGAAGACCACACGCGTCGTCAGATAGACGTAGGGGTAGAGCACCGACGACAGGACGATTGCCGCTCCCTCGGTGGTGCGGATGTCGGGAAACCAGTAGTCCCGCATTGTCTGAAAGCCGAAGAGGTACCGTAGGCCCGTCTGCACGGGCCCGGTGAAATGGAAGAACTCTCCGAACGCATAGGCCGCGAGATAGGTGGGCACCGCCAGGGGCAGCACCAGCGCCCAGGCCAGGAAGCGCCGGAACGGAAAGTCGAAGGCCACGACCAGCCACGCGCCGGTCACGCCGATAGAGGCCGTGCCGGCCGATACCATCGCGAGAAGCCAAAGCGTGGTCGCGGTGGAGCGGGGCAGGACGTTGCGGGCCAGATGCGGCCAGTCGGCTCCGGTGCCGGAAAGGGCGATCGCAACGATCGATGCGATCGGAACCAGCACGATCGCGGCTATCAGCGTCGCGGATACCATGGCCGCCGGATGCCGCTCGCGACGCGCCCGCGGTATTCGCATGCGTTCAACGGAAGCAGCCGGTGCGTTCATCTTCGGCATGGCTCGGCTATCGCGATCGGTTCAAGCTCTGCTTCAAAACGAAACGGGGCCGGATCGAGGATCCGGCCCGGTTCTCGTCAATGGTATTACGTCAGCTCGCCGGACCATCGTCCAGACCGACCCGGTCGACCATCTCGGAAGCGGCCTTGCGGTGACCGGCGATCTCCGACAGCGGCAGCTTGTCCGCGTTCAGCGTGCCGAAGCTCTTCACGATGTCGGAAGCCTCGACGCCTTCCTTCACCGGGTATTCGAACACCTCGGCTGCGTAGATCTCCTGGGCCTCCTCGCTGGCGAGAAATTCCATCAGCTTGAGCGCGTTTTCCCGGTTGGGTGCGTGCTTGGCCATGGCCATGCCCGAGATGTTCACATGCGTGCCCGCGTCGTCGATCGAGGGGAAGATGACGTGGATGGAGTTGGCCCATTCCTTCTGTTCGGGCTCCTTATCATTGGTCATCATGAGACCGACGTAATAGGTGTTGCCGAGTGCCAGATCGCATTCGCCGGCCATGATGCTCTTTGCCTGGCCACGATCGTTGCCCTCCGGCTTGCGGGCAAGGTTTGCCTTGAAACCTTCCATCCACTGCTCGGCCTTTTCCTCACCCCAGTGAGCGATCAGCGCGGAGAAAAGGGCCAGGTTGTAGTCGTGCTGGCCCGAACGGATGCAGATCTTGCCCGCCCACTTCGGATCGGCGAGATCGGCGTAGGAGATGTCTGTGTCGGACACGCGGTCCTTCGACGCGTAGATGACGCGGCCGCGGCGCGTGACGCCGAACCAGTGGCCATCGGGGTCGCGGTACTCGGCGGGGATCGCCGCATTGATCGCGGGATCGTCGACCGGCTGGGTCACGCCTTTTTCCTTGGTGTTCGTCAGCCGCGAGATGTCGACCGTCAGGATGACGTCGGCGGGCGAATTCTGGCCTTCGGCCGCGATGCGCTCTTCGAGCCCCTTGTCTAGGAAGAGCACTTCGGTATCGATCCCTGTCTCGGCGGTGAAGGCGTCCAGAACGGGCTTGATCAGGTCAGGCTGACGATAGGAGTAGATGTTGACCACGCCCTCGGCCAGCGCCGGTGCGGCCGAGAAGGCGAAGGACGCCGATAGCGCGATGGCGGCCAGGCGCGCGCCTCGGAGGCGCGAATTGCTGAAGGGCATGGAGGTCTCCTCACGTTGTACGAATCCGCGGATGTGGGCCGGTGCCCGCATCCTGAACAGCGCCACCTTTTGCTGGAAAGGCGCTATCGGGTCAACATAAGTTCAGCAAATTCAATAGTTTAGAACTATTCTAAACTCCTGCATTCAGGAATTTCCATGCAATTTCAGAGTGAAAGGCTCATGAATTAGCGCCACCGCACACGATCACATTTTTGCGAAAGTCGTAATCAGCCGGCGAGTACTCGCGCGGAGGGGAACGTGACCTCCACGAGCGTTCCCTCGCCGGGGGTCGAGTTGATCGTGAAGCGGGCGCGGTTTGCCTCGACCATGGCCTTGGTCAGCGGCAGGCCGAGGCCGGTGCCGTCGGTTCGTTTGCGCTTGAGCGAATTGATCTGCTTGAACGGCTTCAGCGCCTGCTCGATCTCGGCGGCGGACATGCCGACCCCTGTATCCCGGACCCGCATGACCACGTCGCCCGTCGCCTCGCAGGAAGTCGAGACGATCACCTGCCCGCCAGGCTGCGTGAACCGCACCGCGTTCGACAGGAGGTTCAGGCCAATCTGTCGGATGCTGCGCAGGTCGGCAACGACCTCCGGCAGACGCGAGGCGAAGCTCGAACGGATGATGACGCGTTCCCGGTTCGCCTGCGGCTGCATCATGGCGACGGTTTCGGCCAGCACGTCGTTCAGTGACACCGCCTCGTAGGCCATTTCCTGCTCGCCGGCCTCGATCTTCGAGATGTCGAGCAGGTCGTTGACCAGATCGAGCACGTGGTTGCCCGATCGGTTGATGTCGCGGAGATAATCCCGGTACCGGTCATTGCCCATCGGGCCGAACTTCTCGTCCATCATGAGTTCTGAGAACCCGATGATGGCGTTGAGCGGCGTGCGGATCTCGTGGCTGACGCGGGCGAGAAATTCCGATTTCTGCGAGGAGGCGCGCTCGGCCATGGCGCGCGCGTGCGTGAGTTCCTCTTCCGCCCGCTTCCACTGGGTGATGTCGCGCATGACGGCGCAGTAGCCGTTGCCGCCGGGCAGGCGGCCAATCGTCATGAAGAGCGGAATGAACCGGCCCTGCGCCTCGCGACCGATGACTTCCCGTCCGTCGTTGAGCACGGACGCCACGCCATCCTCGGACAGGCTCTGGAGATAGTCTCGCGCAGCACGCTGGCTTTCGACGGCAAAGAGCATGGCGAACGGATTGCCCACCACGTCCTTGTCCTCGTAGCCGAACAGCGCCTCCGCCGGGTGGCTTATGGACCGGATCGTGCCTTCCGGGGTGATCAGGACGACACCGTCGGTGGCGGTATCGAGGATGGTGCGCATCTCCTCCACACGGTTGCCGAATCCGGCAACCGGTTCCTCGACAGGTTCTGCCGCGGCGGGGAGGGGCTGTTCCGTCTCCAGCGGGCTCAGCGCCAGGAGCAGCGCCTTGCCGCCCATCCAGGGGATCGACTGGAGATGCGCCCTGACCGGCATCGCGCGGCCATCCTTCGTGGACAGGACGGTGCCCTGCGCCGGTTCCCCGGTTTCAGTCTCGGATCGATACGGCTCCAGGAAAAGCTCGCCGAGACCACCGCTCGCCTCGAGGTCCTCGAGCGAGGCGTATCCCGTCAACTCGCAGAATGCCCGGTTGGCGAAGAACAACTGGTCGCCGCGATGGATCAGCAGCGGCAGCGGCAGCCGCGCCAGGACTCCGGCGTCGAGGTCCGGTCTCGATCCCTCACCGGCGGGCGCGGAGAAGGCGGACGGCACGAAGGGCAGCACGGCCGCCTGGTGCGGTTCCGGCTGCTCGGTCTGCGGCTCCGACGCGGATTCTTCGGCTTCGCCGGAAAACTCCCCGGTTTCGACCATGTCGCTTTCGGCTTCGGTCTCGCCGTCGTCGTCAGGCGCGGGGACAACAGCGTGCTCGGGAGGTTCGACGTCCGAAACCGACTCCGTATCGGCGGCATCGATCTCGGGCGCGTCGGCGACGGGACCGGCAGCGTCTTCGGCCACCTCCCGGTTTTCGAACACCTGTCCTTCGAACACGTGCCCCGCATGCTGCGCGGGCTGGACGTCGGACGCCGCTTCTATGTCGACGTCGCGGGTCTCGGGTACTTCCGCGACGGGATCGGCAACGTCTTCGACGACCTGCCGGTCCTCGAAGGCCTGTCCGTCGAATACCTGCCCGGCCTGTCTCGCCGGCAGCCGCTCGCCGTCGAAAGTGACGGTCTCTGGCAGCGTCGGGCCTCGCACCTCATCCCGGAGAACCGCTCCACCATCCTCGTGGGCGTCGGCGTCCGGCGCGGGCTGCTCTGCCGGCAGAGGTTCATCGAAGAGTTCCTCCTCGACGTCGAGGTAGGGCATCTCCTCGGCTGAAGGCTGGGCGTCCGTTTCCGGGCCATCCAATCCTGTGGCGGCATCGGAGGTGACGGGTAGGGCCGTCGCGTCGTCGTCTTCCGCCACGTGCGGTGCGACTTGATCGTTGGCTGCGGGTGGAGCGTCAGCCTCGGTCGTCGCGGGCGCTTCTTCGGTTTCGGCCGCATTCTCCTCCCGTTTCGCCTCGGGCTCCGGCTTCCTCGGCAGCGGCTGCGTCACCTCCTTGAGGCGATCTCCGATCTCGCGGAAGGCATTGCGCTCGACCGGCGAAAGGGCGCGTTCGGGCTGGTTCGGACGGTGTTCGGCAAGCCGGATAATCTTGTCGGAGTAGCGCCGGTAACGGGCTTCCTCGATCGCTATGACCGGAGCCTCGCCACGGAACGGGTCTTCGCGGGTTTCTGGGGCCGGGGGTTCCTGAGCCGACGTGACAGTTTTCGGTTCCTCGGATGTCGCCGGCTCGGCATCCGTTGCTTCGTCGAATTCGCCGAATGACTCTGCCCGCTCTTTGTCGGCGCGAGAGGCGTCGTCCTCGATCTCCGGTGAGGAGACATCCTCCTCTCCGGCGATCTCGGTCTCGACTGCCAGGGGCCGCGGAGCGGCGACGGCGTCGCCCAGCCGGGCGATCCCGAAGCCGCGGAATCCCTCGAAGGTCCGGTCGCGGGCGTACACGGGAAGGGCGGCCAGATCGACGGGTGCCGCGAGATCCGTTCCCTCGATCGGCCACAGCACGGTCCGGCCGGACCAGGTGTCGCGGCGCTCCAGAAGCCCGGCGATTTCGTGGTCGGGATCCATGCCGAAGTTTTCCGCGACCTGCGCGAAGGAGCGGCCGATCACCGAAGCCTCGGACCCGCCGACGGCCTCCAGAAACTCGCGGGATATGCTGCTGAAATTGCCCGAGGCGTCCGTGCGCCAGGCAAAGCGCACCGCGGCGGTGTTGCGATGTTCGGCCGAGGGCAGGGGGCTTGGAGCCGCCGCCACGTCCCCGGTGTGTTCCGAGACGGGCTGCGTCTCCTCGGCTGCCGCAGCCGGCTGTTCCTCCGGCTCGAGATGTTGCTCTTCTCCAACGGCTTCGACGGCTTCCTCCGCCGTAGATTCGGCAGGAACCTCGTCCTGCTCATCCTGCCCCTCGGCGGAGGCGGAATCTGCCTCGAAATACCAGCGATCGATGCCCGCGCGCTGTTCCGTCGTCGTCTCTTCCGCCACTTGCGCCGGTGCATCGGTCGCAGGGTCGGCGGAGCCGGAGTTCGCGGGATCATCCTGGTCCGTGAGGGCTGCGATCCCGATGACGGACGCGCCCGTCGACGGCGCGCGGTCCGCTTCCTCGTCCCGACCTTCGGACTTCCGCAGCGCTTCGGCTTCCGGTTCGCTACCGGCTTCGAAGAAATCCTCGCGGCGATAGAGATCGGGATCATCCACCGCGACCAGCAAATGCATGCCCGGCTCGTCGGTCAGTCGCGCGATCCCGGCCGGGATGTGGCCGCTCGCGGCAGGAACGAGGCGCTTGACCAGTCGGTCTTGAGCATCTGCCACGTCGGCAACGAGGTCTTCCACCGTCCCCGGCTCGATCCCGAGCGCCTGGAAGCCGGGCGTTGCGGCGACGATTTCTCCGCCGGACAGCAATGCCGCGAAGTACCCGGCCTCGGTGAAACCCGAAATCGCCCGGCTGGCCCGTTCCGCCGAATCCTGCTCGTCCTTCTCGGCCAGCGGGGCGGCGAGCAGGATGCCCGCCTCTCCGTCCGGCAGCGTCACGCTGCTTGCGAGAAAGGACACCGCCCGGCTGGTCACGCCAGAGACCAGCCTGACCAGCAGCGGCCGGTTCGAGCCGATCCTCGGAAACCCCGTCGTCGCCGCAATCTGGCGCCGCTGAGCAAAGCCGAGCCCGGCGGAGGCGCCCATGATCGCCTCTATGTCGGGATAGCCGAACAGCCTGGCGCCGGGGCCGTTCGCCCAGATCACTTCCTCCAGGTCGGCAGACAGGATCGCCAGCGCCTCGCCTGCGGCAAATCGCGCACGGACCGCGTCCAGAACCGCGATGTCGATGAAGGAATATTCGCTGGATGCCATCCGCACCGACCCCATCCCGTCCGGCTCCCCTGACCCGGGCGTTAAGACTTTGTTAGTAAAAGACAAGCCTTCCCGCGTCCACATCACACCCCGGCGAGCCGGCGCTTTTGTGGCCCCTTGGTTAATCTCGCCGGCTCAATGCTGCATTGCAAGAAAAATGTTGCAATGCACAAAAGGCCTGCCTATATTGTGGGCATCGAGCGGCCGGAAATTGTTCAGCGTCAGGCCGCTGCCCGCAACATGAAGGATTACCGCAGATGTCGAAAGCAGCAAAGACCGCAGAAACCATCGAATTCCCGACCTTCGATGCCTCCAAGGCGACCGACCAGTTCCGCTCCTTTGCCGAGAAGGGCGTCGAGCAGTCGAAGGAGGCCTATGCCAAGTTCAAGTCCAATGCCGAGGAAGGCCAGAAGGCCGTCGAGGCCTCCATGGAGACCATGAAGAAGGCCGGCACGGACCTGTCGCTGAAGTCGATCGCCGCGATGCGTGCGAACGCCGAAGCCGACTTCTCCTACATGGAATCGCTTCTCGGCGCCAAGTCGTTCTCCGAGGTCATTGAACTCCAGACCGGCTACATGCGCAAGCGCATCGAGATGGCCGTCGACCAGGTCAAGGACATGCAGTCTGCTTCGACCAAGGCCGTCGACGAACTCTCGAAGCCGGCCAAGGACGCATTCGACAAGTCGATGAAGGAACTCAAGGTCGCCTGAGGCGTTCGATAGCCCAAGTACCCGGAGCGCGATCTTCCTCCCACGCGCCCGGAGCCGCGACGGGCACCTCCTCCCGCCTGTCGTGCAAACGAAAAGGGTCGGCCTCGTGCCGGCCCTTTTCCTTGTCCCGTATGGCCATCCGCGTTACGATACTGGCCGATGCGGGGCGTACAAACAATGCCGGTGCGGTGCTTGCATTCGCGTGCATTTGACCGTATTTGCACACTCGCTTCGTAGCACCGGGCGTGCGGTTGTAGCTCAGATGGTTAGAGCGCCGGATTGTGGATCCGGAGGTCCTCGGTTCGATCCCGAGCAACCGTACCATCACCTTCAAAAAGGCTTTCGCTGATCGCGCCTCGCGCACTGCCCGGCGCCGTCGCGAAGCCGCTCACGTCCTCTGCTGCCCCGCCGTTGTCGGATAGGCTCGGTTGGCGACAACTCCCCACCTTCGTCATCCCAGGGCGGAGCAGCCGCGAAGCGGTGTCGCGCAGACCCTGGGATCCATGCTTGAGCATATCGGCAGCGTGAGGCGGTGCAGGAAGCGCAATCTCCGCCGGCCCCGTGAGGTGGTGCAGGAAACCGCCCCGTTCTCCTCCACCTCATCCTCTACCGCCTCTCAGGCCTGGATCCCCGGCTCTCCCTCCACTTCGCTCCGGTCGGCCGAGGATGACGAAGCGGAGGGGGAGCCGGCGTGGATCGGACGGGCACCCATCCCAGCCGGATCAACGGCTTCCTCGAATTCCGTCCACGCGCCCGCTACCCGCGCCACACTACCGCTTGGTCAGCGAAGGACACGACATGGACGTGCATGCGGCAATGGTGGACGAAAGGATGCTTCGGCGCGTCATTGCGCTGCTCGTCTCTTTCGCCGCCATGGCCGAGCAGGCCGCCACGCGCTCAGCGCCGGTTCGCTGGTTCGTGCTCTGCATCTTGCGCTATGCGGCGACTGTGTCGGAAGACTACGTCTTCGAGGCGGCGGGCATGCCGCACTCGGAACTCGACGTGATAGCGTCGGAGGGCAACGAGCCCGACGACGCGCTGCGGCTCGCCGCGCGCTTCTACGCGGCGGCCGCTGCGCTCTGCACTTTGTTACCACTCGGAGACCTGTTCGACCGCCAACGCGAGCGTCGGGACCTGGCGTTTCACGCAGCATCGGGCCGCATTAGTCGCCCGAGCTGCTGGATAGCGGAGCGGTACGATACGTCATGAGGCATGCCGTGCAGACCATCGAACATCGCTGCCATCGAATTCTACCCCGCTACCGCCCGCGGGTATGACACTTCACGCGCCCCATACCACCGCCTGCTCGTGCCGCTTGATCAGATGGCGCAGGTTGTCGAAGCTCTGGCGTACGTGCAGGGCGAATTTCTCCACGGCAGGCGACCGCGGTGCGTCGGCGAGTCGTAGCAGGCCGAGCGCGCGTTCCGGGTGCGGGATGTTCAGGGGCAGGGCGGTGATCGACTTCTCCTTGCGGAAGGCGAAGACCACGCCATGCGGCAGAACGGTCAGCGCGTCGGTGCTCTTCAGGTAGGTCATGGCGCTGGTGAGCGACCCGCCGGAATAGCGCACCTTGATCTCGGTGGCGCCGAGCGACAGGAGCAGGCTGCGCAGGTCGGCCAGCAGCGGACTGCCGGGCGGCGGCGCGATCCAGGGATAGTCGAGCAGTTCCTTGCCGCCCAGCCGACGCTTGATGAGCAGCGGGTGGGTCGAGCGGCAGGCGACGACGTTGCGACCCGGCAGGATCTCCTGGAACTCAAGCCCCGACCCTTCGTCGACAATGTCGATCGGGCAGATGGCGAGGTCGAGCCGGCCGGCGATGACGGAGGCCTGAAGCTCCTGGAGATATCCGTAGCTCTGGTCGACGCGCACGTCGGGATAGTGGTTCTGGAATTCGGCGATCGTACCGGAGATGAGGGCGTCCATGAAGAACGGGGTTCCGCCGATGCGAACCAGCCCGCCCCGGCCATGGTGGAAGCTTTCGACCAGTTCGGAGGCTTTTCGAGAGGCGAGCAGCATCGCCTGGCCGTGTTCGGCCAAAGCCCGCCCCAGCGGAGTCGGCTGCAAAGGGCGGCGGCCCTTGACAAACAGTGCTTCTCCAAGACGCTTCTCCAACATCGAAAGCGTGCGCGAGACGGCGGGTTGCGTCATGCCGATCAGCGCCGCGCCTTCGGTCACGCCGCCCGCCTGGACGACGGCGGCCAGCTGGACGAGATGACGTTCATCGAGTTTCATAGCGATATGCTATGCTAAAGGTGTAGGAAAATCATCCAGTATCGCCATCGTTCGACTATTCTTGGCTCCGCAACGTCCGGTCACAATCCCGGGGAGGAACGATGCAGTTGCCGACCGGCCATCCCTATGGCGAGCACAATTCCGCTCAGGTCGTCGCCGAGCGCCTGCTCGGGGCCGGCGACGGGCGACTGTCGCGGGTGTTGGTCAGCGTCGTCGAACACCTGCACCAGGTCGTCAAGGAAGCGCGCCCGAGCCATGCCGACTGGCGCCGCGTCATCGGTTTTCTGACGGATGTCGGCCACGCCAGCGACGAGCGGCGGCAGGAGTGGATCCTGCTGTCCGATCTGCTCGGGGTCTCCGCGCTAGTCGAGGACATCAACTCGCGGCGTCCAGCGGGCGCCACGCCCAACACGATCCGCGGTCCCTTCTACAGATCGGATGTGCCGCGCCTGCCGATGGGAGCGATCGTCTCGCTCGACGGAGTGGGAGAGCCGCTGTGCGTGTCGGGTCACGTGCGCGACCTCGACGGCAATCCGATACCGGGCGCGGTGGTCGAGACCTGGCAGGCTAATTCCGAGGGACTGTACGAGAACCAGCAGCCGGACCTGCAGCCCGAATTCAACCTGCGCGGCGCCTTCACCACCGGTGCCGACGGCCACTTCTACTACCGCACCGTCAAGCCGGCCGGCTATCGTGTGCCCGACGACGGCCCGGTCGGGCAGTTGCTGAGGCATGTCGGCTATCCTCTGCGCCGCCCGGCGCACCTGCATTTCATGATCCGCGCCGAAGGGTTCGAGACGCTCACCACGCATGTCTACGAGCGCGGCGACCCGGACCTGCACCGCGACGCGCTGTTCGGCGTCAAGCCAGAACTGGTCGGGGACTTCCGGCCGCAATCGGGCGCCGACGGCGTGCCGGCCTGGTCGCTCGACTTCGACTTCGTCATGGCGCGCGCCAGACCGGCGAGACCGCCGACATAGGAACGACGCAGCCTTCATGCCCCACGCCTGAATTCAAGGGAGGAACGAGATGGCACTGATCAGCGGATACCACCACGTCACGATGAGCGTCGACGGCGCCCAGGAGGACTTCGATTTCTTCACCGGCACGCTCGGCATGAAGTCGATCAAGAAGACCGTGCTCTTCGACGGCACGACGCCCGTCTACCATCTCTATTATGCCAACGAGACCGGCGACGCCTCCACCATCGTCACCACCTTCCCCTTCCGCAAGCCGGGCGTCTTCGGCAAGCGCGGCACCAACCAGTCGAAGATCATCCAGCTCTCCGTGCCGCCCAAGAGCCTCGACTTCTGGGAGGACAGGCTGAACGCGGCCGGCTTCAAGGCCGAGCGCACCGAGCGCTTCGGCCTGCCGCGCGTCGCCTTCGCGCATCCCTGCGGCATCCCGCATGAGCTGGTGGCGGCCGAGAAGGACGACCGCCGCTCCATCGTCTCGGACGGCATCAGCGCGGAAAACGGCATCAAGGGCATCTACGGCATCGGCATCGCGGTGTACGACCGCACGTCCATGGACGATTTCATGACCATCGGTATGGGCATGGAGAAGGACGGCGAGGATGGCCCGGACCTGAAGTTCAAGCTGGCCGGCGCCGGCGCGACCACCGCCGTCGAGGTGCTGCACGAGCCCGACAAGCCGCAGGGCACGTGGACGCTCGCCGGCGGTACGATCCACCACCTGGCGCTCGACACGGGCGACGAGGAGAACCAGCTCAAGCTGAAGGCGCATCTCGAGGGACTTGGCTTCACCGACGTCTCGGACCAGAAGGACCGCAACTACTTCAAGTCCTGCTATGTGCGTTCTCCCAGCGGCGCGCTGTTCGAGATCGCCTGGACGGTGCCGCAGGGCTGGGCGGTGGACGAGCCGGCGGGCGAGACCGGCCGCACGCTCGTCTTCCCGCCCTGGTTCGAGGATCGTAAGGCCGAGATGATCGCCGGCCTCGAAGAGTTCCACTGGTAGGTCGGTCGGCGGGAGGAGAACGACTTGGCGCAGATGCGCGACACGTCCCTGAGGCTCGGCGCTCCACCGCGAAGCGCCGCGCGTCTCTGCGTGTTCGTGCATGGGCGGGCGCAGACGCCGGAGGAGATGGGCGAGCATGTGATCGCCCGCCTGCCGGTCGGCGACACGCATTTCGTGCTGCCGCGCTCGCCGCGGGAAGCCTGGTACGATGCCCGGGCAATCGATCCCGCCTCCGATGCGACGCTCGCCCAGCTGGAAGAGGCGCTCGATGCGATCGATGCGGCAATCGCGTCTGCGGCGGCCGACGGGGCGCCGTCCGACCGGCCGGTTCTGGCCGGGTTCTCGCAGGGCGCCTGCCTGGTGCTGGAATACGCCATGCGCCGTGATCGCGCGCTAGGCGCCCTGGTGGCGCTGACCGGCTGCCGTGTCGGTCCGCCGACCGATACCTCGCCGCGCCGCAGGCTCGACGGACTGCCAGTCTACCTGTCGGGAAGCGACGCCGATCCTTGGATACCGGCCTCCGCGGCCTTCGCGGCGGCAGCCGATCTCGCCGTCTGCGGCGCGCGCTTGCGGGCGGAGAGCTTTCCGGGCCGGGCGCACGAGGTGTCCGACGCCGAGATCGACGTCTTCGCCGAGATCCTTGCCCAGACTGGAGCAACGCCATGACCCCGATCGCTCCGTTCGTCTTTCCCGGCCTGCGCTCGCGGGTGATCTTCGGTGCCGGAACCATCGCCCGCACCGGAGCCGAGGTGGAGCGCCTCGGGCGGTCCCGCGCCCTCGTGCTCTCGACGCCCAACCAGGAGGCCGATGCGCATGCGCTCGCCGACCGGCTCGGCCCGCTTTCGGCGGGCGTCTTCACCGAGGCCGCCATGCATACGCCGGTCGAGGTCACCGAGAAGGCGCTGGCCGTCTTCAGCGGTTCCGGTGCGGACTGCGTCGTGGCGCTGGGCGGCGGCTCGACCACGGGGCTAGGCAAGGCCATCGCCACCCGTACCGGCACCGACCAGGTGGTCATTCCCACCACCTATGCCGGCTCGGAGATGACCGACATCCTGGGCGAGACCGCCGGCGGCGAAAAGACCACGCGCCGCGACGCCTCGATCCTGCCAGAGACCGTCATCTACGACGTCGACCTGACGCTGACGCTGCCGGTCGGCATGACCGTCACTTCCGGCCTCAACGCGCTCGCGCATGCCGCCGAGGCGCTCTACGCCGAAGACCGCAACCCGGTCATCGCGCTGATGTCAGCCGAGGCGATCCGCGCGCTCGCCGAGGCACTTCCGGCAGTGGTACGCGATCCGTCCGACGTCGAAGCGCGCAGCCTCGCGCAGTACGGCGCCTGGCTGTGCGGCATCGCGCTCGGCGGCTCGGCGATGGCGCTGCACCACAAGCTCTGCCACACGCTCGGCGGCAGCTTCGGCACGCCGCACGCCGAGACCCACGCCATCCTGCTGCCGCACACGGTCGGGTTCAATGCGGGCGCCGCGGCCGGGCTGCTCGAGCCTGTCGCCAAGGCTTTCGGAGATACGCCGGGGCGCGGCTTGTTCCGCTTCGCGCGAGACCTCGGCTCGCCGATGCGGCTTGCGGATTTCGGTCTTACCGAAGCCGATTTGGATCGCGCCGCCGAGATCGCGACGAGGAACCCCTATTCGAACCCGAGGCCTTTCGACCGACAGCAGATCCGCTCGCTCCTCCAGGATGCCCTGGAGGGACGGCAACCGCCGCAATGAAGCGCAGTCACATCAACAGGGAGGACAGGACATGATCACCAGAAGGACACTGCTCAAAAATGCCGCCGCCACCGGCGTGCTCGCCGGCACCTCCGGCCTCGCGATGCCGGCGCTCGCGCAGAGCGGGCCGGTCAAGCTCGGCTATGTCAGCCCGCAGACCGGGCCGCTCGCCGCCTTCGCCGAGGCGGACAATTTCGTCATCGAGAACTTCATGAAGGCCACCAAGGCCGCCGGACTGAACTTCGAGGTCATCGTCAAGGACAGCCAGTCCAATCCGAACCGCGCCGCCGAAGTGGCCAAGGAACTGATCGTCAGCGACGAGATCCACATCATGCTCGTGGCCTCGACGCCGGAGACCACCAATCCGGTGACCACGACCTGCGAAGCCGAGGAAGTCCCCTGCATCTCCACCATGGCGCCCTGGCAGCCCTGGTTCATCGGCCAGCAGGCTAACCCCGGCGACCCGTCGAGCTGGCAGCCCTTCAACAGCTCCTTCCACTTCTTCTGGGGGCTGGAGGACGTCATCGCCGTGTTCACCAACATGTGGGCGCAGGTCGAGACCAACAAGCAGGTCGGCGCGCTCTTCCCCAACGACGGCGACGGCAACGCCTGGGGCGATCCGAACGTCGGCTTCCCGCCGGTGCTCGCGGAAAAGGGCTACACGCTCACCGATCCGGGCCGCTATCAGAACCTCACCGATGACTTTTCCGCCCAGATCAACGCGTTCAAGCAGGCCAACGCCGAGATCATCACGGGCGTCGTGATCCCGCCGGACTTCACCACCTTTTGGAACCAGGCGAAGCAGCAGGGCTTCACGCCGAAGGTCGCCTCGATCGGCAAGGCGATCCTGTTCCCGCAGGCGGTCGAGGCGCTGGGCGATTCGGGCCACAACCTGTCGTCCGAGGTGTGGTGGTCGCCGAGCCATCCGTTCAAGTCCTCGCTCACGGGCGAGACTTCCGCACAGGTGGCCGAAGGCTTCACCGCCGCGACCGGCCGTCCGTGGACGCAGCCGATCGGCTTCATCCACGCGCTGTTCGAGGTCGCCGTCGACGTCGCCAAGCGGGCGGGCGACACGACGGATCCCGACGCGGTCGTGGCCGCGATCGCCGCCACCAAGCTCGACACGCTCGTTGGACCGGTGACGTGGGACGGCGCCAACCTGCCGCCCTTCGCCCAAAAGAACGTCGCCAAGACGCCGCTGGTCGGCGGCCAGTGGCGGCTTAAGGATGGTGGCAGCTACGATCTGGTCGTCGTCGACAACAAGACGGCACCGAACATCCCCACCGGCGGCCAGATGGAACCGATCGTCTGATCTCAATAATCGGGCGGGCGGGAAACCGCCCGCCCACCACACCCTAAACCTGGAGTTCCGCTGGCGTGCAGCCCGTGCTCGAAATCATCGGCCTGACGAAGAGGTTCGGCGCCCTCACGGTCGCCGACGAGGTGTCGTTCGCGCTCGGTTCGGGCGAGGCGCTCGGCATCATCGGACCGAACGGCGCCGGCAAGTCCACGCTGTTCAACCTAATCACGGGCAATCTCAAGGTGGACGGCGGCCGCATCGTCTTCGCCGGCACCGACGTGACCCACGCGGCGCCGATGCAGCGCTGCCTCATGGGCGTCGGCAGGACGTTCCAGATTCCACAGCCTTTCGAAAAGCTCACCGCCTTCGAGAACCTGCTGGTCGCCGGCTCCTTCGGTTCGCGTAAGCGCGAGGCGGACGTGGCCGACGCCTGCGCCGACATCCTCGTCCAGACGGGGCTGATCGCGCGCGCCAACGTTCCGGCCGGGCGGCTGTCACTGCTGGAGCGCAAGCGGCTGGAACTGGCGCGGGCGCTGGCGACGGCACCCAAGGTGCTCCTGCTCGACGAGATCGCCGGCGGACTTACGGAAGGCGAATGCACGCAACTCGTCGCCACCATCCGCGACATCCACGCCTCCGGCATGTCAATCATCTGGATCGAGCACGTTCTGCATGCGCTGAACTCGGTGGTGGAGCGCCTGCTCGTGCTCGATTTCGGCAAGGTGATTGGCATCGGCAAGCCCGACGAGATCATGGCCTCGCGCGAGGTGCGCGAAATCTATCTCGGGATCGAGGTCTGATGCCGCTGCTCGTGACCAGGGGATTGACGGCCCGTTACGGCGATTTCCAGGCGCTCTTCGGCGTCGACGTCGTGCTGGAGGCCGGCGAAACGGTCGCCATCATCGGAGCGAACGGCGCCGGCAAGACGACGCTGATGCGATCCATCGCCGGCGTCCTGCCGAACGCGCCGGGGGAAATCCTGTTCGACGGCGAGCCGATCGGCGCGCTCGCGTCCGCCAAGGTCATGGCGCGCGGCATCGCCATGGTACCGGAAGGCCGCAAGCTCTTCCCGTCGTTGTCCGTCGAGGAGAACCTGCTGATGGGCAGCTACGGCCGCAAGGCCGCAGGCGCCTGGTCTCTCGATACGGTCTACGAGCTCTTCCCGATCCTCAAGGAGCGCCGCGGCAGCCCCGGAACGGCGCTGTCGGGCGGGCAGCAGCAGATGGTGGCGATCGGACGGGCGCTGATGTCCAACCCGCGCGTGCTCCTGTGCGACGAGATCAGCCTCGGGCTGGCGCCGGTCGTCATCCGCGACATCTACGCCGCCTTCCCGAAGATCAAGGCCGCGGGCGCCTCGCTCGTGATCGTCGAGCAGGACATCAGCCAGGCCATGAAGGTGGCCGACCGCGTCTACTGCATGATGGAGGGGCGCGTGACGCTCAGCGGGCGCCCGGCCGAGCTCGACCGACAGCGCATCCACGCCGCCTATTTCGGGGCAGCCGCATGATCTGGGTCGACACGATCGTGCAGGGAATTCTGCTGGGCGGGCTCTATGCCCTCTTCGCCGCGGGGCTGAGCCTCGTCTTCGGCGTCATGCGGCTGGTCAACCTCGCCCACGGCGACCTGATCGTACTCGGGGCCTTCCTCATTCTCGTCCTGGTGACGGCCCTCGGTCTCAATCCCTTCCTCGCAGCTCTGGTGGCGCTGCCGGTGATGTTCGGGCTCGGATGGCTCCTGCAGTACCACGTGCTCAACCGTACGCTCGGCGACGACATCCTGCCGCCCCTGCTTGTCACCTTCGGACTGTCGATCGTCATCCAGAACGCGCTTCTGGAGAGTTTTTCGGCCGACAGCCGGCGCATCCCGGCCGGTGCGCTGGAAACCGCCTCGATCAGCCTCGGACCGATCGCCGTCGGCGTGATGCCGCTCCTGACCTTCGTCTCTGCCGTCGCGGTGATCCTCGGCCTCAATCTCCTCTTCTACCGCACCGAACTCGGCCGCGCCTTCCGCGCCACGTCGGACGACGCGGTGACAGCGGGGCTGATGGGCGTCGATCCGAAACGGCTGTTCGCGACGGCGACGGGGCTCGCGATGATCGTGGTGACGATCGCGGCGCTCTATCTCGGCACCCGGTCCAATTTCGACCCGACGATCGGGCCGGCGCGGCTGATCTACGCCTTCGAGGCGGTCATCATCGGCGGGCTCGGCTCCTTCTGGGGCACGCTGGCGGGCGGCATCATCATCGGCGTGGCGCAGACGCTCGGCGCCGCCATCAACCCGGAATGGCAGATCCTGGCAGGTCACGTCGCCTTCCTCGTCGTCCTGCTCGCCAGGCCGCGCGGCCTGTTCCCGCGTGCGACGGACTGAGGCTGCGATGAGCGCAGGCACCATCACCCCCTGGACGGTCCGGACCCGAACGCGCGCGGCGACAGGCTTCGCGATCGTCGCAATCGTCCTGCTCGCGGTCGCCGTTGCCGCGCCGCTCTTCGTGTCGCGCGGGACGCTGCAGGACCTCTTCTTCATCCTCACCATGCTGGTGCTCGCGCAGAACTGGAACCTGCTCGCAGGCTATGCGGGGCTAGTCTCGGTCGGCCAGCAGGCCTTCGTCGGCTTCGGCGCCTATGCGATGTTTGCCTGCGTCAGCCTTTGGGGGCTGGACCCGGTCAGCGCGATCCTCGTCGGCGGTATCGCCGCGGCGCTTCTTTCGATCGCCACCGGCTTCTTCGTCTTCCGGCTCTACGGCGCCTATTTCGCCATCGGGACCTGGGTCGTAGCGGAGGTCGTCCGGCTGGTGCTGGCGCAATGGCGCGCGCTCGGCGGAGGTACCGGCACCTCGCTGCCGAACACGGCGATCCGCGACTTCCCACCCGTCGAGTGGATTTCGGACGCCTTCGGCGTCCGCTCCTCGCAGGCGGCCGACATCCTGACCTACTGGCTGGCGCTGGTGCTGGTCTGCGCCACGACCGGCTTCATCTACTGGCTGCTCAGGTCCCGGCAGGGGCTCGGACTGGCGGCCGTCCGCGACAACCAGGAAGCGGCGCGTTCGGTCGGCGTCGATGCGCGGCGCATCAAGTGGATCGTCTACGTGGCCGTGGCCTTCGCCACGGGCCTCGCCGGCGCGCTGATCTACGTCCAGAAAGCCCGCATCTCGCCGGACGCCGCCTTCTCGGTGATAGATTGGACCGCCTACGTCATCTTCATCGTCGTCATCGGCGGCATCGGCACGCTGGAAGGCCCGATCGTCGGCGTCATCGTGTTCTTCATCCTGCAGAAGACGCTTGCCGATTTCGGCTCCTGGTATTTGCTTGTGCTGGGGCTGATCGGCATCGCCGTCATGCTGTTCGCGCCGAAGGGGCTGTGGGGCCTCTTCAGCGACCGCACCGGCATCCAGTTCTTCCCGGTCCGCCGCATCCTGAAGGGCGGGCCGAATTTCGACAAAACGGGCACCAGGGGAGGGCCGCATGGCTGACATCACCACCGACGTACTCATCATCGGCACGGGGCCGGCCGGATCGGCCACCGCCGCGCTGCTCTCGACCTACGGGGTCGAGAACATGGTCATCAACCGCTACCGATGGCTCGCCAACACGCCGCGCGCGCACATCACCAACCAGCGGGCGATGGAGGTGCTGCGCGACCTCGGCCGTGCGGTCGAGGACGAGGTCTACCTCTACGGCACGGACCAGGACCTGATGGGCGAGAACGTCTTCTGCACGTCGCTGGCGGGCGAGGAGATCGGGCGCATGCGTAGCTGGGGCAAGCATCCGCTGTCGCGCGCCGAGCACCTTCTTTCCTCACCCACCCACATGAACGACTGCCCGCAGACCTACATGGAGCCCGTCCTCTTCAAGACTGCCTGCTCGCGCGGGACGCAGGCGCGCATGTCGACGGAATATCTCCGCCACGAGCAGGACGCGGACGGCGTCACCACCACCTGCCTCGACCGGCTGACCGGGAAGGAGATCACCATCCGCTCGAAGTATTTCGTCGGCGCGGACGGCGGCAACTCGAAGGTGGCCGAGTATGCCGGGCTGGAGTTCGAAGGCAAGATGGGCGTCGGCGGATCGATGAACATCCTCTTCAAGGCGGACCTGTCGAAATACGTCGCCCACCGGCCCTCCGTTCTCTACTGGGTTCTGCAGCCGGGATCGAACGTCGGCGGCATCGGTATGGGTCTGGTCCGCATGATCCGGCCATGGAACGAGTGGCTCATCGTCTGGGGCTACGACATCAACGGCCCCGAGCCGGAGGTGGACGAGGCCTTCGCGAAAAAGGTCGCGCGGGATCTCGTCGGCGATCCCGATCTCGACGTCGAGATCACCTCCGTCTCGACCTGGACGGTCAACAACATGTACGCGACGACCCTCTCCAACGGGCGGGTGTTCTGCATGGGCGACGCGATCCACCGGCACCCCCCTTCCAACGGGCTTGGTTCCAACACCTCCATCCAGGACGCCTTCAATCTCGCCTGGAAGCTCGCCATGGTCGTCAGGGGACAGGCGGGAACACGTTTGCTCGACAGCTATCAGGTCGAGCGCGCGCCAATCGCCAAGCAGATCGTCACCCGCGCCAACAAGTCGATCGAGGAGTTCGGGCCGATCTTCAAGGGGCTCGGATTGCTGGATTCGATCGATCCCGTGAAGATGCAGCAGAACATGGATGCGCGCTGCGACGACACGGCCGACGCCGAAGCTCAGCGCACCGCCATCCGCGAGGCAATCGCCTATAAGGTCTACGAGTTCGACGCGCATGGCGTCGAGATGAACCAGCGCTATCGTTCGGAGGCAATCGTGACCGACGGACAGGCCGAGCCGGCATTCGAGAAGGACGCCGAACTGCATTACCAGCCGACGACATGGCCCGGTGCGCGGCTGCCGCACGTCTGGGTCTTCGGTCCGAATGGCGAAAAGGTTTCCACGCTCGACCTCGCCGGCCATGGACGGTTCTCGCTCCTGACCGGCATCGGCGGCAAGGGCTGGAACGAGGCGGCGCGTGCCGTTGGCGAGGAACTCGGTATCGAGATCTCGGTCCAGACGATCGGTCCGCGCCAGCAGTGGGAGGACTATGCCGGCGACTGGGCGCGTGCACGCGAGACCCGCGATTCCGGCGCGGTGCTCGTACGACCGGACCACCACGTCGCGTGGCGGAGCGAAACGATCCCCGACAAACCGGTGGACGAACTCCGCCGCGTGCTCACATCAATTCTGGACAGGTGAACGCCATGACCGAAGCACATGAGAAGGGTTTTTTCACCGAGGAGGATTCGGTGGAGGTCGTCACCGGCCGCAATGCTGCGGCGAAGGACGAACGGCTGAAGTTCGCCATGGAAGTGATCACACGCAAACTGCACGAGGCGGTGAAGGAGATCGAACCGACGCAGGAGGAATGGCTTCAGGCAATCCTCTTCCTGACCAGGACCGGCCAGATCTGCAACGAGTGGCGCCAGGAATACATCCTCCTGTCGGACATCCTCGGCGTCTCCATGCTGGTCGACGCGATCAACAACCGCAAACCTTCGGGCGCCTCGGAGAGCACGGTGCTCGGCCCCTTCCACGTCGAAGGCGCGCCGGAACTGCCGATGGGCGCCAATATCTGCCTGGACCAGAAGGGCGAGGACATGGTCGTCTCGGGCCGTATCCTCGACACCGAGGGCCAGCCGGTCGCCGACGCGGTGATCGACGTCTGGCAGGCCAATGAGGAAGGCTTCTACGACGTGCAACAGAAGGGCATCCAGCCGCATTTCAACCTGCGCGGCATCTTCCGCACCGGGCCGGACGGAAGCTACTGGTTCCGCGCCGTGAAGCCGAAATTCTATCCGATCCCCGACGACGGCCCCGTGGGTCAGCTGCTCGGTCAGCTCGGCCGGCATCCCTACCGGCCGGCGCACCTGCACTACATCATCAAGGCCGAAGGGTTCGAGACCCTGACGACGCACATCTTCGATCCGCACGACCGCTACATCAATTCCGATGCGGTGTTCGGCGTGAAGGAGAGCCTGCTCGCCGAATTCCGCAAGATCGACGACGCGGATCGGGCTCGGGAGCTGGAGTTCGCGGGTTCGTTCTGGGACGTGGAGCACGATTTCGTGTTGGCGCGAAAAGGCGGTACAGGACGCTAATCGACGCGGCGACCATCCGCTGATGGACATTAACATAATATATTTCGTGGCTTATCTGGCGCGGCTATAGCGATGCGCATGATGAAGGACAGGCGTTTCAAGTCGTCGATCGTCATCGAGCCGCGGCTCGGCAGGGTGCGGGAAGTTCGCAGTCTGAGGGAAGCGGCCGAGGCGCTTCTGCGCGACTGGCCCGGCGATGATCTGCCGAAGCGGCAGAAGGCGATGGCGACCTGCCTCTCCGCATTGAAGGGCGACGTCCAGCCTCACCGCGCCCGCAGGGACTTCATCGAGGCCGCACGGGAAGCGCGCCTCTTGATGGGCGACTGACTTTCGCGACCGCGCCAACTGACGAGTTCCCGGTAGCCCCCGGGCCCGTCAGCGGTTGCGGGCCACGTCCCTGAGATAGCGGTCGACGATCGCCTCCATGTTCTTCTGGTAGTCGTCGCGCTGCCTGGCGCCGGTCTCGAACATGTCGCCGAAAAGATCGTCCCAGGGCGTGCGCGGACGGCCGCTTGGGTTCTCGCGCCGTTCTTCCTGGGGTTCTTCCGCCGCTCCGCCCGGCTGGGCCAAGCGCATCCAGTCTTCCATCATCTTGCCGAATGGATTGGCAGCGCTGGGGCTCTTTGCCGCCGGCTCGGGCTCCGGCGGCCGGCCGGAAGCGCCGGCAAACATATCCTGCATCATCCGCCCGAAGGGATTGTCCATCGGGTTCGCCTGTTCGGGAGCGCGCCGTTGCGGCTGACCGGTCATGGCGTCGGCGCCCTGCCGCATCATCTGGGCCATCGCGTCCGCCAACGGGTTGCTGCCGCCGAAGCTGGCGGAGCCGAAATTGGGCTGCACGGCCGGCCCGGGACCGAGCTGACCTGTCATCTGCTTGAAAAGCCCGCCCATGATCATGGATGCCATGGCGGGCAACATCTGCCGGATCAGCCCCTCGCCGAGGCCGGTCAAGGACGCCGCCTGCTGCGCGACGGCGCGCGACAGGTCCTTCGAGCCGAAAAGATGGCCGAGAACGCCGTTGCCGTCGGCGAGACCGGCCGGAGAAAACGCATTGGCCGGATTGTCGAAATAGTTCGCATGCTGACCGCTGGAAAGTGCCGCGATGAACGTCCCAAGGCCATAGGGATCGGAGGCGTTCTGCTTCAGCCCCTGGCTGAAGGCCGGCAGGACGGCCTCGACGGCCGCGCGCGCTTGCTGCTGCGAGAGCCCGAACTGGCGCGCCAGCGCCTCGAAAGCCTGGCCGTTCTGCGCGGCGAGCATGTCGTAGAGCGGCAGCATGGGATTTCTCCTCGAAGAAGCAATCACGAAAGGGTATCATTGCTCAAAGGGCGTTGCGAGACCCGGTTCCCGATCCTGGATGCATGCGCGTCCGACCCGGTGCCCGGAAAAGGACCACATGAAGAGACGCACACCTTCCGATCGAGAAGACCACGACGCTTCTGCGCCTATCGAAGCAAAGGAGAGGAATCCCTGCACGACGCCCGAGGCGGCGTCCGAACCTGCCGTGCGATTCTACCGGCGGCTGGCTCTCAAATTTGGGACGGACGTGGATCTGAAATTGCTCCTCAGGAACAACCGTCGTCCGCATCGGGGGCCGACCATCCCGTCCGATCCGATCCAGGCCACAACCGGCAACGAGCCGTAGAGCACATTCCCCTCAGTACGCATACTCCAGGAAAACGGGCTCGATCGAGCCGCCCCAGCGCGTGTGGTAGGCGGTGACCATCTCGTCGGCGGAGGTGGTGCCGCGGGCGACCACTTCGTCGAGCGGCGACAGGAAGTAGGTTTCGTCGAAGCCCTCGCGGTTCTCTCGGGCGCGGTTCTTCAGGCCCAAGCGCGAGATCGCCAGCACCTCTCGGGCAACCTCGCGTAACGTGCCGGAACCAAACGAGGTGTCGATGCCATCGCGGGGCACGGAATCGCGCTGCGCGAGCACGTCCTCGTAGGTCCAGGCCGATGTCAGCGCCTCCGCCGCATCCAGCGCCGTCTCGTCGTAGAGCAAGCCGACCCAGAAGGCGGGCAAGGCACAGATACGCCGCCAGGGGCCACCATCGGCACCTCGCATCTCCAGGAAGCGCTTCAGGCGCACGTCTGGGAAGAGCGTGGAGAGATGGTTCGCCCAGTCGCCCATGGTGGGAAACCCGTCCGGCACGGAGTTGCGCAACGCGCCGTCCATGAACTGGCGGAAGGTAACGTGGGTGCAGTCGTAATACCGTCCCCCACGGATAAGGAAGTACATCGGTACGTCGAGCGCCCATTCGGCATAGTCGGCGAAGCCGAACTCCGGCGAGAAGCACAAGGGAAGCAGGCCGGAGCGCTGGTTGTCCGTGTCGCGCCAGATATCGCCGCGCCACGACTTCAGGCCGTTCGGCCGGCCTTCGGTGAAGGGCGAATTGGCGAAGAGCGCGGTCGACAGCGGCTGCAGTTTCAGCGAGACCTGCATCTTGCGGCGCATGTCGGCCTCGCTCCCGAAGTCGAGATTCACCTGGATCGTGCAGGTGCGGTACATCATGTCGAGCCCCCGGCTGCCGACCTTGGGCATGTAGGCTCTCATGATGTCATAGCGCGATTTCGGCATGCGCGGCGTCTCGGCCAGCGTCCACTTGGGACTGCCGCCGAGGCCGAGGAAGCGGATGCCGAGCGGCTCGGCGATCTCGCGCAGTTGCGCTAGGTGCGCGTTGCCCTCGCGGCAGGTCTGGTGGATCGTCTCGACGGGCGCGCCGGAGAGCTCGAACTGGCCGCCGGGCTCCAGCGAGATCGCCCCCTGGCCGGTGGGTTCCACCAGCCCGATGATGCGGCCGGCGTCGAGAATCGGCTCCCAGCCCAGCACGCGCTGCATGCCTTCTAGCAACGCCTTGATGCCGCGGTCGCCCTCATAAGGAACGGGCGCATTGCCGTCGACGTAGAAGGGGAATTTCTCGTGCTCGGTGCCGATGCGCCACTTGTCCTTCGGCTTGCAGCCCTCGGCCATGTGCGCGACGAGTTCGTCGAAATTCTCGATCGGACGGGAATCGGTCGTGTCGCGCGCCATCGGCATTTCCTCGAGACGATACTGTCGGCCGATCTGGCGTCGGCGCGCGAGTGATGGCCGAACAGCGTGAGGAAGGGCAAGCGAAAAAAGCTGACGCTGCGTTCAAGCGGGGTTGAAGCGGGATACTCTACTGGAATCGTTCACGCGGCAGTGTGATCCGCCTTCGATATGGGAGACCTTTTCGTATGCTCTCCCTGTTTCAATATATCTATGTAATATTCTGATTCGAGTTGCTTATAACAATATAGTGCGCTATGAAAAAATAATAATAATTTGTGGGTGGAGAATAAGATGAACTTTCCAGCCGCCTGCCTGCTGATGATATCATTCCTATTCGCGGGAGCAAGCGCCTCCGAACTGATAGATGCCGGTGAAGTCGAGGTTCCGTACGAACCTCCCTATAAAAAGAAGAAGGCCAATTTCGAGCAGAGGACCAATATCAGCGGTATGTTCTGTCCGCATGCTAACTGGTGTGTGGCAGTGGCGAACGAGTTGCGCGGGGTTCACCGTTTTAGGATCGTCCGGGATGGAGAAAATCTTCCGACCCTGGTTCATGACGCCGCCATAGACATCGGAGAGCCGCCGCCCGAATTCCTGGAGGAGCACGGGTTGTCCGGAGCGCTCGATGAGTTCGATCTGGAGGCTGTCGCTGGCAATGATGATGTTGTGCTTCTGGTCGGCTCCCATGCCAGGAAGCGGAAGAAGGGCATATACAACTCCGGCTCGCACCTGGTTGGAATCTTGGCGACATCCGACCTGGAAAAGGATGTCCAAGTTAATGCAAGGTGGGTGACCTTGGATGCTCTTCTCAAACGGGAAGACATGGCCGGGGGAGCTTTCGACAAGCAGCTCCAGTGCGGCGGATTGAACATCGAGGCAGCCACGATCTTTGGAGATCGGTTGCTGATCGGCCTTCGCTCACCACATGGGACATACGAACAGTTGCATGGCGTGTTGGTCATCTCGACTGAGCTGAGCGGCCTTGAGAACGAAAACTTTACGAATGCCCGCAAACACCTGCTTGCCACTGGCCAACCTTTTATAGGCATCCGCGCGCTGGAAACGGTGGATGAATCTGTCTTCGTCATCACGGGTGACGCAGGTACGAGCGACTTGGAAGATGGTGCGGCGCGGGAGTGCGAACGAACCTCAACAAGGAAGTTCCCGGGCGGCCGTTCAGGCTGCGCGTCTGGAAACCGGACAATGGGGATCGGTTTGAGGACTTCGTCATTGACTTTCCCGATGTCATAGGCAGGGACAGGGAAGACGAGCCGGTTCTCGCGAAGCTGGAAGGGCTTGCCGCGGACCCGGGGCGTCGCGGCGGCTTCTTCATCGTACATGATGGCAGCAACTTGGTGCGCTACATCGACGGTGTGCCACCGCAGTGATGCCACCGCCGCACACCTGATAACGAGTCCTGAGTTGGCTGCAGGATTTTGCAGTCAAGCCGCCCAGCGCTCGACATCCCCGCTTTCGCCGATCAGCGCCAGACCGTGGGCGATGGAGAGAAGCTCACCGCCGCTCTCGATCCTAGATGCGTCGAAGCAGCGCTCGAAGATGCGGCGGACCGCCGGAACGAAGGATGTCCCGCCGGTCAGGAAAACCTTGTCGACGGCGTTGGCCGCTGTCCCGGTTGTGGCGAGAACCTCGTCGAGGGCGCCTTCGATGCGTGCGAGGTCGTCGGCGATCCAGGTCTCGAAATCCGCGCGCCTGACGGTCTTGCGGCCGGCCGGGCCGAGCGGATCGAATTGGAACTCGGCCTCCTCCGCCTCGGACAGGGCCATCTTGGTTTCCGAGATCGCCTGGTAGAGCGGATAGCCTTCGTCATACTCGATGAGGTCGATGAATAATTCGAGCTTCTCCGGCTCCGTGGAATGCCGCACCAGGCTCTTCAGATCCGCGAACTCCCGCGTGGTCTTGAAGATCGACAGCTGGTTCCAGCGCCCGAAGCTGGCAAAGTAGCTGCCTGGGAGGTCCAGAAGCTTGCCGAAGCTCCTGAACCGGCTGCCCTTTCCGATTTCGGGCGAGACCAGATTGTCGACCATGCGGTAATCGAAGTGGTCGCCGGCAATGCCGACGCCGGAGTGGCCGACTGGCGTCGAGCGCAATTCTCCCGCATGCCTCTCGAAGCGGATCAGCGAGTAGTCGGTGGTGCCGCCGCCAAAATCCGCGACCATGATCGTGGCGTCGCTTTGGAGCGACTGCGCGAACCAGTATGCCGCCGCGACCGGCTCATACACATAGTGGACTTCCGGAAAGCCGAAGCGATCCAGCGCCGTCCGATAGCGCTCCAGCGCCAGCCGCTCGTCCGGGTTGGCGCCGGCGAAGCGCACCGGGCGGCCAACGACGAGGCGCGCGACGTCGGAGGGCCAACCGTCGCCGGCATAGACCTGCAGCCGGCGCAAAAACGTCTCCATCAGGTCCTCGAAGGTCTGCTTCCGTGCGTGGACGATCGTCGCCTGGAAGGCGGCGCTGGCGGCGAAGGTCTTGATCGACTGCAGGAACCTGCAGTCGCCGGGATGGTCGACGAAGAGGCGGATCGCGGCCTGTCCGGCCTCCACCCGCAGGGACGCGGTGCTGCGGCCCTCCTTCATGAAGCCCAGCGCGGTGCGCATCGTATCGGTCGTCCCGGCATCGGAGGTGAAGGGGATCGACTGCGTGGCAGCGCCGGCCGCCTCTGCGACCGCCAAGACCGTGTTCGTCGTGCCGAAATCTAGCCCGAGCGCGCGTGCCATGGCTAACGTCCTTCCTGTCAGCTTCCTGATGTGTGCGGGGCGAGGTCCACCCGGTCTGGGGAAGGGCGTCGCGCGGTCCCCGGAACGAGGCAGCGCTGGTCGCATGGACGAACTTCCTTGGCAAGAGGCGAGGCGGCTGCTCGCTGGGAGCCGCAAGTGCGCTAGCGCCAGTCCCCGATCGTCGCCTGCACGACCGCGAGCGCGGCGACGGCGGCGGTGTCGGCGCGCAGGATGCGCGGTCCGAGCGGGATCGGCGTCACATAAGGAAGCCCCCGCAGCTGGTGGCGCTCGTCTTCGGAAAAGCCGCCTTCCGGACCGACGAGCAGCCCCAGCCTTGGCTCCTCGACGCCGTGCAGGATTTCCAGCGGGTTGTTTGTCGCCACGCCCTCGTCGCAGAAGATCAGGCGTCGGCCTGGCTCCCATTCCCAAAGAAGTCGCTCCAGCTTGATCGCCTCCTTCACCACCGGTACGGCGAGGATGCCGCACTGTTCGGCGGCTTCCAGTGCATTGGCCTGGAGGCGCTCGACACCGACCGTCGACATCTGCGTGTGCTGGGTGATCACCGGCTGGAGGATGCCCGCGCCCATCTCCACCGCCTTCTGCACCATGTAGTCGAGGCGGCCCTGTTTCAGCGGCGCGAAGCAGTAGAGAAGGTCGGGCAGCTTCGGCTGGGCGCGCGTCTGCGCGGTCGGGACGATCTGGGCCTTCTTCTTGCCAGTCTCGCCGATGGCCGCCAGCCATTCGCCGTCGCGGCCGTTGAAGACGAGGAGTTCGGAGCCGGGGGTCATCCGGAGCACGTTCAGGAGATAGTGAGCCTGTGACTGTTCGGCATCGAACGGCTTTCCCTGGGCGAGATCCGCCGTGACGAAGAGCCTCTGCATCCTGTAATTCGCGCGCATGGCGGCGTCCATGCGGGAGGCTTGTGGCGCGGTCAAGGCAGAGCGGAACAAGGGTTGCCGGAGCCGGCCGCCGGTCAGGCGATGCGGCGTTCGACGCGGTTGCGGCCGGCATCCTTGGCGCGGTAGAGCGCGGCGTCCGCCTCCCGCATCAGTTTTTCGTATTCGTCGCCCGATGCCTCGCGCCAGCTGTAGCCAAGGCTGACCGTCAGGCGCAGGACGCGGTCCCCATAGCGGAAGATGGAGGCATCGACGGCCATGCGCAGTCGTTCCGCCAGAAGTGCTGCGTCTTCCTGCCCCGCGTCGGGCATGAAGATCGCGAATTCCTCGCCGCCGATGCGGCCGACGAGATGATGATTTTCAGCCGCCTCCCGGCACAGAGCGGCGCACTGGCGCAGCGCTTCGTCGCCGGCGGCGTGGCCGTAGCGGTCGTTGATCTGCTTGAAATGGTCGATGTCGAGCACGACGATGGCGCTGGTGGCGCTCGAGGCGAGTTTCTGGCGCGCGAGTTCCTCGAAGGCGCCGCGGTTCAGCAGGTTGGTCAGCGCGTCGTACATGGCTGAAACGCGCAGCTTGGCGGAATTCCGCTCATAGGCGATTGACAGCGCGAAGGCACCGCTGGCGCAGGTGTAGACGAGGCCGAGCATCAGATGGGTGGTCAACAGGATGTCGTCTGGGAAGTAGTCGCTCAGTGTCTCACCGCTGACGAAGCCCTGGATCGTGCGCACGCCGAACGAGGCGGCCATGAAAACGTAGGCGCCGGTGAGGCCGTATCGGGACGGCAGGGAATCGGCACGGTCGCGCCAGAATTCCCACGCGGTGGCGATGGCAAGCACCGTCAGCAACAGGTTGGTGCTCGTGTAGACCAGACTGCGCGAACCGATCAGCGGAGCTGTCATGCAGATTGCGAATATCAGCAGCGCCGGCCCCCACACGACGAGTTTGGCGGGATGGCGCCTGCCGAATTCGCGCGACGCCTGCCATCTGAGCCCGAAGCCGGCGAGGAGCAGGCTGTTGGGCACGGCGGCGAATACCGACTGCAACATCGATTCCGCGAACATGTAGAGCAGGATGGCGCAGGCGATGACGAGGTTGGCGGACGCCCACGATTTCCAGTAACGCTGTCCGTGTCCGTCGCGGCCGGCAAAAAGAAACGCGGCCGCCATGATGACCATGCAGACGGCATTGGCGGCAAAAAGCGTGAAAGTGTCGAGCTTGTACGTGCCGCTCACCTGGCGTGGATCCCCCGTCTGTCCCTTCACTATGACCGGGCAGGCCTACCTTCGCGTTACGCAGGATGGTTTCGACAAGCTTAACGGGCCGACGGGTGCCAGACCGGCCGGTATCCCGCGGCCAGGGCCCCGACCGTTGCGGTAGGCGTCAGAAGCGTCGCCGCGTGTGTTTTGGGTGGCGATTCCGGATTGCGATAGCCTTCGAAGGTCCATTCGAGCGGTTGTCCCTCGCGGATTGCAAAACACCTGCCTGCGGCTTCCACCATCGCCCCGTCGGGCAGCGACCGGATATGCCCGACGCCGACCGATTCCCCGCCCGCGGCACGTCTTTGGCCGTGGAGAACGGCATCCATCTCTGGCGCGCTCACGGACTCCCGCTTCCGCGCGGCGGCGAAGCAGCGGGCGAATTCCTTCGCCGCGTCGCGCCGGCAATAGTAGCAGGGGCGATGGCCGGCGGCGAGCGCGGTGACCTCGTCGAGGAAGAACAGTTCCGTCCAGCCGGCACCGCCCGAGGGCGCGTTGCGCCCCATCACCTCGCGCCTGCGGCCACGAAAGTCGCAGGCGCAGACGATCCATGCCTTGGTGGTCCAGCGGCGCGAAAGCAGTGTTCTTGTCTCGGGATCGTGGATAACGCCGCGATTGCCCGTGAACAGGCCTCTCGCGGGATGGGCATGGATGTCGCCGAACGGGTCGACGCGGTTTCGGAACGGCATCGCCTTCTTCTTCTCCCGGACGCTCTTGCGCGCCGGGTCGTGCATGCTAACGCTGTGGCGATCCCTTCCGCCACCCGAAATCCCGGCCCATGCGCATTCTCACGATCCAGAACTTCGACGATACCGGCCTCGGCCAGATCGGCTTTGCGCTGGAAGAGGCTGGGGCAAGTGTCGAACTCGTTCGTGCGCACAAGGGAGAGAGGCTGCCAGCGCTGGAGGACGGCCATGACGGGCTGATCGTGCTCGGCGGCGGCCAGAATGCCCTGGCGGATGCGGAGTATCCCTACATGCCGCAGCTGGTCGAGCTGATGCGAGATTTCGCGGTCGCCGACCGCGCGGTGTTGGGGGTCTGCCTGGGCGCGCAGTTGCTCGCGCGCGCCTTCGGGGCGGACAACCTGATCGGCGCGGCGCCCGAATTCGGCTGGCAGGAGGTCGAGTTGACGCCGGAAGGCGCCGCCGATCCTGTGCTGGCCAAGGTGCCCGGGCGCTTCCCGATCTTCCAGTGGCACGACGATACCTTCACCTTGCCGAGAGGCGCGGTCCGGCTCGCCGGCAACATGACGGCGCACAACCAGGCTTTTCGCGTGGCGCGCGCGGCCTATGGCATCCAGTTTCATTTCGAGGCCGACCGGAAAATGGTTCGGCATTGGAACAGCAGCTTCGCCGCCTACCTCGCGGAACGCCATCCGGACTGGCCGGACCGGTTCGAAGCCGAGGCGGCGCGGCACGGGCCGCAGGCGGACGCCGCGGGCCTCGCAATTGCCCGGGCCTGGGTTGCGACCGTCTGAGGCCGGCTCAGTCCCAGATCTCGACCTCTGCGCCTTCCTCACGCAGCTTCTCGGCACGCGCGGTGATGAAATCCTGAAAGTGCCGGTCGCGCCAGGCGCCGGTCGCGACATAGTCGAACATCGACGCGAAGTGGAAGGGCTTGAAATAACCCGGCATCACCGCCGCTGCCGTCGTGTTGGCGGGCTCGCCCGCTGGATCCGCGTCCCTGGGGATGAAGATAAGCGTCGGCGTGAAGACCACGCCCCATTTGCGGGCGAGCTCGCGCTCCGGCAGTTCCTCGCCGTCCGTGTCGGTCACGGCGCGGCTGCCGCGCAGGTCGAGTTGAAGCACGTCGAACGTCGCCCTGATCTGCTCCACGATCGCGGCATCGCGCAGGTTCACCCGGTGCATCTCGCGGCAGTAGGGACAGCCCGACTGTTCGAACACGACGACCAGCCCCTTGCCGTTGGCCTGCGCCTCGGCGAGGTCTTCGCCGATGTCGAGGAACGACTGCAGGAACCAGTCTTGGACATGGAGGCCGTCGTCGCCGAGCTGGGGCTCGGGGAGAAGCTCCACGTCGGACGTCGCGTGGGCTGCGACCGGCAAGGAGAGGAGAAGCGACAGCACCGCGATCAGCAGCCGTGACATTTTTGATACGCCTTCCGGAATCCATGTGGAAGATTTCACGGAAGTCTAGCACCGTTCCCGCTACCACACTATGGACACGCCGCCCGAGCCGATCTGCGATGGGAACTTTCGGACCCTCCAAGCGTATTCACGGCAGAATCGATCCCGTTACGAACTCCGTGCGGCGATGAAACTGAATAGTAACCGCGATCGTGTCGAATGCGACGCAACGAGAAACTGAGATGACACCCGTGAAAGCCACGCTTCTCTCCTTCTTCATGCTCTCCGGAATCGTGCTCTGGGGTGCGGGAATATACGCCGCCGATGCGGCTTCCGGGCATCAGGTCGTCGATGGCTACGGCGTCAGCGCCGGCAGCCGCTAAGGTTGCTTCTCGGATTCGTTTCCAGCGCTTAGCGGAACGTCTTCAACTTTCGCCAGAAGTCGAGATAAGGCGCTTCTCCCCGGCGTCTATCACCAGTGCCGTCAGTATTCCGGACTGGTAGGCGAGGGTGTCGAGGTTGACCCGGTTCGGCATCACCTGCGGTTCATGGTGCGGCGTGTGGCCGTGGACGACGACCTTCGGATGGAGGTGCGGCCAGTCCAGGAATTCTTTCCGAATCCAGACGAGATCCTGAAGGTCCTGCCGTTCAAGTGGAACGCCGGGGCGTATGCCCGCGTGGCAGAAGAAGAAGTCGCCTAATGTCACGGAGGGCGGCCTTGTGGCCAGGAAAGTGGCATGTTCTCGCGGCACAGCGCGGCAAAGATCCCCGTGCGCTTCGACGAAACCGCTACGGTCCCTGCCTGCGATGACGACGCCATAGGATGCGGCGGTCTCCCGGCCTCCGAAATTGGCGAACAATCCCGTGGGGTCAGGCTTGGCAAGGAATTCGAGGAAACCGAGATCGTGGTTCCCCGCCAGCGCAATGTGGCGCTCGTCGGACGCAATGGCGTTGATCAGGAAATCGAGCACGCCGGCCGAATCCGGACCACGGTCGACGTAGTCGCCGAGATGCACGATGCGCCAGTCGGCGGGCCTGTCGCGCTCGATCTCCTGGCGGATGGTGTCATGCAGGCGGCGGAGCAGGTCGAGGCGCCCATGAACGTCGCCGATTGCGTAGACGCGGATGTCTTCCGGCCCCGCTGCCTTCAGGAAGTGAACGCCCAACTACCCCACCACGATCAGATGGACAGCACGGGGGCCGTGGGCGCCCAGGATGATCTTCTGCTCGATGTCGCCTGACCGGGACGGACCGGTGATGAGGTTAAGCGTGCGCGGCATCTCGCCCTTGCCGAATTTCCGGCGCACGCGCGCCATGACGCTTTCGAGATCGCCCGCGATGTCCTTCGCATCGACGACGACGATGTGATGCTCGGGCAGGAAGTTGATGGTCGTGGGGTTTTCCTTTCCCGACGTCATAGCCACCGTGCCCGTCTCCGCGACGCCAGCGAAGGCATGGCTGACGCCGGTTTCGTCGAAGCCGTCGGAGGGCCCGCGTTTCACCTCGATCGAGCGATGCTTGTCCCAGGGCATCGACTTCAGCCGGCGGTCATCGCCGAGGCGGATCGAGGAGGGCAGGTTCTTCGCGCGCAGATATTCGCCGACCGCCTTCGGCACCCGGTCGTGGGATCGCACCCGTACGACGGAAGCGGTCACCTTTCGCGCCATTTCGCAGAAGAGTTCGACGCGCGCCTCGTCGTCGAGTTGGCCGCGGGCGGGGATGATGCCCTTCGGCGGGCGCGAGAGCCTGGTCTCGACCGCGCTGCGGCGCGCCTCGTCGCTGCCGCCTCCGGCAAGCGCGCCGCGGATCTTTGTCATGATCGCGTCGCGGGGGCTCATGAGGGCGCTCCCTGCTTGAGTGTATCCCGCTCGCGCCACTGCTGGCGGAAGGTACGGGTCTCCGGTGCCGGAAGGTCGCGGTGCCTCGTCCAACTGCCGGCCAGCGGCAACCAGGAGAAGCGGCGCTTCCTGCCGCCGAGCACGCCGAGAACGGGAATTCCGAGCGAGACGGCAATATTGTACGCCCAAGGCCGCTTGGCGAACCAAGCCCAGAATCCTAGGCCGTAGCGCTGCGTAGCGGGATTCAGTCCTCGCTCGAACTCCTTCTCGCGCCAGTGGCGCATCATCTTGGGCAGCGGGATCTTCATCGGGCAGACCGCTTCGCAGCGACCGCAGAAGGTAGAGGCGTTCGGCAGATGCCCGCCCTTGTCGACGCCGATCAGGGCCGGTGTCAGCACCGCGCCCATCGGGCCGGGATAGACCCAGCCGTAGGCGTGGCCGCCGATCGCGTGATAGACCGGGCAGTGGTTCATGCAGGCGCCGCAGCGGATACAGCGCAGCATCTCCTGGAACTCTGTGCCGAGCATGGACGAGCGTCCATTGTCGAGCAGGATGACGTGATACTGCTCGGGCCCGTCCGGATCGCCGTTTCGCTTCGGTCCGGTCGACAGCGTCGTGTAGACGCTCATGTCCTGGCCGGTCGCCGAACGCGCGAGCACGCGCAGGATCTGGCTGGCGTCGTTCAGTGTCGGCACGATCTTTTCGATCGATGCCAGCACGACATGCACGCGCGGCAGGATCTGGGTGAGATCGCCGTTGCCCTCGTTGGTGACGATGATGGAGGAGCCGGTCTCGGCGACGAGGAAGTTGGCGCCGGTGATGCCGACATCGGCTTCGAAGTACTTGGCGCGCAGGATGCGCCGTGCCTCGTCGAGCAGCGTCTCCGGTTCGGTCAGGTCACGGTCGGGCGCCAGGTGGTCGTGGACGCGGCGGAAGTCGGCCTCGACCTGGTCCTTGTTGACGTGGACGGCGGGCGCGATGATGTGGCTCGGATGTTCGCCGCGCAGCTGGATGATGTACTCGCCGAGGTCGGTCTCGATCGGCTGGATGCCGGCCGCTTCCAGGAAATCGTTGAGTTCGATCTCCTCGGTGATCATGGACTTGCCCTTTGTCACCGTGCGGGCATTGGTCATGCGGCAGATGTCGAGCACGATACGGCGCGCGTCCGCGGCCGTCTCGGCCCAGTGGACATGGCCTCCGGCCGCGGTCACCTGCTTCTCGTAGGCTTCGAGATAAAGGTCGAGGTTCTCCAGCGTATGGTTCTTGATGTCGCGGGCATTGTCGCGCAGCGCATCGAATTCGGGCAGTGCGTCGACCGCCTTCTGGCGCTTGTCGATGAAGCCGCTACGCACGTTGCCAAGCGCCTTCTGCAACTGGGCGTCGTCGAGCGCGTGTCGGGCGTTTTGCTTGAAGGATGGGGAGGTGATCTGCATGGTCAGCCCCTCCCGCCGATCGGCGCGGTGTCGGTCATGCCGGCCAGCACCTCGGCGACGTGGCGGGCCTCGACCCTGGAGCCCTGGCGCTTAAGTTTGCCCGCCATGTTCATCAGGCAGCCAAGATCGCCCGCCAGCAGCGTCTCGGCACCGCTCGCCTCGATCGTGCGGGTCTTGGTTTCGACGATGGCGTTCGAAACGTCGGGATACTTGACGCAGAAGGTGCCGCCGAAGCCGCAGCAGACGTCGGCGTCGGGCATCTCGCGGATTTCCGTCCCCTCCATGGAGGCAAGCAGGGCGCGCGGCTGGTCCCTGATGCCGAGTTCGCGCAGGCCCGAGCAGGAATCGTGATAGGTGACCGCGCCGGCATTGGCCGCCGTCACCCTGTCCATGCCGCGCACGTCGACGAGGAACGAGACGAGTTCGTGGACCTTGGCAGAAAACGCTTTGGCCCGCGCCCCCCATGCTGGGTCGTCCTTGAATAGCGCCGGATAGTGCTTCTTCAGCATTCCCGCGCAGGAGCCGGACGGCGCCACCACATAGTCGAAGCCCTCGAAGGCGCGGATGGTGTTTTCGGCGATGGCGCGCGTGTCGGCTCGGTCGCCCGAATTGTAGGCCGGCTGGCCGCAGCAGGTCTGCGCCATCGGCACGTCTACGGCGCAGCCGGCGTCCTCGATGAGCTTCACCGCAGCGAAGCCGACCACCGGCCGGAAGAGATCCACCAGGCAGGTCACGAAGAGGCCCACCGTCGGTCTGTCGTTCGTCCCGTTCAATGCGCGTTCCCCATTGTCTTTCTCGTTTCGGAGCCGTTGCGGTGCATCAGCCTCAGCCGCGAGACCTTATGCCAGCCCTCGCTGCGTTCCGCCTCGCTCATGGCGCGCTCCACATAGTCGATATGCTCCCGCGCCGCGGCGCGGGCCTTCGACGGATCGCCGGCGACGACCGCCTCGCCGATCGCCAGATGCTGGGCGAGCAGGTCGTCGCGCGCGCCGGGCAGGGCGTAGATCAGCGTGCGGTTGACGAAGACGTCGTCTGCAAGCAGCCGATAGCAGGAGCGTAGCGTGTGCAGCAGGATGATGTTGTGCGCGCTTTCGCCGACGGCGCCATGGAGTTCGACGTCGAGGGCGGCCTCTTCGGCGAAATCATCGCCATTGTGGGCCGCCGTCATTCGGCCGAGCACGTCTTCGATCATCGTCCGGTCATCCGGCGTAGCGCGGCGGGCGGCATATTCCGCCGCCACCGCTTCCATCTCGCGCCTGTATTCGAGGTAGTCGCGGGCGGCTTTTTTGTGCGTCGCGATCAGGTCGAGCACGGGCCGCGTGAAGACCTCGCCGATGATGTCGGCGACATGGGTGCCGCCGCCGTGGCGCGAGACCAGCAGGCCGCGCGCCTCCAGTTCCTTCAGCGCGTCGCGCAGGATCGGCCGCGACACGTCGAACCGGCGGGAAAGCTCGCGCTCCCCGGGAAGCCGGTCGCCTGCGCGGAAAATGCCTTCGAGGATCAGTCCCTCGATCTGATGGACCACCTCGTCGGACGTGCGCGAATGCTCGATGGGGGCGAAGATTTCTTCCATGATGATGCTTGCCGCTGCGGCGGCAACCTAGTGCGATCACCGATAAGTGGTCAATTTATTTATCCAGTCTCCTCGTGGGCTCGCAAGGGAGAAGCGGTCAAAGGCAACTTGCCGCGCCCGGAAAAAGTGGTAAAGGAATTTGACCACTTGCCGAGGAGGCCTTCATGACCGGACTGGCGATGCCGAAACCCGATGCCGCGACATTGGCGCGGCGCGTGGAGATTGTCGAGGACATGAAGATCATCGTGCCGAACGAGGGCGTGGTCGACGCCGTCAACGGCATGCGCGCCTTCGAGTCGGACGGACTGACCGCGTATCGGCAACTGCCTCTGGTCGTCGTCCTGCCCGAGACGACAGCGCAGGTCGCGCGCATCCTGAAGTATTGCAACGACCGCAACATCCGCGTCGTGCCGCGCGGTTCCGGTACGTCGCTCTCCGGCGGCGCGCTGCCCCTGGAAGATGCGGTGCTGCTGGTGATGAGCCGGTTCAACCGCATCCTCGATATCGACTACGCCAACCGGACCGTGACCGCGCAGCCCGGCGTCACCAATCTCGGCATCACTCATGCGGTCGAGCAGGAAGGCTTCTACTACGCGCCGGACCCTTCTTCCCAGATCGCCTGCTCGATAGGCGGCAACGTGGCGGAGAACTCCGGTGGGGTGCACTGCCTGAAATACGGATTGACGGCGAACAACGTGCTCGGCATCGAGATGGTGCTGATGGACGGCGAGGTCGTGCGGCTCGGCGGCAAGCATCTCGACGCCGAAGGCTACGACCTGCTCGGCATCATGACCGGCTCGGAAGGGCTGCTCGGCGTCGTTACCGAAGTGACGGTGCGCATCCTCAAGAAGCCGGAGGCGGCGCGCGCGCTGCTGATCGGGTTCCCATCCAGCGAGGCGGCGGGGCAGTGCGTGGCCGACATCATCGGCGCCGGCATCATTCCCGGCGGCATGGAGATGATGGACGGTCCGGCGATCCGCGCGGCGGAAGATTTCGTCAACGCAGGCTATCCGCTCGACGTCGATGCGCTGCTGATCGTCGAACTCGACGGTCCGGGGCCGGAAATCGACCATCTGATCGGCGAGGTACAGCGGATAGCGCAGGAAAACGGTTCCACGACCTGCCGCGTGTCGACCTCGGACGAGGAGCGCATGTCCTTCTGGGCCGGACGCAAGGCGGCCTTCCCGGCGGTTGGGCGCATTTCGCCGGACTACTACTGTATGGACGGTACGATCCCGCGCAAGGAACTGCCGAAGGTTTTGGCCGGCATGCGCGAGATGTCGGAGCGCTACGGGCTCGGCGTCGCCAACGTCTTCCACGCCGGTGACGGCAACCTTCACCCGCTGATCCTCTACGATGCCAACAATCCCGGGGAACTGGAGAAGGCTGAGGCCTTCGGGTCCGACATCCTCAAGCTCTGCGTCGAGGTCGGCGGCGTGCTGACCGGCGAGCACGGGGTGGGCGTGGAGAAGCGCGACCTGATGGGAACCATGTTCAACGAGGCCGACCTCGACCAGCAGATGCGGGTGAAATGCGCCTTCGATCCGAACCATCTGCTCAACCCCGGCAAGGTGTTTCCCCAGTTGAGGCGCTGCGCGGAATTGGGGCGCATGCATGTCCACCGGGGGCAGATGGCGTTTCCGGAGATACCGAGGTTCTGATGGCGTCTTGAAAGTAAGGCATTTTTGCCTTACTTGATATGGCTTCCGACGGAGGTGAATTGTGACGACGCTGACGGTGACCGCAAAGGGCCAGGTGACCCTCAAGAAGGAACTGCTTCAGCATCTCGGTGTGAGGCCGGGCGAGAAGGTTGAGGTCGATCCCTTGCCTGGCGGAAAACTCGCCATCAGCGCCGTTCCGCGAAGCGGTGTATGGGAGGATATCTTCGGCCTGCTAGCGGGGAAGACGGAGAAGGTCGCGACGATCGAAGAGATGAACGAGGCCATCCGCAAGGGTTGGGCTGGCGAGAAGTGAAGATCATAGCGGACACGAACATTCTGGTGCGGGTCGTCGTCGCCGACGACGTTTCGCAGGCGCAGATCGCGTTGCGCATCCTCGCCATAGCGGACGCCGTCATCATTCCACTGCACTGCTTGTGCGAGTTCGCCTGGGTTCTCGACAGGACATACCGGCTGCCGCGCGAAAGTGTGGCATTGTCCATCCGGGCGATCGTCCAGCGAGCGAACGTCACCACCGATTTCCGTGCCGTGGATGCGGGTCTAAATGTGCTGGAAGCCGGCGGCGACTTCGCAGACGGGGTCATTGCCGCAGTCGGCATTTCGATGGGTGGCGAGACTTTCGTGTCCTTTGATGGCAGAGCCGTGGATCGTGTCATCGCGATCGGAATTCAGGCCCGCAACGCGTTGGACTTTGCATGACGACCTTCACCCCCACCACCGCCGACGAAGTGCTCACCGCCGTCCAATGGGCCGCTGGCGAGGGCGAGCCTCTTGAGATTGTTGGGCAAGGCACCAAGCGCGGTATCGGCCGGCCGGTGCAAACGGAGCATGTGCTCGATCTGTCCGGACTGTGCGGCGTGACGCTCTACGAACCGGAGGAGCTGGTGCTGTCGGCTCGCGCCGGTACGCCGCTTGCCGAAATCGAGGCGCTGCTTGACGCGAGCGGCCAGGAACTCGCCTTCGAACCGATGGACTACGGTCCGCTGCTCGGCGGCGAGGCGGGAAACGGGACCATCGGCGGCGTGCTGGCGGCGAACCTCGCGGGGCCGCGACGGTTGAAGATCGGCGCTGCCCGAGACCACATCCTGGGCATCCGTGCCGTATCGGGTTGGGGCGAAGCCATCAAGTCGGGCGGTCGGGTGGTGAAGAACGTGACCGGCTACGATCTCTCGAAAGCCATGGCAGGGTCCTGGGGCACGCTGGCCGCCGTGACCGACGTGACCTTCAAGGTACTGCCGAAATCCGAGACCGAGACCACGCTGGCCTTGCGCGGCCTCACCGAGGAAGAGGCGGCGGCTGCCATGGCCGCCGCGATGGGCTCGAGCGCAGAGGTGTCGGCAGCAGCGCACCTGCCGGAAACGGTGACGGGCAGGGTGCTGGACGGCGCGCTTTCGGGTGCCGGTTCGACCCTGCTGCGGGTCGAGGGCTTCGGGCCGTCGGTCGTCTATCGTGCGACGATGCTAAAGGACATGTACCGGTCGATCGCGATCGACGAACTGGAAGATGACCGTTCAAGGACTCTGTGGCGCGAGGTGCGCGACTGCATGCCATTTGCCGACGGAACGCACAGGCCCATCTGGCGAGTCTCGATGGCGCCGGGCGAGGCCCATCGGATGGTCATGGCTTTGCGCATGGAAGCTGCAGCCGATGCGTTCTATGACTGGCAGGGCGGACTGGTCTGGCTCCGGCTGGAAGGAGACAGCGAGGCGTCGGCCGTCCGGCGGCTGGTGAAGCAATTTGGCGGCGGGCACGCCACGCTGGTGCGGGCCGGCCTCGCCGAACGCGCTGCCGTGCCCGTGTTCCAGCCGCAGCCGCCCGCACTCGCGGCGCTATCGGCTAGACTGAAGGAACAGTTCGACCCGAAAGGCATCCTCAATCCGGGGCGGATGGGGTTGCCGGAGGCGTCGACGCAGGCTGGGTCGATTGCAAAGGAGGCGGTGTCGTGAGCGAAAACAACCCGCCGGGCGGTCGTCAGACGGATCGCTGGCTGGAACCCGGGCGTACCAACGTCCAGATCGTGTACATCCTTTTTCTGGTCGGCTTCGCCATCGGTTTCACTCCGCTTATCGGCATCGTTCTGGCCTACATCAATCGCGGCAAGGCGGGTGGTTGGGTCGACACGCACTATACCTGGGCGATCCGCACGTTCTGGATCGGCTTGCTCTACGCCTTCGTCAGCATGGTGCTCGCCTTCGTTCTGATCGGCTTCGTGCTGATGATCGCGGTGGCCGTCTGGTTCGTGATAAGATGCGTGATCGGGCTGCAGGCTGCGAGCAGCAACGAGCCGATCAGGAACCCGGGAAGCTGGGTGATCTGAACTGTTTGAGGATCAGTCAAGGAGGTCGAGCGATGGGTGTTGATGATGTCCTGAGCCAAGACGCGGCGATCATGTCAGGAGCAGTTGTCTTCAGGGGAACCCGCGTACCGGTCTCCGCGCTCTTCGCTTATCTCGGGGCTGGCGACTCGCTCGACGAATTCCTGCTGGATTTTCCCACTGTCGAGCGGGAGCAGGCCGAAACGGCGATTCGATTGGCCGGAGAAGACCTGGAACGCCTCGTTGACAAGCGGGCTGCGTGACCGCGCTGCTCGACGAGTCCGTTCCTTTCCGACTCTCCAGGAAATTGGCAGAGCGGGGCTGCATGGTCGCAGGGTTTCCGAATGACTGGAAGGGTTTGAAGAATGGCGAGTTGTTGCAGCGGCTGCGGGAACGCGAGATAGCGTGCCTGGTTACGTGCGACAAGAATCTCCGATACCAGCAACGGATCGCTGCAAGTGGCATCGGCCTGGTCGTGCTGCCGCGCCAGCGCTTCGGGGACCTCATGCCATTTCTCGATTCGATCGTTGAAGCAGTGGCTTCGGTTCGACCTGGCAACGTTCTGACGGTGACTCCGGACGGAAAGATATCGAGCGACTGATCAAATCATGCAGACCTCCTTCACCCCCGACCAGCTCGCCGATCCGCATGTTGCGGAATCCGAAAAGATCCTTCGCAAATGCGTGCATTGCGGGTTCTGCACGGCGACTTGCCCGACCTACGTGACGCTCGGCAACGAGCTCGACAGCCCGCGCGGGCGCATCTACCTGATCAAGGACATGCTGGAAAACGGCCAGCCGGCGGACGAGGAGGTGGTCACCCATATCGACCGTTGTCTCTCCTGCCTCGCCTGCATGACGACCTGCCCATCGGGCGTCAACTACATGCACCTGGTCGACCATGCCCGCGCGCATATCGAAAAGACCTATCGGCGGCCGCCGATCGACCGGCTGACGCGCAGCGTGCTTGCGGCCGTGCTTCCGCATCCGGCGCGGTTTCGCGCTGCCCTGTCGCTCGCAAGGCTCGGGCGGCCGTTCGCGCCGCTGCTAAACGCGGTGGGATTGAAGCCCTTCGCCGCGATGCTGGCGCTGGCGCCCGACAGCGTACCGCCGAAATCGTCCTCCGCCGAACCGGGAACGCGCGCAGCGGCTGGCGCCCGGCGTGGTCGCGTTGCGCTGCTCTCGGGCTGCGCGCAGCCGGTGCTGAAGCCCGGTATCAACGAGGCCACCATCCGCCTCCTGACGCGTCTCGGCATCGAGGTTGTGCTGCCGAAAGGCGAGGGCTGCTGCGGTGCGCTGGTGCACCACATGGGTCGCGAGGAGGATTCGCTCGCCGCCGCGCGGCGCAACGTCGACGTCTGGACGGCGGAGATCGAACGGGAGAGGCTGGACGCGATCGTCATCACCGCGTCGGGTTGTGGCACGACGATCAAGGATTACGGTTTCATGCTGCGGCTCGATCCCGCCTATGCGCAGAAGGCCGCGCGGGTGTCGGCGCTGGCGAAGGACGTGACCGAGTACCTTGCCACGCTCGACCTTCCCGCTCCGGACGAAGCGCCTGGGCTGACGGTCGTCTACCATTCCGCGTGCTCGATGCAGCACGGACAGAAGATAACCCGACAGCCGAAGCAGCTTCTGGCGAAAGCCGGGTTCGTGGTGAAGGATCCGCGCGAGGGACACCTGTGCTGCGGCTCGGCCGGCACCTACAACATCCTGCAGCCGGAGATCGCCGCTCGGCTGCGGGACCGCAAGGTGAAGAACCTCGAGGCGACCGGCGCGAATCTGGTGGCAACCGGCAACATCGGCTGCATCACCCAGATCGCGTCGGCGGCGAAGATGCCGGTGGTGCATACGGTCGAACTGCTCGACTGGGCGTACGGCGGACCGAAGCCGGAGGCACTCGACGACAACAACAGCGATTACACTGGTACGTTTAGCTACTGGTTCAGCGGAGGTCTTCTCCCCGCAATGATCGATTCGCAGCTGGCGAAACGCAGGAAGAACCGGCGGGAGCGATCCAGCCAAGCGCAATAGACGCCACGCCCGATCCTTGGCTGTCCGGCCATTCTTCTTCGCCGCAGCATGAACCGGATCCAGACGAGATACATGGTGATGCCGTGGAGGCCGGGGGCAGCGAGAATGGGGGCAGGCCGCTGGACTGTTCGGCGCTGGGCGAACCGACGGTGATTCCCAGCGTGGCATTCTGGACGCCCGTCTCGATGGCAATCGCCGGGGACCGGCTATGGTCGAGCGCCGACCTTTGCCATTGGCATGCCGACCGCGAGCAGGACGAGATTGAGGACGATGAGAGCCGGGCCGAGCGACGACAGGTTGGCTACGAGGAGCGACCAATTCGAGGCTAGCGCGCCAGCGCCAGCGGCAGGAATAGGGACAGGATGATGTCCATGGTGGCGTTCCCTCCCTCGCGCAGCGTTTCCCCTCGCTCTTCCAGCAATCTTCCTACATCGGTTCCGGCACGAAACGAAACGGCTTCCCGACCGTCTCAAACCGGCACGGCGGCGGGACGTACGAGGCTGCGGCGCCAGAACATGAAGGGAAGGACGATGAAGTACATCATCACGCCGTAGACGCCGGCTGGAACGCTGTAGACCGGCACGACGGCGTCCGGTCCGGCAATCAAGGCGCCGACCGTGATGCCGATGGCGGCATTCTGGATGCCGGCGTCGATGGAGATCGCCGTCATCTGCGCCGGCTCCAGCCCGGCCAGCGCTGCCAATGCGAGCGCCCCCGCCAGCAGGCCTACCACGAGCGCGACGATGCTGGGTCCCAGGATCGGCATGGTCGACACGAAAATGCTCCAGTTGACCAGGAGCGCGCCTGATACGATCGCAACCAGAAGAAGCACGCAGAGCTTGCGGATAGGAAGATCGATTATCCCGGCGAGCGCGGGCGCGTAGCGCCGGACCAGCATGCCAGTCACGACGGGTATCGCCGTCAGAGCGAACATCGAGAGGCCAAGCGACGTGACGTCGATTTCGGGGGCTTCCGCACCGAGGAAGCGATTGACGAAGTAGGTCGCGAACAGCGGCAGGGTCGCGACGGCGGCGAGGCTGGAAATGCCGTTCAGCGATATGGAAAGCGCCACGTCGCCACGGGAGTACCTGGTCATGAGGTTGGCGGTGGGACCGCCAGGACACAGGGACAGGATCATGAGCCCGAGCGCCAGGTCGGGCGCCAGACCGAATGCGAGGACTACGACGTAGGCGATCGAAGGCAGGAGGACGAACTGCACGGTAAGGCCGACCGCGAAGGCTTTGGGGTAGCGGCCGAGGCGGGCGAAATCGTCGAGGGCGAGGCCGAGCCCCAGCGAGAACATGATTACGACCAGGACGAGCGGCAGAAAAACGGTGATGGTGATGCTCATGGCAGGGACCTCCTCGGAGCATTTCTCGTGGCGGCTGCCACGTCGGGCTCACCAGTGGCCCTAAACCGAAGGACGGCGCGCTCCGGCGCGCCGTCCCTGGTGCCCGCGTCCCGGCCGGACAAATCCCCTCGTCCGGCCGCCCCCGCGCAGTGTTGTGCCGGTCGGCCCGGCGGCAGGTGGATCAGATGACGATCACCTTGGTGCCGACGCCGACGCGTTCGTAGAGTTCGATCACATCCTCGTTGCGCATGCGGATGCAGCCCGACGAGACGGCCTGGCCGATCGTCCAGGGCTGGTTCGTCCCGTGGATGCGATAGAGCGTTGAGCCGAGATAGAGCGCCCGGGCACCGAGCGGGTTGGCGGGACCGCCAGCCATGTGGACCGGGAGTTCGCGCCCCTTTGCGCGCTCACGCGCGATCATCTCTGCCGGGGGCCGCCAGTCCGGCCATTCGCGCTTCTGGGTGATCTTGTGGGTGCCGGCCCATTCGAAGCCCGGCTTGCCGGTGCCGACGCCATAGCGCCGCGCCTTGCCGCCGGGCTCGACGAGGAAGAGGAAGTTCTGGTTCGTATCGATGACGATCGTGCCCGGCTTTTCGGGACCGTTATAGGAAACCGTTTGCGGCAGGAAGAGCGGGTTGATCTGCGGCTCGACCGGCTTGGCGGCCGGCCGGGCGACGGCAGCGGTCTGCAAGCCGCGATCGAAAGCCGGCTGGCGGACGCGGGGATGTGCCATGACGCGCAGGGCGTTCCGGTCGATCGTCACCCGTTCACGCGCGGGATAATAGGCCTGTCCGCGCTCCTGCGTTCGCACGGCACGGCGCTGCGGCTTGTTTCCCAGTTGCAGGACCCAGGGGGCCGACAGGTCGGGACTGACCACGAGCGGCGGACGCTGTCCGTAGCGTTCCTGTGCCGCGGCGGGCGGAGTTGATAGCGCGGCGGCAAGCGCCGCGCAGGCAAGCAGTATGGATCTCTTCATCGGACGTACTCTCCACGGATCGTTCGACATCCGGACGCGCGGCCAGTTGGGGCCACGTCCGAAACCACTGCGAGTGTCGGGGAGAGGGGGAGTCGGAATGGTGAATCGGAAACGCTAAAAGGCGCGAATGTCAGGAAAGGTTTCGGTGTGGTTACCGCGTGGTTCAGGAATCTGGTAAAGCGCCGCTTAAGCGCGGTCGCGCGTCGTTAACGAAGATGGGTCGGGACATGGGCGAACAAGGAAACGGCCTGATGGAAGGGGCGGACGGCGCCGTCCGCTGTGCCTGGCCGCGCGACGACGAACTCTATCTGCACTACCACGACCACGAATGGGGACATCCGGTCGCCGACGACCGGCGGCTGTTCGAGAAGATTTGCCTTGAAGGGTTCCAGTCCGGCCTCTCATGGCTCACCATCCTGCGAAAGCGCGAGAATTTTCGCGAGGCCTTCGAGAACTTCCATTTCGAGCGCTTGGCGCTGTTCGCGGATCGCGATGTCGAGCGGCTGCTGACCAACACCGGCATCGTGCGCCATCGCGGCAAGATCGTCTCGGTAATCAACAACGCCAGGCGCGCCCGCGATCTGGCGGACGAGGAAGGTTCGCTGGCCGCATGGTTCTGGAAGTTCGAGCCGCCTGCGCACGAGCGGCCGAAGGTGCTCGATCTCGAAACGCTGAGAGCCATGCCGAAGACAGAGGCGTCGACGCGCATTTCGAAGGAACTGAAGAAGCGCGGCTGGACCTTCGTTGGGCCGACGACCGTCTATGCCTTCATGCAGGCGATGGGTCTGGTCAACGATCATATCGAGGGCTGCGTCTGCCGGCCGCTCGTCGAACTCGAGCGACAGCAGTTCAAGCGGCCGGGCCGGTCATAAGCCGCACAGCGGGTAGCCCTTGTTGAAGGGCGTGCATGCCGCGCCGCGACCGCCGCAGCCGAGCAGGCCGGCGGAAATCGCGATCGTTACCAGCGCGACGAGGATCGCGGTCTTCATGACGCGCTCTTCCGGTAGCGGCCCCTATGTCCGGAACCGGCGATGTCCCAGACGAGATCGCGCCCCTGGACCTCCAGCACGAGACCCTTGAAGCCGCGATTGTCGGGCGTGTGCATGCGCGAGGCCGCGCTGCGCCCTTCCGGCACCAGCGACAGGGTCGCGCCGCCGACGGTCCAGCAGCCTAGGCCCGACTGGTCGTTGGCGCCGTACGCGAGCATGAACGCAAAGGTGCCGTCGGGCCTGAGCAGGATCTCCGATCCGACCTCGCGCACGCCTTCCAGATAATAGTGACCGACATACACCGGGTTGCCCGGCGCGCAGCCGCCCGGTGGGGTCGCCGTCCGGGTGCAACCCGCCAGGGCGGCCAGGAGCACGAGGATGCCGGCACCCGCGTATCGCATCGCCTTAAGACTTGACGCCGGACGGTCGAGACCGGTCGCGTTCATCCCGCGTTGGCTCCGCCCGCCAGCAAGATGGCCGCGAGCACGATGGTGACCGAGCCGACCAGCGGGTAGAGCGCGAGCGCCAGTGTGAATGCGGCGCGGCGTAGTTCGCTCGGCGCGCCGGCCTGCGTGGCGGTCGCCACGCGTGTGCCGAGCGGACTGAGGCCGAAAGCCACCGCCGCCCTGGTTTCCGTTTCGAACGGGTTCTGATCGAGCCGTTCCATGTCTTTCGCCTCCGATGAAGAAGACGCCCCGACGGGGCATATCGATGCTTCGGGTATCGGCTTCGTGTCGGAGCGGCAGCGAAAAGTTTCACAGAAGAAACGAAAGAAAATGAAGGAAAGCGAAAATGAGCGCTGCTCCATCGCGGGCGGCGCGGTGATCGCCGTGCAGCCGCGAGCGTCCAGAGGCATCCGCGGCCGGACCGACCCTTGCCGCTCCGCGACGCATCGGTTACACGCGCGCAGGACTTCCTGCGATGGCCCGAGCGGCCCGCGAACCGGCGGAAAACAGCGAGAAATGACCGGAAAGAACGACAGGACGAAAGCGCGGCTGCCGCGCGGCTTCGTCGACCGTCAGGCGGCCGACATCCGTGCCGTGGACGAGATGTGCGCGAAAATCCGCGCCGTCTACGAGCTTTACGGCTTCGAACCCGTCGAGCAGCCGATGATCGAATACACCGATGCGCTGGGAAAATTTCTTCCCGACCAGGACCGGCCGAACGAGGGGGTGTTCTCCTTCCAGGACGACGACGAGCAGTGGCTGTCGATGCGCTATGATTTGACCGCTCCGCTTGCCCGCTACGTGGCGGAAAATTTCGAGAAGCTGCCGAAACCCTTCCGCAGCTACCGCCAGGGCTGGGTCTTTCGCAACGAGAAGCCGGGGCCGGGGCGGTTCAGGCAGTTCATGCAGTTCGACGCGGACACGGTCGGCACGCCGGGCGTGGCAGCGGATGCCGAGATGGCCATGATGATGGCCGACGTGATGGAGGCGCTCGGCATCGCGCGCGGGGACTATGTGATCCGGGTGAACAACCGGAAGGTTCTGGACGGGGTGCTGGAGGCGATCGGGCTCGGCGGCGAGGAGAATGCCGGGCGGCGGCTGACGGTGCTGAGGGCCATCGACAAGCTGGACAAGTTTGGCCCGGAGGGGGTGAAGCTGCTGCTTGGGCCAGGACGCTGGGATGGCGGCAAGGAAGGCGAGGGGGATTTTACGAAGGGCGCTGAGCTCAGCGAGCCGGCCATCGCGCAGATACTTGCGACCTTTGGCGGCAAGTTCCTTGACGACGACGCACGGCGGCAACTTGCAACGATTCACGCATTCCCTCCCAAAGACGACGCTCCCGACCTAGCTGAGAAACTGGCGAGAATACGAGCAAGTTTTCAGCCCTCTGAGAGCATGAAGACCCTTTACAATTCGCCGTTGTTGATGAATTCGACATTCGCTAGTGGTGTCGAAGAGTTGAGCCGCATCGAGTTTCTCTGCCGAAAATCAGCTTATGGCGTAGATCGCATAGTAGTGGATCCCTCGGTCGTTCGCGGCCTCGAATACTACACCGGCCCCGTCTACGAAGCCGAACTCCTCGCTGAGATTCCCAACGAGGACGGCCAGATCGTGCGCTTCGGATCGGTCGGCGGCGGCGGGCGGTATGACGGGCTGGTGTCGCGGTTCCGCGGCGAGCCGGTGCCGGCCACCGGCTTTTCCATCGGCGTGTCGCGACTGACCACCGCGCTGAAGAACCTCGGCAAGCTTCAGACGGCGGAGATTCCCGGCCCGGTAGTCGTGCTGGTGATGGACCGCGATACGACAAGCCTCGGTCGCTACCAGAAGATGGTCGGCGACCTTCGCGCCGCCGGCATCAGGGCGGAAATGTATCTCGGCGGCTCGGGCATGAAACCGCAGATGAAGTATGCCGACCGGCGCGGTGCGCCGTGCGTCGTCATCCAGGGCGGCGACGAACTCGCCAAGGGCGTCGTGCAGGTCAAGGACCTCGTGGAGGGCGCGCGGCTGGCCGAACAGATCACCGACAATGCCAAATGGCGCGAAGGCCGACCCGCGCAGGTCGAGGTGCCGGAGGCGGACCTGGTGGCGACCGTGCAGGGGATCATCGCGGCGCAGAAGGCGGAGCGGGGACGGTGATACCCGCGACGATCGGCGCGGCGGGAGTACCCCCCCTCCGTCTCGGGCTTCGCCCGATCCACCTCCCCCCCGCTCCGCGGGGTGGCGGATGGCCGGCCGCTTGCTTGGCGCCTATCCTCCCCCTCACGGAGTGGGGGGGGTCCGAAGGACGGGCGAGACCCTTGGCTCGCCCGGCCTCGGGCGCAGCCCGAGACGGAGGCGGGGAAACCCCTGCGCCGTTCGGCGGAGCCCGAGACGGAGGGGGGGAACCATCGGCCCAGCCGGGCGCCCTTCGCCTGCCATGACCCGCTTCCCCGCCATTGCCCCCGACATCACCGCGCTCTTTGCTGCGCGCGAAGCGGATCTGGTGGACGTGCCGGTGATCCAGCCGGCGGACCCGTTCCTCGACATGGCGGGCGAAGACCTGCGGCGGCGGATCTTCCTCACCGAGAGCGAGACTGGCGCGGCGCTCTGCCTGCGGCCGGAATTCACCATTCCCGTCTGCCTCGACCACATCGCCAGCCAGGCCGGTACGCCGCGCCGATATGCCTATCTCGGCGAGGTGTTCCGCCAGCGGCGCGAGGGCGGCAACGAATTCTTCCAGGCCGGCATCGAGGATCTGGGCGAGACGGACGCGGCGATGGCCGACGCGCGCTCGGTGGCCGACGCGCACGCACTCCTGTCGCTGGCGCTGCCGGGGCGCGCCCTTGCCGTGACGCTCGGCGACCAGTCCGTCTTCGAGGCCGTACTGGCGGCCCTCGGGTTGCCGCGCGGCTGGCGCATGCGGCTGGCGCGCGCCTTCGGCTCGGCCGACATGCTCGCCTCCGCGCTTTCCGACCTCGCGGACCCGCCGAAGAATGCCCCGCTGCCCGCGCGCGTGGCCGAACTCGTGGCCGACGGCGAGCCGGCGGCGCTCGCCGCGCACATCGCCGAAGGCATGGAGGAGGCCGGGCTGTCACCCGCGCTGGGCCGCACTCCCGACGAGATCGCGCGGCGGCTGATCGAAAAGGCGGAACTCAGGAGCGTGCGGCTGTCGTCGGAGGCGTTCGAGGCGCTGCGAAGCTTCCTCGCCATCCGCGCGCCGCTCGATACGGCCGCCGATGCGCTGGAAGGCTTCGCCGCCGGCGCCGGCATTTCGCTCGGCGCTGCGCTGGATCGGTTTTCGGCGCGGGCTGAAGCCGTGCGCAGCCACGGCCTGGCATCTGCCGACATCACCTACGACGCCGCCTTCGGCCGCCCGCTCGACTACTACACCGGGCTCGTTTTCGAGATCTTCGCCTACGGCACGCCCCGTCCGCTCGTCGGTGGCGGCCGCTACGACCGGCTCCTGACGCTGCTCGGCGCAAAGACACCGATCCCCGGCGTCGGATTCTCGGTCTGGCTCGACCGCATCGAGGCACTGCGGGGGGAGGGGTGATGCGCTTCCTTTTAGTCGCCCCCGCGCGGGAGCCGCGCCAATGAGCATCACCATCGCACTCCCCTCCAAGGGCCGGCTGCGCGAGCAGGCGCTGGAGGTTTTTGCGTGTGCCGGGCTGGCGGTGGTGGAGCCGTCGGACCAGCGGCGCTACCGAGCGCACATCGACGGGCGCGACGACATCGAGGTGGCGTTCCTGTCGGCCTCCGAGATCGCCAGCGAACTCGGGCAGGGCAACGTCGATCTCGGCGTGACGGGCGAAGATCTGGTGCGCGAGAGCCTTGCCGAGTGGGAGGCGCGGGTCTCGATCGAGGCGCGGCTCGGTTTCGGGCAGGCGGATGTCGTCGTGGCTGTGCCCGACATCTGGCTCGACGTGACGACCATGGCGGACCTCGACGACGTCGCGGCGGAGTTCCGCCAGCGCCACGGGCGACGGCTGAGGATCGCCACGAAGTACTGGCGGCTGACCCAACAATTCTTTTCGCAGATGCACGGCATCCAGGTCTACCGGATCGTGGAAAGCCTCGGGGCCACCGAAGGCGCGCCGGCCGCCGGTTCGGCCGACGTCATCGTCGACATCACCACGACCGGCTCGACGCTGCGTGCCAATCATCTAAGAGTGCTGGAGGATGGCGTCATCCTGAAATCCCAGGCCTGCCTGGTGGCGTCGCGGCGGGAGAGGGCGGAGGCCGACCGCGCCACGCTCGACGATGTCCGGGGGAGACTCAGCCGAGCCTGAGCGGGTGCCCGCTGCGGTGCTCCGGCACGGGGTCGCGGCCGGGCCGCCGTCCGTCGATCGACCAGGCACCCGGACCGGCGATCGCCAACGCCACGAATCCACCGGCCATGGCGAGGTCCTTGGCGAAGGCCTGATCGTGCATGAGCATCAGCATCGGATCGGCGCCGCCCTGTCCGTAGTGTCCGAGATAGCCCGCCACCGCACTGAAGAGCGCGAGCAGGATGGAGGCGATGGCCGTCCGGAAGCCGACAAGCACTGCAAGCCCGGCGACGAGTTCGAAACCCGCCGAGCCCCAGGCGACCAGCATCGGCAGCGGCATGCCGAGCGAGGCGAAATAGCCGGCGGTGCCATCCACATTCGACAGCTTCGAGATGGCTGCCATGACGAAGAGGCTGCCGAGCAGAAGACGCGCGAGAAGCAGGCCGAGGTCGCGTAGCATGGCGGAGTCCATCCTGATCCGCCCATGATGCGCCACGAGCGGTGCGAAGTCACGCGTATCGGGGAGAGGAACGCGCCGGCGCCGGACACGAAACGGCCCGGCGCAGGGCCGGGCCGCTCCGATCAGTGATTTTCGAAACCGTCAGGCGGTGGCGAGGGTGCCGCCGCGACGGGCGTCGACCGAGATCGAGCCGGGACCGGCGACCCAGAGCGTCAGGAAGCCGCCGGCGATGGTCAGGTTCTTCATGAAGGATATCATCTGCATCTGGTCGGACGGCTGGAAGTGGAACACGAAGCCGGCGAAGACGCAGAAGGCGGCGAGCAGCAGGGCCGCGATCTTGGTCTGGAAGCCGACCAGGATGGCGATGCCGGCGATCGTCTCGAACAGGGCGGCGGCCCATGCGAGCAGAACGGGGGCGGGCAGGCCGACCGAGCCGATATAGCCGGCGGTGCCTTCGATGCCGCCGAACTTGGAGAGGCCCGACATGATGAACATGAAGGACAGGAGGATGCGTGCCACGAGGAGGATGGCGCTGTTGGACATGGGGAAACGTCTCCGGTTGCAGGTGTCCGAAAGATAACCACTCCACCGGAAACCGAAAGCGGCGTAATCGCCTACTCAACGTTCAGTATTTGTGAACAGTGGCGCTCGCCTCGTCTCCAGCATCGTGTACGGAGCCGACGTGTCCTCGCGGCGATTAGCCCGGGCGAGTCATGTCCTCCGGACGTACGAGCCGGTCATAGTCCTTCTCCGTGACCAGCCCGGTTGCCAGCGCCTCCTCGCGCAGCGTCGTGTTGTTCTTGTGCGCCGTCTTGGCGATCTTGGCGGCGGCGTCGTAGCCGATCTTGGGCGCCAGCGCGGTGACCAGCATCAGCGAGCGCTCGAGCGCGGCCTTGATGTTCTCTTCGCGCGCCTCGATACCGACCACGCAATTGTCGGTGAAGGAGCGCGCGGCGTCGGACATCAGCTGGACCGACTGAAGGAAGTTGTAGGCCATCAGCGGGTTGTAGACGTTCAGTTCGAAATGGCCCTGGCTGCCGGCGAAGGTCAGCGCCGCGTTGTTGCCGAAGACCTGCACGCAGACCTGCGTCAGTGCCTCGCTTTGCGTTGGGTTCACCTTGCCCGGCATGATCGACGAGCCCGGCTCGTTTTCCGGCAGCGCCAGTTCGCCCAGCCCCGAACGAGGGCCCGAACCGAGGAAGCGGATGTCGTTGGCGATCTTGAACAGGGCGGCCGCCGCCGAATTGATGGCGCCGTGGGCGAAGACCATGGAATCGTGCGCGGCCAGCGCCTCGAACTTGTTCGGAGCGGTGACGAAGGCGATCCCGGTGATGTCGGCGATGCGCTCGGCGACCTTCTCGGCGAAGCCGACGGGCGCGTTGAGGCCGGTTCCTACCGCGGTGCCGCCCTGGGCCAGTTCGCACAGACCCGGCAGCGTCTGCTCGATGCGCTTGATCGAGGAGGCGACCTGGGCGGCGTATCCTGAGAATTCCTGGCCGAGCGTCAGTGGGGTCGCGTCCTGAGTGTGCGTGCGGCCGATCTTGACGATGTGATCGAATTCCTTCGCCTTGGCGTCGAGGGCGCCGTGCAGGTGCTTCAAGGCGGGCAGCAGGTCGTGCACGATGCGCTCGGCACAGGCGACATGCATGGCCGTCGGATAGGTGTCGTTCGACGACTGGCTCATGTTGACGTGGTCGTTGGGATGGACCGGCTTCTTCGAGCCCATCTCGCCGCCGAGCATCTCGATGGCGCGGTTGGAGATGACCTCGTTGGCGTTCATGTTGGACTGGGTGCCCGATCCGGTCTGCCACACGACCAGAGGAAAATGGTCGTTCAGCCGTCCGTCGATCACCTCCTGGGCCGCGGCGACCACCGCCTTGCCGAGATGCGGGTCGAGCCGGCCAAGCTCCATGTTGGCCTCCGCCGCGGCGCGCTTGACGATGCCCAGCGCCCGCACGATCGACAGCGGTTGCTTCTCCCAGCCGATACGGAAATTACCGAGCGAGCGCTGCGCTTGCGCGCCCCAGTAGCGGTCGCCGGGCACATCGATGGCGCCGAAGGTGTCGGTCTCGTTGCGGGTCGTGACGCGGGCGTCGGACAAGGCGGCCTCCTGGGTTCAGAGGCTTCCGCCTAACGTGCCGCTTCCGGCGCTTCAAGCGGAGAATGAAGCGGGCCTGCTGTCAAATCGATTCAGGTGGTGTGCGGAAGTGGTTGAGGTTGAACGATCTTCACCGAGCATCGCGCGGCTGGTCAACCAATCGGCAGAGTAGCGGCGGCGCGCACCTGTTGACCCGCACCCGCCGAAGCTCTACCGCGTGTATGGCCATGTTCGAACTGATCGTCGCCGCCTGCCTCATCCTCCTGAACGGCGTCTTCGCGCTGTCGGAGCTTTCGGTCGTCTCCTCGCGCAAGCCGCGGCTGACGCTGATGGCCGAGCAGGGGAAGGCCGGCGCGCGGGCCGCCCTGAGGCTCGCGGAGGAACCCGGCCGGTTCCTGTCGGCCGTGCAGATCGGCATCACGCTGATCGGCATCCTCGCCGGCGCCTTCTCGGGTGCCGCGCTCGGGGGAAAGTTCGCCGTGATGCTGGAAGGCTGGGGCATGGCGGACAACGTCGCCGACGTCGTCAGCTACATCGTCGTGATCGGAGCGATCACCTTCTTTTCGGTCGTCATCGGTGAACTGGTGCCGAAACATCTCGCGCTAAAGAACGCCGAGGGCTTTGCCTGCATGGTCGCGCCGGCGATGACGCTGTTCTCGCGCGTTGCGACGCCGGTCGTGTGGCTGCTCGATGCCACGACCAAGGCTATCCTGGCGGTCACCGGGATGGCGGCGGAGGGCGACAATGCGGTCACCGATGAAGAGATCCGGACGCTCATCGCCGAGGCTGAAGGTGCCGGCGTGATCGAAAGGGCCGAGCAGACGATGATCTCCGGCGTGATGCGCCTCGGCGACCGGACCGCCCGCGCCCTAATGACGCCGCGTACGGAGATCGAGATGATCGACGCGTCGCTTTCTCCCGAAGACTTGAAGGCGGCGCTGCTGGCGACCACCCACACGCGCATCCCGGTCCACGAAGGAGAGGTCGATGCCGTGTTGGGTATCGCCCGTGTCCGCGACGCGGTGGCAGGCCTTCTGGCGGATCCGGAAGCCGGGATCGCCGGGCACGTGCGTGCCGCGCCCGTGGTACCGGATACGATGACCGCGCTCTCGGTGTTGGAGACGCTGCAGAAGGCCGACGTGCCGGTGGTGCTGGTCCACGACGAGTTCGGCCATTTCGAAGGGCTTATTACCCCCGCCGACATCCTCGACGCGATCGCCGGTGCGTTCCGCTCCGACGAGGAGGACGCCGAACCCGAGGCGCGCCAGCGCGCTGACGGCTCCTGGCTGATCTCGGGCGCCATGCCCGCCGACGAGATGGCGGAACTGCTCTATCTCGAACTGCCGGAACGGCGCGGATACGACACGGTCGCCGGTTTCCTGCTCGACGCCTTCAAGCGCCTGCCGCAGACGGGCGAGACGGTCGAGGTCGGAAACTGGCGCTTCGAGGTGGTCGATCTCGACGGACGCCGCATCGACAAGGTCCTGGCGGAGCGGAAGGGTTAAGCCGTTCCCGTCCTGATTTAGGGGCGCTTGTTTCCGCGGCGGCATGCGGTTACTGTTTTTTCGAGGGATGGAAAAATATGGAGGAGATTGCCCGCCGGTTGGAGGACCATGCGGGAGGGAAGGACACAAGTTGAAAGCCCGACTGACGGCGAACGTCGACTAGGGCAACTCTGGGAGGAGAAAACCGTGAAGACAACGACACTGCTTGCCGCGCTCGCGGCATCCGCTGCCGCCTATACGATGGCGCTTCAACCGGCGCTCGCCGAAACCGCGCTCAAATGGGCGCATGTCTACGAAGCCAGCGAACCCTATCACACCTGCGCCGTGGCCGCGTCCGACAAGCTGAAGGCCGCGACGGAAGATCGGTATTCGATTGAGGTCTTCCCGGCCTCCTCGCTCGGCAAGGAAGTCGACATCAACGAAGGTCTCGGCCTCGGTACGGTCGACATCATCTACACGGGGCAGCTTTTCGCGGGCCGGGCCTACGGACCGATCGCCATCGGCGGCGCGCCGTTCATGTTCCGCGACTTCGACCACTGGGACAAGTACCGCAACTCGGACCTCTTCAAGGACCTGGCGCAGGGCTACACCGACGCCACCGGCAACCACATCACGTCGGTCACCTATTACGGCGAACGCCACGTCACCTCCAACAAGCCGATCGACAAGCCCGAGGACATGGCCGGCCTGAAGATCCGCGTGCCGAATGCGCCGCTCTACATGATGTTCCCGAAGGCCACCGGCGCCAACCCGACGCCGATCGCGTTTGCGGAGGTGTACCTGGCGCTCCAGCAGGGCACGGTCGACGCGCAGGAAAATCCGCTGCCGACCATCCAGGCCAAGAAGTTCTACGAAGTACAGAAGCACATCAACCTGACCGGCCACATCACCGACGCACTGTTGACGATCGTCGGCGGACCGGCGTGGAACGCCATGGACGCCGCCGACCAGGCCGCGCTCGAACAGGTGCTGGACGAGACCGCCGACTGTGCCACGCAACAGATCATCCAGTCCGAGAAGGACCTGGTGCAGTGGTTCAAGGACGAGGGCGTCGACGTCCGGGACGTCGACCGCACACCGTTCCGTGAAGAGACTATGAAGCTCCACAACGGCGAGGACGCGACCTGGGACCAGGCCACCTACGACAAGCTGCAGGCGATCGAGTAGGGCGGACATCCGGGTTTGCTGGCGGCGCGAGTTCGCACCGCCGGCATTTCCGGGAGAAAAATGATGCGGCAGGATTCCGACGACGCTGGAACTATGTCCGACAATCCGGGCGACGAATCGCTTGCGGATGTGAGCAAGGTCGACGGCATCGTGCTCGTCGTCTTCTGGGCGCTGGCATTCGTCGTTTTCCTGCAGTTCTTCACCCGCTACGTGCTCAACAACTCCTTCGGCTGGACGGAGGAGATAGCGCGCTTCCTCCTGATCGGCGTCACCTTCATCGGTGCGGCCATGGCCGTCCGCAAGGAGAGCCACATCGCCGTCGAACTCGTCTACCGGTACCTGCCGAGGCGCCTGCGCTATGCGCTCCAACTGTTCGTCGATGTCATTGCGATCCTGTTCTATGCGGTGACGGGATGGCTGTGCGGTCGCATGGCGCTCAATACGCAGCAGATGATGGTGTCGATCGACGTGCCGAAATCGGTCGTCTACTGGATCGTGGCCGCATGCTTTGCAGCCATGACGTTGTACGGCGTGATCGTCCTGGTCCGCCACCTGAAAACGGGCACGAGCCGGCTGGTCGATCCCGAGCGGTTTTCGGCCATGGGCCCAACCCTGTGAACGGCTGCCACCGATGCTCCTGACGCTCCTGTTCGTCCTGCTGTTCGTGCTGCTCGCGCTCGGGGTGCCCGTCGCCATCGCACTTGCCGGCGCATCCGCCGTCTTCATCTTCCTCGACGGGCGCATCCCCGACGTGGTGGTGATCCACCGGATGGTCAACGGCGTTGATTCGTTCCCGCTTCTCGCCGTGCCGTTCTTCATCCTGGCCGGCAACCTCATGAACACCGCCGGCATCACCGAACGCATCTTCGATTTCGCCAAGGCGCTCGTCGGCTGGATGCGCGGCGGACTGGGGCACGTGAACATCGGCGCCTCGGTCATCTTTGCCGGCATGTCGGGCGCGGCAGTGGCCGATGCCGGGGGGCTCGGCGCGATCGAGATCAAGGCGATGCGAGACGCCAAGTACGATGCAGGTTTCTCCGTCGGCATTACCGCGGCCTCCTCGACGATCGGGCCGATCATCCCGCCCTCGTTGCCGATGGTCATCTACGGCGTCGTGGCCGGCGCCTCGATCGGCCAACTCTTCGCCGCCGGGTTCATTCCCGGCATACTGATGGCGCTGGCGCTGATGGCGATGGTGGCGATCTATGCCCGCCGGCGCGGCTATCCCCGCGACCAGGCGTTCAGCATGTCGGTACTCGGCTCCTCGTTCCTGCGCGCCTTCCTGTCGCTGATGACGCCGGTCATCATCGTCGGCGGCATTCTGTCGGGCGCCTTCACGCCCACGGAAGCTGCGATCGCCGCCTGCGTCTGGGCGCTGTTCCTAGGGCTCGTCGTCTACCGGACGCTGACGCTACAGCGGTTCCTGCGCGTCTCCTTCGACACGATCGAGACCACTTCCGTGGTCCTCTTCATCGTGGCGGCCGCCTCCATCTTCGCGTGGATACTGGCCTCCAACCGGGTGCCGGAACATTTCGCCAGCATCATCCTGGGCATATCCGAAAACCCGATCATCGTGCTCCTGCTGATCAACCTGATCCTGCTTCTGGTCGGCTGCTTCATGGAGACGGTCGCGGCGATCACCATCCTCGTCCCGGTGCTGTTGCCGATCGCGCTGAAGATGGGCGTCGATCCCGTTCATTTCGGGGTGATCGTGGTGCTGAACCTGATGATCGGGCTTCTGACACCGCCGGTCGGCCTTGTTCTCTACGTCCTGTCACGGGTCTCGAAGGTGCCGTTCGAGCGCTGCGTGGTGGCGACACTGCCGTTCCTCGTTCCTCTGTTCCTGGTGCTGTTCCTCGTGACGTTCATTCCCGCCATCACGATGTGGCTGCCGACGCTGCTCTATCGGTGAGCCGTTAAGCCGGCGGCGACGAAGATGTGGATTCCTTCGCCGCCGTTCCGGGATTGGGGACCCGTCAGATCCAGCCGAGTTGCTGTACCGTCTGCCAGCCCGCAAGAAGAACGATGAGCGCGCCAACGAGGCGCAGGAGCACCGTCTCGGCGAGCGTCTTGACGAACAGCCCGGCCAGCGGCGCGGCGAAGAGGCCTCCGACGATCAGACCGCCGATGGCAGGCAGATGATCCATCATGCCGCCGGCCGCGTCCCAGTGGCCGGTCACCAGCGCAAGAAGGAAGCTGACGGAGACGGCAAGCGTGATCAGGAATTCGCTGGCATTGACGGTGCCGATCACGTAGCGCGGCGCCGCGCCGGCACCAAGGAGACCGGTGGTTACGATCGGCCCCCAGCCGCCGCCTCCCGCGGCGTCCAGAAAGCCGCCTGCTGCCCCGAGCGGCGCTACGATCGGCGCCGGCACCGGCCGCGACGGAATTTTTCGGAACGAGCGAAAGAGCAGCCATGCTCCGACCAGGGCGAGATAGCCTGTGACGAATGGCTTGACGATCGAGCCGTCGAAGGATGTCAGGACATAGGCACCCACGCAGCCGCCGAGGATGCCAAACGGTGCCAGCCGCCAGAATAGCTTCCAGTCGATGTTGCGGTGGTAGAAATGAGCGGTCCCGGAGGCGGCGGTCGTGAAGAGTTCCGCGGCATGAACGGCCGCCGATGCATGCGCGGGGGCGACGCCGAACGCAAGCAGCGTCGTGGAGGAGATGACGCCGTATGCCATCCCGAGTGCGCCGTCGACCGCCTGAGCGAGGAAGCCGACAAGGGCGAAGAGAAGGAAGTCCTGCATGTGCACGTTCCTTGTTGCGAGGTCAGGGGAGAGATGAAGGACCGGTTAATCCGCGTCCCGATCGTGTGAGGTCAGGGTGTTGGACGTCACTCGTCGGTGTGGCGCCTGGTTCAGCGTTGACAGGTGGGCTGGCGGTGTTCCTGGAGATCGGCCGTCTTCCCGTATTGTCAGAAGACGCACTGGGCAGTCGCTGGCCGAAGCCGCATACAAGGAAAACAGGATCCACTCCGCTCACCGATGCGCCATTAATGTCTATTAAGACTATAATATTAGTCGTGATTAGGCGCGCGACGATCTGTCAAAAAGCGCTCCCAAACGGGAAAGAAAAACTATTTCCCGTGGTCGAGGGACGACGTCCCGGCAATTTCGATGCTGATCGCGCCGGCTAGCGTGGTCGCATCAAGGACGGCCCGGGTTGCTTCCGCAACGCGGCTGAAGACCATGCGGATCTCGCATTCTGACTCGTCCACGCAGTCTTCGCAACGCCGATAGGCCGTCCGGCTGAGACACGGCAACGGCGCGATTGGCCCTTCGATGGTGCGCAGTATCTCTCCGAAGGTGATGCTGTCCGGCTGCTTCAGAAGCAGGTAGCCGCCCGCCTTGCCGCGTCTGCTCGCCACAAGCCCTTGGCGCTTCAGGTCGAGCAGGATCTGTTCGAGGAACTTCTTCGGGATGCGCTCGGCGGCCGCGACCTCTGCGATCGACATCATGGCGCCACGCTCCTGCGCTCGCGTCAGTGCGATCATGGCCCTGAGGGCGTATTTGGCTTTCCGCGAGATCATGCCGTCCTGCGCTTTCCCGACCGCATGGTACCGGATGGCATCGATTCGCCGAAAGGGAAAGGGTGGCACTTGGAAAGCTGGCGGGACGATCTAGGTGACGGAACTTCCGCGGTGCAGTTCTTTGCCGCTAGCTCTGGATGTTGAATCAAAAGGGCGGCATTGCTGCCGCCCTCCTGGTCGTTTCGCGTCCCGTTTGTCGGACAGTGGCGCGTGTGCGTGCGGTTCAGCTTCCCGCCTTCTTCACGGTGTCCTTGGCATCGCCATAGGTCTTCTGGGTCTTGCCGGCGACTTTCTCGCCCTTGCCTTCGGCCTCGGTATCCTTCGATCCCGTTGCCTTGCCAGCAGCTTCCTTTGCGGCGCCCTTGGCTTCGTGTGCGGCGCCCTTAACCTGGTCCTTGTTCATCGTGGTATCTCCTGATGTTCACAAGCACAGGAAAACGCCGGGGTGAGGCGGAGGGTTGCCATCGCCCCAAAAGAAAAGGGCGGCCCTCGCGAGCCGCCCTCGATGCAGAGGCAGGATGCTGTCCCCGGGTCGAGCCCGGGGAGGGGCTTAGAAGTCCATGCCGCCCATGCCGCCCATGCCGCCGCCGGGCATGCCGCCGGGCATTCCACCGGCGCTCTCCTTCTTCGGAGACTCGGCAATCATGGCTTCGGTGGTGACGAGCAGGCCGGCGACCGAGGCCGCGTCCTGGAGGGCGGTGCGAACCACCTTGACCGGATCCACGATGCCCATGGCGATCATGTCGCCATACTCGCCGGTCTGGGCGTTGTAGCCGTAGGTCGCGCCGGAGTTCTCAAGGATCTTGCCGGCGACGATCGAAGCCTCGGCGCCCGCGTTCGACGCGATCTGGCGAGCCGGAGCCTGGAGAGCACGGCGCACGATGGCGATACCGGCCTTCTGGTCGGCGTTGCCGCCTTCACCCTTGATGGCCAGCGAAGCACGCAGGAGCGCCACGCCGCCGCCGGGCACGATGCCTTCTTCCACGGCCGCGCGGGTCGCGTTGAGGGCGTCGTCGACGCGGTCCTTCTTCTCCTTGACCTCGACCTCGGTGGAGCCGCCGACGCGGATCACCGCGACGCCGCCAGCGAGCTTGGCGAGACGCTCCTGGAGCTTCTCACGGTCGTAGTCCGAGGTGGTCTCCTCGATCTGCTGCTTGATCTGGGCGACGCGGCCCTGGATCTCTTCCTTCTTGCCGGCGCCGTCGACGATGGTGGTGTTCTCCTTGGAGATCGAGACCTTCTTGGCGCGGCCGAGCATGTCGAGGCCGACGTTCTCGAGCTTGATGCCGAGATCTTCCGAAATCACCTGGCCGCCGGTGAGGATTGCGATGTCCTCGAGCATGGCCTTGCGGCGGTCACCGAAGCCCGGAGCCTTGACGGCGGCGATCTTGAGGCCACCGCGCAGCTTGTTGACGACGAGCGTGGCCAGAGCCTCGCCTTCGACGTCCTCGGAGATGATCAGGAGCGGCTTGGAGGTCTGAACGACCGCCTCCAGAACCGGCAGCATCGCCTGGAGGTTGGAGAGCTTCTTTTCGTGCAGGAGGATGTAGGCGTCCTCCAGCTCGGCGACCATCTTGTCCGGGTTGGTCACGAAGTAGGGCGACAGGTAGCCGCGGTCGAACTGCATGCCTTCGACAACCTCGAGCTCGGTCTCGGCGGTCTTGGCTTCCTCGACGGTGATGACACCCTCGTTGCCGACCTTCTGCATGGCCTCGGCGATCATCTCGCCGATCTCGGTCTCGCCATTGGCCGAAATGGTGCCGACCTGGGCGACTTCCGAGGAGGTGTTGATCTTCTTGGCGCTCTGGACGAGGCTTGCAACCGCTTCGGAAACAGCGAGGTCGATGCCGCGCTTCAGGTCCATCGGGTTCATGCCGGCGGCAACGGCCTTGTGGCCTTCCTGAACGATCGCCTGGGCCAGAACGGTCGCGGTCGTGGTGCCGTCACCGGCGATGTCGTTGGTCTTGGAGGCCACTTCGCGCACCATCTGGGCGCCCATGTTCTCGAACTTGTCCTCGAGCTCGATTTCCTTGGCGACGGTGACGCCGTCCTTGGTGATGCGCGGAGCGCCGAAGCTCTTGTCGAGAACCACGTTGCGGCCCTTGGGGCCGAGGGTCACCTTCACCGCGTCGGCGAGGATGTTGACGCCGCGCAGCATGCGCTCGCGGGCATCACGGGAGAATTTTACGTCTTTGGCAGCCATGTTTTAGCTCCTGGATACTGGACCCGAAGGTCCGAAAGTTCAGTGATGATTCTGGCGGAAACCGAACTCAGGCGATCACGCCCATGATGTCGGATTCCTTCATGATCAGAAGGTCTTCGCCGTTCAGCTTCACCTCGGTGCCGGACCACTTGCCGAACAGCACGCGATCGCCAGCCTTCACGTCGAGGGGAACGAGCTTGCCGGCTTCGTCGCGGGCACCCGAGCCGACGGCGACGATCTCACCTTCCTGCGGCTTCTCCTTGGCGGTGTCGGGAATGATGATCCCGCCCTTGGTCTTCTCTTCGGATTCGACGCGCTTGACGACCACGCGGTCGTGAAGCGGGCGGAAATTGGTTTGTGCCATAATGAATTTCCTCGATGCGGATGTTGAAGAGGTTTCCTCCGTCCGGCGGTTCCCGGCCGGTGTTAGCACTCGCAAAGAAGAGTGCTAACTTGCGGCGTGACATATTCGCGGGGTGGGTAGATGTCAAGCGCGGCGTGTGGTCGGTGTGCTCGCCAGGGGCTCAAATTTTCGCCGCGCGGCAGCCGCTTCGCCGCGCAGATGGCGACGAAAGGGCGGGCGGTCAACCCACGATGCGCAGATTCGAGAGCTCGTCGGCGATTTCTCTGAATTTGTCGGCGAGATTGGCGCCGGTGGCGTTCCAGAAAAGTTTTGCGGGCTTCGCCGGATCGGCGGGATCCCTGCGGAAACGGGAATCCGACGAGCAGGCGCGGAGGCCGTCGATCTGGGCCTGCTCGCTCGAATTCGTCTCGTTGAGATCGAGTGCCACGGTCATGACCAGGACGCCGGCCGACTTCGCATTTCCGCAGAGCGTCTGCAGCTGTTCGTTCATCGCCTTGGTGTAATTCGTGTTCGAGTAGTCGAAGTCTCCGATCGCGCTGCTCGTGCCCATGAACAAGCGGGTCTTCGAACCTCCGTCATAGGCCTGGCCGGTATAGCCGTAGGAGGAGTAGATCGACTTGTTGCCGGCCGTATCCGAATAGCCGAGCGAACCCGGCGTATAATAGGTGTTTGCGCCGTCGGTCAGCAGGATCACGATCTTGTCGTTGCCCTTCTCGATTTCCGGCCGGCCTTCCGTGAAGGGTTCTCCACCAGATACGGTGCGCCAGCCCCATGCGAGGCCCTCCGGAACGTTCGTGCCGCCGTTGGGAGCCATGGCGTCGATGGCGGACTTGATCGTGCTCAGTCCCTCGCCGGTCGACACGTCGGTCAACGGCGTGACCGGATTGGTCGTGCAGGAATAGTTCGGGCCGGTTCCCTGCGGCGAGGTCGTGCCGTACGGGCGCACTTCGAAATATTTCGGCATGTTCTTCTGGCGCGCCGAGGCCGAACTCGTCTCGGTGCCGTCGTTCCACCAGTTGTTGGGCGCGGAGTAGTTGTCGGGGCTGGAATCGGCGTCGGTCGCCCAGCGGTCGCCGGCTTCGTCGGGCGCGAACATCGGCACGAAGAGCGTGGCCGGATCGCCCGTCCAGACCCCTGTCGCACCGGAAGAGATGGCGGGTGGCGTGTCGTCCACATTGTAGGGATAGGGACGCGCTTCGACGCATCCCTGCCAGCTTGCGTAGGGCCCGAGCGTTTCCTCGTAGTATCCGGTGTCGCGCCAGTAGCCTTCGCGGCAGGTACCGTTCGAGCGATAGCGCGTGCAGATGTATTCCCTGCCGGTGACGACCCACTCCCGCGTGTCGACCTTCTTCATGTCCTTGTAGAGCGAAAATCGCGACAGGATCTCGTTCTCCTCCTCGCCCCAGTCGCTGCCCTTCTTGAACCAGACGCCGCCGATCTTTTCCGCGCGTCGGTTGCCCGAACTCATCGTCGACCAGGCGAAATTCTCGTGGTGGAGGGGAGAAACGCCCTCGCCGTCCATCCATGCGGCGCCGGCATTGCCGGGTCCGACATTCACCGACGCGGCGAAGGGGACGAGCGAGAACTGGACGGGCTTGTCGACCTGCTTGATCTGCGCGGCCTGGAGGACCAGCGTGTCCACCAGTTGCTTCGCAGCGGTCTTTAGGAGGTCGATGCGCTTCTGGCCGGAGCCCGATCCTAGGTCCGACATCGATCCCGAATTGTCGAGTGCAAGCGCCACTTCAAGCGTGTTCTTCAGCCTCAGCTCGTTGCCGGCGCTGAAAGCGACCGGCTCGTTGTCGGGTGTCCCCGTCAGGAGATATCGAAACGACGGCAGGAAATAGGGCCTGTACTCGAGCGTGGCGGAAAGCTTGAGCGTGCCGCCGCCGCTGGTGTTTGTGGGAAGCTGGACCGAAAGTGTCGTGTCGGCTGCGTTCACCGGCCCGAGATTGGCCTCGAAGAAGTCTTTCGCGTAGGTGCGGACCTCGGTCTCCGTCGCGCCTTCAACGATCCGCCGGGCCGTCGCGATACCGGCCGCGTCCAGCGCATTCAGCATGGCCTGCTTCTGGCGGAGCATGTCTGAATAGTCGACCGCCAGCGAGACGCCGCCGAGGATGGGCAGCATGGCGAGCGCGAAGCCGATCGAATAGTTTCCGCCGCGGTCGGCGGCGAGGCGGCGGGGCATGCCCGCCGCCCGGCGAAAGCAGCGAACCGCTGCTTGCGCGATCCGTCCGCACGCGCGCCGCTGCATGTCAGCCCACGATGCGCAGGTTCGAAAGTTCGTCGGCGATGGACTTGAAGGTGCTCTCGAGCTCGCCGCCGGTGGTGTTCCAGAACAGCTTTTCGGCGTTTCCGTTCGCATCCTTGCGGAAGCGCGAGTCGGACGAGCAGGCCTTCAACGCATCGATCTGGCCCTTCTCGTCGCTCTTGGAGGTCGAAAGGTCGAGCGACACCGTCATCACGATCAGGCCAGCGGACTTGGCCTTCTCGCACATCTGGTTCATCTGCTCCGTCATGGCCGTGGTGTAGTTGCCGTTAGAATAATCGGACTTGCTGGCCGACGTGCCCATGAACATGCGCGTGTAGGATTCGCCGGGCTGGTTCTTGCCCGTGTATCCGTAGGCCGAGTAGGTCGACTTGTTGCCGGCCGCATCGGAATAACCGAGCGAAGAGGGGGTGTAGTAGGTGTTGGCGCCGTCGGTCAGCACGATCAGCACCTTGTCGTTGCCCTTCTCGGATTCTGCCCTGCCTTCGGTGAACGGGGCGCCGTGCGACACGGTCTTCCAGCCCCAGGCGATGCCTTCCGGGACGTTGGTTGCGCCGAGCGGAGCCATCGCGTCGATGGCGTTCTCGATCGTCGTCTTGCCGGCAGACGTGGTCACGTCGGTGAGCGGCGTGATCGGCTTGGTCGTGCAGGACGAATTCGGTCCCTGGCCGCTGCCCGAAGCCGACGTGCCCTGACCGGCAGGTTCGAAATATTTGGGCATGTATTTCTGGCGGCCGCTGTTGCTGCTGGTCGTGGTCAAGTCGTTCCAGTAGCTGTTCGAGGCATAACCGCCCGAGTACTGATCGGTTTCGTCGGGCGCGAACATCGGCACGTAGAGTGTTGAGGGATTGTTCGAGGCAGGCGCGGTGTCGTCGAGGTTGTACGGATAAGGACGCACCTCGACGCAGCCCTGCCAGCTTGCGTAGCCGCTGTAGGTCGGCACGTTCTCGTACTTGTCTTTCCAACCGTATTCCCTGCAGCCGCCCCACCAGTAGTAGCTTACACAGGTCCACTCGCTGCCGGTCTTGACGGTCTGGGTGCCGGTGATCCGCTTGAGATCGTTGAAAATCGTGAAGCGGGTGACCTTCTGGCCTTCCTCGGAGCCCCAGCCGGAGCCGTTCTTGTAGTAAACACCGCCGGTCAGCTGCACCTTCTTGTTGGATGGCATGGTCGACCAGTCGAAGTTCTCGTGGTGGATCGGCGATCGGCCGTCGGTATCCATCCAGGATGCGTCTGCGAATTGCGGGCCGACATTCACCGAGGCGGCGAAGGGAACCAGCGAGAACTGCACCGGCTTGTCGACCTGCTTGATCTGCGCGGCCTGGCCGGCGAGCGTGGTCACCAGCTGCTTGGAGGCATCCTTCAGGAGATCGATACGCTTCTTGCCCGAGCCGGAGCCCTTGTAGTCCATGGAGCCGGAGTTATCGAGTACGAGCGCCACCTCGAGCGTGTTCTTCAGGCGGATCTTGGTCTCGGCTTCGAACTTGAGGGTTTCCTCGGTCGCGCCGAGCAGATCGGCAAACGCGCTCAGGAAGTAGGGCTTGTAGTTCTGAGATGCCTTCAGCGTGAGCACGCCGCCGCCGGTCTCCGACGTCGGGAGGATCAGGTCGAACTTCACCCCGCTCGTGTCGAGGCCGTTCATGTTCGCGGCAAAGAAGTCCTTGGCATAAGCCAGCGTGGCGGTTTCCGTATTGCCCTGCACATAGTGGCGCGCCGCGGCGATACCGGCGGCGTCGAGCGCGTTCAGCGTCAATGCGCGCTGGCGGCTGATTTCGGTGTAGTCGACGGCCAGCGCCAGTCCGCCGAGGATCGGCACGATCGCGATCGCCGTGGCGATGGCGTAATCGCCGCGGGTATCCTTCCAGAATTTGCGAAACATTCGGCTGCGCCCCTGCATGTGCTTACACGTCGGGGTGGATCGTGACACAGGAACGCTACGATATTGTTCGCGAGAAAATTCGAAAGTGCCGTGCCTGTTTGGTTCTTCGTTAACGAATCCGGCAGATGCGACGCGTCAGGCGGCTGCTTCCGTGGAGCGCAGGCGCTTGGGTTCGGAGAAGCGATCTCCGATCATCAGGTCGACCCCCAGGTCGAGGATGTTGACGGCGTCCTCGTCCGTCATGATGCCGGTCGCGATGATTTCGAGGCCGCTTTCGGAGCCGGCGACCGCGAGATCCCGACCCGAGACCTGCTTGCGCCGGGACTTCTCGCGATCCAGGAGCCGGTTCGCATCGAGCTTGAGGAACACCACTCCAAGATCGCGTAGCTCGGAAATGCTGCCGGCGGGTCCGTCCCACCCTTCCGCCGCGAAGGATATTCCGGTCTGCAGAAGCTGGGACAGGCGTTCACGCTGAACCGGCGTCGGCTCGCGGAGCAGGGCGGATCCCAAAGACAGGACGATCGATTTCGACAGGGCAGGGTGGCTCGAGATCAGGCTCGAAACCGCCTCGCAGGCGGTCTCGTCGTCCAGCAGCGCCTCGGAGATGGGGCAGTGAAGCGGCATGCTGCCGCTTCTTGGGCCAAGGCGCCGTCGCGCCGTCTCGGCTGCGCGAGTCACGAGAAGCCGCTCGAAAGCCGCGCGGTCGACGCGGCTTGCGGTCGAAGACAGGCGGTAAATGTCCTCGGCAGCTCCGTCGATCTCCAGGTGCGCGAAGGTATCGAAGCCGACCGCTGCGTTGCGGGCGATGGAAATGATAGGCTGAAGACTGAGTTCGAGGGCTCCGGACGACACCGCTTCGGCGAGCGCGTTCTCCGCCTGCCCGCCGCCGGCCGGAGCGGGCGCCTTCCTTCCCTGCGATTTCTTTGCCGAGGGATGCTGAACGATATTCTGCATCGTATCGGCGGGTTCCGAGGGCGCCGAGTTGCTGCCCGAGAGGCGCGAAAGCTCCTCGCCGACCCAGGTCTCGATGTCTTCTACCGCCCTGTTCCCTGCTTCCACCTGGGCCGACAGCCGCGACAGGGCGATCTCGATAGAACGGGAGAAGCGGGTGAACTCGGCCGCCTGCCGCTGTGCTTGGAAAAACGCCATGCATGCCAACGCCAATGCGCAGGCCGACAGCAGGCTTGCGACGATCAGGATGGCTGTCTGCGACGGATAGATCGCGGCTGCCGCTTCGGGCGTCACCGCCCGGGCGCCATATACGCATGCGCCGAGAAAAGCCGCGGCAAAGGCCGCGCGAGCCAATCGCATCCCGTGTCCCCGGTCTGCACGGCGCCTCCGTCCCGGGGGACGCCGTTCGAAACCATTCGCTGCCGTTGTTGCATTGTGCCGGGCGGCTGTTAAGCGAAACATAATGACAGGGTGAACGGCTTCGGTTAATCCCCGGTCCGGAAACGAGCTTCCGGCGTATCCAGCAGGAGTCCCGATGCCCGAATTGCCGCGAATGACAGATTCGCTCGACGAGATCGCCGGCGGATACAGTGCCCTCCTGTGCGACGTTTGGGGCGTGGTGCACAATGGCGAGCGCGCCTTCGCCGAGGCGTCCGCCGCACTGGCGCGCGCGCGCGCGAAAGGTCTCGCCGTCGTGCTGATCACCAACGCCCCCCGCCCGCATCCGGACGTGGAGTCGCAGCTTGCGGCGCTCGGGGTGCCGCGGGACGCCTATGACCGCGTCGTCACCTCGGGCGATGTCACGCGAGACCTGATCGCGGAAGGTCCGCGCAGGATCTTCCATATCGGACCTGATCGCGATCTCTCGATCTATGACGGGCTCGACGTCGAACTCTGCGAGGAACCGGAGGCGTCCGCCGCGGTGTGCACGGGGCTTTTCGACGACGAGAGCGAAACGCCGGAGGACTATTCAGACCTGCTGCGCAGACTGCGTGCGAGGAACCTTCCCTTCATTTGCGCCAATCCCGACATCGTGGTGGAACGCGGCGACAGGTTGATCTGGTGCGCCGGCGCGCTGGCGCGCGATTTCGGACAACTCGGCGGGCGCACGCTCATTTCCGGCAAGCCGCATCGACCCATCTACGAGGCTGCCCTCAAGGCGGCCGGCGACGTGCTCGGCCGCGACGTGTCGGCCTCCGACGTCCTTGCGATCGGAGACGGCGTACTTACCGATCTCAAGGGTGCGTCACAGAACGACATCGACGCGCTCTACGTGTCGGGCGGCATCCACGCCCGCGACTACGGCGAGACGCTCGAGCCGGACCTGCCGCGGCTGGCCGCCTTCCTCGAAAAGCACGGTCACGAACCCGTCGCCGTCATTCCCCGGCTGCGGTGAGCGAGCCTGCCGATGCCGCCGAGCGAGAGATGAGCCCGAGACCGTTCGCCAGGGTCACCGATCCTGCCGACCTGCCGGCGGGTCTGCGCGGAGGGGTCGTGGCGATCGGCAATCTCGACGGCGTGCATCGCGGTCACCGCTCGGTACTCGACCGTGCTCGTGCGCTGGCCGAACGCGAGGGGGTGCCGGCGCTGGCGCTGACCTTCGAGCCGCACCCGCGCTCCGTCTTCCGGCCGGACCAGCCGGTCTTCCGCATCACGCCGGCCGATCTGAAGGCCGATCTCATCCGCATGATCGGCTTCGACGGCATCGTCGAGCAGGAGTTCACAAAAGTCTTCGCGAGCCAGAGCGCGGAAGAATTCGTCGAGCGCATCCTGATCGGCGGCTTCGGAATCTCGCACGCGGTGACCGGTTTCGACTTCCATTTCGGCAGGAACAGGCAGGGCGGCCCGGCCTACCTGATGGCGGCAGGCGAGCGGCACGGCTTCGGCGTCACGCTGGTCGACGCCTTCCGCGACGAGGGAACCGAGATCGTCTCGTCCAGCCGCATCCGCACACTGATCGCGGAGGGCGGGGTGGCCGAAGCAGCCGGCCTGCTCGGCTATCGCTACACGGTGGAGGCCGAAATCACGCGCGGCAAGCAGCTCGGCCGCACGCTCGGCTATCCCACAGCCAACATGGCCTTGCCGGCGGGAACCGATCTTAAGCACGGTATCTACGCCGTCCGGCTGCGGCGGGAGGACGGCGCGCTCCACGATGGCGTCGCGAGCTTCGGCCGCCGCCCGACTGTCGACGAGGACGGCGCGCCGCTGCTGGAGACGTTCGTCTTCGACTTTTCCGGCGATCTCTACGGCGAGACGGCGCGCGTCTCGATCTTCGGCTACCTCCGGGGCGAGGAGAAGTTCGCCTCGCTGGACGATCTTGTGGCGCAGATGAAGCGCGACGAAGAGGAAGCGCGGGCGCTTCTGTCGGGCGTGAGGCCGCTGTCGGAAGTCGACGGGGAACTGGCGTTCTGAGGCGTCCGCCCACGCGACCGTGAACCATTGATCCACACATTCGTGGTTTACGTAATCGAAATGGGAAGCCATTCTTATGGCGATCCGCTTCTCGGAGATGACATGCAGAAATCCGCTTCCGCCGCCCTCGTCCTCGCTTCGGTGCTCGTGCTTCCTGCCTCGCCGGCCTTTTCGCAGGAAGGGAGCTGGTTCTCCGGAGACTGGTACCTGACGATCGGCGCCGAGGTGCTGACGGCGCCAGACTATCAAGGTGCCAGCGACTACATGGTGCGGGCTTCGCCGCTAATATCGCTGGGCAAGGCTGGCGGCACACGCCGCTTTTCCTCGCGCAACGACAACATTTCGCTTGGCTTCATCGATACGGGCGACTTCCGCGCGGGACCGACCGGCAAGATCGTCTTCGGCCGTGACGCCGACGATTCTCCGGATCTCGCCGGGCTCGATGAGGTCCGCTGGGGCGTCGAACTCGGCGGCTTCGCGGAGTTCTATCCGTCCGACTGGCTGCGCGTGCGCGGCGAAATCCGTCATGGCATCCGCGCGCATGACGGCGTCGTGGCCGATTTCGCAGCGGACGCCTTCATGGACGTCACGCCCGCCATCAGGATTTCGGGCGGTCCGCGCCTGTCCTTCGCGTCCGCCGACTACTTCGATGCCTATTACGGCGTGTCGCCCGCGGAATCGGTGGCGTCCGGGCTTGCAGTCTACGATCCGGACGGAGGCATCCACTCGCTCGGGCTTGGCGGCGCGATCACCTGGAAGGCGACGGACAAGGTGACCACCAGCCTGTTCGGCGAATACTCCCGCCTGATGGGACCGGCAGCCGATTCCAGCCTCGTAAAGCAGCGCGGCGAGGAGAACCAGTTCCTGCTCGGCGTCTCGGCCACTTACAGGTTCGACTTTTCCATGTGAGCGGCGCGCGGCGGTCTCGCCACGCATGCTGCGGCAAAACCTCTTTATTCCGCGCCGATCGTCCGCTACATAGCGCGGCCATGACACCGAGCGCCGGCCTTCGCCTTTTCGCGATACGAATTACCGGCCCGGCCGTCCGGTAGGCGTGAGCGCCGCCGGAAGGTCCGGGAAGAATTTTGCGCGCGACGCGCACATCCGTTTCATTTGACACAGGCCCGGCGAACGCTTCGCGCCTGCGGCCCACGAGATGGCGAACCATGACCGATACAGCTGAAAAGCTCGACTATTCCAAGACGCTCTATCTGCCCAAGACCGACTTCCCCATGCGCGCCGGGTTGCCCGACAAGGAGCCGCAGATCGTGGCACGCTGGCAGGAACTCGACCTCTACAAGCGCCTGCGCGAGGACGCCAAGGGCCGGCCGCTCTACGTGCTGCATGACGGACCGCCCTATGCCAACGGAAACATCCACATTGGGCATGCGCTGAACAAGATCCTGAAGGACGTCATCACGCGATCTTTCCAGATGCGCGGCTACGATTCCAACTACGTGCCGGGCTGGGATTGCCATGGCCTGCCAATCGAGTGGAAGATCGAGGAGCAGTACCGCGCCAAGGGGCTCGACAAAGACCAGGTGCCGGTCAACGAGTTCCGCAAGGAATGCCGCGAGTTCGCGCAGCACTGGATCACTGTGCAGTCGGACGAATTCAAGCGGCTGGGCATCGAGGGGGACTTCGACAATCCCTACACGACCATGGCCTTCCACGCCGAGGCGCGGATCGCGGGCGAACTCCTGAAGTTCGCCATGAGCGACCAGCTCTACCGCGGCTCCAAACCGGTGATGTGGAGCGTGGTGGAACGCACCGCGCTGGCCGAGGCGGAGGTCGAGTACCACGACTATGAGAGTGATACGGTCTGGGTGAAGTTTCCGGTGGTCGGATATGGCACGTCAGATACTCCGGATGCCGCCAAACAGAAGATGTCCGACCTTAGTGGGGCAGCAGTCGTCATCTGGACCACCACTCCGTGGACGATCCCCGGCAACCGCGCCGTCGCCTTCGCGCCCCGTATCGCCTATGGTCTCTATGAGGTCACCGCTGCGGAGAACGATTTCGGCCCGCAGCCCGGAGAGAAGCTTATCTTCGCCGATGCATTGGCGGAAGAATCGTTTGCGAAGGCGAAGCTAGCTCTCCGTAAGATTGCGTCAGTTTCCGATGCAGAGCTGTCTGGGTTTGTTCTTTCCCATCCTCTGAAGGGCCTCGGCGGCGGCTACGAGTTCCCAGTCCCTATGCTTCCGGGCGACCATGTCACCGACGACGCCGGCACAGGCTTCGTGCACACCGCGCCCGGCCACGGCCGCGAGGATTTCGACGCGTGGACGGACGCCGCCAAGGACCTCCGCGCGCGCGGCATCGATACGGCGATCCCCTTTACCGTCGACGACGCCGGCTTCTTCACCAAGGACGCGCCGGGCTTCGGGCCGGACCGCGAGGGAGGAGCGGCGCGTGTCATCGACGACAACGGCAAGAAGGGCGACGCCAACAAGGCGGTCATCGACGCGCTGATCGAGCGCAACATGCTTTTCGCGCGGGGCCGGCTGAAGCACTCCTATCCGCACTCCTGGCGGTCGAAGAAGCCGGTGATCTTCCGCAACACGCCGCAGTGGTTCGTCCATATGGACAAGGACCTGAACGATGGCACGACGCTGAGGACCCGCGCTCTCGCCGCCATTGACGCGACGCGCTTCGTGCCCGCCGCCGGGCAGACGCGGCTTAGGGCCATGATCGAGGAGCGGCCTGACTGGGTGCTTTCGCGCCAAAGGGCATGGGGCGTGCCGATCTGCGTCTTCGTCGACGAGGACGGCAACGTGCTGAAGGACGAGGCGGTCAATGCCCGCATCATGGACGCCTTCGAGGCCGAAGGCGCCGACGCCTGGTTCGCGGAAGGCGCGCGCGAGCGCTTCCTCGGATCGCGCGCCAACGAGCCGTGGGCCATGGTCAAGGACATCCTCGACGTCTGGTTCGATTCGGGCTCGACCCACACCTTCACGCTGGAGGATCGGCCGGACCTCAAATGGCCGGCGGACGTCTATCTCGAAGGCTCCGACCAGCATCGCGGCTGGTTCCATTCCTCGTTGCTCGAAAGCTGCGGCACGCGCGGCCGTGCGCCATACGATGCCGTGATCACCCATGGCTTCACCATGGCCGAGGACGGACGCAAGATGTCGAAGTCGCTCGGCAACCAGGTATTCCCGCAGGACATCATGAAGCAGTCCGGTGCCGACATCCTGCGTCTGTGGGTCATGACGACCGACTACTGGGAGGACCAGCGGCTCGGCAAGTCGATCATCCAGACCAACGTCGACGCCTACCGCAAGATGCGCAACACCATCCGCTGGATGCTCGGCACGCTCGGGCACGACGAGGGCGAGGAGGTAGCGCTCGCCGACATGCCGGAACTGGAGCGGCTGATGCTGCACCGGCTGTCGGAACTCGACCAGATGGTGCGCAAGAGCTACGACGCCTTCGACTTCAAACGGATCGCCAAGTCGCTGACCGACTTCATGATCGTCGACCTGTCGGCCTTCTACTTCGATATTCGCAAGGATGCGCTCTACTGCGACGCGCCGTCGAGCCTGCGCCGCAAGGCATCGATCGTGGTCGTGCGGCACCTGTTCGACTGCGTGGTCACGTGGCTGGCGCCCATGCTGCCCTTCACCATGGAGGAGGCCTGGCTCGACCGCCACAAGGATGCAGTCTCGGTGCATCTGGAGCAGTTCCCAGCAGTTCCAGCCGAATGGCGCGACGAGGCGCTCGCCGAAAAGTGGCGCAAGATCAGGCAGGTACGCCGCGTCGTCACCGGAGCGCTGGAACTGGAGCGAGCCAAGAAGACCATCGGCTCCTCGCTCGAGGCCGCGCCGATCGTCTATGTGGGCCGCGACACTGGCGATTTACTCAAGAGTATGGATGCCGATGAGGTTTTCATCACTTCTGGTGCGGTAGTCAGGTCGGGCCTCTCGACTTTGGGCATGGACCAACCAGAAATTGCCGATGCCGACCCAGCAAGCTATTTCCGCGACGAGGCTGGCACAGATCATATCGCAGTTGTCTTCCGACCGGCGGTTTCCTTGGGGCGAAAGAAGTGCGCGCGCTCGTGGCGCTACACGGACGATGTCGGGTCCGATCCGGACTATCCAGACGTTTCCGCACGCGACGCGGTGGCGCTCAAGGAGTTGCAGGCGCTTGGCCGCCTGTGAGACAAACCGCGCCGCGGCCACGGGCTGCGGCGCAATTGCCGGGGACGGCAGGTTGCTTTACAAGCCGTTAACGCGCATGCGTCATCTTGTTGCCGGATTCTGCGATAGACAGTCGGCGACTTGGACGGCAGGGGTGGAACGGCCGTCGGGAAAGGCAAACATCGGCATGATATCTGGCGTTATTAGCGCATTGAGCGGAAACGCGGCGAAATCCGTCGCGCTGGCTGCCGTCGTGGCATCGCTGTCGGCTTGCATGGGCTCGCCGACCTATGGCACCGACAAGCCGGCGGACGTGCAGCTTCTGGAAGATGTCACCGGCGTGCTGACGATCTCGCCGAAGAACGAGGCGCCGATCGAATACAAGCCGCGTCCCGAACTGGTGAAGCCGGTCTCGACCGCGCAGCTGCCGCCGCCGCAGGACAGCATCAACACCGCCTCGAACCCGGCCTGGCCCGAATCGCCCGAGCAGAGACGTGCTCGCGTGCGTGCCGAAGCGACGATCAACCGCGACGACGTGAACTTCCAGCCGGAAGTCTACGACGAGGTGGCGCGGGCAGCACCGAGGCGCACGTTCCGCCGCACGCGCGGCGACGATCTGGGTGCGAACGGAAACACCCTCCTGGAGGGTTCGGGCGGCGACCAGCGCAAGGAATTCAACCGCCGGCTGGCCGCCAACACCCAGGGCAGCCCGACCTCGCGCCGCTATCTCAGCGAACCGCCGCTCGATTATCGTCAGCCTGCAGCCACAGCTCCGGCCGGCGACATCGGCGAGGACGAATGGCGCAAGGAAAAGCGCCGCGAGGTGGACAGCAAGAAGAGCTGGAGCCTAAGGAACCTCATTCCCTGGGGGTGAGGGCTCACCCCTCCCGGCGCCTGTCGCGGAAGAAATCCTTCAGAAGCGCAGCGGCTTCGGTTTCGCTGAAGCCCGAATAAACTTCCGGCGCGTGATGACAGGTCGGTGCGGAAAAGAACCGTCCGCCATGGATCACGCCACCGCCCTTGGGGTCTCCGGCGGCAAAATAGAGACGCCTGATACGGGCGAAAGAGATCGCCGCCGCGCACATGGCGCAGGGCTCCAGCGTCACGTAGAGATCCGCGGCGCCGATCCGCTCGGAGCCGAGAATCCGGCAGGCTTCGCGGATCACCAGAATTTCGGCATGCGCGGTCGGATCGGCGCGTTCTCGGGTGCGGTTTCCGTCGCGGGCGACGATGCTGCCGTCGACGACTATCACCGCGCCGACGGGTACTTCCCCGCGCGAGGCGGCAAGACGTGCTTCCGCCAGCGCCTTTCCCATGAAATCAGGGCGGTTCACCGATCCAAACTCCGATATTCCACTCGCGCCGGGCAAACTGTGCTGATAGTTAGCCGCGCGGAAAGGCAAAGACCACATGGACGACGACGAGGACAAGAAGCGCAGGGATGAAACCGGCGCGAAAAAAGGCGGATTCCGGGGTGCCGGAGAAGGCCCCCGAAAGGGAGCCGGGAAATCCTTCGGCGGCAAGAAACCCGGCAAGCCGGGCGCAAGGCCGGCTGCACGCAGTGAAGGCGGCGATTTCCGCGCGCGCAAGAGCGACGACGGCGCGAAGAAGCCCTACAAGCCGCGCCGGCCGGCCGAGGCGGGTGAGGGCGACGCCCGTCCCCAGCGGCGCTCTGGGCCACCCCGCACCGACAGGAAAGGGCGCAAACCTTTCGGCGAAGGTAAACCTGCCGGCGAACGGAAAGTGGAAGCGGGCGGCGAACGGAACTTCCGGCCGCGCCGTGAGGATGGCGCTGGCGCTGGCGACCGGAAGCCCTTTCGCGGTGAAGGTGGCGCGCGCGGGGATCGCGCTGGCTTCGGCGCCAGGCGCGAGGAGGGTCCGCGGCCGGACTTCAAGCGTCGCGACGATCGAGCACCGGGAGGGGGAGATCGCCGCGCAGGTGCCGGCAAGCCGGGCTTTGGCGAAAAACGTCCGTTCAGGGACAAGCCGGCCGGCAAGGACAGGCCCGCGGGAGCGCGAGCGGACAGTAGCGCGAAGAGGCCGCCGCGCGATGACGTCCGCCAGGACGTCGCGGCGCCGGAAGAAGGCGAGCGCATCGCGAAGCGGCTGGCGCGAGCCGGCGTCGCGTCGCGGCGAGACGCCGAGGCTCTCATCCAGGACGGGCGAATAAAGCTGAATGGCAAGGTGCTGACCAGTCCCGCCATCAACGTTACCGCCAGCGACACGATCACGATCGACGGCCAGCCGATCCCCGCGATCGAGCGGACGCGGCTCTTCCTGTTTCACAAGCCGGCCGGGCTGGTCACGACCAACCGCGATCCGCAAGGGCGCCGCACGGTCTTCGACGTCCTTCCTGCGGAACTCCCCCGGCTGATGACCGTCGGGCGGCTCGACATCAACACGGAAGGCCTGTTGCTGCTCACCAATGATGGCGGGCTGTCGCGGATACTGGAACTGCCCGCCACCGGCTGGCTGCGGCGGTATCGCGTCCGGGTCCACGGTGCCGTCGACGAAGCGCAACTCGCGTCGCTCCGAGAAGGGATCGCAGTGGACGGCGTCTTCTACGGTTCCGTCGAGGCGACCCTCGACCGTGAGCAGGGGTCCAATGCCTGGCTGACGCTCGGATTGCGCGAAGGCAAGAACCGCGAGGTCAAGAACATCCTCGCCGCTCTCGGGCTCGAGGTGACGCGGCTGATCCGCGTCTCCTACGGCCCGTTCCAGCTCGGCGAACTGCCCGAGGGCGCGGTGCAGGAACTCAAGGGCCGCATGCTGCGCGAGCAGCTCGGCGAGCGGTTGATCGAGGAGGCGGGCGCCAATTTTGATGCCCCGATCGTCAAGCCTTTCTCCAACAAGCCCACGGCTGGACCGGCGGTTCGCGGCGAGGGCAGGCCGGAAGGGCAGCGTGGCGGCGGCGGTTTCCAGGAACCCGGCGAGGGCGGCCTCGTCAAGAACCGTAAGCGCGATCGCGAACACCGTCGCGAGGACGCGCTCGGGCGCCTGCAGACGTCGAAGCCGCCGTTCCGCGACAAGAAGCGCGCGGGCGGCGACAAGCGCGAGGGCGAGGAGAAGAAGTTCCAGCCGCCGCGTGACAGGGCCTCGAACGTCTGGATGGCTCCGGGCGCGCGGCCGCAGGGCAAGAAGAAGGGCGCCGAAGAGGAGGGTGCCCCCGAGGGCGAAAGCCGTCCGTCTCGCGGACAGGCGAAGCGTGACGATCGCAAGCCCGCGACCGGCGGACGCGGCGAAGGCGGTCGCTTCCGCTCGGATCGTCCGAAGGGCGATGGCGGGCCAGGCGCCGGCCGCTCCGGGCCGCGCAAGCCGCGAAGAGGCGAATAGCCCATGCGGATCGTGGGGGGCGAGTTTCGCGGCCGCACGCTCGCCGCGCCGCGCAGCGATGCAATCCGCCCGACCACGGACCGGACGCGGGAGGCTGTCTTCAACGTGCTGGCGCACCGCTTCGAGAACCGCATCGAAGGAGCGCGGGTGCTCGATCTCTTCGCCGGCACGGGCGCGCTCGGTCTGGAGGCGCTCTCACGCGGCGCGATCCACTGCCTGTTCGCGGAAGAATCGGCGGAGGGCAGGGGATTGATACGCACGAACGTCGAGGCGTTCGGGCTGCAGGGCCGGACAAAGATCTTCCGCCGCGACGCCACCAGCCTTGGCAGCGTCGGCACGATCATGCCCTTCGATCTGCTCTTCGCCGATCCGCCCTATGGCAAGGCCCTCGGCGAGAAGGCGTTGGCGTCGGCAAGGGACGGCGGCTGGCTCAAGCCAGCCGCACTCTGCGTCGTCGAGGAAGTGGCCTCCGCGCCCTTCGTGCCCGGAGAGGGCTTCGCCATTCTCGACGAGCGTCATTATGGCGACACGATCATCCGGTTCATCGAAGCGGAATAGCGCGCGGCGGCGCTGCATTACGGAGATTTCATGCTCCGGATGCTTCACATCGCTTCGAGAAACCACCACTTTCCGCGCCACTGCGAAATTCGAGGTGCCTGAATGAAATCGATTCGAAGCGGCGTTCCCGGCAAGACCCTTCTGTCGCCGATGCTGGTTGCGCTCGCCGTGGGCCTGTCGCCGCTGCCATTCACCGTGGCGACCGTCGCGGCGCAGACTCCAGCCGCGGCCGAGACCGAGCAGAAGAAAAGCGACGCCGAGATATCGAGCTTCTTCCTCGACAACGGCCTGCAGGTCGTCGTGATCCCCGACCACCGCTCGCCGGTCGTCACCCACATGCTGTGGTACAAGGTCGGCAGCGCCGACGAGGCACCGGGCAAGTCGGGCATCGCGCATTTCTTCGAACATCTTATGTTCAAGGGCACGAAGAACCATGCGCCGGGCGAGTTCTCGCGCCGCGTCTCGGAGATCGGCGGCCAGGAGAACGCCTTCACGTCCAACGATTACACCGCCTACTTCCAGCAGGTCTCGCCGGACGCGCTCGAGACCATGATGTCGTATGAAGCGGACCGGATGCATAACCTCATCCTGACCGACGACGTGATCGGGCCGGAGCGTAACGTCATCCTCGAAGAGCGGGGCTCTCGCGTCGAGAGCGAGCCGGGCGCGCTGCTCGGCGAGGAGATGGACGCGACGCTCTACCAGAACCATCCCTACCGAATTCCGGTCATCGGCTGGATGCACGAGATCGAGAAGCTGAACCGCGAGGATGCGATCGACTTCTACCAGCGCTACTATGCCCCCAACAATGCCGTTCTGATCGTCGCGGGCGACGTCGATGCCGAAAACGTGAAGCGGCTGGGCGAGGCCACATACGGCAAGGTGCCGCGCGGTCCCGAGCTTCCGCCGCGCGTGCGCCCGACCGAGCCGGAGCAGAACACCAGGCGCACGGTCTCCATGCCCGATCCGCGCGTGAGCGTGCCCAGCGTCCGCAAGGCCTGGGTCGTGCCCTCCTACACCACCGCCGAGCCCGGCGAGGCAGAAGCGCTCGACCTCCTGTCGGAGATACTCGGCGGCGGGCCGCGCAGCCGGGCATACGAGGCACTGGTCGTGAAAGAAGGCATCGCATCTGGCGTCGGCGCCTACTACCAGTCCGATGCGCTCGATGCGACGGCGTTCCAGGTCTACGCATCGCCACGCGGCGCGGCGACGATCGACGATGTCGAGAAGGCCATGGACGCCGAAATCGCGCGGATCGTGGCCGATGGGGTGACCCCGGACGAACTCGAGCAGGCCAAGAAGCGTTACGTGCGCAGCCTGATCTTCGCACGCGACAGCCAGAGCGGCATGGCCCGCATCTACGGTTCCACGCTGACGACGGGCGGAACGATCAAGGACATCGAGGAATGGCCCGACCGCATCGAGGCCGTCACCACCGAACAGGTGCAGGACGTCGCGCGCCGCTATCTCGACCAGAGCCGGTCGGTGACCGGGTATCTGCTGCCGGCCGAGGGAGAACGCTCTTGAACGCGACGCCCCTCCGGCCCGGCTGCATCATGGAAAGACCAATGAAAGCAATCTTCGCCTCCGTCATCGGCTTCGGCCTTGCCTTCCTGCCCGCGGTTGCGCCGGCGCAGGCGGCCGTCGACATCCAGCAGGTCACCAGCGACAAGGGCATCACCGCCTGGCTGGTGGAGGACTACACCGTTCCCATCATCTCGATCCGCTTCGCCTTCGAAGGCGGCAGCACGCAGGATCCCGTCGGCAAGGAAGGCTTGGCGCAACTGATGAGCGGCCTCTTCGACGAGGGCGCGGGAGATCTCGGCCGTACTGAATTCCAAGAAGAACTGGACCAGAGCGGCGCCGAAATGTCGTTCGACGCCGGACCCGACGCCTTCTACGGATCCATGCGCATGCTCGCCGAGGACCGCGCCGAAGCCTTCCGACTGCTCGAACTCGCCGTCAATCAGCCGCGCTTCGACGCGGAACCCCTGGCCCGCATCCGCGCCCAGATGGTGGCGGGCATCCAGGCGCGTGCGAACGATCCGGAGACGGAAGCGTCCATTGCCTGGGCCAACGCGATCTACGGAGACCATCCCTACGCGCGCCAGGACGAGGGCACGCCCGAGACCCTGGCGACGATCACGCGCGACGATCTCCGAGAGCTGCACAGGGACCTTTTCGCGCGTGACAACCTCGTGGTGAGCGTCGTCGGCGCGATCGACGCGCAGACGCTGAAGGCGGAACTCGACAGGGTCTTCGGATCGCTGCCCGAAGCGCCCGACGTCGGTGATGTCCAGAGGGTCGAGCCGAAGCTCGACCAGCAGATCTCGCTTCCCTTTGAGATCCCGCAGGCGACGCTGCGGCTCGCCTATCCCGGGATCGAACGTGACGACCCGCAGTTCTTCGCAGCCTACCTGATGAACCACATCCTTGGGGGCGGCACCTTCTCCTCGCGCCTCTTCGACGAGGTGCGCGAGAAGCGCGGGCTGGCCTACGGTATCGGCTCCTCGCTGGTGAACCGCGACTACTCGTCGGCACTGATGATCGGTACGTCCACCCGTGCCGACCGCGCCGAGGAGACGCTCGGTGTCATCCGCGACGTCATCAAGCGGATGGCCGAGGAAGGGCCGACCGAGCAGGAACTGCGCGACGCCAAGGACTACGTCGTCGGCGCCTATGCGATCAACAATCTCGACACCTCCAGCGCGATCGCCCGCACGCTGGTTCAGTTGCAGATCGAGGATCTCGGTATCGACTATATCGACCGCCGTGGCGACCTGATCGAGGCGGTGACGCTGGAAGATGTGAAAGCCGTCGCGAAACGCTTGCTGTCGGCCGAGCCTGCCATCATGATCGTCGGACCGACGGTATCCTTCGACAAGGGATGACATGATGGACGGGCAGGTGCCCTCCGGCGAGAGCCGACGGAGCGATCCGACCTTCGCCGTCGCCTTCGGCGGTGGCGGCGCACGCGGCCTCGCCCACATCCATGTCATCGAAGCGCTCGACGAACTCGGCATCCGCCCTGTCGCGATCGCCGGATCCTCCATCGGCGCGATCATGGGCGCGGGCATGGCCGCCGGCATGACGGGCCGCGACGTCCACCACTATGCCCACTCCGTGCTCAGCCGGCGTGCCGAGGTCGCCGCGAGGATGTGGCGGGCACGTCCCGGCACTTTTGCCGAGTTCATGGACGGGGGGTTGCGCGTCACGCAGTTCAACGTCGAGCGCATCCTTGGCGCGTTCCTGCCGGCCCAGATCCCGTCGAATTTCGAGGAACTCGAAATCCCGCTCCAGGTCACGGCCACGGATTTCTTTCGTCACGAGCAGGTCGTCTTCCAGGAAGGCGACCTCTTGTCGGCGCTGGCGGCCTCCGCCGCCATCCCCGCTGTCTTTCGTCCGGTCCGCCGCGACGGGCGCATCTTGATCGACGGCGGCATCTACAATCCCGTACCGTTCGACCTGATAGAGGGACTGGCCGACATCACGATCGGCATAGACGTCGTCGGGGTGCCGACCCCACACGGCAAGCGGACGTTGAACACGCTGGATCTGGTGTTCGGGTCGAGCCAGCTCATGATGCAGTCCATCATTGCGTTGCAGCTGAAGACCTGCCGGCCCACCATCTTTCTGCGTCCCCCGATCTCGCGCTTTCGCGTGCTCGACTTCATGAAGATGGAAGCGGTCATGGTGCACACCGCGCCCATCAAAGACGACCTGAAGCGCGCGATAGAGGCGGCGGTCCTGGCGCACGAGAAGCTTGAACTCGCCTGATCCACGCTACCCCGCAGTTGCCGCCTTGCCGGTGGTGAACGGGGAGTTCGCTGACGGAGGCGGAACGGGGAGCGACGGTCCGGACGGCGGCTGCGAGCCGATGCGGGCGACGACGCGGAAGCAAACGATCGCCGAGGCGATCCCGAAGACCACCGCGCCCAGCGCCCAGCCGCCCACCACCCCGACCGCGCCATAGAGGCTGGCGCCCAGCCAGACGAAAGGAACGGTGCCCAGCGTGGCGCGGCCCCAGTTGAAGACCGTCGAGTAGCCGGGATAGCCGAGATTGTTGAACGCGGCGTTTGAGACGAAGAGCGCGCCGTTGAACAGGAAGCTGCCGGCGGCGAACAGGCAGAAGAAGACGATGAGTTCGCGTGCCTCCGACGTCGCGCCGAACAGCGTCGCCAACTGGTGGCGAAACATCGCGAGGAGCAGCCAGGCCGTCAGGACGTAGACCATGGTGACGATGAGGCTGTCGCGCATCACGGCCAGCAGCCGGTTGTAGCGCCTTGCACCGAAGTTCTGGCCGAGGATCGGACCGACGGCTCCCGAGAGCGCGAAGATCGCGCCGAAAGCGACCGGTACGATCCGGCCGATGATGGCCCAGCCGGCCACCGCGTCGTCGCCGAAGGGCGCCATCTCTGCCGTCACATAGGCATTGCCGACCGGCGTCGCGAGTTGCGTCAGCACCGCCGGGATCCCGATTGCGAAATAGGGCCGGGCCACGGTCGAGAGACGCCGGAAGTCCGGCATCGCGAGAAGCCGGTGAACCCTCAGCACGCCGTGCAACCCGATGGCGGCCATCACCATGCGCGACATGACCGTCGAGATCGCGGCTCCGTCAAGCCCGAGGTCGAGTCCGAAGATGAGGAGCGGGTCGAGAATGGCTGCCGCCAGCCCGCTGCCCAGCGTCACGTACATGGCACGCCGCGCGTCGCCGGCGCCGCGCAGGATGCCGGTCGTTCCCATTCCGACCGCCACGAGCGGCGCCGACGGCAGCACGATCTGCAGGAAGCGCGTCGCGAGCGTCAGTGTCTCCCCCGTGGCGCCGAGCAGGGCGAGCAAAGGGTTGAGGAAAGGCCATACACAGGCGGTAATCAGGCCGATCGCAAGACCCATGAAGAGGATCGATGCGCCGCCGAGTGCTGCCGCGTCGGTCCGGCTGCCCCGCCCGAGCGCGCGCGACACGACGGCCGAGGTCGCAATGGTCAGGCCGATCGCCACCGAGACGGTGAAGAACATGATCGTGGTTGCGAAGCCGATCGCGGCGGCGAGTTCCTGCACGCCGAGAAGGGAGATGTAGAAGAGATTCAGCGCATCCACGATGAAGATGGCGATGAGGCCGATCGACCCCGTCGCCGTCATCACCACGACGTGACGCAGGGTCGAGCCGGTCGTGAATTTGGCCTGGGCGCCCGACAGGGGCGATGTTGCCATCTGTTCTTCCGAAGTCACCCGATCACCCGTTCGTTCGCCGGGCTTCGCGCAGTGCCCTCCGGTTACTCATAGGGCAGGCCGTCACGGATACGAGCCCGAAGTTCGGCCGGGGGCCGCACTAATTGCGCGGTTCGTCCAGACCGTCCGGAAGGTCCGCGACCTTGTCCAGCCGGCGGCTCTCGCGCCGGGGCTTGACGAGAGGTTCGGGCGTCGACAGTCGCTCCCGGCCGCTCGCCTCGGCGACCTGTATCGAGAGGCGTTCCTCGTCGCGACGCCGCACGTCGTCGACGATTTCGTCGAGGACGATCCCCTCGATGCCCATCGCTTCGAGCGTCACGCGGCCGAACATCAGGCCGGATTCGAAGGTCTCCCTGATCTCGTACTCCACGTCGCGGGCGCGCAGGGAGAGCGTGTGGTTGCGGTCGTAGGATCGCACGAACAGCCGCACATGCGGGAATTCGCGCTGGATCAGGTCGACGATCTTGTCCGTCGCCTCGCGCCCGTGGGTGCAGACGGCGACGATGCGCGCCTGCCGTATGCCGGCGGCCTCCAGCACGTCCTTGCGGCGGCCGTCGCCGTAGTAGATGCGGAAGCCGAACTTCTCGACCACGCGTACCCGATTGGCGGAGTGGTCGATGATGGTCACGCGCGCGCCGCCCGACAGCAGGATCTGCGAGGCGATCTGTCCAAAGCGGGAAAAGCCGATCATCAGCACGTCGGAGCCGGCGCCCTCGAAATTCTCGTCGATCGTCTCGTCTTCCTCTTCCCGGATCAGGTACCGTGCGAGCCCGATCGTAAGCGGAGTGGCGGCCATCGATACGGTGATGATCGCGATCAGCAGCGAGGCCAGCGACTGCGGAAAGATGAATTCGGCCACCGCCGCCGAAAAGATCACGAACCCGAACTCGCCGCCCTGCGGAAGCAGCAGCCCGACCCGCACGGCGTCCACATGCGTCGAGCCGAAGAGGCGGCAGAGCGCGTATGTGACCAGCGCCTTCACCAGCATGATCAGCGGAACCGCGATGACGATGGTTAGCCAGTTTTCGAGGATGATCCCGAGCTCGAGCGAAAGTCCCACCGCCATAAAGAACACGGCGAGCAGGACGCCGCGGAAAGGCTCGATCGAGGATTCCAGTTCGTGACGATAGGATGATTCGGCAAGCATGACGCCCGCGATGAAGGCGCCCATGGCCATCGACAGTCCGGCGTGCTGCATCAAGGCCGCCGCGCCCAGCACGACGAAGAGTGCGGCCGCGATCATGGCCTCGCGTGCGCCTGTGTTGGCGATGATCCGGAAGAGGGGGTTGAGCAGGTATCGTCCCGCCACCAGCAGTGCGGCGATGCTTGCCAGAGCGATCACGAGGTCGTCCAGGCCCCCGGGCTCGGCATTCTCCGCGCCGGGCGAAAGCAGCGGCACCAGCGCGAGCAACGGCACGATCGCCAGATCCTGGAACAGCAGGATCGAAAACGAGGTCTGGCCGTAACGGCGGTTTCGGTCGCCGCTTTCCTCCAGCAATTGCAGGGCGAAGGCGGTGGACGAAAGCGCCAGCGTGAAGCCGATGATCGTCGCGACCTGCCATTCCAGGTTGGTGAGGGTCAGGGCGAGAGCGGTCAACACCGCGCCGGTGAGGACGACCTGTGCGGCGCCGAGGCCGAAAATGTCGCGGCGCATCGACCACAGGCGCGACGGTTTGAGCTCCAGCCCTATGACGAAGAGAAGGAGGACGACCCCGATCTCGCCGAAATCCAACAGTTCCTCGCTGCCGGTTATCAAGGTCGCGACGGGGCCGATTGCAATTCCCGCGGCGAGGTAGCCCAGCACCGTGGCGAGGCCGATGCTCTTGAATGCCGGCGCGGCGACGGCGACTGCACCGAGGAGCAGGAGCACTTCCGTGAATTCGCTCGCTTCGGCAGCCATCGGCGTTTCCCCGCAAAGCCTCGGCCCCATCGGGTACGGCGAGAATGCCGCCCGACGGCCATTGCACATAACCGACCGGAGCCATAGATGGTCCGGTAACGATAAGCCCCTTCCATCGGGAGCAGCGCTCGCCTCCGTGCGAGCCAACCGGAACTATTGCATGTCCTTGAACACAGACAAACTCAACGATGTCGTGGCTTCGCTCGTCGAGGCGGCCAAACGGGCCGGAGCCGACGCATCCGACGCGGTCGCCGTGCTCGGCCGCTCGACCAGCGTCACCGCGCGCCTCGGTAAGGTCGAATCGACGGAAGCCTCGGAGGGAGACAGCATCGCGTTGCGCGTCTTCATCGGCAAGCGCGTCGCGAGTGTTTCGGCCACGATCGACGCGGACGTCGACATGCTGGCCGAACGCGCCGTCGCGATGGCGAAGGTCTCGCCCGAGGATCCCTTCCAGGGTCTCGCCGACGAAAGCCGGCTTGTGAAGGACGTTCCCGACCTCGAGCTGTTCGACCCGACGGAAGTCGCGGCGGAGCGTCTGCGAGAGGATGCGCTCGCGGCCGAGGAGGCGGCGCTCGCGGTGAAGGGCGTCACCAATTCCAGCGGCGCAGGAGCGAACGCCGGCATCGGCGGGCTGGTGCTGGCCACGTCCGCAGGCTTTCTCGGACGCTACGTCGCGTCGCGTTTCTCGCGCTCCGTCAGCGTCATCGCGGGCGAGGGGACCGGCATGGAGCGGGACTACGACTTCTCGTCCCGCCTCTACTTCGACGAACTCGATTCGCCGCGGGAGATCGGCCGCAGGGCCGGCGAGCGGGTCGTGAAGCGTCTCGGCGCCCGCAAGGTCAAGAGCGGCCCGGTCAGCGTGATCTACGATCCGCGCGTTGCGCGCGGCATCGCTGGGCATCTTGCAGGAGCGATCAACGGGGCTTCGGTCGCGCGCAAGACGAGCTTCCTGCGCGACATGATGGGCAAGAAGGTCGCGTCGAGCGGCATCACCGTCACCGACGATCCGCGCCGGCCGCGCGGCCCCGCCTCGAAGCCTTTCGACGGAGAGGGTGTCGGCGGCGAGACGCTGACCATGGTCGAGGAGGGGGTGCTGAGGCACTGGTTCCTGTCGACATCGGTCGCGCGTGAACTCGGCCTGGAAACCAACGGGCGTAGTTCGCGGTCGGGCTCGTCCGTCAATCCGTCTTCCACGAACCTCGCGATCGAACCGGGAACCGCCTCTCCCGACGACATGATCCGTTCGCTCAAACGCGGTTTCTATGTCACTGAAGTGTTCGGGCAGGGCGTCAACATGGTGACCGGCGAGTACAGCCGCGGCGCCTCTGGCTTCTGGATCGAGGATGGCGAACTGGCCTATCCCGTCTCGGAGGTGACGATCGCGTCGAACCTCAAGGACATGTTCCAGAACATGGTTCCAGCCAACGACATCGACCGGCAGTTCGGGACGGCCGCGCCGACGCTCCTCGTCGAAGGGATGACACTTGCAGGAGAGTAACGCCGAAACGCCGACCGCCTCCGCCGACCTGGACCTGATTCGCGAGGCGGCGAGCGAAGCCGCGCGCATCGCCATGACCTTCTTCTGCAAGGCCCCCGAGGTATGGATGAAGGAGGGCAGCTCGCCGGTCAGCGAGGCGGACTACGCGGTAGACCGCTTCCTGCGCGAGGAACTGACGAGCGCGAGGCCCGGCTACGGCTGGCTCTCCGAGGAGACCGCCGACTCCCCTGAAAGGCTTGGAGCGAAGCGGACCTTCGTGGTGGATCCCATCGATGGAACGCGCGCCTTTCTCGATCGCCGCAAGACGTGGTGCGTCAGCATCGCCGTCGTGGAGGATGGAGTGCCGATCGCCGGCGTGCTCGACTGCCCGGCCCTGGAGGAAATCTACTGGGCCGCGCAGACGGGCCCCGCGTACCAGAACGGGAGCACCATTTCGGTGCGCGAGAGCCTCGAAAGGCCCGAGGTCGGCGGACCCAAGAGCATCTTCAACATGCTGCCGGACGGTTTGCGTGACCGGGTCGCCACTACGTCCTACATACCCTCTCTGGCCTACCGGATCGCGCTCCTGGCGCGCGGCAGCCTCGATGCCGCCCTCGTGAAGCCCAATTCTCATGATTGGGATCTCGCCGCCGCCGATCTCATCCTGCGGCAGGCCGGCGGTAGGGTCGTCGATGAGTTCGGCCGCAACCTGACCTATGCGGGTGCCGAGGTGAAACACGACATGCTGGTCGCCGGTAGCGATCCCCTGCTTTCGGAGATACTGGAGGCGCTCGCGTCGCGAGACGGGAGGCCGGTTTCCAACGCCCCGGGAATGATCTAATCAGTTCCGGTTTTTCAACTTCCTACGTGCGGGAAAAAGAATGACAGAAAAAGCTGACGACAAGCAGCTCCTGCATCTGGTGTTCGGTGGCGAACTGACCTCCCTGACGGGGACCCAGTTCCGCAATCTCGACGAGGTCGACATCGTCGGGATCTATCCGGACTACAAGACGGCCGAAGCCGCCTGGCGCACCAAAGCGCAGGAAACGGTGGACAACGCCCACATGCGCTACTTCATCGTTCACCTGCACAGGCTTCTCGATCCGGAAGCCGCGGGAGCCAGCCTCTCGTCGGGCAAGGCTCGATGACCGACGGACGCCCCATCGCCTCCGCTCCCGACATGGGCGGAGTGGCGAAGCCGAAAGCCAGACCAAGGCTTTCCAAGACCATCTGGCGGTCCATCCGCGCGCCGCTCGCCGAATCGCGATTCGCGGCCGACGTCATCGCCTGGGCGCTGGCGCTCGGCGTGCGCTTCGTCTTCTGGACCAACCGCAGACACCCTGACTCCGACGACATCAACCAAATCTACGAGAAACACACGCCGGGCATAGCCGTGTTCTGGCACGGCCAGCATGTCCTGGCACCATGCCTGAAGCCGCGCCGGCTCAGGATGTCGGCGCTGTTCTCGCGCAGCCGCGACGCCGAACTCAATGCGCGCGTCGCCGAGCGGTTCGGCTTCACCATCATCCGCGGTTCCGGCGGACGCGATGCCTCGCGCAGCCGCGAAAAGGGCGGAGCGCGCGCGCTCATCGCGCTGAAGAAGGCCATCGATTCGGGATCGTCGGTCGCCATGATCGCCGACATCCCGCACGGAACACCGCGCGAGGCTGGATTGGGCGTGGTGATGTTGGCGCGTTTCTCGGGGCGCCCGATCGTGCCGCTCGCGCTCGCCACCAGCCGCCGCAAGGTTCTCGAGAAGACGTGGGACAAGACGACCCTCAACCTGCCGTTCGGCTGGAAGGCGATGGTCGCGGGAGAACCGGTCCACGTGCCGGCGAACGCCACCGACGAGGAATTGGAGCAGAAGCGACGCGAGGTGACGGCGAGCCTGAATGCCGCGACCGAGAAGGCCTACAGGCTGGTCGACAGCAAGCCATGAGCGAACGATGGGCGCGAGCCATGCTCACGGCGTACCGCCTCGCAGGTGCGGCCGCCTATCCGCTGGTCGGCGGTTACATCGCCTGGCGCACCACCAAGGGCAAGGAAGAGCGGACGCGGCGGCGCGAACGCTACGGCATCTCCAAGGTCGCGCGGCCGCCCGGACCGGTCGTGTGGGTGCATGCCGCGAGCGTCGGGGAATCGAACGCGGTCATCCCGCTGGTGCGTCGCATCGCCGGCTTCGGCATCAACGTCGTATTCACCACGGGAACGGTGACCTCGGCGCACCTCGTGCGTGAGCGGTTCGGCGACAAGGTCCTGCACCAGTACGTGCCGCTCGACCTGAAGCCCGCGGTGAGCCGCTTTCTCGACCACTGGAAGCCCGATCTGGCGATCATCGCCGAATCCGAGATCTGGCCGATGACCATCCTGGAACTCGGCACCCGGCGGGTGCCCCAGGTGCTGGTGAACGGCAGGCTCTCTGACCGGTCCTTCGCCGCCTGGAAGAAGCGTTCTTTCATCGCCGAAGCGCTGTTCGAAAACCTTTCCCACGTCGTGGCGCAGTCGGAACTCGACGGCGAGCGATTCCGAGCTCTGGGCGCCCGGCCGGTCTCGGTGTCGGGCAACCTAAAGGTGGATACCGACCCGCCCGTCGTGGAGGAGGACGCCCTGCGACGCATGCGGTCCGAGATCGGCGGCCGTCCGGTATGGGCCGCGATCTCGACGCACCAGGGCGAGGAGGTGATCGCGGCTGACGTGCACGAACTGGTCAAGAAGCGTCATCCGGAACTCCTTACCATCATCGTTCCGCGGCATCCCGATCGCGCCGACGCGCTTGCGGCCTCGTTCTTCGCCAGGGGGCTGAAGACGGTCCGCCGCAGTCTCGGCGACCGGGTCACGTCCGACACCGACATCCTCCTGGGGGACACGATCGGCGAAATGGGGCTGTATCTCCGGCTCACAGAAATCGCCTTCGTCGGGCGTTCGATGACCTCCGAAGGCGGGCAGAACCCTCTCGAACCGGCGATGCTGGAAACGGCGGTCCTGTCGGGCCGCAACGTCCAGAATTTCCGGGATTCCTACCAGAAGCTGATCGAGCGTGGCGGAGCGAGGCTCGTGGGCGATCGCGACATGTTGGCGGGCGCGGTCAACTTCCTGCTCGGCAACGAGGCCAAACGGCGCCAGATGATGCATGCCGGCGTCGAGACCGTGAACGAGATGCGCGGTGCGCTGCCGGCCACCCTCAAGGCGCTGGAACCATACATCTATCCGCTGATCGTCAAGGCGCGTCTCGAAGACGGCGGAAGAAAGAACCGATAGGCCATGACCGGGGAAGCGCCTCCGTTCTGGTGGGAAGAGCCGGACTGGCGTGCAATGGCGCTGTCGCCGGTGTCGGGCGTCTATGGACTGGTCGCGGCACGCAGGATGATCTCGGCGCGACGCCACAAGCTGCCAGTGCCGGTCCTGTGCGTCGGCAATTTCACCGTCGGCGGCGCAGGCAAGACACCGGCCGTCATCACGCTGACGGACGCCGCGCGCAAGGCCGGGCGCCACCCCGGCATCCTGTCGCGCGGCTATGGCGGCAGCCTGTCGCGGCCGCACATCGTCGATCCCGGGCACGACAGCGCCCGTCATGTCGGCGACGAGCCGATACTGCTTGCCGCGCATGCACCGGTGGCGGTAACGCCCGACCGCGCCGCGGGTGCCCGCCTGCTGATGAACGCCGGCTGCGATTTCCTGCTGATGGATGACGGCTTCCAGAGCGCACGGCTGCAGTTCGACTACGCGCTCCTCGTGGTCGACGCGCGGCGCGGCCTCGGCAACGGCTTCAGCATCCCCGCCGGACCGATGCGCGCGCCGTTGCTGAGCCAGCTGCGATTCGCCAACGCGGTGCTGGCGATCGGCGAGGGTGACGGCGCCGGGGCGGTGGTACGCCAGGCGGCGCGCGCCGGCCGCTCCGTCTACGGTGCCTCGATCAAGCCGCGCGGGCAGGATCGTCTTTCAGGCAAGCGGCTGTTCGCTTTCGCCGGCATAGGCGATCCGGACAAGTTCTTCGAGACACTCAGGCGTAGCGGCGGCGATCTCGTCGCGACGCGCGGTTTCGCCGACCATCATTCCTTTTCCGAGACCGACATCGCCGAACTCGAAAGTGAAGCGGACACGGGCGGGCTTCAACTGGTGACGACGGCCAAGGACGCCGTTCGGCTACGCGGCGGATCGCCCGCTGCGAAGGCATTAGCGAAACGTACGTTCGTCTTGGAGATCGACCTTGCCTTCGACGATCCGCGCGTGCCGGTAAAGATCATCGACCACACGCTCGACGCTTTCGCGCGCCGCCAGCACGGCGTTTCCCGCACCACCTGAGACCTGCGAGACAAAGCTTCCGACCCCGGCGTAGGCGTCATACCAGAACGCTCGAAGGCAAGATTCGCGGACAACGGAACGGCACCGGATTCTGCCATGCAGTGCGGCTACTCGCTCGCAATCCTATCCAAAATTCTGTTGGATCGTTAACCCCCGCTGTCCCCGACCCGGCCGAAGGGGGGACACACGTCTAATTTAGCTGTTTCTGAACCACATCGACACGTAGATTCGAGGTGGCTCATATGTTCTTCGAAAACCGGCGGTTCGAGCGTTATCGCACGTGCATCAGGGTGCGGGTGCAGGTTCGTGGCCGCGACTACGACGGCTTCGTTCTGGACATATCGCAGGGCGGGATGCGCGTTTCTACCGAACAGGTCGCCGACGTATGGTCGGGCGACGACGTCAGGGTGGAATGCGAGGAACTCGGTCTCGTGACCGGCGAGGTACGGTGGAGGAGCCCGGGTCGCTTCGGCATCAGGTTCGACGAGTCGACGAACACGACCGCGAAGTTCGAGCATTTCCGGAAGCACCTGGGGCCGGTGATGTAAGGGCGGTCAGCGCTTCCGCATGGCGGGATTGCTCTCGATCTCGCGCGCGAGCGAGACGGTCGCGCTGACATAGGCTTCCTGCCGCGCCACGCTCCAATACTTCAGTTCGTCGAGCGGTATGGATTCGCCGGTCACGGCGCAGCGCACGAAGGAGCCGGGGCTGGCGACCTGAAAGTCGCCGTCCAGGTAGCGTATGCGCGCTTCCTTCGCGCCGGGGCCTTCGAAACGGTTCATTGCCATGCTTTCTTCCGTCTTGGGCAGCCGATCCGCTCCCGAATCCTCATCCGCCCAACGCTTCCGGGATAGCGATCTTCCGGGAGCCGGCTTCCGCCTCCCGTGGATCACGCCTTAAGCGCCACAATTCTCCCGGACGGTCAAGCCGCCAGAGGCGGCAATGGCGCGGCGACGACCATGCGAACTCCGATTATCCGGCTATCTCCTGCCGAACAGTCGCTCGATGTCGGCAAGTTTCAACTCGATGTAGGTCGGACGGCCGTGATTGCAGGTGCCCGAGCCGGGCGTCGCTTCCATCTCCCGCAGGAGCGCGTTCATCTCCTCCGGCCGCAGCCGCCGGCCGGAGCGTACCGACCCATGGCAGGCCATCGTCGCGGCGATCTGGTCGAGCCGCCGCTTCAGCGTCTCGGCGGTGTCAGTCTCGGCGATCTCGTCGGCGAGGTCGCGCACGAGTGCCTGGACGTTCGTCTCGCCGAGCATGGCCGGTGTCTCGCGCACCGCCACCGCGCCCGGTCCGAACCGCTCCAGCCCAAGCCCGAAGCGGGCAAGCGTCTCCGCGTGCGAGGCAAGGCGCTCCGCATCCTCCTCCGGCAGGTCGACGATCTCCGGCAGCAGCAGCATCTGGGCGGGGAGGGGCCGCGAGTGGATCGCCTCTTTCAATGCCTCGTAGACCAGGCGTTCGTGGGCCGCATGCTGGTCGACGATGACGAGCGAATCCTCGGTCTGGGCGACGATGTAGTTCTCGTGCACCTGGGCCCGCGCAGCGCCCAGCGGGGTGCGGCGCAGTTCCTCCGGCGCGTCGATGACGTCGGCCCGCGCATCGGCGCTCGGCAAGGTCGCATGTTCGAAGACGGCTTGCCTGGTTTCACCAAAGCCGTTGGCCAGCGGACGGCTCGGAGACCGCGCGATGTCGTAGGAGCCGGAGGGCCAGAACCGACTGGTGTCGAAACTGCGGTGGAAAGTCTCTGTACCGTCACGGCCCGCCGGTGTACCGCCGGTCCGGAAGGCCGCGAGCATGCCCGCCGTACCGGACGTGGCGGGACGCATCCCCGCATTTGCCAGCGCCTGCCGGATCGAACCGATCACCAGGCCGCGCACGAGGCCCGGATCGCGGAAACGCACGTCGGCCTTGGCCGGGTGGACATTGACGTCGACCAGCGCCGGATCGAGCGAGAAGAACAGGGCCGCGAGCGCATGCCGGTCGCGCGGCAGGACGTCGGCATAGGCGGCGCGAATCGCGGCGGCGATCTGCCGGTCGCGTACAGGACGGCCATTGACGTAGGCGTACTGCTGCAGGGCGTTCGCGCGGGTGAAGGAGGGGATGGAGACCTGCCCCGTCAGCCGCACGCCCTCGCGCATTGCATCGATCGCCAGCGCGTTCTTCGGGAACTCGTCGCCGAGAACCTTGGCCAGGCGGTGCAGGCGCCCAACTTCGTCGTCGGCTTCGGCGGCAAGCTCGAGCCGCGTGCGGTCGGCCCCTGTCAACGTGAAGCGCACGGTCGGGAAGGCAACGGCGATGCGCTTGACCACGTCCGAGATCGCCGTGCTTTCCGCCCGTTCGCCTTTCATGAACTTGAGCCGCGCGGGCGTGGCGAAGAAGAGATCGCGCACCTCTACCTGCGTGCCGGCATTGGCGGCGGCGGGACGGGGGCCGGCGATCCGGCCGCCCTCCACGACTATCTCCATCGCTTCGGTCGCGTCGGCGGTGCGCGAGCGGATCGTGAGCCGCGCCACCGAACCGATGGATGGCAGCGCCTCGCCGCGGAAGCCGAGCGAGCGGATGTCGTGAATGTCGTCCGAGAGCTTGGAAGTGCAGTGGCGCGCGACGGCGAGCGGCAGGTCGGACGCGGCTATGCCCGATCCGTCGTCGACCACGCGGATGAGGTTCAGCCCGCCGCCGGCCGTCACGATCTCGACGCGCGTCGCGCCCGCGTCCAGCGCATTCTCGACCAGTTCCTTCACCACGCTTGCCGGGCGCTCGATCACTTCGCCCGCGGCGATCTGGTTGATGACGGTCTCGGAAAGCTGACGAATGGTCATCCGCCGAGTCTAGCCGGATTCGACCGCCGCCAGAAGGGCGGCGGCCGCATTGTACCGTGAAGGCTTCAGGCGGCTTGGTTTCGTGACGCTTCGGGTTCCTCGGTAGGAACGGTATTCCGGTTCCCGACCTTCCGGGTCGCCAGCCATTCGCGCATGTTGTCGGAAGGCATCGGGAAGGAAACGGCGTAGCCCTGGACCTGGTCGCAGCCGATGCCGGCCAGCAGCGAAAGCTCGGTTTCGGTTTCGGCGCCCTCCGCGATGATGCCTATGCCCAGCCCGCGCGCCAGGTCGGTCACCGCGCGGACGATCTGCGCATGATGCGAATTGCTGTCGATGTTGTGCACGAAGCGCCGGTCGATCTTCAGTCGGTCGATCTCCCGAGGGTCGACGTGGGTCAGGGAGGCATAGCCGGTGCCGAAATCGTCGAGTTCGAGCGCGATCCCCTCTTTCCGTACCGTGCGGAGCGTTGCTGCGATACCGGTCTTCTCGTCGTCCAGCATCACCGATTCGACGATTTCGAGTGCCAGCCGCTGCGGGGGAAGTCCTTCGGCTTTCAGGGTCTTGAAGAGGAAGCCGGCGAAATCGGGCTGGGCGAGCTCGCTGCTCGAGGCGTTGAGGGCGAGGCGTCCGAACTCGAGCCCCTCCCGATGCCAATCTGCCGCCGCCGCGATGGCCTTCCTGAACACGATGCGCCCGATGGCCGGCATCAGCCCGCACTTTTCCGCAATCGGTACGAAGACCGAGGGCGGGATGAACTTTCCGTCCGGCGGCAGCCAGCGAACGAGGGCCTCGAGACCGGTTACTCTGCCGTCCGACAGCGAGACCTGCGGCTGGAAGCAGACGGTGAAGTCCTGGCTGGCGATGGCGAGGACCATCTGCTGCTCGATATCGAGGCGTGCGGCGATCTCGCGCCGCAGGTCGTCGGTGAAGAACGAGAAGGTGCCGCCGCCGGATTTCTTGGCCGAGTAAAGCGCGACGTCTGCGTGCATCAGGAGATCGGAGCCGCGCTCGCCATCCCGCGGGTAGACCGCGATGCCGGCGCTGGCGCCGGGACTGATCGTCGTCCCCTCGTAGTCGATCGGCCGGTTGATCGCCCGCAGGACACTTTCGGCGAGGGCGGCAATCTCGCCGTCGTCGTCGCAACGGTTGGAAACCAGGACGAATTCGTCGCCGCCAAGTCTTACGGCGATATCCCGCTTGCGGCTCGCCTCGCGCATCCGCGTGGCGGTGATGGCGAGGACATGGTCGCCGGCCGCATGCCCCAGCGTGTCGTTGATCTGCTTGAAGCGGTCGAGATCGAACTGGATGACCGCCATGCCGCCGCCGCGCGCGGCCGCGTTTTCGATGAACTTGTCGAAGCGATACTTCAGGAAAGATCGGTTGTAGAGGCCGGTCAGTTCGTCGTGGATGGCGTTGTAGGCCATGGCATTGCGCGCCTCGACGAGCTGATCCGTGCGCCGGCCGATCATCCCGGCCATCGGGCGAAAGATGAAGACCGCGATGAGCAGCATCACCGCCAGGGTCGCGAAGAAGAGGATCCGGTGCAGATGGAGCAAGGCGGACAGGCGTTCGCGTCCTGTTGCGGAAAGCCGCTCGCCGAGCGCGGCGTAGCCATCCATCGTTGCCGTCGCCACGACGTCGTCCAGCTTCGCGCGTTCCTTGCCGGCCAGATATCCGACGACGCCCGCGTTCGGATGCAATTCGGTCTTGAGGGCAGACGCGACGCGCCATCCGTTCGCCGCCAGGCTGCCGGAGAAGTAGTCGAGATGGTAGGGCGCGGAAAACAGGACGCTATCGACGGTGGCCGGATCGTTGCGGGCCTTCGAGAAGGGATCGGCGTCGAGCTGGTCCAGCAAGTCGTCGTAATTGGCCTCGAATTCCGCCGTCGCCTGCCCGAGCGCCTCGACCAGCTGGGCCTGGCGGATCGCTGGAGCGGTGCCCGCCGCGTTCGCCAGGAACACCACCCGCTGTGAAAGGGCGCGCTGCGCGCCGGCCAGGCCAATAATCCGCTCATTTCGCTGTTGGGCCGCCAGCATTTGCTGCAGGAGCATGAAGGATCCGGCCAGCATCACAGCGATGATGAGAAGTGCGACCCAGTAGGCGAAAGTGATGAGCGTGACCGGCTTCCCTGTCCCGGCCCTGAAGCTCGGCAGTCTGAACATTGCGCCCCGTGGTCCCCTGCGAACGGCTGTCGTTCCCCAGGGTAAGAATAGAATCCGAGTGTTAATTGGTAGGTGTGCCACCGGTCGAGTCCGGCGGAAATCTGTCGGGTGGTTAGGAAACCATTAGCGGCGCAGACACCGGTTCGCCGCGCAACACATTTTTCCCGGTTTCCATCCGATGGCGAAAGGCACTAGAAAGGCCGCATCGCAAGGCAAACGGCGGAAACGACAATGAACATACAGAACCCGGCGAAAACCACGGCTGCCAGTTTCGTGTGGAACGATCCCTTCCTGCTGGAGGACCAGCTGTCGGAAGACGAGCGCATGATCCGCGACGCCGCGGCCGCATTCGCGGCAGACAAGCTCGCGCCGCGCGTCGAGGACGCCTACATGAACGAGACCACCGATCCGGCGATCTTCCGGGAGATGGGAGAGGCGGGTCTGCTCGGCGTCACCATCCCGGAGGAGTATGGCGGGATCGGCGCCAACTACGTCACCTACGGGCTGGTCGCGCGCGAAGTGGAACGCGTCGACAGCGGCTATCGCTCCATGATGAGCGTGCAGTCGTCGCTGGTCATGTATCCGATCCACGCCTACGGCTCCGAGGAGCAGCGCCGGAAATACCTGCCCAAGCTCGCCTCGGGCGAGTTCATCGGCTGTTTCGGACTTACCGAGCCGGACGCGGGATCGGATCCGGGCGGCATGAAAACGCGGGCGGAAAAGACCGACAGCGGCTATCGCATTTCCGGCTCCAAGATGTGGATATCGAACGCGCCGATCGCCGACGTCTTCGTGGTGTGGGCAAAGTCGGCGGCGCACGACAACCAGATCCGCGGTTTCGTGCTCGAAAAGGGCATGAAAGGCCTGTCGGCGCCGAAGATCGGCGGCAAGTTGTCGCTCCGCGCCTCGATCACCGGCGAAGTGGTCATGGAGAACGTCGAGGTCGGCGAGGACGCTTTGCTGCCCAACGTGTCCGGCCTCAAGGGTCCGTTCGGCTGCCTGAACCGCGCCCGCTACGGCATCTCGTGGGGCTCACTCGGCGCGGCGGAGGATTGCTGGTTCCGGGCGCGCCAGTACGGGCTCGACCGCAAGCAGTTCGGCAAGCCGCTCGCCGCCACGCAGCTCTTCCAGAAGAAGCTCGCCGACATGCAGACCGACATCGCGCTCGGTCTGCAGGGCTCGCTGCGGGTCGGGCGGCTGATGGACGAAGGCAAGATGGCGCCCGAGATGATCTCGATCGTGAAGCGCAACAATTGCGGCAAGGCGCTCGACATCGCCCGCCAGGCCCGCGACATGCACGGCGGCAACGGCATCCAGATCGGCTATCATGTGATGCGCCACGCGCAGAACCTGGAGACGGTCAACACCTACGAAGGCGCGCACGACGTCCACGCGCTGATCCTCGGACGGGCGCAGACGGGAATCCAGGCGTTCTTCTGAGGCACCTTCCAAAAGGCGACCGCCCCGCCCAAGGCGAAGCGGTCGTTAGAGTGGCCGGAACCGCCATTGGGGAGGCGTTTCCGGCGGCGGCGTTCTTGATGACGCCGGATATCGCGTGACGTCTCCGGCCGGAGCCGGCGGCTATGCTATTGCGCGGTGATGACAGTCATGACGAGCTTGTCGTCGACGCGGATTGGTCCGTCTTCCTTGGCGCCGAGCGTGTATTCGAACACGCCGGTCTTCATGCCGCCGGCCTCGCCGTGCACCATCAGCATCAGCATCTCGCCGGACTTCACTTCCTCCTGGAGGATGGCCGAGACGTCCATGTTGTCGCCGGCCTTGAGCGGTGCGTAACCGACGACCGGCCCGGGCTTCATGTCGGCATCGGTGCGGTGGACCACGAGCCAGCCGTTGTTCTCTGCAGTGATCTTGTCGGCACTGACCGTGCCGGAGGAAACGTCCTGGTCGGAGACCATGACGGCCGGGTTCGACATGGCCTGAGCGGCGGAGACGGTGACCACGAGCGCTGCGGCCGTGGAGAGAATGCGGTACATGGATTACCTCCGTTTCTGTTTGCGGTCAGAGATACGGGAGGGCCGGCGTGGAAGTTTCACCGACGGACAAATTCGATTCTCGTGGCGCTGGGGAAATGGTGATCCGAAAGAGATGGCCGCGGGCACGGGGTAGCCGGGCATATAGCGGCAATCACCGGTTCGCTGTTCCAATGGGCCGGCACGGTGTCGCGCCGGTCGCCGCGTCTTCAGGCCACGTGCCGCTGGCCCGGGGTCTCGTGCAGGCAGACCCGGTTTCGCCCGGCCGCCTTGGCGCGATACACGGCGGCATCCGCTTCTTCCATCAGGACGGACAGGGGCTTCTGCTGATTTGCGTCGCGCGTCGACAGGCCGACGCTCACGGTGACCTGTCGCCTGACACGGTCCCTATGCGTTGCCTGAAGTGCCTCGACGTTGGCGCGTATCGCTTCGGCCTGCTCCGCCGCGGCCTCAGCGCTCACATCCACCAGTACCACGGCGAACTCCTCGCCACCGAGGCGCGCGGCGAGATCCTGGTTGGGCCGGATGCTTCGATCCAGGGTCTCGGCCACTGCCGCGAGACAGGCGTCGCCTGCGACATGACCGAAGCTGTCATTGTAGGATTTGAAGTGATCGATATCGACGATCATCACCGCGCAGCGTCCACGCACGGCACGAGCGAAATTCATCAACCGTCGGCGGTTGGCGACGCCGGTCAGCGGGTCGGTGTGGCTTTCGATCTCGAGTTCGCGGTTCGCGGCTTCCAGTTCGGCACTGCGTTCTTCCAGACGCTGGGCAAGCTGCTTGTTCTCCAGGGAGAGCCGCAGCGCAGTGGAGATCTGGTCTCCGAGCACTCGCCCGATCATGATCCCGAAGGGACCGAGGAGGAAAAAGCCGCTGGCGATCAGCCAATTGAACTGCAGCGAGCTGAAGACGAGTCCGATCGCGTAGGACCAGAAGATCGGCAGGTGGAAAAGGTTGTATGCGGGCAGATGCACAACGGATGGTATAGAGACGGTGACCGCCGCCAGGCCGATCGCAAGCGTCAGCACAGCCTGGTGCTCATCCGCGAAGCTCAACATCCAGCCGCCGCCCAGGCCCCAGCTGATGCCGGACAGGAGATGCATGATGTTCTCGAACCGAGCCCAGGTTTGGGCGGTCCATGCCGAGGGATAGCGACGGGCATACAGGATGGTCGCTCCCAGGTTCGTCAGCGAGATCGCCACGATGCAGGTCAGCCAAACGAGCAGGGCGGGCGCTGTCGATGGCGACCAATAGGCATAAACGGCGAATATTCCGCCGACGACGCTCAGGAACGATGCCGGCGACGAATGGAGCATGGCATCCATTCGCATCGACAAAATCGCGTCCTGTTCCTCCTTTTCGGCCGATCCTGCGATCACCGCGGCCCCGTCTCCTCTGTGGCTGTCGGCCAAAGCTATTCGGGCAATCCTAATTTTTTGCTTAGGTTTGGCCGCCGCCGTTTTCAGCCGGCCGGAACCGGCAGCAGCGGGGACAAAGTATCCTCCATTGTCTGCTCTCTCTTTATGCGCGACAAGACCGCAGGAGGTACGCGATGACCAAGGCATTCCTCAACCATCTCGAGGACGAACTCTCCGAACTGCGCGAGGCCGGGCTCTACAAGTCCGAGCGCGTCATCACCTCGATGCAGTCGGCCGAAATCGCGGTTGCCGGCGGGCGCAAGGTGCTGAATTTCTGCGCCAACAACTATCTCGGACTGGCCGATTCAGACGAGCTGCGCGGCGCCGCCAAGGCGGGCCTCGACCGCTACGGCTACGGGATGGCATCGGTGCGCTTCATCTGTGGAACGCAGGAGGAGCACAAGCAGCTCGAGGCCAGGATCGCCTCCTTCCTCGGCTTCGAGGATTCGATCCTCTACTCCTCCTGCTTCGACGCCAATGGCGGATTGTTCGAAACGCTGCTCGGTGAAGAAGACGCGGTGATCTCCGACGCGCTCAACCATGCCTCGATCATCGACGGCGTGCGGCTCTCCAAGGCCAAGCGGTTCCGCTACGCCAACAATGACATGGCCGCGCTGGAAGAGGAACTGAAGAAGGCCGAGGGCTGCCGATTCAAGATGATCGCGACCGACGGCGTCTTTTCCATGGATGGCATCATCGCCAATCTCGCCGGCGTCTGCGACCTGGCGGAAAAATACAGTGCGATGGTGATGGTGGACGACAGCCATGCGGTGGGCTTTGTCGGCAAGCATGGCCGCGGATCGGCCGAGCATTGCGGGGTCGAAGGCCGCGTCGACATCATCACGGGCACGCTGGGCAAGGCGCTGGGCGGCGCGTCCGGCGGCTACACGGCAGGCCGGCGAGAGGTGGTCGACTGGCTGCGCCAGCACTCGCGGCCTTACTTGTTCTCCAACACGCTGATGCCGGCCATCGCGGTGGCCTCTCTGAAGGTGTTCGACATCGTCGAGTATGGCGACGCCTTGCGGGCCAAGCTGACCGCTAACGCCGAACGCTTCCGTTCCTCGATGGCGAAACTCGGCTTCCGCCTTGCCGGCGCCGATCACCCCATCATCCCGGTGATGATCGGCGACGCCGCCCTTGCCGGTGCGATGGCGGAAAAGATGCTGGAACGCGGCATCTACGTCGTCGGGTTCTCGTTTCCCGTGGTGCCGAAAGGGCAAGCGCGGATCAGGACGCAGATGTCGGCGGCGCACAGTGCCGACGACATTGACCGGGCGGTGGAGGCGTTCGGCGAGGTGGGGAGAGAACTGGGGGTGGTATCTTGACGTTAGGCGTACAGTGTTGGTTTTGCGGTGAAGGGATAGATGAAACGGATAGGGAGGCTGTAGAAGTCTCGGTGAGGAACCTCTGGAAAGATGAGGACGATGACCGACGCCAGTGCTTCTATTTGCATTCGATCTGTGCAGTCGATCGTCTTCAAGGTGCGACGATGATGTTCAGTCTCGACGTTTTTTCCGATCCGAATTGATTCGAAGCGACCCCATCCCTGGAGCCTCTCCGTGTCCAACATGATGCGCGCCCTCGTCAAAGCCCGATCCGAACCCGGCATCTGGATGGAGAACGTTCCGGTCCCCGAGATCGGACCCAACGACGTCCTGATCAAGGTGAAGAAGACCGCAATCTGCGGCACCGACGTCCATATCTACAACTGGGACCAGTGGGCGCGAAAGACCGTACCGGTGCCGATGGTCACCGGCCACGAATTCGTCGGCACGGTCGCGGATTTCGGTTCGGCGGTCACCGAATACAGGGTCGGGCAACGCGTCTCGGGCGAGGGGCACATCGTGTGCGGGCATTGCCGAAACTGCCGGGCGGGCAGGGGGCATCTGTGCCGCAATACGCTCGGCGTCGGCGTGCAGCGGCCTGGCGCCTTCGCCGAGTATCTCTGCCTGCCGCAGCACAACGTCGTGCCGATCCCCGACGATATTCCCGACGAGGTCGCGGCGATCTTCGACCCGCTCGGCAACGCGGTCCACACCGCGCTTTCCTTCGATCTCGTCGGCGAGGACGTGCTTGTCACCGGCGCCGGGCCGATCGGCATCATGGGCGCGCTGGTGGCGCAGGCCGTCGGTGCGCGCAAGGTCGTCATCACAGACATCAACCCGACCCGGCTGGCGCTCGCCCGCAAGCTCGGCATCCATCACGTGGTCGACGCATCGCGGGAAAAGCTCGCCGACGTGATGGCCGAGGAGGGCATGCGTGAGGGCTTCGACGTCGGGCTCGAAATGTCGGGCTCCGCGGCGGCGTTTCGCGACATGATCGACACGATGAACAATGGTGGCAAGATCGCCATCCTCGGCATCGCACCAACCGGCTTCGAGATCGACTGGAACAAGGTCATCTTCAAGATGCTGACCCTGAAAGGCATCTACGGTCGCGAGATGTTCGAGACCTGGTACAAGATGATCGCGCTGGTACAGGGTCCGCTCGACGTCTCCGGCCTTATCACGCATCGGTTGGGCGTGGACGACTACATCGACGGTTTCGAGGCCATGAAGAGCGGCAATTCGGGCAAGGTGGTGCTGGACTGGTGAGACATCGCCGACGCGATGGTGGCACTGGTCGTTTTCAACCCGCGAGGCCGCGCTCGAGTGCATCCAGCCCCGCAAGCAAAGACTGCCTGTCGGACGGCTCCAGCCCTGAAAGCAAGTCTGACTCGAACGCGCGCGCCAGCGGCACGAGTTCGCGATACGTCCGGTTGCCGATCTTCGTCAGGCTGAGCCGCTCGATGCGGCGGTCGATCCGGTCCGTCTCGCGCGCCAGCCAGTTGCGCTTCTCCAGCGCCGAGACGGCGCGGCTCACCTTGGTCTTGTGCATGGCGGAATGGCTACCGATGTCGGTCGCCGTCATGGTGCCGTATTGACCCAGCGTGGCGAGAAGGCGCCATTCGGGACGCGTCAGGCCGTAGCGATCCTTGTAGATTTTCTGGAACTCCCGGCTCACCGCATCGGCCAGCCGGTTCAGCCGATAGGGAAGAAAATTCTCCAGTTCCAGGCTTGCCGCGCGGTTTGCGCCGTGCTCCTTCTCCGCGATCATCGCCGTTCCGCTCGATGGTTACATTCTCGACGGTTACGGATGCAACGAAATACGGGACCCGTCAAACGGGCCTTGAAGCCGAGGGAGCGCAGACCTTGAAGCTAGCGACGATCAGGAACGGAAAACGCGACGGACGACTGGTGGTCGCCTCCCGCGATCTCACCCGCTGTACGGACGCGTCCTTTCTCGCGCCGACGCTACAGGCCGCTCTCGACGACTGGAAGCGCATCTCAGCGCATCTGGAAGCGCTGGCCGAGAGCCTTGAGCACGGCGCGGTCCCCTTCGAGCGTTTCCACGAGCACGACGTGCTGTCGCCGCTGCCGCGCGCCTACCAGTGGGCAGACGGTTCGGCCTACGTCAACCACGTCGAACTCGTGCGTAAGGCGCGCAATGCCGAAATGCCCGACAGCTTCTGGTCCGACCCGCTGATGTACCAGGGCGGCTCCGACAGCTTCCTGGCGCCTCGTGACCCGATCCTGATGGCCGATGAGGCCTGGGGCATCGACATGGAGGGTGAGGTCGCCGTGATCGTCGACGACGTACCCATGGGAGCCGGTATCGAGGAGGCGCGCGCGGCGATCCGGCTGGTCGTGCTGGTCAACGACGTTTCGCTGCGCGGACTGATCCCGGCGGAGCTCGGCAAAGGTTTCGGCTTCTTCCAGTCCAAGCCGTCCTCGGCCTTCTCTCCGGTCGCCGTCACGCCCGACGAACTCGGCGACGCCTGGGACGGCGGAAAGCTGCACCTGCCGCTGATGGTCGACTTCAACGGAAAACCCTTCGGCCGTGCGGACGCGGGCGTCGACATGACGTTCGATTTCCCGACCCTCATCGCCCATGCCGCCAGGACGCGCCCGCTTTCCGCCGGAGCGATCATCGGTTCCGGCACGGTTTCGAACAAGCTCGACGGCGGCCCCGGCAAACCGATCGAGCAGGGCGGCGCCGGCTATTCCTGCATCGCCGAGATTCGCACGATCGAGACGATCGACACCGGCAAGCCGGTGACTCCATTCATGCGGTTCGGCGATACGGTTCGCATCGAGATGAAGGACAAGGCCGGGCACTCGATCTTCGGCGCGATCGAGCAGACGGTGAAGAAGTACGAGCGCTGACCGGACGGTCGCCGGCTTGCCGCCGACGCGCGGGCCTGCCAGTCTGGCGCCGGACGGACAGGGAGAATGGGCGATGGCGGTCGGGGGATGGTTCTACATCGGATCGGTTGTCTGGGCGGTGGCTATGCTCGCCGCCTTCATCCAGGCGATCCGCCTTAGCTACCGGATCGAGCAGCGCTCTTCGGCCCTGCGCAACGAGACGGGATTGCCGCGCTACGCGGCGATGCCATTCACGGTCACGAACTGGCGCGTGGCCAGAGACGACGAGACGCAGCGGCTGCGCCGCCGCATGAACATGCTGCTGGCAGCGAATCTCGCAGGCTTCGTGCTGTTCGCCCTGGTCGTTCTGGTCTTCCTGCCCGGCTGAGCCATGTCGCTCGCAGCGCATCTATGCCGCATGGCTCGCAACAACCGCTGGTCCAACGACCGGCTTTATCGAGCGGTGCTGTCGCTGCGGCCGGGAGAATTCGAGGCGCCGCGCACGAGTTTCTTCCCGTCGATCGCCGAGACATTGAACCACATCCTCGCGGTCGATCTCTATTATCTCGACGCGTTGAAGCAGGGCGGCATCGGCCCAGCCGCCTTTCAGCAGTTCATACCATACGACGAGGTCGCAGCGCTCGAAGCCGCCCAGCGCCACTGGGATGAGGAATTGATCGCGTTCTGCGATGGCTTGTCGGAAGACGACATGGCGCGCCGCGTCGTCACCGACAGGGGCGAGGCCGGTCGCTTTCCCGAGCGGATCGGCGACTTGCTCGCGCATCTCTTCCTCCACGACATCCACCACCGCGGCCAGGTGCATGCGATGCTCGCCGGAACGTCGGTCGAGCCGCCGCAACTGGACGAGTTCCTGCTCGATTTCGATGCGCCGCTCAGGCGGGAGGAGATGCAGCGGCTGGGGTTTGAGGAATTGAATACTGCCGTGCTGCAACGACCATAGGACCGGTTTTGCAACCATCCCAACGTTACGCGGTACGCACGTCATAGGATGCGAGGAGCGTGTCGACGGTAAGCAGCGTCAGGTCTTCCAACCTTGCTTGTGCAACCAGAAGCCGGTCGAACGGATCTCCGTGAAATCGCGGAAGCCGCGCGACTGCGGCTGCGTGCTCGATCGATATCGGCAGCGGCCTGAAGCGCATCCGCGGAAGCAGGTCCGGAAGATTGTCGGGCGCCTCAAGCTTGCCGAGCGCCTTCTTGATCGAAATCTCCCAGACGCTCGCCGCGCTGGCATAGACGACGGCGTGGGAGCCGAGGATCGCCCGATGGACGTCGTTCAATCGCGGGTCGTCTGCCAGCGACCAGAGAAGGATATGTGTGTCCGCGAGATATGCCTCGCTCACTTCATGTACTCGGCAAACTCCTCGAGCGGCGCGTCGAAATCGTCCGCTATCCGTATCAGCCCCTTCAACGCTCCAATACGTGGAAGCTCGTCCTCAACCGCCGCCGGCACCACGCGGGCCACTGGCTTGCCGTGGCGGGTGACGACGATCTCCTCGCCGGCCTGAGCCCGCTTCACGAGTTCCGAGAATCTGGCTTTCGCTTCGGCAACGGGGATATTCATTGCATGCTCCAGATTATGACCCGAATATAGGTCATATTTCCGAAGCGCGCAAATTTTTCCCGGGAGCCATGGCAGGCCGCAGACGCGCTTTGTGGTATCGGCCGGCTGTCTCCCGACCTACTCCGCCGCTTCCTTGCTGATCACGCCGCGACGGATCTGGTCTTCCTCGATGGACTCGAACAGCGCGCGGAAATTGCCCTCGCCGAAGCCTTCGTCGCCCTTCCGCTGGATGAATTCGAAGAAGATCGGACCGATGACGGTCTTTGAGAAGATCTGCAGAAGGATCTTCGTCATGCCGCCGTTCACCACGCCTTCGCCGTCGATCAGGATGCCGTGCTTCTTCATCTTGTCGATCGGCTCGTCGTGGCCCTGCACGCGCTCCTTCGACATCTCGTAGTACGTTTCGGGCGGACCCGGCATGAACTTCAGCCCGTTCGCGGCCAGCTTGTCGGTGGCTTCGTAGATGCCGTCGGTGCCCACCGCGATGTGCTGGATGCCTTCGCCCTTGTACTTCTTAAGGTATTCCTCGATCTGGCTCGTGTCGTCCTTGGACTCGTTGAGCGGGATGCGGATCTTGCCGCAGGGCGAGGTGATGGCGCGGCTGACGAGCCCCGTGATGCGGCCGTCGATGTCGAAATAGTGGATCTGGCTGAAGCCGAAGAGCTCGCGGTAGAAGGCCCACCACTTGTCCATGTTGCCGCGATAGACGTTGTGGGTCAGGTGGTCGAGGAAATAGAAGCCGACGCCTTCCGGCTTCGGATCGCGCGCGCCGAGCCACTCGAACTCCGCGTCGTAGGCCGAGCCCTTGTCGCCGTACCTGTCGACGAAATAGAGCAGCGATCCGCCGATGCCGACGATCGCCGGCACGTCAAGCGCCTTGTCGTCGCCGTCGTAGGGTTCCGCGCCCTTCGACACCGCGTGCTCGAAGGCATGCTTCGCATCGACCACGCGCCATGCCATCGATGGCGCGCAGGGGCCGTGTTCGTCCACGAACCGCATGGCGTGGGAGCCGGGCTCGGCGTTGACCACGTAGTTAATGTCGCCCTGGCGCCAGACGGTGATGTCCTTGGTGCGATGCTTCGCGACCCGGATGTAGCCCATGCGCTGGAACAGTTCCGAAAGCTTCGCCGGTTCGGGATGAGCGAACTCGACGAACTCGAACCCGTCCGTGCCGGCGGGGTTCTGGTCGGAGATTTTGGCGGGGGGTGCGTCGTGCGGGAAAGGACCCATGGTCAGCCTCCTGTTCCGTGGCCGCCGTGGCGGCAATGAATGTCAACGCATCCTACGCCATTTCGGATGCAAGGGGCTTGCAAAGCATCCGGGATCATGTCCTCTTCGTACACGATATGTGCATGAACGATCGTCTGGACGCACGGGAGTGACGGGATGGATCAGTTCGACCGCAAGATACTGTCCTTGTTGCAGGACGATGCGCGGCTGACCAACAATGATCTGAGCGAACGCGTGAACCTTTCGCCCTCGCAATGTTCGCGGCGGCGCCTCCGGCTCGAGGAGGAAGGCTACATCCGGGGCTACAAGGCGGTGCTCGACCGGGAGAAGATGGGCTTTCCGCTGGTCAACATCATCTCGGTCACGCTCGCCACGCACAACCGCGACAATGCCCGCCGCTTTGCCGATCTGCTTTCGCGGCTGCCGGAGGTGCAGGAGGCGCATGCCCTTACCGGGGAAATGGACTACGTGGTGAAGGTGGTCACGCCCGACTTGAAGTCGCTGTCCGAGTTCGTCAACGGCGTGCTTCTGCCGCACGAATCGGTTCAGCACGTCAAGACCGCTATCGTGCTGGAGACGCTGAAGGAAAACGGCGGACTGCCGGTCTGATCCACCCAGCCGGGCCGATCCGTCGTCCCTTGGCTTCATGTTACGAGAAAAAGCGCGCCTGCCGCTTCATTGTTACGCGTATTTGCATCAGGATATGCTCGACCGCTTGCCGGTTTTCGCTGATACTCGCTCCGGTCGAGATCGCTGATCAATGGGAGGACTAGAATGAAGACCCTATCCATCAAGTCGCTGGCGCTTGCCGGCGCCGTCGCCGCCGCATCGTGGCTTTCGAGCACGGCCGTGGGCGTCGCTCAGGAGGTGACGCTGCGGCTGCACCAATTCCTGCCGGCGCAGGCAAATGTGCCGAAGCTGGTGCTCGACAAGTGGGCCGACGACGTCGAGGCGGACTCCAACGGCCGCATCAAGGTCGAGCGCTACCCCTCCATGCAGCTCGGTGGCACGCCGCCGCAGCTGATGGATCAGGCGATCGACGGCACCGTCGACGTCGTCTGGACCGTCGTCGGTTATACGCCGGGCCGCTTTCCGCGCGTCGAGGTGTTCGAGCTGCCCTTCATGATGACCAATGCCGGCGCGACTTCGCGCGCCTACTGGGACCTCTTCGAAAAGGAGATGAAGGACACCGATTTCCAGGACGTCCACATCGTCGGCACCTGGGTGCACGGACCGGGCATGATCCACTCCAAGACCCCGGTCGCCAAACTCGAGGACATGAACGGCCTGAAGCTGCGCGCGCCGACCCGCATCATCACCGGGCTTCTGGGCGAACTCGGCGCCACGGCTGTCGGCCTGCCGGTACCGGCGGTGACGGAAGCACTCTCGAAGGGCGTGATCGACGGCGCCGTCATCCCTTGGGAAGTCACGACCGCGCTCAAGGTGCCGGAACTCGTCAACAACCACACCGAGTTCGGCGGTGACCACGCGCTCTATACCACGGCCTTCGTGCTGGCTATGAACAAGGACCGCTACGAGGGTCTTCCGGACGACCTGAAGAAAGTCATCGACGACAATTCCGGCCAGGAATTCTCCGCCTTCGCCGGTAGCACCCAGGCAAGCGCCGACGGACCGGCCCGCCAGCTTGCCGTCGATCACGGCAACAACATCATCACCCTCGACGAGGCGGAAGTCGCCCGCTGGCGCGAAGCCGCCCAGCCGGTCTACGCCAACTGGGTCAAGGAGATGGAAGCCAAGGGCATCGATGGTCAGGCGCTGATCGACGAGGCGCGCGCGCTCATCGACAAGTACACCAACCAGTAAGTCGCAGCGACGGCTTCCGGTCACCGGGGCAGGCAGCAATGCCTGCCCCGAACCATGACCCGGCCGCACAGGAGCCGGGAAGATGCGGGCCACGGCCTGTTGGCAGGGCCTGTCGTTGCATGACAAACTTTCCCGTGGCATCCAGAGTCGGTCCATGCGGAAAATTGTTATCGTTCATAGCAAAAATGCCGCGAATGCGCTTGTCCGGCGAACGGTCAGAAGCTAGCGTGCGCGACCAAGAAGAAGGGTGGGGAGGCCTCGCATGAACTTGCACGGGTTCGTCAGCAACTTGGCGCGTCTCATGGCGATCCTCGGCGGCATCGTGCTCGTGATGATCACTGTCATGACCGTCGTCAGTATCACGGGCCGCTCGATGATCTGGGCCGGGCTGGGGCCGATCCCGGGTGACTTCGAACTCGTCGAGGCAGGCACCGGTTTCGCCGTGTTCGCCTTCCTGCCCTGGTGCCAGCTCAACCGCGGCCACGCGACGGTGGACCTCTTCACCAGCTATCTGCCGGACGGCGCCAACCGCTGGATCGACCTGGTCTCCGAGACGCTGATGTCGATCGTCTTCATCGTCATCGCCTGGAGGCTATGGGTCGGCATGATGGACAAGATCCGCTACGGCGAGACCACCTTCATCCTGCAGTATCCGGTCTGGTGGGGGTTCGCGGCCGCAATGGTCGGCGCGGCGGTGGTGGTGGTCGTCTCCCTCTACATGACCTTGATACGCCTGCAGGAGGTCCGCACCGGCCGGTCCTTCTTCGCGCCGACACAGGGGGGCATGCATTGACCAGTCTCGAAATCGGCATCGCCTCGTTCCCGATCCTGCTGATCCTCATCTTCCTGCGGTTGCCGATCGGCCTTGCCATGCTCCTGTGCGGCATGGTGGGAACATGGCTGGTGCTCGGCACCTGGAACCCGATCCTGGCGAAGCTGAAGGCGGAGACCTACTCGACCTTCTCCAGCCATTCGCTCTCCATCATCCCGCTGTTCCTGTTGATGGGGCAGTTCGCGGGACTGGGCGGCATGTCGCAGTCGCTCTTCCGCGCCGCCAACACCTGGCTCGGCCACCGCAAGGGCGGCGTTGCCATGGCGGCGATCGGCGCCTGCGCCGGTTTCGGCGCCATTTGCGGCTCCTCGCTGGCGACGGCGGCGACGATGGCGCAAGTCGCACTGCCGGAACTGCGGCGTTACGGCTATTCGGGTGCACTGGCGACCGGCACGCTGGCGGCCGGCGGCACGCTCGGCATCCTCATTCCGCCGTCCGTCGTGCTGGTGATCTATGCGATCCTCGCCGAACAGAACATCGCCAAGCTGTTCCTGTCGGCCTTCGTGCCGGGCGTCTTGGCGGCGATCGGTTACATGATCGCGATCTCGATCTATGTCCGCCTCTATCCAGCCTCCGCCGGTAGCAGCCCGCGCGCGCCGTATCTCGAGCGTTTCAAGGCGCTGTTCGACGTATGGCCGGTGCTGATGGTCTTCTTCCTGGTCGTGGGCGGCATCTATTTCGGCTGGTTCACGCCGACCGAGGGAGCGGCCATCGGCGCGGCCGGCACCGGCATCATCGCGCTCGTGAACGGCGGTCTCACCTGGCGGACCTTCATCGATTCGGTGCTGGCGACGGCGGTCGCGACCGCGATGATCTTCTTCATCGTGTTCGGCGCGTCGATCTACAACGGCTTCCTGGCCCTGTCGCAGGTGCCGCAGGAGATCGCCGCGATGATCGTGGAATCGGGCTTCAACCCGTGGATCGTGCTCACGGTGATCCTCATCCTCTACCTGCTGCTCGGCTGCGTGATGGACTCGCTTTCCATGATCCTGCTGACCATCCCGATCTTCTTCCCGATCGTCAGCGCACTCGACTACGGGCTCAATCCGGAGGAGTTCGCGATCTGGTTCGGCATCATCGTCCTGATCGTGGTGGAGGTCGGGCTGATCACGCCGCCGGTCGGCATGAACCTGTTCGTCATCAATTCGATGGCGAAGGATACGCCGATCTCCGCGACCTATCGCGGGGTCACGCCGTTCGTCATCACCGACCTCGTGCGCACGGCAATCCTGGTCATCTTCCCGCCGATCTCGCTGTTCCTGCTGCGATGGCTCTACTGAGCCGCGTTGGCCCCTGAGCAGCCGGGGTCGCCGGCGAGTTCGCACATCGCCATGTGGTGCGACAGGAAAACCTTCCCCGAGAGGTGGGACAGGAAATCCGTGCGTTTCAGCGCGTCCATCACAGGACCCTTCACCTCCGACAGGTGAAGCCGCACGCCCATGTCCTTCAGGCGATGGTTGATGGCCTCGAGCGACTCCAGTGCGCTCATGTCGATCAGGTTCACCGCGGGGCAGGCGAGCACGACGTCGCGGACTTCCGCGCGCGACGCGACGAGGTCGTAGAGATAGTCTTCCAGATAGCGCGCATTGGCGAAATAGAGGCTTTCGTCGACGCGCAGCGAAATCACGCCCGGCACCGTTGCGACCTCGTGGCGAAGCACGTTCCGGTAATGCTCTGTGCCCGGCACGCGGCCGATGACGGCCATGTGGGGCTTCGACGTCCGGTAGAGGTGGATCAGGATGGACAGGACGACGCCCGTCATGACGCCGATCTCCACACCGAGCGCCAGCGTCGACAGGATCGTGGCTGCAACCGCGATGAAGTCGGCCTTCGAGTAGATCCATGTCTTGCGCAGGATCGAGAGATCGATCAGCGACAGCACCGCGACGATGATGGTGGCGGCCAGCGTCGCCTGCGGCAGGTAGGCGAGCAGCGGCGTCAGGAGCAGCGTGGCCAGCGCGAGGCCGACGGCGGTGAAGGCGCCAGCCGCCGGCGTCTCGGCCCCGGCGTCGAAGTTGACGACCGAACGCGCGAAGCCGCCGGTGACGGGATAACCGCTGGAGAAGGCGGCCGCGACGTTCGAGGCGCCGAGACCGATCAGTTCCTGGTCCGGGTCGATGCGCTGGCGCTTTCGCGCGGCGAGGGTCTGCGCGACCGATACCGACTCGACGAAGCCGATCAGCGAGATCAGCGCCGCGGGTCCGGCCAGGCTCAAGATCAGGTCCGGTGCGAAGGAAGGCATCGTCAGCGGCGGTAGCCCCTGCGGCACGGCGCCGACCAGCTTCACGCCCTTTTCGCCGAGGTCGAATGCCCAAGCGGCGAGCGTGGTGATCGCCACCGCCGCGACAGGTCCAGACTTGGTCAGGACATCGGCAACGCGCGGCCGAAGGCCCGACCGAAGCAGCAGCGGCTTCAAGCCCTTGCGGACCCAAAAGAGGAAGGCGAGGGAGGCGAGGCCGATGACAAGTGTAATCGGGTTTGTCCCGCCGATCGTCTGGGCGAGCGAGATGCCGAGTTCCAGAAGGCTGTGTCCTCCCGCGCTGGTTCCCAGGATGTGCTTCAACTGGCTCGCGGCGATGATCAGGCCGGACGCGGTGATGAAGCCTGCCACGATCGGATGCGAGAGCAGATTGGCCAGGAATCCGAGACGGAAGACGCCCATCAGCAGCAGGAACAAGCCCGACAGGAATGCCAGCGTGATGGCGGCAACGACATATCCGGCGGTTCCCTGCTCCGCGATGCCGCCGACGGCTGCCGCCGTCATCAAAGAAACCACCGCGACGGGACCGACCGCTAGCGTGCGGCTGGTTCCGAAAACCGCGTAGGCGACCAAAGGAAGGATCGAAGCATAGAGCCCCATCTCGGCGGGCAGGCCGGCGAGCAGCGCGTAGGCCAGGGACTGCGGGATGAGCATGATCGTCACGATCACGGCCGCCAGCAGATCGTTCGACAGCGTGTCGCGGTCGTATGCGCGACCCCACTCGAGGATGGGGAGGTAGCGCTTCAGCCCCGTCCGACTACGCTGCCCCGCGCGGGCCATCTTCATTCCCCTTCTTCAGAACAGACGTGTCCGGCCACGCGCCATCGACGGCGCGTGTCGGAAGGTCGGGTTTTTCGGTTCGCCCTTGGGCGGCTGCTGTCAGGCGCTGGTCTGCTGGACGAGGCCGTAGAGGTTCATGCAACGCCCGCCGGTGCGGCAATAGGCGAGCACCGGCGCCGGAAGGCTCTTCAAGGCCGCCGCCATGTCCCGCACGTTCTCTTCGTTGATCGCGCCGCTGACCACCGGAATGAAGCGGAACTCCAGCCCGGCGGCCTTCGCCGCCGCTTCGACCCGGTCATGCGGAACCGCGCCGTCTTCGGTGTCGGGGCGGTTGCACACGATGCTCTTGAAGCCGGCATCGGCGATCGCCCGGACGTCTTCGGCGCCGATCTGGGGCGCCACGGCGATGTCGTCGTTGATCTTGCGGAATTCCATTGCACTGTCCTTGTGAGTGAGGTTCCAGGCGCCGGTAGTAAACCTTCCGGCGTCGCTGCTCAAAGTCCGTTGACGGGTACCTTGAGGAAAGTCTTGCCGTCTTCGTCCCTGGGTGGCAAGCGCCCGGCTCGCATGTTGACCTGAAGCGACGGGATGATGAGCTTCGGCATCGCCAGCGTCTTGTCGCGCTCCTCGCGCATCTTGACGAACTCCGCCTCCGAAATCCCCTCGTGCACGTGGATGTTGTGGGCGCGTTCGTCGGCCACCGTCGTCTCCCACTTGATATCGCGGCCGTTCGGCCCGTAGTCGTGGCAGATGAAGAGGCGCGTTTCAGGCGGCAGCGAGAGCACGCGCCTGATCGAGCGGTAGAGCACGTGCGCGTCGCCGCCCGGGAAGTCGGCGCGGGCCGAGCCCCCGTCGGGCATGAACAGCGTATCCCCCACGAAGGCGGCATCGCCGATGACATGCGTCATGCAGGCGGGCGTGTGGCCGGGCGTATGCATGGCATAGGCCGTCATCGTGCCGATGGTGTAGCTGTCGCCGTCCTTGAACAGGCGGTCGAACTGCGAGCCGTCGCGCTGGAATTCGGTGCCCTCGTTGAAGATCTTTCCGAAGGTGTCCTGCACGATGGTGATGTTCTCGCCGATGCCCAGCTTGCCGCCGAGCTTCTGCTGGATGTAGGGCGCGGCCGACAGGTGGTCGGCATGGACATGCGTCTCGATGATCCACTCGAGCTTCCAGCCATTGCTGCGGATGTGCCCGATGATCTCGTCGGCGTGATCGTAGGTGATGCGGCCGGCGGCATAGTCGATGTCCATGACGGAATCGATGACCGCGCAGGCGTCTGAGGCCGGATCCTTGACGATGTAGGAGACGGTGTTGGTTGCCGGGTCGAAGAAGCCGAATACGTCCGGCTTGACCGAGGTGTCCGGAGTGAAGGGCAGGGCAGAGGTCATCTCGTTTCTCCTTCGCTGGGGCTGGTTCAGGCCGTTGCCGGACGTGCCGCACGATCCTTGAGGGCGCGTGCGATCACGATGCCGGCAATCATGGAGGCGATGAAAATCGGGGTTTCGACATGGCCGAGGCCGAGGGCGGGAATGGCGCCGCCGGGGCAGAATCCGGAGATGCCCCAGCCTATGCCGAAGATCGCGGAGCCGCCGACGAGCTGCGCATCGATGCCGGTCGTTCCCGGAAGCGAGTACCGCGCCTCGAAGATCGGCTGCTTGCGCGCACCGAAAACGATCCGGTAGCCGATCGCGGTGACGAGAAGCGCGCCGCCCATGACGAAGAGCAGGCTGGGATCCCAGTTGCCGGCGACATCGAAGAAGTTCAGCACCTTGGCTGGGTTCGCCATGCCCGAGATCGCGATGCCGAGCCCGAAGATGCCGCCGATCAGGAATGCGGACAGAATTTTCTTCATCTCAAGCCCCCAAGACGTGGCGCATGACGTAGACGGTGGCGATCGAGAACGCCATGAAGACGAGCGTAGCGACGATCGAGCGCCGCGACAGGCGCGCCATGCCGCACACCCCGTGGCCGCTCGTGCAGCCCGATCCGTAGGTCACGCCGATGCCGACGATCAGTCCGCCGATGACAAGGGTCGGCGTCGAAAGCGGAACCGCGAACGCGATCTCGTTGCCGGCAGCCAGCCAGCCCAGCGGAGCGACGATTGCGCCGGCGAGGAATGCCGCGCGCCAGGCCCAGTCGGAGGGAAAGGGAGGGATGATCCCGGCCAGGATTGCCGTCATGCCTGCGATCCGGCCATGCAAAGCCATCAGTAGCACGGCGGAGAGGCCTATGAGCAGCCCTCCCGAAAGCGAGAGCCAGGGGGTGAATTCGGTCATTGCGATTCCTTCATCCGGAAGGTTGCGAAACGCGTGTGGTTGGCTACATATGACAGGGTGTTCATATGTTCAAGGGAAGTTCGGATGCGAATGGATCTCGAAAAGCTCGATGCCTCTGCCGAGCAGGCGGCGGAGCTGCTGTCGGCGCTCGCCAACAAGAACCGGCTGATGATCCTGTGCAACCTCTTGAACGGCGAGATGGCCGTGCAGCCGCTGGCTGATGCGGTCGGCATGTCCCAGTCGGCGCTCTCGCAGCAACTCGCCAAACTGCGGCTGTCGAAGCTCGTCACGACCCGCAGGCAGGGCCGCGAGATCTATTACCGCGTAGCTTCGAAGGAGGTCGCGGAGGTGCTGCAGACGTTGTACGGGCTCTATTGCGAGCCGGCGATCCTGCGAAGCCACGGAAAGGTGCCTGCTGAAGCCGACGCGTAAGCGCGGAGACGGCGGCGGAGCATGAACGGCGGCGATACCGCTCATCAACAGAGGCGCGGCGTCTCTATCTCTCCTCGAGTTCCGGTGCGACCTGGCCGAAATTGAGACAGGCAACCAAGGCAACACCGCCGATCGTGTTGCCGAGCAGCGTAGGAACGAAGAAGCGGAAGAGATAGTCGGCGAACGAGGCTTCGCCCACGTGCACGAGGAACGATGCTTCCACCGATCCGGCGATGATGTGCGCCAGATGTGCGAGTGCGACGACATAGGTCACGATGATGATCACGAACGGCCTGGCATCGCCCGCCGCCGGCATGAGCCAGACCATCAGGGCGATGAGCCAGCCGGCGAAGACGGCCTTGAGAAACATCGGCCAGAAGTCGGAATCCAACGCCGTGTGCGAATACGCCGCGATCGCCGTCCTGATCTCCTGATCAAAGACCGGGGTGTGGGCCAGGACGGCCGAAAAGACCCATGTCGCCGCTATGTTGGACAACAGAACGACTGACCATAGCCGCCCGACCTGAGCGAGATGGTGGAGATTCCGGTTCTTCAGCAAAGGCAAGACGGGCGTCAGCGTGTTCTCGGTAAAGAGCTGCTGCCGGCCGAGAACGACGATCAGAAAGCCGATCGTGTAGCCGAGCGACGTGAGGAGATGCTTCCAGGAAACGTCCGGTAGCGCGACCATGAGGATTGCCGGAACGACGACGGAAAAGCCGATCGACAGTCCGGCGGCAAATCCCGACAGCATGAGCGCGACGCTCGTGCGTTCGAGCTCCCTTTCGCCTTCCGCCCGTATGGTTTCGTGGATCAGCGCGGCGCTCGGGCGGCTCTGATGATCGACCGCGCGCTTCTCGCCTTCGTTCAGATCCGTCATTTCGGACGCGGGGCTGAGACGGTTCTCGGTTTCGCTTGTCATTGTATCGGATCCGGCTCTCGTGGAACGATGGGCCGACACCGCCGTCCATGCGCGTCCCTGACGGGACATCTTCTCGGTCATTCAAAAGGTGCGCTCGGCTACCGAGGTCACCCGCCTTCGCCACCAGGCGCCGGCAGAGACCGTTGTTGTCAGACGACAACTGCTTTGCCTTCCAGGCAGTTCCGTCCCGGGCGATGCGTGTATTGCGCGACCTTGCGCTGGTAGCAGCTTCGTTCGCGCGCGATCCGCACGAAAACGACGCAGTGATGCGCTGTCGCTCCGAACCGGATGGGCAGGACGTGGCCGTGCGTCCGCGTCAGGCAGCGGCGTCGAAAAGCCCGCCGGCCCGCGCCAGCGCCCGCATGTGATGGTCGGTATTGCCGAACGCGACGTCGATCATGGTCATGCGCTTGAAGTAGTGGCCGACGGCATATTCCATCGTCATGCCGACGCCGCCATGGATCTGGATGGCGTTCTCGCCGACCAGCCGTCCGCCCCGACCGATCTCGGCCTTGGCCGCGTGCATGGCCTTGGCGCGCTCCGCCGCATCGTCCGAATCCGCCATCATGGTCGCGTAAAGCGTGATGGAGCGCGCCTGCTCGATGGCGACATACATGTCGACGGCGGCGTGCTGGAGCACCTGGAAGGCTCCGATTGGCACGCCGAACTGCTTTCGCACTTTCATGTAGTCGAGGGTCAGAGCGTGCATGGCCGAGATGGCGCCGACCGCCTCGGCCGATAGCGCGGCGATCGCCTGGTCGACGACGCGGCGCACGAGCGGCAGCGCGTCCGAGGGATCGCCGTACACCGCGTCGGCCGCGACGCGAACGTTCTCCAGCGTCAGTTCGGCGGCGCGCAGGCCGTCCTGCGTGGCATAGCCGCGGCGCGACACGCCTTCCGCATTCGCATCGACCAGGAATACCCCGATGCCCGTCTCGTCACCCGACGCTCCGCCGGTCCGGGCGGTGACGAAAATGCGGTCGGCGCAGTCGCCGTGGAGCACGACGCTCTTGGACCCGGACAACACCCAGCCGTCGCCATCCTGCCTTGCCTTCGTCTCGACACGGGCGAGGTCGAAGCGCGAGTTGCGCTCCGTATGGGCGAAGGCGAGCTTCAGAGATCCTTCCGCCACCAGTGGCACGAGATTCGCCTTTTGCTCGGCCGAGCCGCCGAGCCGCAGGAAGCCGCCGCCCAAGATCACCGTCGCGAAATAGGGCTCCAGCGCCAGCGCTTTGCCGAGCGCTTCCATGACGATCATGGTCTCGACCGGGCCGCCGCCGATGCCGCCGTCCTCCTCCGCGAAGGGCAGCGCCATCAGGCCCATCTCGGCATACCGATTCCAGGCCTCCGCACTCCAGCCCTCCGCCGATGCCATGTGGCGCTTGCGCTCCTCGAAGCCGTAGGTGTCGGCGAGCAGCCGGTCGAGCGAATCCTTCAGGATCGATTGTTCTTCAGTGAGGTCAAAGTCCATGGATGTGTCCCGGTCTCGCGTCGATGTTTAAATGCCGAGGTCAAAGCCCCAGCACTGCCTTGGCGATGATGTTTTTCTGGATTTCGTTCGAGCCGCCGTAGATCGAGACCTTGCGGAAGTTGAAGTAGTTCGGCGCGGCGGTCGGCGCGTAGTCCGGGACGTCGGAAGGCTCGTTCCAGCGGTCGTCGTGCTCAGGAATGTAGGGTGCCGCGTAGGGACCCATGACCTCCATGAGCAGATGGGTGGTCGCCTGCTGGATTTCCGAACCCTTGATCTTCAGGATCGAGGAGGCGGGGTCCGGCCGGCCGGTGTTGCCGCGCTTGGCATCGGCGGCCACCACGCGCAGCTGCGTCAGTTCCAGCGCCTTGAGGTCGATCTCGATTGCCGCGAGCTTTTCCCTGAACCGTTCGTCCTCGATTAGTGGCCGTCCGCCCGACATCTCCTTGCCGGCAAGCTCGCGGATGCGGGCGATGCGCTGCTTGGACATGCCGATGCGCGCGATGTTGGTGCGTTCGTTTCCGAGCAAGAATTTCGCATAGTCCCAGCCTTTGTTCTCCTGCCCGACGAGGTTTTCGACCGGCACCCTCACGTCGGTGAGGAACACCTCGTTGATCTCGCGGCCGCCGTCGATGGTAACGATCGGGCGTACCTCGATGCCGGGCGTCTTCATGTCGATCAACAGGAAGGAGATGCCCTCCTGCTTTTTCGCATCGGTGTCGGTGCGCACCAGGCAGAAGATCCAGTCGGCGTACTGGGCGAGCGTCGTCCAGGTCTTCTGGCCGTTGACGACGTAGTGGTCGCCTTCACGAACCGCACGCGTCTTCAGCGAGGCGAGGTCGGAGCCGGCGCCCGGCTCGGAAAAGCCCTGGCACCACCAGTCGTCCAGATTGGCGATGCGCGGCAGAAAATGCTTCTTCTGCTCGTCCGATCCGAAGGTGTAGATGACCGGGCCGACCATGTTGACGCCGAAGGGCAGGGGCTGCGGCGCCGGATACTTCTGCAACTCCTCCAGGTAGATGTACTGCCGCATCGGGTCCCAGCCGGTGCCTCCATACTCCACCGGCCAGTGCGGCACGCCCCAACCATGCGCGTTCAGGATGCGGGTCCAGCGGACGAAGTCGTCCTTCTCCAGATGCTCGCCGTCGACCATCTTGGTCCGCGTCTCCTCCGGCACGTTGTCGCGGAAGAAAGCGCGCACCTCCTCGCGAAAAGCGCGTTCCTCGTCGGTGAAGCGAAGGTCCATGTCATGCACTCCATTGGCGATGATCGACCCCCGCTCCGCCAAGCGAAGCGGGGTGCTTCATGTCTTGCTAGTTGATCTCCAGGAGCCCGGCCGCGCCCATGCCGCCGCCGACGCACATCGTCACCACGGCATACTTCACGCCGCGGCGCTTGCTTTCGATCAGCGCATGGCCGGCCAGACGCGCGCCGGACATTCCGTAGGGATGGCCGAGCGCGATGGCGCCGCCGCTGACGTTGAGCTTCTCGGGATCGATGCCGAGCCTGTCCCGGCAGTAGATCACCTGCACCGCGAAAGCTTCGTTCAATTCCCACAGGCCGATGTCGTCCACCTTGAGCCCGTGGCGTTCGAGAAGGCGCGGCACGGCGAAGACCGGGCCGATGCCCATTTCGTCCGGCTCGCAGCCGGCGACGTTGAAGCCGCGGAAGATGCCGAGCGGGGTCAGCCCGCGCTTCTCTGCCTCCTTGGAATCCATCATCACACAGGCGGAGGCTCCGTCGGAAAGCTGGCTGGCATTGCCGGCGGTGATGAAGCCGCCCTCGCGCACCGGCTTCAGTCCGGCGAGGCCTTCGGCTGAGGTGTCCGGACGCGGTCCCTCGTCATGCGCCAGCGTCACGTTCTTGTGGCTGACTTCCTTCGTCTCCCGGTCGATGACGGCCATGCGCACGTCGATCGGCGCGATCTCGGCGTCGAACCGTCCGGCCTCGCGGGCGGCGGCCACGCGCTTCTGCGACTGAAGCCCGTAGGCGTCCTGCGCCTCGCGCGAGATGCCGTAGCGCTTCGCCACGTTCTCGGCCGTGTCGATCATCGGCATGTAGACGTCGGCGGCGGGTCCCGACAGCGACACGTCGAAGAGATGGAAAGTGTTTCGGTGGTCGTTCTGGACCAGGCTGATCGATTCCAGCCCGCCTGCGATGCCGACCTTGACTCCGTCGTTGCGGATCGCGTTCGCAAGCAGCGCCATCGACTGCAGCCCCGACGAGCACTGCCGGTCGATCGTCGTGCCCGCCACCGTCACCGGCAGGCCGGCCGACAGCAGCGCGCGCCGTGCGACGTTGAGGCCGGTGGTGCCCTCCTGCATGGCGCAGCCCATGATCACGTCCTCGATCTCGCCGCCCTCCAGCCCGGAGCGGGCCAGCGCGTTGCGGATCGCGTGCGCACCGAGCGCGTGTCCGTCGGTGTCGTTGAGCGCGCCTCGATAGGCCTTGCCGATCGGCGTGCGCGCGGTGGATACGATGACGGCTTCAGCCATAATGTTCTCCCTGTTCGATCAGGATGCGCGGGCGGTCGTGCGCCGCGCCTCCTCTTCCTGTTTAAGTTCGAGTTTCGACAGCTTTCCGACCGGCGTGCGCGGCAGCGCATCGCGAATCTCGAGCGCCGCCGGCATTTCGTGCGGCCCGAGACGACTCTTGAGAAAGTCCCGCAGTTCGTCCAGCGTCAGCTGTGCCGCGCCGGCCCTGAGCTTCACGAAGGCCTTCGCCGCCTCGCCGCGGTAGGTGTCGGGTACCCCGATCACCAGCACTTCCTCCACGTCCGGATGCTCGTAGATCATCTGCTCGATGAGTTGCGGATAGACGTTGAAGCCGCCCGACAGGATCATGTCCTTCTTGCGGTCGACGATGGTGAAGAAGCCCTCGTCGTCCATGAAGCCGATGTCGCCGGTGAGGAACCCGCCATCGGAGAAAAAACCGGGGTTCTCCGCCTCGCGGTTCCAGTATCCGGACGTGACGTTCGGACCGGAGACGCGCAGTTCGCCGATTTCCCCCTGCGGCAGCACGCGGGAGTTATCGTCCAGCGCCACGACGTCGAGCCAGATGGCGGGCAGGGGGACGCCGATCGTGCCGACCTTGTCGGGGCGGCTGGAGGGAATGTTCGTGCCGGCGGGCGAGGTCTCCGTCATGCCCCAGCCGCCGAGGATATCGTGCCCGGTCGCCGCCTTCAGCCTGCGCGCCGTCTCGACCGGCAACGGGGCGCCGCCGGAGGCGCAGTAGCGCAGGGAGGCGAAGTTTCGCTTCTCGAAGCGCTGGGTGGCGCAGATCGCGATCCACATGGTCGGGACGCCGGGGAAGCTGGTGATGCCGGCCTCGATTTCCCGCAGCGCCGTCTCGGCGTCGAACCGGGTGTGGATCACCATGACCTGGCCATTGCGGATGCAGCGCAGCATGACCGCCGACAGCGAATAGATGTGGAACAGCGGCAGGAAGAGCAGCACGCGATCCTCGCCCGGCCGCATCAGATCCCAGGCCTCGAACCAGAGATCGTAGCTCTCGACGGCGGTCGAGAGGTTGCGGTGCGTCAGCATGGTGCCCTTCGGCATGCCGGTCGTGCCGCCGGTATACTGGAGGAGCGCCAGGTCTTCTACGGCGACGTTGGGAAACGTCCCGCTGCCTTCAGAACTCGATTCAACCGACTCCCGCCCCGATTCCAGAAACGCGGCGAAGGTGCTGAAATCCTTGCCATCCGGCATGGGGCCCGTGAGCGGGGAGGGGCCGAAGGCCTCGTCCTCGCCGACGATCAGCCGGTCGATCGTCGCCGCCGCAATGAGCTTCGCCGCCCCAATCGCTAGTTCGCCGATGTTGGTGGTAACGAGCAGGCGCGCGCCGCTGTCTTCCAGCTTGTGCTGGATGACGCGCGGTCCGTCGAGCGGCGAGAGATGCACGACCGTCGCACCGGCCTTCAGAGCCCCGAAGAAGGCGAGCAGGTGATAGATCGTGTTTGGCAACAGCAGCGCGACGCGGTCGCCCTTGCCGATGCCCGCCGCCGCGAAGGCCGCGGCCGTGCGATCCACATCCGACTTCAATTCGCCGAAGCTCATCGTGCGATCGCGGAAAACCACAGCCTCCTTGGCCGGCCATTTTGCCGCCGCCTCGTCCACGATCGCGTGGACGGGGAATCCCTTAAGGTCCACCGCGGGAGAGAGCCCCGGAGGATAGACGTCGCGCCAGGGAGCGGCGGCGAGGTCCATGATCAGGCGGCCTTGCCTTTCCGCGCGCCGGAGAGGCCGGTGCCTTCGGATGCCGCCCGCTTGAGCAGCGCAGCTGGCGCGAAGACGTCCTTCCCGGTCCTGCCGTGCCAGAATTCGAGGCGCTCGACGATCCTGCCGAGACCTTCGAGTTCGGCCCAGAACATCGGGCCGCCCTTGCCGACGGGGAAGCCGTAGCCGTTGATCCAGACGATGTCGACGTCGGATGAGCGCGCCGCGATACCCTCCTCCAGGATCTTCGCACCCTCGTTGACCATCGGATACATGGTGCGTTCGGCGATCTCGTCCGCCGATATGTCGCGCCGGTTTACGCCCTTCTCGCGCGCCTTTTCCTCGATCAGCGCCTCGACCTCGGGATCGGGTTTGGGCGCACGCGAGCCGGCTTCGTAGATGTAGTAGCCCTTGCCGGTCTTCTGGCCGAAGCGGCCCTGTTCGCACAGCGCGTCGCCGATCGCGGCCGTCTTGCCGAGCGACTTGCGGTTGCGCCAGCCGATGTCGAGGCCGGCTAGGTCGCCCATGGCAAAGGGCCCCATCGGCCAGCCGAAGTCGGTGAAGACCTTGTCCACCTGCTGCGGCGTCGCGCCTTCCAAAAGCAGGTCTTCCAGTTCGGCCGAGCGCGCGGCCAGCATCCGGTTCCCGACGAAGCCGTGGCAGACGCCGACGACGACCGGCACCTTGGCGATGCGCTTGGCGACGTCCAGCGCGGTGGCGAGCACGTCCGGAGCGGTCTTCTCTCCGCGTACGATCTCGAGCAGCTTCATGACGTTGGCCGGCGAGAAGAAGTGCATGCCGAGCACATCGGACGGCCGCGACGTGGAGGCCGCGATCTCGTTCACGTCGAGATAGGAGGTGTTCGACGCGAGGATCGCGCCCGGTTTTGCGATCGCGTCGAGCTTGCCGAAGACCTCCTTCTTGACCGCCATCTCCTCGAACACGGCCTCGATGATCAGGTCGCAATCGGCGAGATCGGCGTAGTCGGTGGTGCCGGCAAGCAGCCCCAATCGCTTGGCCTTCGCCTCTTCGGTCAGCGAGCCGCGCTTGACCGAGATGTCGTAGTTCTTCGCCATGTTGGCGGTGCCGCGGTCGAGCGCATCCTGCGTCATTTCCAGAATGGTGACGGGAATGCCGCCATTGAGGAAGGACATCGCGATGCCGCCGCCCATGGTGCCGGCGCCGATGATGCCGGCGCGTTTCACCGGGCGCGGCTTCACGTCCGGCCCGACGCCCGCCACCTTCGCCGCCTCGCGCTGGGCGAAGAAAAGATGCCGCTGGGCCTTCGACTGATCCCCTTCGACCAGGTCGACGAAGTACTTGCGTTCGGTGGTCAGCGCCTGGTCGAACGGCATGGTCACCGCATTGCGCACCGCGTCGACGCAGCGCTTCGGCGCGTCGAGCCCGCGCGACTTCTTCAGGAGTTCGGCTGCCGCGGCGTCGAAACCCGTGAGATCCGCCTTGGCCGCGGCGATCCGATCCTGGCGGTCGCGCACCGCGATCAGCGGCGCGCCGGAGATCGCCTTCTCGCGGACGAACTTCACCGCGTTGGCGACGAGGTCGCTCTCGAAGATCGCCTCGACCAGGCCTTCCTCCAGCGCTTCTCGGGCGCCGATCGGATTGCCGGATACGATGACTTTCAATGCCTTTTCCGGTCCGATCAGGCGCGGCAGGCGCACGGTGCCGCCGGCGCCGGGCAAGATGCCCAGCTTCACCTCGGGCAGGCCGAACTTCGCGTTCGGGTCCGCGACCCGGAAATGGCAGCCCATGGCGAGTTCCAGTCCGCCGCCGAACGCGGTGCCGTGGATCGCCGCCACGGTCGGCTTGGCGAAGCTCTCAAGCGTCACGATCAGTTCGCGAAGGTTCGGCGACGCGGTCGCCTTCGGCGTGCCGAATTCGGTGATATCGGCGCCCGCGACGAAGGTCCGCCCCGCGCAGGCGAGCACCACGCCCTTGACGGCAGCATCGTCGCGCAACGCCACGAGTGCTGCGTTCAAAGGCTCCCTCAGATGATGGCTCAGCGAGTTCACCGGCGGGTTGTCGAGCGTGACGATGGCGACGTCTCCATCGCGGCTCACGGTCACGTAGTCGGTCATGATGCTGCTCTCCAGGCGGAACGGATCGACCCCTCGGGGCCTTCTTCTACGAAAAACGGGCTTGTTTCAGGAAGTTCGACATCAGGTTGACGACCGCCTGCGGCTGCTCGATGCAGGGCAGGTGGCCGGCGTCCGGGATGATGCGGAAATCGGCACCCTTCACGAGTTCGGCGGTCGAGCGCACCAGGTCGGGCGGCGTCGACCCGTCCTGATCTCCGACCAGGGCAAGCACCGGCAGTGTCAGCGCCTTTGTGCTTTCGGTAAAGTCAGCATCGCGCAGTGCCGCGCATGTGCCGGCATAGCCGTCTACGGTGGTGCGCGTAAGCATGGCGGTGTAGCCGACGAAATCCGGGTTTTCGGGGGTGCGGTAGGCAGGCGTGAACCAGCGCTGCATGATGGCGTCGGCCAGCGACGCGATCCCTTCCCTGGTCACGCCTTCGATGCGCTGGTTCCACATGTCGGCGGTACCGATCTTGTGCGCTGTGTCCATGAGTATCATCGCCTTGACCAGGTCGGGCCGCTTGGCCGCCAGCCCTTGCGCGATCATGCCGCCGACCGACAAACCGACGACGGCGCAGGAGGTTGCGCCGATATGCTCCAGCAGTGATTCCAGGTCGGAGACGTGGTCTTCCAGCGTGTACGGCGCGGGCGTTGCCTCGGAGAGGCCGTGGCCGCGCTTGTCGTAGCGAATGAAGCGGAAGCGATCTCCCAGAAGGTCTAGCACGGCGTCCCAGATACGGAAGTCGGTGCCCAGCGAATTGGCGAACACCAGCGCGGGTCTGGCCTTGTCGCCGCGGTCTTCGAAATGCAGAACGACGCCGTTCACACGCGCAAACGTCATGGGTGCTCCTCCCTCGCGGCCGACATACTACCGGGTATGTTGCGAAGTGCAAGTGGCCGACATGCTCGACGGGCGGCGCTCAAATCGCCGACGATACGTCCCTAGCAGCGAAATCGCGACCGACATAGAGCAAGGGACAACCATGCCGATGCGCCAGCGCGTAGGCGAAGCAATCGCGGGATGCACTCCCTTTCCCCGGAGACGGTACGCGCGGCAACGCGATGTGCGTCGGCCAGGCTGATGCTGGCGATGGACCGTTATATGGTCCAGGGACATTTCCTCCTTCAGCAGGACCGCGATTTCGTTCCTTTCGAAAAACACCTCGGCTTGAGACTGCTCTGATCGTCGATCATCCCTGCTTGCCTCTCTCCTCCGGCTCCGGTATACCGCCGCGCATGTCCACTCCGCGCGACATCGCAACCCGTTCCGACCGTCGGCATTTCGCCGGCGAGACGTTGCGCGCGCTTTCTTCGGCTCTCCTTCTTCTCGGCCTTATCGGCGATCGCCGGGTCCGCTGAAAGGGAGCGCCCGGCGATCGATGTGACGCCGATGCGCCATGCTCCCGAAGCTCGAATTCAGCCAATCCGTGACATGAGCGCTCCGTATCCGTAGGCGGTAGCGCGGGAGAGACGACGATGAACAAGCCCGAGACCTTCACGCCCGCCGGTATGGCAATTCCCGCGCATCGGGGAATGCCCGATGCGCCGCGCAAGTACCACCCCTATCCGCAACTGAACCTCGCCGACCGCACATGGCCGTCCAAGCGCATCGAGAAGGCACCGATCTGGTGCTCGGTCGACCTGCGCGATGGCAACCAGGCCCTGATCGACCCGATGGGGCACGATCGCAAGGCGCGCATGTTCGCGCTGCTGCTCGACATGGGATTCAGGGAAATCGAGATCGGCTTTCCTTCGGCCTCGCAGACCGATTTCGACTTCGCGCGCTGGTGCATCGAGGAAGGCGGCGTCCCGGACGAGGTCGATCTCCAGGTGCTGGTGCAGTGCCGCCCCGAACTGATCACCCGCACCTTCGAGGCGCTGGAAGGGGCAAAGACGCCCATTGTCCATTTCTACAACTCCACCAGCGAGTTGCAGCGCCGCGTGGTGTTCGAGAAGGATGTCGCCGGCATCAAGCGCATCGCCACCGACGCTGCCAAGATGATCACCGACATGGCGGCGAAGGCCGGCGGCGGGTATCGCTTCGAGTATTCGCCGGAAAGCTTCACCGGCACCGAGCTCGAGGTGGCGCTCGAAATCTGCAACGCGGTCGCGGAGATCGTGAAGCCGACGCCGCAGGACAGGCTCATCTTCAACCTGCCGGCCACCGTCGAGATGTCGACGCCCAACATCCATGCCGACCAGATCGAGTGGATGTGCCGCAACCTCGACAATCGCGACAGCCTGATCGTCTCCTTGCATCCGCACAACGACCGCGGCACCGGCATCGCGGCGACCGAACTGGGGCTGATGGCCGGTGCGGACCGGGTCGAGGGCACGCTGTTCGGCAACGGCGAGCGAACCGGCAACGTCGACATCGTGACGCTGGCGCTGAACATGTACACGCAGGGCGTCGATCCGGAACTCGACTGCTCGAACATCACCCGCATGAAAGAGGTGTACGAGTACTCGAACCAGATGATGATCCCCGAGCGCCATCCCTATGTCGGCGAACTGGTCTACACCGCCTTCTCCGGCTCGCACCAGGACGCCATCAACAAGGGCATGAAGGCAAAGGCCAAGGCCAACAAGGAGCTCTGGGAGGTCCCCTACCTGCCGATCGACCCGCAGGATGTCGGCCGCACCTACGAGGCGATCATCCGCATCAACTCGCAATCGGGCAAGGGCGGCATCGCCTACATCATGCAGGCTGACTACGGGCTGAACCTGCCGCGCAACCTGCAGATCGAGTTCTCGAAGGACATTCAGGCGGTCACCGATGCGGAAGGCAAGGAACTGTCGTCGAAGCGCATCCACGAGCGTTTCATCGACCGCTATGTCGACCAGCCCGGCGCGCGGCTGAAGTTCCTTGACCATCACACCTATCCCGACACGTCGGCAAAGGGCCGTCGTAACGTGGAGGCGACGATCACCGATGGCGGCCAGGAGGTCACGATCACCGGTTCCGGCACGGGGCCTATCGACGGCTTCGTCGATGCCCTGTCGCGCCACATCGGCATTCCGATGACGGTGCTCGACTACTCGGAGCATTCCATGCAGCGCGGCTCGAACGCGGCCGCGATCAGCTACATGGAAGTGGAGCATCCCGGCGGCAAGCTGTTCGGGGCGGGCATCAACACCAACATCGTGGCGGCCTCGCTCGAGGCGGTGGTGTCGGCGGCGAACCGCATCCTTGCGGCGCAGTGACGACGCGCTATCCTCGCGCATGAACCGGGGGGACGAATGAGCGGGGACATCCATGCGCGCGTGCAGGGGAAGGGGCCGGAGACGGTCGTTCTCCTGCACGGCTTCGGCGGCCATCACGACGTCTGGTACGACATCCAGCCGGCGCTCGCCGTCGGCGCCCGCGTGCTGGCCTACGATTTGCCGGGTCACGGCCGCTCGCTCGGTTATCCGGGCGCCGGGCCGGCGCACGTCGCTGCCAAGGCGATCCTTGCCGACCTCGCCGCCCGCGGCATCGCGCGGGCGCATTTTTCCGGCCATTCGATGGGGGGCGCCATCGCGGTCCTGGCCGCGTTGCGCTCGCCCGACATGGTCGCGTCGCTGACGTTGCTCGCGCCGGGCGGATTCGGCGCGGAGATCAACTTCGAGCTCCTCAGGCGCTACGCGGCTGCCACCAACGCAGACGATCTGCGCACCTGCATGGACGAGATGTCGGCGCCGGGTTTCACCATGCCGACCAAATACGTCGCCGGGCTCGTCGCCACGCGCGGCGTCGCGGGCCAGCGCGACAAGCTGATCGAGATTGCCGCCCTCATCACGAAGGGGGACAAGCAGGGCGAAATCCCGCGAGACACACTCGCCTCGCTCGCCATGCCCGCGCGGGTGATCTGGGGCACCGAGGACACGGTCCTGCCCTACTCGCAGACCGAAGGACTACCCGCGAATCTGCCGCTCGAGACCCTGCCGGGCAAAGGGCACATGCTGCTGGAAGAGGCGCGCGAGACGGTCATCCGCTCGATCAGAAAGGCGCTGCGATCTTAGTAGCGGCTTACGCCGAGCGTGCCCAGCGCGCCTGGCTCTCCGATGCCACCAGGGTCTGGTTGCTCCCCCACACCGCGATGTCTTGCCGCCGACCTTCCAGGTGATTGGCGCCTAGGAACGCGAAGTCTTCGAGCATCCGGTCGGCCGCGTCCGGCCGCCGCTCCCTGATGTCGGCCACCAGCTGATCGCTCACCACCGCCATGCGCCCGATCACGCGGGTGAGTTCCTCCAAACGGCTCGCCACGTTGACCGTGTCGCCTATGACGCCGAGCTCCAGCCGACGCTCGGTCCCGATGTTGCCGACGACGACGGGCCCGTAGTGCACCCCGAGCGCGATCTGGACGGCCTCCTCGCCGCGCGCGAGGCGTCGCGCGTTCAGTGCGGCGACGTCCTCAAGAATGGCTTTCACGCACGACATGGCATTGAGGGAATCGTCCGGCTTCGGTTCCGGCGTTCCGAAGGTCGCCATGACACCGTCGCCGATGAATTTGTCCAGCGTCCCGCCGTGCCGGAAGACTGCCTCTTCGAGAAGCGCGTGGACCTCGCGCAGGAGCGAGATCGCCTCCGACGGCGTGTGGCGCTCCGCCCACCGCGTGAAGCCGACGAGGTCGGCAAAGATGATCGCCGCCTTCAGTTCCCGGATCTGCTGGAGCGGCTCGTCCTGCCGGGACAGTTGATCGACCGTGGACGGCGGGAAGTAGCGGGCGAGGTTCAGCCGTTGGCGCTCGATGACGGCATAACGCCAGACCAGCCGCCGCGAGCGCCCGACGCCGCCGGCCATGATCATGGCGACGATGGCGAAGATGACGACGGTCTGGAAGAGCACGCTCAAGTCGACGGTGGTCGGATTGGCGATGAGGCGCATGCGCGTGACGACGTCGTTGAGCCCGATGTCGCCATTGCCCGGCCATATCACTACGCTGTCGGGGAGCCTCGCAAGCCAGCCGACTCCGACCGCCCAACTGACCGCGCCGACGAAACCGCCCCACAGAACCAGTCGCGGATTGTCGGCGAAGGCGAGGCTCGCGAGAAGCAGGAACAGGTAGAGCGAAGTGTCGAAATGCAGCGTCAGCTGCGGTGGCAGGTTTTCCGGCGCGAGCGGGTTCGGATAGATGACCGCGAAAGTGAGAAGCGCGAAGTCGATGGCGACGAAAAGGTAGAGATGCCAGCGCCGCAGCTTCCCCCACCGCTCCAGCAGGGACGGAATGAACCCGGTCGAGATGAAGAAAAGGACCAGTCCCTGGTAGTAGAACGCTTCCGGATACGGCGCCACGACGCCGAGCATGACGAGCATGGCCGCGAGCGACCATGTCCGGCCGCGAAGCTGGAGGCGGCGGCCCTCCCGTTCGTGGCTGCGAAAGGTCTCGTCCAGCAGTTGCGGAAAGTTCGCGCGACGCCGCGCCCTGCGGGTCGCGATCGCCGATCCAACGCGTTCCGCCAGGGCCATTGCGTCCATCCAGCCAGGGTGCCGATTCACGAAAGATAGAATGCCGCGGCCCGGATGCAAACCGATCGCCTGGGGTCAGACCTGTTTGCGGCGGAAATTCGCCTTTTGTTCGCCCGAATGTCTGTGTTAACCTTTCGTAAACGATGAACCCCTTGGGGGAGACCTGACATGAACGACAGGGACGCGATCGCCGCCGAGCGGCGGGGCAGGCTGGCGGAGGCCATCCGCGAGGTGAAGGTCGCCGCCGCGGAGCGCGACGACGTGGTCGTGGAATTGCGCGAGGCATCCCGGACGCGGCTGGAACTCCTCGCGCAGGAGTTGGAGCCGGTCTTCCAGCAGGTGCCTGCCGAGGAGATTCTCTTCGATTTCGCGATTTCCTCGGGAACGCAGCCGCGGCTGTGGATCGATGCGGTGAGCCATGTCGCGATGGGCCGCGACCGCCGCACCTACCGCTTCGTGCGCGACACGCGGCTCGGACGCGTCGTGCTGGCCGAATCCACCGAGATCAGACCCGTCGCCGACCAGGTGACGCGTTACGTCGCCGAACGGATGGTGGAACGTCAGCGCTGGCTGGACGGCACCGTGGTCTCGCTGCGTCCGGTGGACGAGCAGGGCGGGGAGGCTCACGACGCCAAGGCAGAACGGACGCAGGAAAGGCCCGAACCGAGTGCCTCGAAGGCGTCACCCGCGAACGACGAGCATCGCAATGGCAAGTCGCTGCTCGCCTATGCAGCGGAACCCGCGCCACGGGAAGCAACGGCCGAGACCGAGCCCGTGGCCGAGGCGAAGCCGGCGGTCAGCAGGGCGCGGTCCTTGGCATCGGCAGCCGGGATCGTGCTGTTCGGCGCGGCTGCGGGGCTGGCAATCCTCGCCGCCGTCTACTGGGATGAGGTCGCGGCCTATCTGGCGGCGTACTGAGGTTCGGAAAACAGATTCACCGTCTTTTCCGCCTTGATCCGGAAAGTCGGCGCACCGTCGATGATTCCGCGGCGGGTGAGGTTCACCTGCCACATTCCCGGCCCCCCGCCGATCTCCAGGAGATTGTATTGCGCGGGCGGGTTCTCGCCTCCCGCACCTTGTCCCGCGGCGGGCACCCCGATGACGGGAACGTTGTTGTCCTTGCCGCCGATCCAGTAGAGCGTCGGAAGATGCGTGTGCCCATGCAGGACGATCTCGGCGCCATGGCGCCGCAAGGTCTTCTGGAAAAGCCCGATGCCGTAGAGCCGCTTGTGCGCCGTCGTCGCGCCGCGCACAGGCGGATGGTGGATCAGCACGACCCGGAACAGGCCGCGGTCCCGCGCGATGTCGAGCAACTGCCCCACGCGCACCGCCTGTTCCGCTCCGAAACTGCCCAGCGCCATGAACGGAGCAGTGGCACGCGCGGACGATACACCGATCAGGGCGACGTTCTCGCGCGTCCTGAGATAGGGAAAGCCGGTTTTGCTCTGGCTGACACCCGTCTTCTCGCCCGTCATGTAGGGACGCCAAGCCTTGCAAGCCTTGGCGAGCGCGCCGGGAACATAGGCGTCGTGGTTTCCCGGCACGACGGAGACGTTATCCGGGGTGCCGACCGTCGTCAGCCATTCGCGCGCGAGGTCGATTTCGGCGTCGAGCGCAAGGTTCACGAGATCCCCCGTGATCGCGACATGATCGATCCCGTTGGTCTCCATATCGGCCAGCAGCGCGTCGGTGACGCCGTTGTGCAGGAGCCGCCGCCTGTTGCGCTGCCAGTTGACGTAGCCGGTGATCCGCTTGGACGCCAGTTCCCGGTAGGTTACATCGGGCAGGGGACCAAGATGGATGTCGGAAAGATGCGCGAGACGGAACATGCCTATCTTCTAGGGCAGCCCATGGCCGCGATCCAGCCTCGCGGCAACGGCCGATGACGGGACCTGGCCGAAACGGAGAAATGGAGGGTCGCCGCGGGGTTTGGCCGCGTCTCCGCGGAAGACTGTTCCACGCCTATTTCCTCCTGCGGCGACCGATGACGCTCGGTGTGCGATGCATCGTGTACAATGAGGCAGAGCGCTCCGTGTTCCTTGTCCGGCACACCTATGTGCCCGGCTGGCATCTACCTGGCGGCGGGGTCGAAACGGGCGAGACGCTGTTCGAGGCGCTCACACACGAACTCGCCGAGGAAGGAAACCTCGAAATGACGAGCCCGCCGCGGCTCGTGGCCATCTACCACAATGTCTTGGCGAGCCGCCGCGATCACGTGGCGCTCTTCCTCGTCACCTCGTCCCGGCAGAGCGCGCCGAAGGAAGGCGACCGGGAAATCGCCGAAGCGGGATTCTTTCCGATCGACGGGCTTCCGGCCGGAACCACCAGGGCGACACGCGACCGGTTGGCGGAGCATTTCGAGAACCGCCCGCCCGCCCATCGCTGGTAGCCGGCTCAGGCCGCCTTGGCGAACCGGTCCCGGTCGTGCGGCGCGGCGTAGTCGATCAGCGGCCCGCGCGGCACGATGCGGGTCGGATTGATGGTGGCGTGACTGCCGTAGTAGTGGTGCTTGATGTGGAGGAGGTCGACCGTCTCGGCCACGCCTGGCACTTGATAGAGATCGCGGGTGTAGTTCGACAGGTTCGGGTAGTCGAGAATGCGGCGTAGGTTGCACTTGAAGTGGCCGTAATAGACCGGATCGAAGCGAACGAGCGTCGTGAAAAGTCGCCAGTCCGCCTCGGTCAACCGGTCGCCGGCCAGATAGCGGGAATGGCCGAGCTGTTCCTCCACAGCGTCGAGCGCGCCGAACAACTCGTCGAAAGCCTCCTCATAGGCTTCCTGCGTCGTGGCGAAGCCGCTTTTGTAGACGCCGTTATTGATCGCGCCGTACACCCGGTCGTTCCAGGCATCAATGTCCTCGCGCAGCCGCTCCGGGTAGAAGTCGAGCGAGGCGTCGCCCCATTCGTCGAAGGCGCCGTTCAGCATGCGGATGATCTCGGAGGACTCATTGGAGACGATCGTCTCCTCCTTCTTGTCCCATAAAACCGGGACGGTGACGCGGCCGGAATAGGTGCTGTCAGCCTTGGTGTAGAGCTGGTGGAGGTAGTCAAGGCCGTAGAGAGTGTCGCCCGTCGATCCGTCGCGCTCCTTGAACGTCCAGCCGTTCTCGCCCATGAAATGGTCGACGATCGACAGCGAAATCACGTCCTCGAGCTTCTTGAGCTTGCGGAAGATCAGCGTGCGGTGCGCCCAGGGGCAGGCGAGCGAGACGTAGAGATGGTAGCGGCCGGATTCGGCGCGAAAGCCTCGCTCGCGACCCTCGGCCGGCGTGCCGTCGCGCGTGACCCAGTCGCGGAAGCGCGATTCCGACCGCTCGAAACGACCGCCGCTCTTCTTGGTGTCGTACCACTTGTCCTGCCACTGTCCGTCGACCAGCAATCCCATGAGCGTGCTCCCTTTCAGTCTCCCATCTAGGCCGCCGCGGTCGAAAACCAAATGGGAGGCGGTCTGAACAGTTCGTCACCTTTCGTGTTCGCAGTACATCCGCCCTCGAAAAAGGCGATGGACGGCACCGATCTTTGGTGCTAGCGACAAAAAAACGGAGGAGACTTCAGCCGTGACACCGATCCTTTTTGTTCGACGACGAATGAGCGCCAGCGCCTGAGAGCGCTCGAAACGCCGCGCCCCGCGGCTCCATTCATCGCGACGAAACGGACAAATTCCGATGCACGACATTTCCTACGTGGCCGAAACGGCCGCACATGACCATGAAATCGAGCAGATCAACGCCGAGGCCTTCGGGCCGGGCCGGTTCGCGCGCGCGGCCTACAAGATCCGCGAGGGCGGACCGCACGAGCGCGATCTCTCCTTCGTCGCCCTTCAAGGGGATATCGTGGTGGGCACTGTGCGGCTGACGCGCGTCGCCATCGGCACGGGCCGCTCCCTGCTTCTGGGGCCGCTCGCGGTCAGGCCCGCCTTCAAGGACCTCGGCATCGGGCGCAAACTGGTGCGGATCGCGGTAGAAGCCGCCGCGAAATCCGGCTGGAGCTCCGTGATCCTCGTCGGCGATCCGCCTTATTACGGCCCGCTTGGGTTCCAGCAGATCCCGATCGGCCGCATCACCATGCCCCGTCCAGTCGACTACAACCGGCTCCTCATCCATGAGATCGCGGACGGTGCGCTGGAGCAACTGGAAGGCGCAATGACGCATGCCGACCTGGCGTTCGTGCCGGTGGCCGAGCCAGACCGGAAACTCGCAGCTTCGGCATAGTGCAAGGTGAGCGGGCGTCTTCGTCGCCACCCGCGATTATCTCGCCTACCGCCCCTCGCGCCACCACATCGAGCCAAGGGCCAGAAGCAGCAGACCCAGCCCGAAGAAGCCGCCGAACAGCGGCACGCGGTTGACCGATTTCAGCACGCTGTCGTTGGTCGTGCGCAGGCCGATCCAGTCGCGGCCGGAGGCCTGCCCGGTCGCCCGCACCGGCACGATGCCCGGTACACTGACGCCGCCGGCGAAGCCTTCGAGACGCCGCACGCTGCCGCCGGTGGCGTCGGCGACGGGCTTGAGCACGTCCTCGGTCGAAACGGTCTCGGCGAATTCGAGGGCGTTGACGGGGCCGACATGCGCAAGCGTGGTCAGGTCGCCATTGGCCACCTGATAGAGGCCGATCTCGTCCACCGTCAGGCTGGCCGAGAAGATGCCGGGGCTGTCAGACGTCAGCGGCGCGTCCATCCTTTCGCCGGACGGGCTCAGGATCGTAGCGGTGCCGGGATCGTCGCTCATTGTCTGGCGGCGGATATCCAGCGTCATGCCGCGGCCGTTCGCGGTCAGTCGCTCCTCCTCCAACTCCGGCTCCTTCATCAGCCAGTGTGCGATGCGGCGATAGAGCGAGACATGCGGACCGCCGCCTTCGAAGCCGCGCGCCCAGAGCCAGCCCTGGTCCGACAGGAACATGCCGACCCGGCCTTCGCCCTTGCGGTTGAGGATGAGCAGGGGCTGGTCGCTTGGACCCTTCATCACGACCTGGCCCTCGGGTTGCCTGATGCCGATCAGGCGGAACCAGCGGCTCCAGTGCGGCGGGTCCTGCTGCGATCCTTCGAGCCCGCGGGTGACGGGATGCCGCTCACCGGTGTCGGTCAGGCGCGGATAGAAGCCTTCCTCGATGACGTCGCCGGTCGGCAGGGCGGGGAGGGCGGCCATCAGCGGCGTGCGCGCGATCGACTGCATACCGGCATATTCCGGTCCGGCCGCGATCAGCAGCGCGCCGCCGTTCTCGACGTACTCCGCGATGTAGTCGTAATACAGGATCGGCAGCACGTCGCGGTGCTGGTACCTGTCGAAGATGATCAGGTCGAAATCGTTGATCTTCTCGACGAAGAGTTCGCGCGTCGGGAAGGCGATCAGCGACAGGTCGTTGATCGGCGTACCGTCCTGCTTTTCGGGCGGCCGCAGGATGGTAAAGTGGACGAGGTCGACCGCGGCGTCGGACTTCAGCAGGTTACGCCAGGTGCGTTCGCCAGCATGCGGCTCGCCGGAGACGAGCAGGACGCGCAGGTTTTCCCTGATCCCGTCGACCAGCGCGATGGCGCGGTTGTTGGTGTCGGTGATCTCGCCTTCGACGGTGTCGACCGAAAGTTCGACGATGTTTCGGCCGGCCGATGGCACGATGATCTCGAGCGACATCTCCTCGCCGATGATGGCGCGCTCGACCGTCACCTGCTCGCCGTTGACGCTGACCCGAACGTCGACCGCGTCCTGGCCTCCGGCGGTGTCGGTGACGCGGTAGGTCATCTCGAGCGGCTTGTCGACGATGCCGAATCGCGGCGCATTCTCGAAGCGGACGCGGCGGTCGCGCTCGTCGTCCTCGCCGGTAATCAGCGAATGGATCGGAGCGTTGGTGCCTTCGATGCTGTCGGGCGCATCGTGGACCTGCCCGTCGGTGACGAGGATGGCGCCCGCGATGCGCGATTGCGGTACGTCGCGGAAGACGCTGTCGAGCGCCCCGAAAAGCCGCGTCTCGGTACGGTCGTCGGTATCGCTCGCCTGGCCGGCCTGCACGACGCGGACGTCGAACTGCGGGAACCGGCCGAGCTTGGCACGCAGTTCCTCCATCGCCGCGTCGGTCGCCGCCCTTCGGTCGCCGATGTCCTGGCTCTGGCTGCGGTCGGCGACGAGCGCCACGACGCTCTTCAGCGGCTCGCGCTCCTCGTCCAGCAGCACGGGGTTGAGGAGGGCGAGCGCCAGCGCGGCGAAGGCGGCGATGCGGAACCCCGCGCCGCGCTGCCGGAAAAGCACGCCTGCCAATGCCAGCAGCGCCAGCGGCACCAGGACCAGGCCGAGCCAGGTCCAGGAGAGCAGGGGTTCGAAGGCGATTGACCAGTTCATGAACGCAAAGCCTGTTACTGCCCCAACCGCTCGAGAAGGACCGGCACGTGGACCTGATCGGATTTGTAGTTACCCGTCAGCATGTACATCATGATGTTGACGCCCGCCCGATAGGCATAGGTTCGCTGCATCGGATCGGCGGGAACCGTCGGCAGCAGCGGATCGCCATTGGCGTCGATCGCCCAGGCCCCTGCGAAATCGTTCGCGGTGATCATGATCGGGCTGACGCCGTCACCGGTTCGCACCGGCCGTTCCTCCAGATTGCTGGCACCCACGGACGCCTCCACCCAGAGCGGGCTGCCATTGTAGCGGCCGGGAAAGTTCTGGAGAATGAAGAAGGACTTCGTCAGCACGTGGTCCTCCGGGACGGGCTCCAGCGGCGGCACGTTGAGGCTCGACAGGATGTCACGCAGGCGCTGCGTCGAAGCGCTGGCGCCCGAAACGCCGAGGCCAGTCGAGAACTGGTCGCGCGTATCGAACAGGACAGACCCACCCTGCTTCATGTAGGCGTCGAGACGTGCGATCGAGGCTTCCGACGGCATGGCCGCGTCAGGGTCGATCGGCCAGTAGATGAGCGGATAGAAGGAGAGTTCGTCGCTGGCGATGTCGATGCCGGCCGGCTCTCCCGGTTCCAGCGCCGTCTTCTCGATCAGGAAGCGTGTCAGTCCCGTCAGCCCCGCGCGGCTGATCGCGTCCGTGGAAGAATCTCCGGTCAGTACGTAGGCGATCCGCGTCGTGGAGATCGCGTCGACGGCTTCGGCTTCGCTGACCTGGGTGTCGTCGGCTTCCTGCGCGTAGCCCTGGCCCGGAGACGACAGCACGAGGCCGAGGGCCGCGAAGGCGAGGAGACCTGCGGTCGCCGGGCCCGCGGCACGTCCCGAGGAGCGACGACCGCGCGAGAACAGCCCGCCCATCCAGAAGACCGCCAGCGTGTCGAGTGCCATCAGGAGCAGGGCCAATGCCACGAGTATGCCCTTGAGGTCGCGGGATCTGTCGGCGGCGTAGGCGGCCTCGGTGACCGGAAGGTTGGTATCTGGGCGTACGATGGGCGTGAAGACGGCGTCGGCTGCGAGAAGGTTGCGCGCGATCACGCCTTCCTCCGTGCCGTAGAGGCCCGGTGGATTCTCGATCGTGACCGGCCGCTCGCCACCGCCGATCACCAGCGGCTTTGCGTCCGGACCCGGCGGAACCAGCGATCCGTCGGCGGCGATCATGCGGTAGGGCGGAAGCGTCTGCCCGCCCGCCCGGTCGCTGCCTTCGATCGTCCCCTGGTTACGCGAAAGCTGCACGACGCGGCGCAGCATCTCGACGAAGCTGCCCGAGATCGGCAGCGTCGACCACGTCGCCTCCGGCGTCACATGGAACAGGACCAGCATGCCTTCGCCGCGCTGGGCGCCCGTGACCAGCGGCGTGCCGTCGGCAAGGCTCGCCCAAGTATGCTCGAAGAGGTCGACGGTCGGCTCGGCGAGGACCTGGCGCATCACCGAGACCTCGCGCGGCGGGGAAAGATCGGAAAAGGGTCCGCTGGGCGGGAATTCGGCGACCGGCTGTGGCTCCGTCCAGGAAAGCGAACCGCCCAGCGACCGTTCGCCGAGCCTCAGGCGCACTGGCAGCAGTTCTTCGTCGTTCTCGGCAGCCGCCAGCCGCGACCCGGCAAAACGAACGAGGGTGCCGCCCTCGTTCAGCCATTCGATCAGTTCTTCCCGCGCCGTATCCGGCAGCGTGCCGACGTCGGCCATGACGATCATCGCCGGCTTCTGCTCGAGGATGGCGGGTATGGCCTCGGCGAGGTCCGAGGTCTCCGGCTCGACGAGATCGGCGAAGGGCTGGAGCGCGCGGCGAATGTAGTAGAGCGGCGAAAGCAGCGGCTGCGCCTGGTCGGCCTCGGACTGCGAAATCAACCCGACGCGCCGGCGCTTGGAACTCTCGTCCAGCACGCGAACGGCAGCGGCCTGGTTCTCCCCGTCGATCCGGATCGAGGCGAAATCGTTTCGTAGTTCGAAGGGAACACGGATTTCCGCGGTGGCCGACGTCTCGGCCGGACCGAAGGAAAACGAGGTATCGGCGATGCGCCTGCCGCGGTCGTCGAACGCGCCGGCGGTGACCTGCCGCGGCGTCGGATCCCCGAATGGCCTGATAGCGGTCACCTCGAAGAAATCGGGCTGGTTGTCCACGCCCGTCAGTCCGGCCATGCGAAGCTGGTCTGGTTCGATCCACACCAGGCTGCCGGCATTCTCGCCGAGCAGGGCCGAAAATGCCGCCTCGTCGCCGGGCGTGGCAAGCCCGTCGGAGAGGACGGCGACAGTCGCACCGGAAACTGTCTCCAGCATGCCTGCCACGCGGCCATAGACGCCTGCGCGGTCGACAGGCACCGGGTGCGGCGAGGCGGCCCTCAGGCGGTCACGCGCCTGTTCGGCGTCGAAGGGGCCGATCTCGACGTTCGGCTTGTCCGCGGTAAAGGCGAGGATGACCGGCGCGCCCGCATCGGCCGCATCGGTGATCAGCCGCTCGGCGGTCGCGACGCGCAGATCCCAGTCGGAGGACGAAGCCCAGCCATTGTCGACGACGAGTGCCACCGCCTCGCCTCCGGTCTCCAGCCGTTCGCGCGGATTGAAGATCGGGTCGGCGAGCGCGAAGATGACCAGCGCCGCCATGAGCAGCCTCAGCAGCGTGAGCCACCACGGGCTCTGATGCGGCGTCTCCTCCTTGCGCATGACGCGCAGCAGGATGCGCAGGGGCGGAAAGACCTCCGTCTGCGGCTTCGGCGGCGTAAGGCGCAGTAGCCACCAGATGACGGGAAGCGCGAAGAGCCCGAGGAGAACCAGCGGCTGGCCGAAGGAAAGCAGGCTCATCCGCGCCCTCCGGCTATCTGGCCCGCATTGCCCGACAGCGCCATGTGCACGCGCACCAGCACTTCAGAGGCGAGGCGGTCGGTGTGGTTGACGGTATAGCTCCAGCCGAGCCGCGTGCTCCAGGAAATCAGCGCCTCGCGGCGGGCGAGGTAGAGCCGCCGGTACTCGTCACCCAGCGTCTCGGCGCGGCCGGCGGTGAACTTCTGCCGTGTTTCCGGATCGACGAATTCGGTGCGTCCGGCATAGGGAAAGGTTTCCTCGGCGGGATCGGCCACCTCGATCAGGTGCGCCCGCACGCCGTGGCGAGCGAGCACGTCGAGCCACTCCATCGTTTCCTCGACCGGATCGAGGAAGTCGCTTGCGATCACCACGTCGGAGAAGCGGCGCACCGAGATGAGTTCGGGCCGTGTCGGAATGTCGTTGGCCTGCGCGAGAATCGCGGCGAGCCTTTCGGCGCCGTTGCGCGCGTTGAAGGGATCGGAAAGCCCCGGCCACGCAATGCGCTCGCCGCTGCGCGAAAGCAGTTCGGCCAGCGCCAGGACCAAGACGAGTGCGCGGGATTCCTTTGAAACGGACGCCTGCGCCGACTTGTAGAGCATGGAAGGGGAGGGGTCCGCCCACAGCCAGATCGTGTGGGCGGCTTCCCACTCGCGGTCGCGCACATAGGTGTGCTGGTCGTCGCGGGCGGAACGGCGCCAATCGATACGCGCGATTGCCTCGCCTTCGACATAAGGCCGGAACTGCCAGAAATTCTCGCCGACGCCCTGCTTGCGGCGACCGTGCCAGCCGGAGATGACGGTGTTGGCGATGCGGCGCGCCTCGACGAGGAGATCGGGAATGAGCGAGGCGCGCAACCTGCCGCGCGCCAGCGCGTCACGTGGTGTGACCGGTGCCGCCGCCTCGCCGATGTTCGCCATCAGCCGGCCGCTTTCACCAGCCGCGCTATGACGTCGCGAACATTCATCCCCTCGGCACGGGCGGCGAAGGTCAATGCCATGCGGTGCTGGAGCACGGGTTCGGCGAGTGCATGGACGTCGTCCACCGAAGGCGCGAGACGGCCGTCGTAGAGCGCGCGGGCGCGGGCGCAGAGCGTCAGCGCCTGGCTGGCGCGCGGTCCGGGACCCCACGAGACGTGCTTGTCGGTATCGGCGTTGCCGTTGCCGGGACGCGCCGATCGCACGAGATTCAGGATTGCCTCCACGACGCTCTCCGAAACCGGCATGCGCCGGATCAGCGTCTGGATGGCGCGCAGCCGTTCGGCCGTCAGCACGTTCTCGGCGCGGCCGTCATGCACGCCGGTCGTCTCCAGTAGGATGCGCCGCTCGGCCTCGATTTCGGGATAGAGGATATCGACCTGCATCAGGAAGCGGTCGAGCTGCGCCTCCGGCAAGGGATAGGTGCCTTCCTGCTCCAGCGGGTTCTGGGTGGCCAGCACGTGGAACGGCGCGGGCAGGTCGTGGCGGGCACCGGCGATCGTCACGTGATACTCCTGCATCGACTGCAGGAGCGCGGATTGCGTGCGCGGGCTGGCGCGATTGATTTCGTCGGCCATCAGGAGCTGGGCGAAGATCGGTCCAGGTATGAAGCGGAAGAAGCGCTTGCCGCCTTCGTCCTGCTCCATCACCTCTGAGCCGAGGATGTCCGACGGCATCAGGTCCGGCGTGAACTGGATGCGGCGGGCGTCGAGCCCGAGGACGGTGCCGAGCGTTTCGACCAGCTTCGTCTTTGCCAGGCCAGGTACGCCGACCAGAAGCGCGTGACCGCCGGCTAGGATCGCCACCATGGTGCGCTCGACGACGCTTTCCTGGCCATAGATGACCTTTCCTACCCCTTCGCGTACGCGCGACAGGTCTGCGAGCGCGGCTTCCGCATCGGCGATCATCTCCTTGTCCGAGACCGCCTTCTCATTCGTCATCACGCTCATGCCGCTCAATCCTCTGCTGGCCTATGAACCTGTTGCCCGAAGCATGTTCCTCCGATTCGCACCTTTGCGGTATCTCTGCGTTGAACTTAAATCGGCCTCTGCGGCTGACAAGCGCAACGAGAGTGACTATTTCGTGACCATGGCTCAGGATATCCACAAGGACGGCGGCGGTCTCGGCGCTGCCGGTGACGCCGCCGGTCTGGCGGCGCTGGTCTCGCGTGCATCGCGTGCCGGCAAGGGGCTCCCCCCGGTCGACAAATGGAACCCCGACTTCTGCGGCGATCTCGACATGGAGATAAAGGCGGACGGCACCTGGTTCTACATGGGCACACCGATCGGCCGCCACGCGCTGGTGCAGCTGTTCTCCACCGTTCTGCGCAAGGACGAGGACGGCAAGACCTATCTGGTCACGCCGGTCGAGCGGGTCGGCATCCGCGTCGAGGACGCGCCGTTCGTCGCAGTCGAGGTCGACGTGTCGCGGGAGGGCGACAGTCAGGTCATGACCTTCCGCACCAATGTCGGGGATGTGGTCGAGGCGGGATCGGAACATCCGATCCGCTTCGTCGACGAGAAGGAGACAGGCGGGCTGAAGCCATACCTGCTTGTCAGAGGCAGGCTGGAGGCGCTGGTCGCAAGGCCGGTGATGTACGAACTCGTCAACCATGGCGAGGAGATCGAGATCGACGGAACGACCATGTTCGCCATCCGCTCGAAGGGAGAGGTCTTCCCTATCATGCCGGCGGCGGAGCTGGAACGGCGGAGCCGCTGACGATGGTCGCTACGACCCTGTCCGCCTTTACCGCTTTTGACTTCAGGCAGCGCGCTTTGCGCGAACAGGCGCCGCACGACCTGGAACTCGGCGACCATCTCTTCAACCCGTCGTCCGAGGACCTCATCGCGCGCGACCGCCTGCGGGACGCGGCGGTCTTGGTTCCGGTCGTCGACCGTGGCGAAGAGGCGACGGTGCTCCTCACCAAGCGGACCGAGAAGCTGCGCAGCCATTCCGGCCAGATCGCTTTCCCGGGCGGGCGTATCGATCCCGAGGACGCGACGCCGGAACATGCGGCTCTGAGGGAGACTGCGGAGGAGATCGGCCTCGGCGCATCCTTCATCGACGTCATCGGCCGCATGCCAGACTACCTGACCGGCAGCGGCTATCGCATCGCGCCGGTGCTCGCGACCGTGCGTCCGGGCTTCCTGCTGACGATCAACCAGGACGAGGTGGACGACGCCTTCGAGGTTCCGCTGCGCTTCCTGATGGATCCGGCGAACCACCGCCGCGAAAGCCGCATCTGGCAGGAGCGGGAGCGCTTCTTCTACACCATGCCGCATGGCGAGCGGTACATCTGGGGCGTGACGGCCGGCATCCTGCGGACACTCTACGAGAGACTCTACGCGTGAGCGACATTTCCATCGCCGGACGCGCGGAATGGCTCGCCGATCCCTCGCTGCAGAAGCTGCTCGCGCTCCTGAACGAGGGTGGCGAGGAAGCACGCGTAGCCGGCGGCGCTGTGCGCAACACACTCCTCGGCGAGCCGACCGGCGACATCGACATCGCCACGACCACGCTTCCGGACGAGACGATCGACCGGGCCGAGCGAGCCGGCTTCAAGGCAGTTCCGACCGGCTACGAGCACGGCACGGTGACGGTGATCGCGGGCGGCGTTCCGCACGAGGTCACCACGCTGCGCGCCGACGTCGAGACCTTCGGTCGCAAGGCCAGGGTGCGTTTCGGCCGGGACTGGCGTCAGGACGCGGAACGGCGAGACTTCACCATGAATGCGCTCTACGCGGACGCGGATGGCAGGGTCATCGATCTCGTCGGCGGACTGGCTGATCTCGAAAGCCGCACGATCCGCTTCATCGGCGATGCCGATGCGCGGATCCGCGAGGACTACCTGCGCATTTTGCGCTTCTTCCGCTTCTTCGCCCACTACGGCTCGGGCCGGCCGGACGCGGAAGGGCTGAAGGCCTGCGCAAGGCTCAAGGAGGGCGTCGACGCGCTTTCCGCTGAGCGCGTGTGGGCGGAGCTGAAGAAGCTTCTGTCGGCGCCCGATCCGTCGCGCGCGCTCCTGTGGATGCGGCAGTCCGGCGTGCTGACGCGCATCCTTCCGGAAAGCGAGAAATGGGGGATCGACTTCATCCACGGCCTCGTCAAGTCGGAGGGCGATCTCGGATGGCACTCGGACCCCGTGCTGCGGCTGGCGTCGATCATTCCGCCCGACCCCGTTCGCGTCACCGCGATGGCGCAGCGGCTGAAGCTATCCAATGCCGACCGCGACCGGCTGGTCGCCTGGGCAGCGGCGCCTCAGATGAAGGCAGAGATGTCGGAGAGCCAGCTCGCAAGGCTCGCCTATCGCACTGGCCGCGAGGGCCTCGGCGACCGCCTGAAGCTGGCGCTCGCTGCTGCGCGCGCCAGGGCAGTCGAAGACGACGCCGCCCTGCTCGAGGCGGGCAACTGGTATCGGTTGCAGAAGTTCCTCGACAGTTGGGACATGCCGAAATTTCCCGTCGCCGGAGCGGACCTGATCGCCATGGGCGTTCCGGCGGGACCCAAAATGGGAAATCTGCTGCGGAACCTTGAGGAAGGCTGGGTGGACGCCGGTTTCGCGCCGGATCGCGATGGCCTGCTCGCGCAGGCGGAGAGCCTCAAGGGCGACTACGTCTAGCGCTGCCATCCAACGCAGAACGGCCGGCGTGATGCCGGCCGCCGCGGATTCTTTGTAGCGGACGCTCAGGCGGCGTCGCGTACCTTTTCGATGCGGGACCGGATGGCGTCGATCATGGATTCGCGGATCGTGTCCTCGCCGTGATCCTGCCGCATGTGTTCGACAGCGCGACGCATCACCTCTGCCTCTTCCTCGTGGCGCGTATGCCAGTCGCACCCCGGAACGAGGGTGCCGCAATGATATTGTTTCATGACTTTCCTCCTCGGTTTTTCAAGTCTTCTTGTTGGCGGGTGACGTCACCATAACATGAGGTCGGAGGATTTGTTGCGACAGGCCGATCACGATTTTCGCCTCGCAATCGCCTACGGCCACTTCACCATGGGCGGCATCGAGGAAAGGATGGAATTCACGTTGCCGCCGGTCTTCAGGCCGAAGGTCGTTCCGCGGTCATAGAGGAGGTTGTATTCGACATAGCGGCCGCGCCGCACCAGCTGCTCCTCGCGCTCGGCTTCGCTCCACTGCGTGTTGAAATTGCGCCGCACGAGTTCGGGATAGATTTCGGCGAAACTTGCGCCCACGTCCTGCGTGAAGGCAAAATCGGCGTTCCAGCCGCCTTTGTCGGCGGGAGAGTGGAGCCAGTCGTAGAAGATCCCGCCGATCCCGCGCGCCTCGTTGCGGTGGGGCAGGAAGAAGTATTCGTCGCACCAGCGCTTGAATTTGTCATAGTCGGCGACGGTCGGGTTCCGGTCGCAGGCCGCCTTCATCGTGGCGTGGAAATCGACCGTGTCGCGATCCTCCTGCGTGCGGCGTCTGTCGAGCACCGGCGTCAGGTCCGCGCCGCCGCCGAACCACTGCCGTGCCGTCACCACCATGCGCGTGTTCATGTGCACGGCCGGCACGTGCGGGTTCCACGGATGCGCGATGAGCGAGATGCCGGAGGCCCAGAAGGACGGGTTTTCCTCGCCGCCGGGCATCTGCTTGCGGAATTCGGGCGAAAACTCGCCATGGACCGTGGAGGTATGCACGCCCGCCTTCTCGAAAACACGGCCATGCAACATGGACATGATCCCGCCGCCGCCCCGTCCTTCGTCGCGCTGCCAGGGCGTGCGTTCGAAGCGTCCGGGCGCCCGGTCGGAATGCGGTCCGGAGACCTCGTCGTCGAGCCGTTCGAAGAGCGCGCAGATGCGGTCGCGCAACTCCTCGAACCAGGCCTTCGCGGCCGCCTTCTTGCCTTCCAGGTCTGGCGGCATGTCAGCCGGGATCTCGGGGCGTTCCATTCGTCTCTCCGGTGCCAGCGTCTCGCGCTGCGAGCGACTTAATCCGGGAGAAGCCGTCCTCGCAACCCGTGCCATGCGAATCGGCCAAGCCACAGAATCGACTCGCAATTTCCCGGGGCCGGCCATAGATTTCTATCAGGAAGCGAGGAGAGGTTCTGTGCGTGCACCGCCAAGACCACCGCTCGACGGGCTGAAGAAGCGGCTCGACCGCCACCGCAGGGAAGGCGCGCGCCTGCCGCGGGACGGCTTCATACGCGAGACATACGCCCTGCCGCGTACCGACGCCCGCGAAAAGGCGCGCGAATGGTTCGACCGCTGGCCCAAGCAGGCCTACTGGACGGCCATCGAAAGCTGGTGCGAGCGCCCCGAGGACGTCATTGAGTTCACGATGAGACGGCTGCCGACGGCGGATTGACTGCTCTCGCCGCCTCCCCCGCAGCCATTGCCACAGCCATCGCCAGATTGAGGCTTCGCCCGCCACCGGGCATCGGGATCAGCAGGCGTTCGTCGGCGGCGGCGTGGACATGGTCCGGCACGCCGACCGATTCCCGGCCGAACAGCAGGATGTCGCCGGCGCGATAGTCGAAGCGCGTGTAGGGCAGGGTGGCCTTCGTCGAAAACAGAAGCAACCGCCGGCCTTCCGCGCTTTGCCAAGCCTTGAAGGCTGTCCAGTCGTCGTGGAGCGTCAGCGTTGCCATCTCGAGATAGTCCATGCCGGCGCGCCTCAGCGTGCGGTCGGACATGTCGAAGCCGGTGGGTCCGATCACGTCGACCGCCATTCCCATGCAGGCACCAAGGCGGAGGATCGCGCCGGTATTCCCCGCGATGTCGGGCTGATAGAGAGCGATACGGATGCCGTCTTTCAAGTCCACGATCCATTCCGTTGCGGAAGGGCAACACATTTCGAAAGCAAGCCGCCATGACCATCGCAGCAGTAGCCAGCGTCGCCGAATTGGTCTATTGGCCTCTCCATCGTCAACCCCGAACCACAGGAGGCAGAAATGGGTATCATGATGTACGCTTCTTCTTTCTGCCTGCGCGACAGGCGTCCGCTCTAACGGCGGCTTCGGTACGACGAACTTTCCCATAGACGGTTTTTTCATCGCCCGAGTTTCCGCCGGAACACTGCTTCCGACCGCGAGAGATTCCAGCGATGACGAAAAACCCCTTCTACGGGCGCAAAGCCCCTTCCGACCTGATCGCCGCCGTCTCCGCGCCTAATGCGGGTAAGGTCGTCTTTACGAGCGATCCGGCGCCGGTTCCCGCCGCCGGGCTGTCAGCAGCCTTCCGGGCCGCCCTTGGCGGGATCGGCCAGCCGAACCATCTTGCTGGCGGGAAGGGTGGCGCGATGGTGCCGGCATCGGCTTTGGCGAAAGATCCCCGCGCACACATGGGTTCCAGGCCAGCGGCCTCCGGGCCGGTTCGAACCGGTCCGCGGATGGGCCACAAGTGAAAAAGACGAGAGAAAAGACGATGTTCCGCTGGTTTGAAAGCCGCCTCGACCCGTTCCCCCCGGAGGAACCCCTGGAGCCGCCGAGGACGCTGGTCGCATTCTGCCTGCACTACACGAAGGGTTCGTGGCAGTGGCTGGTGCCGTCCGCCATCCTCATGTCGCTGATCGCCATCACCGAAGTATGGATGTTCTCGTTCGTCGGCAACATCGTCGACTGGCTGTCGGAACGGGACCGCGCGACATTTCTCGAGCAGGAGGGGCTGAAGCTCGCCGGCATGGCGGCCATCGTGCTCGTCGCGCTGCCGCTGATGGTATGGTTCCACTCGCTGCTCAACCAGCAGGTGCTCATGGGCAACTACCCCATGCGCATCCGCTGGCAGGTGCACCGCTACCTGCTCAAGCAGTCGATGACCTTCTACCAGGACGAGTTCGCCGGCCGCATCGCCACCAAGCTGATGCAGACGGCGCTCGCCGTGCGCGAATGCGTCATCAAGCTGATCGATGTGATGAACTATGTCATCGTCTATTTCGCCGGCGTGCTCATCATCGTCGGGTCGGCCGATCTGAGGTTGGCCGCGCCGATCGCTGGCTGGCTCTTCGGGTACGTCCTGCTCATGCGCTACTTCGTACCGCGGATGGGAAGGGTCGCCGAAAGGCAGGCCGACGCGCGTTCGCTGATGACCGGCCGCGTCGTCGACAGCTACACCAACATCCAGACCGTGAAGCTGTTCTCCCATGCGCGTCGTGAGGCCGGCTATGCGCGCGACGGAATGAAGGGTTTCCTCGACACCGTCTACAGCCAGATGCGGCTGGTGACCGGGCTCTACGGGTTGCTCTACCTTCTGAACTCGCTCTGCCTGTTCTTGGTGGGCACGCTCGGCATATGGCTCTGGCTCCAGGAGGCGGTGTCGATCGGCGCCGTGGCGGTGTCGCTGGCACTCGTGCTTCGTCTGTGGGGCATGTCGCAATGGATCATGTGGGAGCTCTCGGCGCTGTTCGAGAACATCGGCACCGTGCAGGACGGCATCAACTCGATCTCCCTGCCGCGACTGGTGGAAGACCGCCCGCACGCGAAGGAAATCGTCGTCGATCGCGGCGAGATCGTCTTCGACAAGGTCCGGTTCCACTACGGCAAGCAGAAGGGTGTCATCGAGGAGCTGTCGCTCACCATCCGTCCGGGTGAGAAGGTGGGCGTCGTCGGCCGCTCTGGCGCGGGCAAGTCGACGCTGGTGAACCTGCTCCTGCGCTTCTACGATATCGAGAGCGGCCGCGTCCTGATCGACGGCCAGGACATCTCGCAGGTCACGCAGGACAGCCTCCGGGCCAACATCGGTATGGTCACGCAGGACACCTCGCTGCTGCATCGCTCCGTTCGCGAGAACATCCTCTATGGCCGCCCTGACGGGACCGAGGAAATGATGTTGGAGGCGGCGCGAAAGGCCGAGACCCTGGATTTCATCGCCACCCTGACCGACCCGAAGGGCCGAAAAGGCTTCGATGCCCATGTCGGCGAGCGCGGGGTGAAACTCTCGGGCGGGCAGCGCCAAAGAATCGCCATAGCGCGGGTCATGCTGAAGGATGCGCCGATCCTCATCCTCGACGAGGCCACGTCGGCGCTCGACTCCGAGGTCGAGGCGGCCATCCAGGAAAACCTCTACCGGCTGATGGAGGGCAAGACCGTCATCGCCATCGCGCACCGGCTGTCCACGATCGCTGCGATGGATCGTCTCATCGTCATGGACAAGGGCGAGGTGATCGAGGAGGGCACGCACGAGGAACTGATCGCGCATAGCGGGCTTTACGCCCAGTTGTGGGATCGCCAGTCGGGCGGGTTCCTGGATCTCGAGACGGCGGAAGCGGCGGAATAGAACAAGGGCGGCCGCTCGGAAGAGGAGCGGCCGCACCGAAACTGGCTAGCGACGGATAATGGCAATCAGCGACCACGAAGATGCAGACCACCGCCGCCTGCGTGACCGGCTCTGGAGGCGCGTAGAGGGCGTCGTCGACCCGTTCCACGACACCGACCGCGACGTGTTGCCGACCGATGCGTGGCGGTTCATCCTCTATTTCGCCCGCCAGGCGAAAGGACCGTTCATCCTGCTCCTCATCATGGGCGGGCTGGTCGGAGCGGTCGATGCAGGGCTCTACTGGGCGATCGGATGGCTGATCGACCTGCTCGACCAGTCCAATCCGGCAACGCTGTTTTCCGATCACTGGCCCGAGCTCGCCGGACTGCTCGTCCTCGTGCTGGTCGTGCGCGCGGTGGTGATGATCGGGTCGGCGATCGTCGAGCAGCAGATCATCGTGCCCGGTTTCTTCGCAATGGTGCGCTGGCAGGCCTTCCGACGCGTCATCGAACAGCCCTACGAGTTCTACCAGAACGACTTCGCCGGCCGCATCGCGCAGAAAATCATGCAGGGCGGCGAGGCGGTGGGCGACTTCATCGTTTCGGTGCTGCAATCGGTCTGGTCGTTCCTGACCTTCCTTTTCCTGGCGACGACGCTGCTCGCCGCACTCAATCCGCTGATGGGCGTCGTGCTGGCGGTCTGGTGCGGCGGCTACGCGCTGATCATCCGCTACCTCCTGCCGGAACTCAGGAAGGCCGGCCGCGCCACCGCCGACCAGCGGTCGATCTTCAGCGGGCGGCTGGTTGATTCCTTCACCAACATCGTCGCGGTGAAGCTCTTCGACAGCGGACGGCGCGAGCATGCCTTCGTGCGCGAGGGCTTGGAGAACTTCTATCTCGCGGTGACGCGGCTGACCCGCAACATCACCACCGTGCGTTCCTGCGTCGCCGTCCTCAATGGTCTGATGATGGCATCGATCGCCGCCATCGCAGTGACGAGCTGGACCCGGGGCGAGATATCCACTGGCGCCATCGCAGCCGCGCTCGGGTTGGTGTTCCGGCTCAACAACATGTCGAGCTGGATGATGTTCAACATCAACGGGCTTATCCGCTCCTACGCCACGGTGCAGGACGCCACCGGCACGATCTCGGTCGAACCTGCAATCCGCGATCTGCCCGGCGCGGTCGCGGCGCCGCGAACGACGGGCGACATAAGGTTCGAGAACGTCACCTTCCACTACGGCAAGGGCGGCGGCGTCGTCGAGAATCTCAATCTGCACATCCGGTCCGGCGAGCGCGTTGCGCTGGTCGGCCCGTCCGGCGCCGGCAAGACCACGATCGTCAATCTGCTCCTGCGGCTCTTCGACGTGGAGGGCGGCCGCATCCTGCTCGACGGGCAGGACATCCGCGGGCTGACGCAGGCCTCGCTGCGCGACCAGTTCGGCGTCGTCAGCCAGGAGCCGATGCTCATGCACCGCTCCATCCGCGACAACATCGCCTATGGCCGTCCCGGAGCAACGGAATCCGAGATCGCCGAGGCCGCGCGGCGTGCGGCGGCCTACGATTTCATCAAGGACATCTCCGACCCCAAGGGACGCAAGGGCTTCAGCGCCTATGTTGGCGAGCGAGGCGTGAAGCTTTCCGGCGGTCAGCGCCAGCGCATCGCGATTGCGCGCATGATGCTGAAGAACGCGCCGGTGCTGATCCTCGACGAGGCGACCTCCGCGCTGGATTCGGAAATCGAGGCGGCGATCCAGGACAATCTCTATCGAATGATGGAAAACCGTACCGTGATCGCCGTCGCGCACCGCCTGTCGACGATCGCCGCGCTCGATCGGCTCGTCATCGTCGACCAGGGTCGCATTGTGGAGGAGGGGAGCCACGACGAGCTCCTCGCCCGCGATGGGCTGTATGCGCAGCTCTGGAAGCGGCAGTCCGGCGGCTTCCTCGCGGACAGGCTCGCGGCGGAGTAGGTTTCGCGATGGCCGTTCGACCGCCCGCGTTGCGGCAGTCCGACTCGATCTTCGACCCGCTCGCCGCGGAGATCATGGGCGAGAAGGCCGCCTCGCTCGGCCGTGCCGGCGAGAAGGTGGAACGGTCGCTCCGCGCCCTGCGGGCGCACGAGGGGTCCGCTTCAGACCGCGCAACTCTTTTGCGAACGGCCGCGCAGGCGGTGCATGCCTACTTCATCCAGCGTGAGTTGTGCGGCTTGCGACGCCACGACGACGTCATCCGCGAGTACGGCATTCCGCGCGAGGTGCTGGTCAGGCTGGGTGCGCAATAGGGCAGGGGCTCGCCCGTCACTTCGAGATGTGGACGTAGCAGGGCCCCACGATCTTCTGCTCGCCCGCGCCCTTGTACTTTTTCAGCGCCGCCTGACAACTCGCCATCGCTCGTTGCTCTGCTGACTTCTGGCTGCCCGCGTTGATGGAGATGCCACAGACGTGGCCGGGTCCCACCCAGTAGTGGATCGTCGTCGCCGCGAAGGCCGAATGGCCGGAGGCAGCGATGTATCTCTTGAAGATACTGGCGCATCCCCCGCTCACGTTGTTCATGTACATCACCTTGCGGCGAACGTCTCCTTCCTGTCCGGAAAGGTTGGCCGCCGATGCCAGCGTCGGCATCAGAAGCATGAGCGCGCCGCCGAGTATGATTGCGAGAGTTGTAGTTCGCTGCCCCATCATTGATTACCCCTCCAGACGACTTTGGTGCGTTAGCACGTGCCAATGTACATACTTCCGGGCAACAATCTAGAATAATGAAGAGTTCTGAAGACTACCTGTGGTACCAGTCAGTCTGACCGTCAGTGATCGGGCCAGGGATAGCCAACGAAGGGATTTGCTTCCCTTTCTCTGATTGGCAGGGTGACGCCTTTCCCGGCGTGAGGCTGAGCGACCATCTTCCTCCCGCTGCGGGGTTCGCATAGGAAGAGGGACGCGCTTGCGGAATCCCGATGGTCTTCAGTTCGCCCACCTTCCTCTACGTCTTCCTGCCGGTCTTCCTGATCATCCATTTCGCCGCGGGGTCGATCGCCTGGCGAAACGCGGTCCTGATCGGCGCGAGCCTCTTGTTCTATGCCTGGGGGGAGCCGGTCTTCGTGTTCGTGCTCCTCGCTTCCATCGCCGTAAACTGGCGGCTGGGGCTCGCAATCTCCACCTCCGAAGAAGCGGGCCGCCGGCGATGGCTCTCGCTCGGCATTGCCGCCAACCTCGCCATGCTGGGCGTCGCGAAGTATGCCGATATGGCGATGTTGACGTTCGGCACACTCTTTCCCGCTTCCGGCGCAGCCCCGATCGATATCCTGCTTCCGCTCGGCGTCTCCTTTTTCACCTTCCAGGCGATGTCCTATCTCGTGGACGTCTACCGTCGGGACGCCCGCGCAGAGCTCAGCCTGGCAAAGGTGGCGCTCTACATCGCCATGTTCCCGCAACTCGTCGCGGGGCCCATCGTGCGGTACCGGACCGTCGCGGCCCAGATGTCGCGGCGGCGCACGACCCTCTGGCGCGCGGCGACCGGCGTGCGCATCTTCGCCATCGGGCTGGCGCAGAAGGTTCTCATCGCCAACGAGGTCGGCATCGCCGCCGATATGGCTTTCTCCTTCGGCCCCGACCTCGACTTTTTGGAGGCGTGGCTGGGTCTCGCCTCCTACACGCTGCAGATCTACTTCGATTTCGCCGGCTACTCGAACATGGCGATAGGCCTCGGACTGGCCTTAGGCTTCGGTTTCCCGCGAAACTTCGACATGCCGTATGCCTCCCGGTCCGTGACCGAGTTCTGGCGGCGCTGGCACATCAGCCTCTCGCGCTGGTTTCGCGACTATCTCTACATTCCGCTGGGCGGCAGTCGGGAGGGCGCTACGCGGACCTATCTCAACCTGGTGATCGTCTTCCTGCTTTGCGGCCTCTGGCACGGAGCGGCATGGACCTTCGTCGCCTGGGGAGCCTGGCACGGCGCTCTCCTCGTCCTCGAACGCGCATTCCTGATGGGCCTTCTGGGGCGCGTTCCCGCACCCGTGCGCCACGCCTATCTCCTGCTGGTCGTGATGCTGGGCTGGGTCTGGTTCAGGGCGGATGGCTTCGGCGCGGCGACAACCTATTTCAGCGCGCTCGCGGGAGGCCAGGGCAACGGACAGTTCGATCCCGATTTCGCCTCGCTCCTTACACCCTACTGGTCGACTGTTTTCGTTCTCGGGGCTCTGCTGTCGACGATCCGTATCGGACGGCTATCCGTGTCCCGGCGGCGGGAGCGGACGGTCACGCCCGTTTTCGCGGGAGCCCACCGCCTCGCCAAGGATATCGGGATCTGGCTGCTGCTCCTCGTCAGCATGGTCGGCATCGCGGGCGCCGGCAACAACCCCTTCCTCTATTTCAGGTTCTGAGCCGTGCGGTTCCTCCACATCTGGTTCCTCGGCTGGATGGCCATCCTTCTGGCGGTGCCCGCTGTCGGCCTCGCCTACAACACCCTGCGGGTGATGGGCGAACCGCTAGACGTTCGTTCGGGCGAGGACGTGGGCTTTGCGAAGCGGTTCGATCGCTTCGTCGCGACCCACTTCGGCCTGCGCAGAGAAATGGTCAACCTGAACCGCGACATGAAGAAACTGTTTTCCGGCGGGTCGCGCCGCGTCGTCGAGGGCGCGGGCGGGTGGCTTTTCATCACCGATCTCGACGTTCTCGGGCAGGCGACCGGCCAGCGCTACGACGTGGCGGCGCTTTCGGCATTCGTGGACGTCGCAGGCGAACTTCAGCGCATCCTCGCCGATCGGCCGCGCACTCTGCTGGTCGCGATCGCTCCAAACAAGCACACGATCTATCGCGACAAGCTGCCGGTCTGGGCGCGCGAGGAGCCGGCGCGAACCGAACTTGACGCCCTGCACGACCGGCTTCTCACGCGCGGGATCGATGCGGTCGACCTGAGGCCGGCCCTGAAGTCCTGGACCTCGGACCGCCTCGTCTACTGGAGGGGTGACACGCACTGGACCCCGTTCGGCGCGGCGGTCGCGTTCAACGAGATCGTCCAAAGGCTCGGCCACTCTGGCGCGGCCGTCGATATCGAGGCCGTCTTCGGGCCGCCAGTGTCCGTGGAGCGCCGCGGCGACCTCGTCGCGATCCAGCAGTCGCAGGAGAAATTCATAGAATTCCCCTCCCTGCCGACCGATCCCGGGCTGTTTTCGGAAGCCCCGTTTGAACGTACTGTCCTCGACAAGAGCGGCAGCAACGACATCTACCGCCTTCGCCCGCGCGTCCCGTACGACCCGCCGTCGCGGAGACCGAAAACCCTCGTCATCGGGGATTCCTTCTCGGCGAGCCTGCTCGGTCCGCTCTTCATGCGATTCGCGGCCGATTTCACATGGATGCCGAACAGACTCGGCGTCCCCGACCCCGATCTGATCCACGCGATCGATCCGGACATCCTCATCCTCGAAGCCGTCGAACGGACGATCACGTCCTTCCAGCAGGTGCCCGGCGCCTCGCCCGCACAGAACGCGGCGGGACGCTAGTTGTGGGCTGCGCGGTCTCCCGCGACAAACTGCCCACCCGTCCCGCAATCATATGGACAAGCAAGGGCATGACGCCTAGAAACCAACGCCAATCGCCGGGGGATTCCGACCGGCCTGCGTAGCCGTGTCTGCGCAGGCATGGCAGACGGGATGCCAGCAGAAGGCACACCACTCCGGCGAAATGGTGGCGAGAGGATCAAGGGCCCGTGAGCGCACACGACATCACCGAACCCAACCGCAGGGATTTCCTGTACGTTGCCACAGGAACGGCCGCTGTCGTCGGCGCCGGAGCGGTCGTGTGGCCGTTCATCGACCAGATGCGCCCCGACGCTTCCACGCTCGCGCTGGCCACGATCGAGGTCGACGTATCGTCGATCGAGCCGGGGATGTCGATCACGGCCAAATGGCGCGGCAAGCCGATCTTCATCCGCAACCGTACACCGGAAGAGGTCGAGGCCGCACAGGGTGTGCCGCTGACGGAACTCAAGGACCCCATCGCGCGCAACGCCAACATCCCCGCCGATTCGCCTGCGACCGACGTCGCGCGCTCGGCCGGCGAGAGCATGGAGAACTGGATCGTGATGGTCGGGTCCTGTACCCATCTCGGCTGCGTGCCGCTCGGCCAGGCGGGGGATTTCGGCGGATGGTTCTGCCCCTGTCACGGTTCGCACTACGATACGGCGGGACGCATCCGCAAAGGCCCCGCGCCTCAGAATCTGGCGGTGCCGACATTCGAATTCATTTCCGACGCCACGATCCGGATCGGCTGAGTTTAGGGGGACGACTGATATGGCCGGTGGACACTCTGCCTACACGCCGAAGACCGGGTTCGAGCGCTGGATCGACAAGCGCATGCCGCTGCCGCGGCTGATGTATGACAGCTTCGTGGCGTATCCCGTTCCGCGCAACCTGAACTACGCCTACACCTTCGGCGGCATCCTCTCCATCATGCTGGTGGTGCAGATCCTGACCGGCGTGGTGCTCGCCATGCACTATGCGGCCAACACCGAGATCGCGTTCCTCTCGGTCGAGAAGATCATGCGCGACGTGAACTCCGGCTGGCTGTTGCGCTACCTGCACGCCAACGGCGCCTCGTTCTTCTTCATCGCGGTCTACGTCCACATCTTCCGCGGCCTCTATTACGGCTCCTACAAGGCGCCGCGCGAACTCCTGTGGATCCTCGGCTGCATCATCTACCTGCTGATGATGGCGACCGCCTTCATGGGTTACGTGCTTCCCTGGGGACAGATGAGCTTCTGGGGCGCCACCGTCATCACCGGCTTCTTCACCGCCATCCCGCTGGTCGGCGAGTGGATCCAGCAACTGCTGCTCGGCGGCTTCGCGGTCGACAACCCCACTCTCAACCGCTTCTATTCGCTGCACTACCTCCTGCCCTTCATGATCGCGGGCGTGGTGATGCTGCACGTCTGGGCGCTGCACGTCACGGGCCAGACCAATCCGACCGGCATCGAGGTCAAGGAGAAGACCGACACGGTCTCCTTCACGCCCTACGCGACCATCAAGGATTCGTTCGCGATGATCGTATTCCTGGCCATTTTCGCCTACTTCGTGTTCTACATCCCGAACTTCCTCGGCCATCCCGACAACTACATCGTCGCCGATCCGCTGAAGACCCCGGCGCACATCGTGCCGGAATGGTACTTCCTGCCCTTCTACGCCATCCTGCGCGCCATCACCTTCAACATCGGACCGATCGATTCGAAGCTCGGCGGCGTGCTGGCCATGTTCGGCGCCATCGCGGTTCTTTTCGTGGTGCCCTGGCTCGATACGTCGAAGGTCCGCTCGGCGGTCTACCGGCCCTGGTACAAGCTGTTCTTCTGGCTCTTCGTCATCGATTCCATCTTCCTTGGCTGGCTCGGCTCGCGCCCGGCGGAAGGTAGCTACGTGATCATGTCGCAGATCGCCACGCTCTACTACTTCGCCTTCTTCATCATCATCATGCCGGTGCTCGGCCTGATCGAGACGCCGCGCAGGCTGCCGAACTCGATCACCGAGGCGGTACTTGCCAATACCCGGGGAAGTGCGACCGCCACACCGGAAGGCGCCGCCGCGGCGCCCGAGAACCGCGCCTGAGCCGGACACCGTGAATCCTGAAAGGACTTTTGGAATGAAGAAGATTCTCGGCGGTCTGGCAGCCATCGGAGTCGCGCTCGGCATGGCCTCCGGCGTCGCCCTGGCACAGGAAGATCATCAGAGCGAGGCGGAGCCGACGCATTTCCCGATCCTGAAGCCGCAGGAACTCGACTGGTCGTTCGACGGGCCGTTCGGCACCTACGACAAGGGTCAGCTCCAGCGCGGGCTGAAGGTTTATCGCGAGGTCTGCTCCTCGTGTCATTCGATGAGCCTCGTGTCTTTCCGGACGCTTGAGGACCTCGGCTATTCCGAGGAACAGGTGAAGGCCCTGGCGGCCGAATACACGGTCACCGACGGTCCGAACGCCGATGGCGACATGTTTGAGCGCGCTGCTATACCGTCCGATCATTTCCCTTCGCCGTTCCCCAACAAGGAAGCGGCGGCCGCTTCGAACGGCGGCGCGGCTCCCCCCGATTTCTCCCTCCTGGCGAAGGCCAGGGTCGTCGAGCGCGGTTTCCCGACCTTCGTGTTCGACGTCTTCACGCAATATGCCGAGGGCGGGCCGGACTATATCCACGCCCTCCTGACCGGCTACGATCAGGAGCCGCCGGAAGGCATGGAAATCGCCGAGGGCACCTACTACAATCCGTACTTCATCGCGGGAAAGTCGCTCGCCATGGCACCGCCACTGTCGGACGACATCGTCACCTATGACGACGGAGCGCCGCAGACGGTCGAGCAGTACTCCAGGGACGTCGCCGCCTTCATGATGTGGGCCGCCGAGCCTCACATGGAGGAGCGCAAGCGGACCGGCTTCAGCGTCATGGTGTTCCTCGTCATCTTCGCCGGCCTGGTCTACCTGACCAAGCGCAAGGTCTGGCACGAACTCGCGCACTGATCTCTCCCGGCGAGCGAATTCTCCGAAGGGCGTCCGAGAGGGCGCCCTTGTCTTTTCCGAAGCCGGGACCGAGGATAATCCCATCCGGACGGACCGTCGGCCCGGACGTCGAATCGCAACGGATCCCCACATGAAGACCTCCCTCGAAGACACATTGCTTTCGGCGATCCGCACGATCCCGGACTATCCGAAGCCGGGTATCCTGTTCCGCGACATCACGACCCTGCTCGGCAATGCGCGCGCCTTCCGTCGCGCGGTCGACGAACTCGTCCATCCCTATGCCGGTACCAAGATTGACAAGATCGCCGGGATCGAGGCGCGGGGCTTCATCCTCGGCGGCGCCATCGCGCACCAGCTTTCCGCCGGCTTCATCCCGATCCGCAAGAAGGGAAAGCTGCCGCACGAGACCGTGCGCGTCGCCTACAGCCTCGAATACGGCGTCGACGAGATGGAGATGCACAAGGACGCGGTGACGGAGGGCGAGAAGGTCATCCTGGTCGACGATCTGATCGCCACTGGCGGGACCGCGGAGGGGGCCACGCGCCTGCTGAGGCAGATGGGCGCCGACATCGTCGCCGCCTGCTTCGTGATCGACTTGCCCGACCTCGGCGGGCGGCGCAAGCTCGAGGCCATGGGGGTCGAGGTGCGCACGCTGATCGGCTTCGAGGGACACTGAGCGCCCAGCCGGCAAGGTGACACGTCTTCCAGTCGATCCGGCGATGGCTGGCCCGTCAGGCGCCGCGACGACACCGCAAGGGATTTGCATTTGCGGCGCACATGCCTAAGTTTCGGATCATCTGACCGTCGCCCCTGCGGTACGGCACGATCCCCCGACATGCGACAGCCCGAGCGAAACGGAATGAGCGAAAGACAGGTATCGAGTGTGACGCCGCTGCGCCGGCGCGGCAAGTGCCCGGAATGCGGCAGGCTCTCATCCAGGCAGTCTTTCCCGTTCTGCTCGCAGCGCTGCAAGGACGTCGACCTGAACCGGTGGCTGTCCGGGAGCTACGTCATTCCGGGCGAGCCGCTGGACGGGCAGAAAGACGACGAGGATCGCGGCTGACACCGCGCCCCGCCGGAAACATCGGCAGACACTTCGAATGCGTCCGCCCGCCTCGCTTTCCGCCGAAGGTTCGGCCCCGTTCGCAGGCTCGTCGTACCAGCCCCACTGAGCCGAAACGATTGCCCGGATTTCTGTCACGGGAGCGCTGGACAGGGGCGAATCCCGTGCTATAACCCACCCGCTTTCGGGCCGATGCCCGACGATGCCGCGGCGGTCCACGACCCTCCGTCATCAGGCCCAGGTAGCTCAGTTGGTAGAGCATGCGACTGAAAATCGCAGTGTCGGTGGTTCGATTCCGCCCCTGGGCACCACCCACCCTTCTCCGCTCTGAACATAGCATCTCCTGCATTGTTCATTTTCAAGTAGTTAGGCGGGTCGAGCTGCTCATTGCCGCTCACCGCCGAACCTTGCAACGCATCGATTTGTGGGTAACGGTTTGGGCGTTACCCACACGCCTGCGGAGCGTTACCCAATGACCCTGTCGGATTTCTCGCTCAACATTGCCGGGCTGATCAGCGTGCCACTGCTGGCAGGCTGATGAGAGGATCATCGCCTTAATTGGCTGACGCTTTCCAGCGTCATCTAGCGGGCGCGCTGGACAGCCCATTCGTCATTCTGCTCCAGCAGGAGTGCACCGATAAGGCGGATGATGGCTTCGTCGTAGGGGAAGATGCCGACCACGTCGGTGCGCCGCTTGATCTCGCCGTTGAGCCGCTCGATCGGATTGGTGCTGTGGAGTTTGGCCGGGTGCTCCTTGGGGAAGGTCATGTAGACGAGAACTTCGGGCTCGGCGTCGTCGAGGATGGAAGCGAGCTTGGGCACCTTGGGCCGGATCTGGTCGGCGACGGAGCGCCACTGGGTGGTGGCGGCCTCGGGCGTCTCCTGAGCGAGGGCAGGTCGCGATGAAGGCGGAGACGACGCGCCGGCCGCTCTTGCCGGCATGCGCCAGCACGTTCCTCATGAAGTGGACGCGGCAGCATTGCCAGATAGCGGAGAGAACGTTGGCGGCGGCGGCTTCAGGCCCTTCATAGGCATCGGAGACGGCGAGCTTCACGCCGCGCAGGCCGCGGCGCGTCAGCTTGCGCAGGAACTGGGTCAAGATCGGCTCGGCTTCGGACGTGGCGATCTCCATGCCCAGCACCTCGCGCTGCCGTCTGTGTTGACCGCGACGGCGATGATGACGGCGACCGAGATTATGCGCCCACCGCGACGCACCTTGAGGTAGGTGGCGTCGATCTACAGATACGGCCAGACCTCGATGGGGCGATTGGGGAAGGCCTTCACCCTCGGGTCGAGCCCGAGGGCAGGCTAGTGCCGTCGATCTCCTCACACAGCCGCAACACTTGGCTCTTGAAGATGCGGCTCATACCCATGGCCTTGACTAGGTTATCGAGCGAGCGCGTAGAGATGCCCTGGACATAGACCTCCTGGATCGCCGCCGTCAGCGCTTTCTCGGCCATGCGGCGTGGCTTCAGGAAGCTTGGGAAGTAGGAGCCCTTCCTCAGCTTCGGGATGCGCAATTCGACGGTGCCGGCACACGTCTCCCAGTCTCTGTCGCGGTAGCCTCTGGTATCGGGCCGATGCTAGGTCTCTTACCCCTATCGCGACCAGTAGAAGCAGCTCTTGACGACGCCGTACAACGGGTCGCCAAAGGATTGGTTGTCGCACATGACCCCGGCACGGACTTGTCGGCGCTCGGCAAAGGTTCCGTTTGCTCCATACCGCACCGTAGCGCCGTGGGGGGCATCGCAGAACTCATTCTCACGCGCGCAGAAAATCCAGTTCCCAGACTGCCTGGCGCGCCCGCCAGTGCACTGTCTCACGAGACGCTTGATGTTTTGCTCCGCGCCGTTGACGCTGCTGCGGGAATTTTGCAGGCACCAACTGTAATGCATAGCATAGACGTTGTGGACTCCGCGACCGAAGTCGAGGCATCCTTGGTTGGTTTTCAGCGCGTTTTCTACGATCCCTGAAACTTCCGACGCATAGTTGCGGCAAAATCTGTCGTCAGACTGTGCGAAGGCATGCAAAGATGTTATAAGCACTCCGAAAAATGTAAAGCATACTATAACAAGGCGCATTATTGTTCTCCTCATTCAAGTCCCTAAGATTGGATATGTCACGCATTGTCTAAGATGATTTCTTGCGCACTGCATGGCATTGCAGATCTTCCGATATGTAGGAGCGAAAGAAGGTGGTTGTTGCTTGACCGGGACATCACGGACAATCTGGTGAGTTGTATCCAGGCAAATTGAGATAGCCGCACACCGTGGCGGCGGCCAACGGTGGCCGCCGCCGCCCGGCCAGCCCGGGCTACTCGACGCAGAGCTTCCAGGAGTCGTGGCCGAGGTTGGCGACGACCTGCGGGTCTTGATTCTGCAGCGGGCCGCGGCAGCGGCCGTCGGTGTTCCAGCGACCCATGTATTTGTAGGGATCGCTGCCGAAGCTGACCCAGACCTCCGAAATGTCGTTCTTGTCGGTCTGGATGATATAGTTCGGCTCGCTTCCGAACGCGTCGTAGATCAGCTCCGCCTTGGCGTTGCCGACTGTCGGCGTCAGCGTCGCCGCCATGCAGCGATAGCTCGCGTAGTCGGTTTGGCAATTGCCGACGAACTCCTCGCCGCGCCGGTTCGGGTCCGGCATGCGCGGGGCACCGCTGGCCGACCTGACCGGGGCCGGGGGCTGCGCGGATGCCATGGCGCGCTCCGGATTGCCGCGATTGGCCACGCATTCCTGCACTTTGAGCGGGGCCGCCGAAGTTCCCTTGAGCTGCATTTCGTACCAGATCTCGCCAAGATGGATTTCCATCCGGTTGCCGCTGGCGATCGCGTTGTACTCGCCCTTGTGGGGCCACAGGATGACCCATTCGCCGCTGCCCCAGCCGCTGATCCCCGACTTGTGCCCGTCGACATCGAACGTGCCGTAGGGCGTTTCGCCGGAGAACCGGTGCTTGACGGCGATCTGCCATGGGGGGACGCGTCGTAGCCGAACCGCCAGGTGAGGCCCGGCAGTTCCATCTCGGCGGCGCAGAAGGCGAAACCCTGGTCGGTGCTGCCCGAAAAGACGTTCCAGCCGCGCACTTCGGCGTAGAAGTCGCCTTGGGTTACCTCGGGGTCATCGACGATGTTGAAGCTGTCGTCGCCCATCGCCGGTGCCTGGGCGAGCGCGGGGGCGGCAAGACACAATGCGATTGCGCCGGCGAGCCAGCGGACGGAAGCTATCATTACAGTAGCCTTTCGTGGATTAGGGTGATTTGGTCACATGCCGAGAGAACTGTGCGCGGATGAGGCACGGGTTTGCCGTTGGTTCGTCAACCTTCGTGGCCGGGCTTGGGTGTCGAAGGTCGTCTCGCCTGGTTGGCGGCAATCCGGACCATTGCGCCCGGAGCCCGCTGTCGCATCGATGCGTCGAGCCGAGGTGCCAGTCTTTTTTGGCTGCGCATAATGTGGTCAAGCACAGGGCCCTATTGTCGTCGCAACATCAGGGTCCGGATCAGGGGTTTCTTTCGCTGACTGGTTAGTTGCCTACTAGCCTGCCATCGTCGTTATGAATGTCCTGCAGCTCGGTCCGCGATTCCCGATATTGACCGTTTCTCGTCCGACAGTTGCCGTTCAGCGTTACGGATGCATTGTTCACGTCGAGCCAGTACTGATCGCAGCTGCGCTGGAAGGATGAGTTCTCGTACCCGTTCCTCACGAGATATCCGTCATCGTTCTGGTAGCCCAGAAGGGGCAGCTCCGCCGGGTGGTAGCGGCCCTGCCGGTCCCGGCACTGGGCGAAGAGATAGACCTCGCCGCTGGTCGCCTCCATCCTGACGTCGGTGCATGACCTCTGGAAGCTCGACGAGGCCGCGTGCGAGGTTCCGACGCCGAGAAGCAGGAGGCCGAGAGATGCAAGCAGCAGACGCATTTGGGGGTTCCTTTCGATGGTTTGAGAGATTGGTGTGGTTGGTGTCGGAGTTTGCGGACGTCGCCCGGGCGGCCACCATCTGCGAAATCAGGTGTCGTGGCGATCGATCTCGATCGTCGGTTTCGGATCATCGACCGTCGGCGTGCTGGCCATTCCGAAGTGCAAGGCCGCGTCGGCGAGAGACCGGGGCTGCGGCGGAAGGGCTTGCGCGGTGCGGCCGGATCGTTCCACGCATTCCTGCACCTTCAGTGAGGCCGCCGTCGCACCCGACAGCGAGAAGTCGTAGTCGAATTTGCCCACGCCCAGAACGGCGACCCTGCCACGGCGGATGCCGTCGAGCTCGGCCTGCCCGAGCCAGGCGATTGTCCAGCCGGCACGCGCGATGCCGGAAATGAAGTCGCCCCCGCTTCTGTAGCCGTGGCCGGAGCCGGCGCCGTCGATCTGCAGCGTGCCTTCCCAGCCCAGCCTGGAATCGACAGGTACCGCGAGTTGCCACTGCATGCCGTCCCAACCGATGCGAATGGCCGAGCCGTCGCTCCGCCGAGTCTCCGCAACGCAGTTGGCGAACGACGAGCCCGACCTGGCGGCGAACACTTGCCATCCGCGGCTTCGGGAGTAGGAATACTCGCCCTGCGGCTGGCCGGCGACGTCGTAGCCGCCATAGTCGTTCTTCCCCCTGGGGCCGACCCGTGGGCCGGGTTGAACCTCCGCGATGCCGGGCTTGCCGCCACCGCCCGCGCAGGCCTCCAGCAGCTTGATGGCGCGGGCGGATCCGCGCAGGGAATAGTCGGGTCCCTCGGGGTCGAGATTGAGATTGATGTGTCCGCCGCTCTCCATCGCAGCGATAAGGTCGCGGCCGGCGGGAGCCACCGCGACATTCTCGATCTGCTCGAACCGCAGGTTGAACGGCCTTCCGTCCACCAGTACGGGCGTGGGCTGCACCTCGTAGATCCGGTAGTCCGTCCAGATCTGCCAGTTGCGTCCGTCATAGGCGATGGCGAAGAGTTCGCCGAATGTAGGCTGGTGCTTCCGTTCGTACATGATGGCGCGACAGCTCCCCGGGGCCTGCGGCTCGGTGAGGATCGTGAAGTTGCCAGCGCGTCCGAACTCCCGAGTCTGCGCGTGTGCCGAAGGCTGTAAAGCAAAGATCGAGGCGAGGAGCGCGGCAGCCCCCGCGATGGTCCGGATCGATTGGTTCTTGGTGAGGATATCGCCGTCCATGGTCGTTTCTCGCAACTGGTTATTGCTGGCGGTTCGCGCTGGCCTGGTTCGTTGGATTTTTCGGAGCCGGCCGGGCCGGTCGCAGACTGCTGCCGTTCCGGTGAGGCAACCATCCGTGTTCTTGACCGAGCGGACTTTGGCCGAACTGAGCGGGAGCAGTCGCGGCGCCTGCTGGCAAGGCGCCGGAAATCGGGAGGTCATCAGCTCACGGCATCGCCTCGGGCATGCCGGGCGGTGGCATCGAGGACGTAAGGGCGTTCCATGATCGATACACACAATGCGTGCGTGTGCCCGCGACCAGCCTTACCGCGGCCGCCGGCGCGGTTGCGTGTACAACGAGAGACATCCCTCACCCCAAGACCTAAAGCCGCGGCCTCCATGCCGCAAGCGTCCCTTCCTGTGGCAAGTGGATGTTAGAGTTTCAGGATATATGCGCATACCCACATGTGGTGAAGCGGCGCATTTTTACGGTCTCGCGGATCGTTCTCTCAATGACGGGAAGACCTGGCCATCGTGGCTCAGCGCTCTTGCGTCAGAGAGCGGCAGCGGTCTGCCGGCCGGTCGCCTTCATCCGGTCAGCCAGGATCGCCGCCAATACGCCCTGCCAGTGGCTATAGAACAGGAGCTGTCCGGCGCCGCTCACGATCTCGAGCGACGTGCCCGGCACTTCCTCGGCGAAGGTCAGGCTTTGCGACAGCGGAACGATCCTGTCCTCGTCTCCATGCAGGATGCGGAACTTGTGGGGCGTGCCGCGGGCCTCCTCGGTGAAGTCGGTCTGGACAATCAGGAGTTCCGGGTATAGGGCGTCCATGTGCAGCCGAAGCGCATCGACGCAACCATGCGCGATGAGATCGAGCGTCTCCGGGTTGCGTACGGCACTGGAATCCGCGCCGCCATCCTTGCAGGCATGGGCAACGAATTCGTTGGCGAAGCGGCTGTCCATGCAGGCGACCATTGCCCAGGCAGCGACCGGCACCAGTTGCGGCAGACGGCGGGAGAGCCGCAGCATGAAGCGCTGCCGCTGCGGGGTTTGCCCGATCCACTCCTCGCGCCAGATCGGACCACGGGAGATTCCGATAAGCTGCGAGACCGCCTCTGGGAAGAGCCGCGCGAAGCGCAGGGCAAAGGGTGCTCCGGTGGAGTGGCTGACCATCGTCGCGCGGCGCAGGCCAAGTTGCTGCATGAGTTCGCGCAGGTCCTCGGCGGTCCTGGTGATCAGTTCGTCCTGCCCGAGACCTGTCAGCGGATCGGACCGGCCGAAGCCCGGGCGGAAGGGGGCGATGACCCGCAGCCCCTCCTGGTGCGCGCGCACGATGGCAGCCGAGGGCAGTTCCACGCCGTAGGGAACGTTGTGGAAGAGGATGACAGGCGTGCCGTCCGCTGCGCCCTGTTCGAGATAGTCGAGGCTTCTTCCGTCGCGCAGGACTATCCTGCGCCGGAGCTTGACCGGCGCGGTCTCCAGCCGAACCGTCGCGGTGGTCCGGCCGGTGGGCGCCGCGGTGAGGATGCCGGCGGCGAAGCCGCACAGCAGGCGCACGAGTTCCGGGAGGTGGCGCACCGAGGTCTTGCTCTTGATCGACTTGATCTGCGTCCTGACGGTGTCCATCGAGGCCGAGCGGCGCTTGGCGATCTCGGCCGGCCGCAATCCGCTGGCCAGCATCACCGCTACCTGCGATTCGGCTGCGGAGAGACCATAGGCCTCGCGAAACAGGCGCACCGACGTGTCGTCGAAACCGAAATCGACGACCGAGACCAGAAACAGTTCCTGCATTCCGTCGACCAGGCTGGCGTCGATGCCGCTGATCACCATGCGGCCGGGGCCGCCCTGCGACGCATCGATGAAGCCCGCGAGGGTGAGCGGTTCGATCGCATCCTTTCTATTCAAATGTTTCCTGATCTGGCCGCGCGTCGTCTCGTCGCGCACGAGATCGTCCAGGTTGGCGGGCGCTCTGCCGTGCCTCGCCACCGCCATCCGGTTTGCCGCGAGGACCTGCTCGGTCCTGGTCATGATGCAGGACGGATTGGATACTGACTCGACAATGGCGCCGAGCTTCTGGTCCTGCGTCACCGCCTGGCCGATGCGCCTCTGGATGTTGCGGGCGATGTCGATATGGGCGAGCGCGACGCTATCGACCGCACCCGCCTCTCCGCCTGCGGCGATGGAGCTGCCCTGATCGGGAAAGATGAGGGCGTCCAGCCGGTCGAACGTCGCTTCGAAATCGTTGGGCGAGAGGGTAGCGGCGTAGATCGCGGCAATCAGCTCATGATTGCTCGGCATCTGACTGCATCCTTCGACGAGGGCTATGCATACGACGCTTTTCCATACGCCGCCGACCGTCTAGTTGCGGTTGCATCTCGAAGCGAGATTCCTCGACAAACTTTTTCATAGTCTTGCCGAACGGCGAGGTGCGACGCAATGCCAGCATGGCAATTGCCAGACCGTTCACATCTTAACGATTGTCTGCATTCCATACCAGATTAAACGGTCTTGGCAACGCTATGCCCTTGGGGCTGATGCACGGGATTGCCTACTTGGACGGGTGTCGCAACGGGCGAGCCAGATGCCTTGATCTGCATCGAATAAGAAGCCGAAACACCGGTTTGGCCTTTGTGGCGCGTAACTCTGAGGGTAACAGCATTTCCAGCGCCAATTGAATGCTTTATCAAGTCAATGAGTTAGGTGGTTTCTGCGATCCGCCCCTGGGCACCATGACTTCTCCTCCCTGCTGACATATCTGCTGTTGACTCGGCGATCGCGATCCCGGCGGATGGCCGGAACAGCTCGCGCGTGGGGAGGCTTGTTCTTGCTCGATGCCATCGGATCCCATTCCCCAGCAAGGGATGCCGGCTGCGATCTCGTGATCTTCGATTGCGACGGCGTCCTGATAGACAGCGAGGTGATCAGCGCGCGCACGCTCATCAGGCAGTTGAGCCTCGTCGGCGTCGAGGTCGACTTCGCGCACGTCCAGAAACATTTCCTCGGCCGCTCCTGGGCCAAGGTCGCGGCCGAAATCCGCCAGACGCACGGGCTCGATCTCTCCACCGACTTCGAAGGCAACTACCGCTCCGAGCTCCTGAAGGCCTTCGAGACCGAACTGATGACCATGCCGGGCGTCGAGCGGGTGCTGGAGAACATGGCGGTGCCCTTCTGCGCGGCCACCAGCAGCAGTCCGGCGCGGGCCAGGCGTTCGCTCGAGATATCGGTGCTCGCGCCGTTCTTCGGGGATCGCGTCTTCACCGCCTCGCAGGTCGAGCACGGCAAGCCGGCGCCGGATCTCTTCCTGTTCGCCGCCCGCGCCATGGGCGTCCCTCCGGCGCGATGCCTGGTCATCGAGGATTCGCTCGCAGGCATCGCCGCGGCCCAGGCGGCCGGGATGGCGGTGTGGCGCTTTGCCGGCGGCAGTCACTGCGAGCCGCTGCATTCTAAGGTGGACGCGGAGCTCGTCGGCGTGCCCGCCTTTGACAAGTGGGACCAGTTCTTCCAGATGGCTCCTGGACTTGGCCGGGACGAGCGGGAATCTTCGGGGACATGAGCGCGAAGGCGGATACGGAGAGCAACCGGCTGGACGACGCGGCGCGCGCCGGCTGGCTCTACTACGTCGCGGGCAACACCCAGGACGAGATCGCTCGCAAGCTCGGCGTTTCGCGCCAGTCGGCCCAGCGCCTGGTGTCGCTGGCGGTCAGCGAGCGGCTGGTCAAGGTGCGGCTCGACCATCCGATCGCGCGCTGCATGGAGCTCAGCCACCACCTTCGGGAGGAATACGGCCTTCAGGGCAGCGAGATCGTGCCCAGCGATCCCGACGCGCCGTCCTCCATCGTCGGTCTCGCCCAGGCCGGCGCGGCGGAGATGGAGCGGCACCTCAAGTCGAAGCATCCGAGGATCGTCGCGATCGGAACGGGCAGGGCGCTTCGCGCCTGCGTGGAACAGCTTTCGCCGATGGACTGTCCGCAGCACCGCATCGTCTCGCTGCTCGGCAACATGATGTCGGACGGGGCGGCGACCGCCTACAACGTCGTCATCCGCATGGCCGACAGGGTCAACGCGCGGCACTATCCCATGCCGCTTCCCGTCTATGCCCGCTCGGCGGAGGAAAAGCGCATCCTGCACAGCCAGGAACCGGTCCACAACATCCTGGAACTCATCCGCCAGGCCGACGTCACCTTCGTCGGCATCGGCAACATGGACATGAACGCGCCGCTCCTGATCGACGGCTTCCTGACCCGCGAGGACATCCGCGCGTTCACCCGTGCAGGTGCGGTCGGCGAGATCACCAGCTGGGTCTACGACGCGGAGGGCAGGGTAATCGAAGGGCTCGTCAACGACCAGGTCAACAGCGCCCCGCTGCGCGCCAACCAGACCAACCCTGTTTACGGCATAGCGGCCGGCGAGCAGAAGGTGGCCGCCATCCGCGGCGCCATGAAGGGTGGCCTGATCAACCACCTGATTTCGAACGAGCACACCGCCGAGCTTTTGCTCAAGGCGTAGGCAAAATTTCGATACGTATAATGTACTGATTTTACAGGGATAATTTCGTCTTGCTACGCGATATGGGTCTAGTGGGCTCATCAGGCGCTTGACACGACGCGGTACGGGTGTGAATATTTGCCCGTAAGCATAGCAATTGCTCGCCTTACGATCCTTGGGAGGAAAACATGCACTATCTCACCCGCGCCCTTTTGGGCGCGTCGGCGCTGTCGCTCGTTTCGACCGCCGCCCTTTCCGAGACCATCACGATCGCGACCGTCAACAACGGCGACATGATCCGCATGCAGGGTCTCACCGACGACTTCACGAAGAACAATCCCGGCATCGAACTCGAGTGGGTCACTCTCGAGGAGAACGTGCTGCGCCAGCGGGTCACGCAGGACATCGCAACCAAGGGCGGCCAGTTCGACGTGATGACCATCGGCACCTATGAAGTGCCGATTTGGGCGAACCAGGACTGGCTCCTGCCGCTGGACGACATGCCGGAAGGCTACGACATCGACGATCTCCTGCCGGCGGTGCGCGATGCGCTGTCGGTCGATGGCACGCTCTATGCCGCGCCGTTCTACGGCGAGTCCGCCATGGTCATGTACCGCACCGATCTTGCCGAGAAGGCGGGCGTCACGATCCCTGCCCAGCCGACCTGGTCCGACATCATGGCGGCGGTCAAGGCCATGACCGACAAGGACAACGAGGTCTACGGCATCTGCCTGCGCGGCAAGCCCGGCTGGGGCGAGAACATGGCATTCATCACCGCCATGGCCAACAGCTACGGCGCCCGCTGGTTCGACATGGACTGGAAGCCGCAGTTCGACAGCCCCGAGTGGAAGTCGGCGCTCGACGACTATCTCACCATGATGAACGAGTACGGCCCTCCCGGCGCCTCCTCGAACGGCTTCAACGAGAACCTGTCGCTGTTCCAGCAGGGCAAGTGCGGCATGTGGATCGACGCGACGGTCGCAGCCTCCTTCGTGACCGACCCGAAGGACTCCACCGTGGCCGACAAGGTCGGCTTCGCCCAGTTCCCGGCCAAGGAAGGCATGGACAATCGCGGCAACTGGCTGTGGGCCTGGAGCCTAGCGGTCCCGGCGTCCACCGATTCGGCCGAAGCCGCCAAGAAGTTCGTCGCCTGGGCGACGGGCAAGGGCTACACCGAGTTGGTCGCCGCCGAGCAGGGCTGGCGCTCGGCGCCTCCCGGAACGCGCACCTCGCTCTACGAGAACCCGGAGTACCAGAAGGCCGCGCCCTTCGCCGAGATGACGCTGAACTCGATGAACGCCGCGAATACGCAGAAGTCCTCCGTGCAGGACATCCCCTACACCGGCGGACAGTTCGTCGCGATCCCTGAGTTCCAGGGCATCGGAACCTCGGTAGGACAGCAGTTCTCGGCAGCGCTCGCCGGACAGGTCAGCGCCGACCAGGCCCTGCAGAGTGCCCAGCAGCTCACCGATCGCGAGATGCAGAAAGCCGGCTACCCCAAGTAGCGGCTCCTCCCGGCGGGGCCGGCTCCCAGCGGGGCCGGCCACCGTCCGCCGATCTCATCCGCCCACGGGGTTGCTCAGATGGCCACCGCTCACTCCCGCGCCGCCGCCAGGCTCATGATCGCGCCTGCCGTCATCCTGCTGCTCGGCTGGATGGTGGTGCCGCTGTCGATGACGATCTACTTCTCGTTCCTGCGCTACAATCTCCTGATGCCGGGAACCGAGGAATTCATCGGCTTCCTCAACTACCGCTTCTTCCTCACCGATCCGGCCTTCTTCGAGGCGCTCACCAACACGCTGCTTCTGGTCGGCGGGGTGCTCCTCATCACCACGGTCGGCGGCGTCGCGCTCGCCCTCCTGCTCGATCAGCCCTTCTGGGGGCAGGGCATCGTGCGCATCCTCGTCATCGCTCCGTTCTTCGTCATGCCGACCGTCTCGGCGCTGGTCTGGAAGAACATGTTCATGAACCCGGTGAACGGCCTCTTCGCCTGGATGGCGAAGGTCGTCGGGCTCGAACCGTTCGATTTCCTCGCCCATGCGCCCCTCTTCTCGATCATCCTGATCGTCGCCTGGCAGTGGCTGCCTTTCGCGACCCTGATCCTCCTGACGGCCTTCCAGTCGCTCGATCAGGAACAGCTGGAGGCGGCCGAGATGGATGGCGCCGGCTTCGGCAGCCGTTTCGTTTGGATCATGCTGCCGCATCTGGCGCGCGCAATCACCGTGGTGATCCTGATCCAGACCATCTTCATCCTGTCCGTCTTCGCCGAGATCCTGGTCACCACAAACGGTGGCCCCGGCTACGCGTCGACCAACATCACCTACCTCGTCTATGCGCAGTCTCTGCTGCAGTTCGACGTCGGCGGCGGCTCGGCCGGCGGCATCGTGGCCGTGATCCTTGCCAACATCGTCGCGATCTTCCTGATGCGGATGATCGGCAAGAACCTGGACGCCTGACCATGGCCCGCGCTGTCTCGACCCGCCGTACCGCCGCCATGACCCTGGTGGCCTGGACCATTGGCATCCTCATCTTCTTCCCGATCCTGTGGACGGTGCTCACCAGCTTCAAGACGGAAGCCGAGGCGGTCGCCACGCCGCCCTCGTTCATCCTGTTCGACTGGACGCTCGAGAACTACACCACGGTGCAAGAGCGCTCGGACTACTTCCGCCACTTCTGGAATTCGGTGATCCTGTCGGTCGGCTCGACCGTCATCGGCCTCATCATCGCGATCCCGGCGGCCTGGGCCATGGCCTTCGTGCCGGGCAAGCGGACGAGGGACGTCCTGATGTGGATGCTCTCGACCAAGATGCTGCCGCCGGTCGGCGTGCTGATCCCGATTTACCTCATTTTCCGCGACACCAACCTGCTCGATTCGCGTGTCGGCCTAGTCGTGGTGCTGATGCTGATCAACCTGCCGATCATCATCTGGATGCTCTACACCTATTTCAAGGAGATCCCCGGCGAGATCCTGGAGGCGGCGCGCATGGACGGGGCGACGCTGTCGTCGGAGATCCTCTACGTGCTGACGCCGATGGCCATTCCCGGCATCGCCTCGACGCTCCTCCTGAACATCATCCTGGCCTGGAACGAGGCCTTCTGGACGCTGAACCTGACGGCGGCCAAATCCGCGCCACTGACGGCCTTCATCGCCAGCTATTCCAGCCCCGAGGGGCTCTTCTACGCCAAGCTTTCCGCCGCCTCGACCATGGCGATCGCGCCGATCCTGATCCTCGGCTGGTTCAGCCAGAAGCAACTCGTGCGCGGCCTGACCTTCGGCGCGGTGAAATAGGGGGAGACCATGGGCAGCATCGTGCTGAAGCAGGTGACCAAGAGTTTTGGGACCACCAAGGTGATCCCGCCGCTCGACCTGGAGATCAACGACGGCGAGTTTGTCGTCTTCGTCGGCCCGTCCGGCTGTGGGAAATCGACCTTGCTGCGCTTGATCGCCGGGCTGGAGGACGTCAGCAGCGGCGTCATCGAGATCGATGGCCAGGACGCGACGAGTACGCCGCCCGCCAAGCGCAGGCTTGCCATGGTGTTCCAGTCCTACGCGCTCTATCCGCACATGTCGGTCCGGCGCAACATCGCCTTCCCGCTGCGCATGGCCGGCATGGACAAGGCCGAGCAGGACCGCAAGGTGGAGGCCGCCGCCAAGGTCCTGAACCTCACCGACTATCTCGAGCGGCGGCCGGGCCAGCTCTCCGGCGGCCAGCGCCAGCGCGTCGCGATCGGCCGCGCCATCGTGCGCGAGCCGGAGGCCTTCCTGTTCGACGAGCCGCTCTCCAACCTCGACGCCGCCCTGCGCGTCGGCATGCGGCTGGAGATCAGCGAACTGCACGAGCGGCTGAAGACGACGATGATCTACGTCACCCACGACCAGGTCGAAGCCATGACCATGGCCGACAAGATCGTGGTGCTGCGCGCCGGATACATCGAGCAGGTCGGCTCGCCCCTGGACCTCTACCGCAGCCCGCGCAATCTCTTCGTCGCCGGCTTCATCGGCTCGCCGCGGATGAACTTCATCGAGGGCGCGGAGGCGAAGAAGCACGGCGCGCACACGATCGGCATCCGGCCCGAGCACCTGACCATCTCCCGCACCGAGGGCATGTGGAAGGGCACCGTCGGCGTCTCCGAGCATCTCGGCTCCGACACCTTCCTTCACGTCCGCATCGACCATGGCACCGTGACGGTCAGGACCGACGGGGAGGTCGACCTGCATCACGGCGACACCGTCTACCTCACGCCGGCGCAGGACCGTCTGCACCGGTTCGACGACAAGGGCCTCGCGCTTTGAGACGACTGGAAGGAAAGTCGGCGCTCATCACCGGCGCCGCGCGCGGCATCGGCAGGGCCTTCGCCGAAGCCTATGCGCGCGAGGGCGCAGCGGTGACGATCGGCGACATCAACCTCCGGGGGGCGGAGGATGCCGCCGCGGCGATCGGGCGGGGGGCCCATGCCGTGCGACTGGACGTGACCGACCAGGCTTCGATCGAGGCCGCGGTCCGTGCCGTCGAGGAGCGCCGCGGCGGCATCGACATCCTGGTCAACAATGCCGCGCTGTTCGATCTCGCGCCGATCGTGGAAATCACGCGCGAGAGCTATGACCGGCTCTTCGCCGTCAACGTCGCCGGTACGCTGTTCACCCTCCAGGCCGCCGCCCGCTCCATGATCGCGCGTGGCAAGGGAGGCAAGATCATCAACATGGCGAGCCAGGCGGGACGGCGTGGCGAAGCGCTGGTGGCGGTCTACTGCGCCACCAAGGCAGCCGTCATCAACCTGACCCAGTCGGCCGGCCTCGACCTCATCAAACACGGCATCAACGTCAACGCCATCGCGCCGGGCGTCGTCGAGGGCGAGCATTGGGACGGCGTCGATGCGCTCTTTGCCCGCCACGAAGGCCTGCTACCGGGCGAAAAGAAGAAGCAGGTCGCCGCCGCCGTGCCCTACGGGCGGATGGGGACGGCCCAGGACCTGACCGGCATGGCGATCTTCCTTGCCAGCGCGGAAGCCGACTACATCGTCGCCCAGACGTACAATGTCGACGGCGGGAACTGGATGAACTGATGGCCAATTCATCCCCCGTCAAGCTTGGCCTGTCCGCCCTTTCTGATCTTCCGGACACCGTGGAACGCCCGACCTATCGGCGGTCGGACCTGTCCCCGGGCATTCTCCATGTCGGCGTCGGAAACTTCCACCGAGCGCACCAGGCAATGTACATGCATCGGCTGTTCGAGAAGGGCCGTGACCGCGACTGGGCGATCGTCGGCGGCGGCGTCCGGCCTTCGGATACCTCCATGCGCGACAGGCTGTCGGCCCAGGACTGGCTGACCACCGTCGTCGAGCTCGATCCCGCCGGTCTCTCGGCCCGCGTCTGCGGATCGATGATCGACTTTGTGCCGGTACAGCCGGAGGCGCTCATCGCCGCGATGGCTCGCCCGGAAATCCGCATCGTGTCGCTCACGGTCACCGAGGGCGGCTACTTCATCGATGCCGGGACCGGCGGTTTCGACGCCTCCCATCCCGACATCCTCGCCGACCTCGGTGACCGGGAAAATCCGAAGACTGTTTTCGGCGCCATCATCGCAGCACTCGCCCGCCGGCGCGAGGCGGACCTGCCGCCCTTCACGGTGATGTCCTGCGACAACCTGCCGGAAAACGGCCACGTTACCCGACAGGCGGTGATCGGGCTGGCACGCAGCATGCGCCCGGGCATGGAGGACTGGATCGCGAGCAACGTCGCCTTTCCAAACGGAATGGTCGATTGCATCACGCCCGCCACCGGTCCGCGCGAGATCGCTCTCGTGCGCGACCGCTTCGGCATCGATGACGCCGCGCCAGTCGTGTGCGAGCCCTTCCGGCAGTGGGTGCTGGAGGATATTTTCCCGCACGGGCGTCCCGCGCTGGAGGAAGTCGGCGTGCAGTTCGTCCCCGACGTCGCGCCTTACGAACTGATGAAACTGCGCATCCTCAACGGCGGCCACGCGGCCATCGCCTACATCTCGGGGCTTCTCGGCATCCGTTACGTCCACGATGCCATGCGCCACCCGCTCGTCTCCGGCTTCCTTGAACGCCTGGAGCGTGAGGAGATCATGCCCACCGTTCCCACGCCGCCGGGCGAGCACCTCGAAGCCTACTATCGCAAGATCGTCGAGCGCTTCTCCAATCCGGAGGTGGGCGATACGGTCGCGCGGCTCTGCCTGGACGGGTCCAACCGGCAGCCGAAGTTCATCCTGCCCACAATCGCCGACCGGCTTCGCGACGGGCGTTCCGTCGAAGGCCTGGCGCTGGAGGTCGCGCTCTGGTGCCGCTATTGTGCGGCAATCGACGAGGAGGGCAGGGCGATCGAGATCGACGATCCCATGGCGGACGAACTGAAGCGCCGCGCGCGCGAGGCGAAGACCGATCCGTCCGCCTGGCTCGGCATGTCGCGCGTGTTCGGGCCGCTCGCCGGCTACGACCCCTTCGCAAAACCCTTCGCCGCCGCGCTCGCCGCGCTCTGGCAGGACGGCGTCTCCGCCGTCGTCGGCCGGTACCTGCGCGGCGATACTCCCGCCTGAATGGCGCGGGGAGGGAGGAAAGACACACATGATCCTGTGCTGCGGCGAGGCGCTGATCGACATGCTGCCCCGCCCGATCGGGCAGGAAGGCACGGGCTACCTGCCCGCGCCGGGCGGAGCCGTCTTTAACACCGCGATCGCGCTCGGGCGGCTCGGGGCGCCGGCGGGCTTCTTCTCCGGCCTGTCGACGGACCTCTTCGGCCGCGCGTTGGAAGCGGCGCTGGCAAGTTCACACGTCGACACGCGGCTCTGCCTGCGCTCCGCGCGCCCGACGACGCTCGCCTTCGTGGAGCTCGAGGCGGGGCAGGCGCGGTACACATTCTACGACGAAAACACCGCCGGCCGGATGATCGCGCCCGATGATCTACCCACCATCGGTGGAGACGTCGACGCGATGCTGTTCGGCGGCATCAGCCTCGTCTCCGAACCCTGCGGCAGCGCCTACGAGGCGTTGATGCAGCGCGAGCACGCCGCGCGCGTCATGATGTTCGATCCCAACATCCGCGCCGCCTTCATCGCCGACAAACCCGCCCATATCGCCCGCATGCGCCGCATGCTCGCCATGGCCGACATCGTCAAGCTCTCGCACGAGGACCTCGCCTGGTTCGGCGAAGGTACGGATGCCGACGCGGTCGCGCGCTCCTGGCTGGAGCTCGGACCGAGCCTGGTCCTCGTCACGGGCGGCGGCGACGATGCCGTCGCCTACACGAAGCGCGGCCATGTGCGCGTGCCGCCGCGCAAGGTCGACGTGGTCGACACGATCGGCGCCGGCGACACCTTCAACGCCGGCATCCTTGCCGCCCTCCACGAAGCGGGCCTGCTCGCGCAGGACCGTCTCGCCGAGCTTTCGGAGGCCCAGGTTCGCTCCGCGGTCTCGTTCGCCAACGCGGCTGCGGCCGTCACCGTCTCGCGCGCCGGCGCCAATCCGCCCTGGCGAAGTGAGATCGCGTGATAGGCGTTGTTTTCGAAAGATTCGGATGCTGAGAAATCTACTTCAGGTTGAGAACGACCATTGTCGACGTCTCGGCGACGGACGGGATCGATTGCAGCACGTTGGAGATGAAGTCGCGTAAAGCCTCGATGTCCTTCACCCACACCCGCAGCAGGTAGTCGATATTGCCGGTGACGAGCAGGCACTCGGTGATCTCCGGCCGCCGCGCCACCTCTTCGAGGAACTGGCCGGCACCTTCCGGTCCCTGTTTGCCGAGCCGCACGGAAACCATGACGCATATGCCGAGCCCCATCGCAGCGTGGCTGATGCGCGCCGTATAGCCCTGGATCACCCCGCTTTCCTCCAGACGACGCACACGGCGGCTGCACGGGGTGGGCGACAGCCCCACGCGCTCGGCGAGTTCGACGGTCGACATGCGGCCGTCGCGCTGCAGTTCGGCGATGATGCGCTGGTCGAAGAGATCGAGTTTGGCCATGGCCGCATCTCGCTACGAATTTCGAGGATCGTAGCGAGATACCATCGAAAAGGACGGCGATGTAAGTGCGAATTGGCGAGATTCACTCTACCGGTGTCGCTAATCTTCTATGCAAGACGAGTGGGAGAACGCCGCGATGCCCGCCTACATGATCTGCACCATGAATATCCACGACCCCGAGACCTACCGCAAATACACGGCACTGACGCCGGCTACGCTGGCGCGCCACGGTGGCAGATTCCTGACCCGCGGCGATCCGATAAAGACCTGCGAGGGTGAGGAGTTCACCGATCGCATGGTCATCCTGGAGTTTCCTGACAAGGCGGCCGCCGAGGCCTGGTATGCCGACGCCGACTACCAGTCGGCCTCGAAATTCCGCCGCGCGTCCTCCGTCGGTCGCATGATCCTGCAGGAAGGGCGGCCAGACCAGGCAGCACCCGACCCGCGCGTCTAGAGACGCCCGGATGATCCTCGAAACCGCTCAATCGATCTGATTGGACACCCGATGGACCAGTTTACGCAGCCCGAACGTCCCGCCTTCGCGCGCTGGCTCGGCGGGACCAACGACGTCACCCACATGTTCCTGTCGGCCGGCAACGGTCCCGACATGATCAACATGGCCGGCGGCCTGCCCGATCCGAGCGTCTACCCCGTAGCGGAACTTGCGGCCATCGCCCGCGACGCGGTCGCCAAGAATCCGCGCGATGCGCTGAACTACAGCCCGATCGAAGGCCTGCCGGCCCTGCGGGACGCGATTGCGGCCCGCTTCAGCGACGAGAACCTGACGCTGACGCGCGACAACGTGCTCATCACCACGGCGGGTCTCCAGGGGCTCGATCTCCTCGGCAAGGTGCTGATCGACGAGGGCGGCCTCATCGCAGCGCATTCGCCGACCTATCTCGGAGCCATCGACGCCTGGCGGGCCCGGCTTCCGGCCTACCGGCCCTTCAACCCCGAAAGCAACGCCTTCGACGCCGTGGCGGCGCTGAAGGGGGCGCAGTTTGCCTACACGGTGCCGAACTTCTCCAACCCGACGGGACGGCTCATCGACCTCGAGCGGCGCAAGGCGCTCGTGGAAGCCGCACACGAGACCGGCACCTGGCTGGTCGAGGACGATCCCTACGGCGCGCTCTACTACGACGGCGATCCGCTGCCGCGGCTGCTCTCTCTGTCCGGCGCCATGCGGCCGGGAGACACGCCTTATTCCGGCCCCGTCGTCTACATGGGCACGCTGTCCAAGGAACTCGCGCCCGGCTTGCGTATCGGCTGGCTCGTCGCCGCGCCCGATCTCATTGCCGCGCTCACCATGGCCAAGCAGGGCTCCGACATGTGCTCCAGCGGCCTGACCCAGCGCGTGGCGCTCGATGCTTTCGCGGCGCGGCTGCCCGAGCGCATCCTGCCGAACATTCTCGATCTCTATAAAACCCGCCGCGACGCGCTCTGCGCGGCGCTCGCCGAGCATCTGGCACCCTGGTTCGACTTCGAGAAGCCGGTCGGCGGCATGTTCGTATGGGCGGTCGCGCGCGATCCCAGCTTCGATACCGACAAGTTGTTGAAGGCGGCGCTCGCCGAGGGCGTGTGCGTGACGCCGAGCAGCGTGTTCGACGTGGAGGGGCGCAACCGCCGCGCCATCCGCATCAACTTCACCCTGAACTCGGCAGAACGGCTGGGCGAAGGCGCGCGGCGGCTGGCTCTCGCGGCCGCCAGGGTCGCGGCGGCATGAACGCGCTGCGGGGCCGTGATCCCAGCAAAATCAAGCGCGTTGACGCTTCGGACTGCCACCCATAGGGTTGTGGGGCTGGACGAAGCCGAGGTTCGGGAGGAGCGAGCGCGAGGATGGAGAAGGGCGTATGGGTTTCTCTTCGGGTACGGAGAATTTGGTCTATCAGCCGGGATACGCGGACTTCTATCTGAAATCCCAGTACGGGATCTTCCCGCAGGAGCATCGCTCGCTCGCCGGAGCAAGTCTGCTCAACATGATCATGGTGGACCAGCAACGCCATGATTTCAGCGATCCCGCCGTCTCAGAACTCATCGTGTCCTTTCCTGTCGTCTCCGCCCCGTGTTCCTATGCATGGGACATGGGGTTCGGCTGGTCGAGCGTGCGTTCGCAGGCCGGCGACCTGATCGTCGTCCCCCCGCACACCGAGAGCCGCTGGCGCGTCAGCGGCGCGCGGCGCCTGCTGGTCTTCGCCATCCCCGTCGAGATCGTGCGCAAGGTGCTCGGACCGGAATGCCCGGCCGATCTCACCTCCGCCTTCGAGACCATCTCCGGATCCTCCCGTCCCGACGCGCTGACGCAGCAGGTCATGCTGAAGCTTTGGGAAATGGGCCGCGGCGAGGAGCCGCCGTCGCGCATCATGGCCGAGAGCGTCCTGACGACGCTGGTCTGCCAGGTCCTGTCCCTGTCGCAGGGCGCGGCCGAAACCGCCGGCTCGGGCGCCATGCCGCCGCGCAACATGAAGCGGCTGATCGAATATGTCGACGCGCATTTGCACGAGGATATCGGGCTTGCCGAACTGGCCGAGATCGCGGGCTGGGGCGTGCGCCATTTCGCCCGCGTCTTCCAGCAGACGATGGGCCAGACGCCTCACCGCTGGGTGATGGACCGGCGCGTCAGCCGCGCGAAGTACCTCCTTACACAGCGCGAGATGTCGCTCGCCGAGATCGCCTTCACCTGCGGCTTCGCCGATCAGAGCCACTTCACCACCTGCTTCCGGCGCTCCACCGGCTTCACGCCGCTGCGGTGGCGCAATGGCGGGTTTTCCGGCGCCTGACTCCGACTGGCATGATCGCTGCTGCCGGCTCGCTGCCTGCGGTCCGTAGGGTTCTTCTGTACCCGCATAAGGCGTCCGTTTCCCAAAACCCGAGTCCCGATCGGTAAAGAAGAGGGTAGCCTTTGCTGCGACACTGGCCCGAACAAAGACGCTAAACCACACTTTCAAAGCGGGAAGAGCATCATGAGCGATGACAAGTCGATGATCGGCACGGACGTGGATTTCGATCGCGAAGGCCTGCAGTTCGGTTCGCTCAAGATCCCGCACTCCGTCCATCGCTCCGCCTACGGCCATATCCGCATCCCGATCGCCGTCGCCAACCGGGGCGAGGGGCCGACTGTTCTTCTCACCGGCGGCGTCCACGGCGACGAGTACGAGGGACCGATCGCGCTCGCCCGCCTCGTGCGGGAACTCGACATGTCGAAGCTGAACGGCCGTTTGATCGTCATCCCGGCGGTCAACTATCCGGCCTTCGTCGCCGGCCGTCGCACCTCGCCCATCGACGAGATCAACCTCAACCGCACCTTCCCGGGCAAGCGCAACGGCACGATCACCGAGATGATCGCGCACTACGTCACCACCGAACTCCTGACGCGTGCCGACTACTGCTTCGATTTCCACGCCGGCGGCAGTTCGCTCCAGTATCTCCCGACGCTGCTGGCGCCGCGATGGGACGATCCGGCCGACAAGCAGAAGCTCGAAAATCTCATCGACGCCTTCTCGCCGCCCAACGTCGTCTACTACGACAGCATCCGCGCGCTGAGCGGCGAGGACCGGGTGATCGGCAACTACGCCTACCAGAACGACGCCTTCTTCTTCACCGGCGAATTCGGCGGCGGTTCGACCGTCAGCGTGCCCGGCCTGGCCGTGGTCGAGGACGGGCTGAAATCCGTGCTCGCGCATTTGGGCGTCGTGCCCGAGGCGCCGCGCTCGAAGCCGAAAGGACCGATCCGCCGCCTGGTAATGGACAATCCGGGCCTCTACGCCTTCTCGCCCAAGCGCGGCTTCTGGGAGCCGAAGTTCGAACTCGGCGACGAGGTTCCCGAAGGCGGCATGGCCGGCCTGATCTACGATCTCGACGATCCTTGGGCGGAGCCGGTGGCGGTGCATTTCAAGCACGCGGGCTTTGCCGTGTGCATCCGCACCTTCTCGCTGGTCGAGGCCGGCGACTGCCTCGGTCACCTCGCGTCAGACGTCTGACGCACGCCGCGGCCGGGGGACTCCCCGCTGCCGACCGTCTCCGCCGGAGTTGCGAAAACCATGCACGCGTTCCCCGTCCGCCTGACGGAAAGCCCGAAGCCGTTGCCGAAGGACGTCTCGAAGAGCTTCGGCGACGCCTATGGCGACCACATGTTCCTGATGGATTATGACCGGGAGCGCGGCTGGCACGACGCCCGCATCGAACCCTTCCGCAATATCAGCCTGCATCCATCGGCTGCAGTGGTCCAGTACGCCCAGACCATCTTCGACGGGTCGAAGGGCTACCGCCGCGCCGACGGCGGCATCCACCTGTTCCGTCCGCAGGTGCATGTGGAACGCCTCAACCGATCCGCCGCGCGGCTCTGCATGCCTCCGGTCGATCCGGACCTGGTGCTCGACGCCATGCTGCGCCTGACGCGGATCGACAGCCGCTGGGTCCCGAGCGAGCCCGGCACGGCCATCTACGTGCGCCAGACGATGATCGGCACCGAAGGCCTGATGGTCGTGCGCCCATCGAACACCTACACCTTCATGATATTCCTGTCCCCGGTGGGCTCCTACTACGCTCAGGGCGCCGGTCCGGTGCGCATCCTTGCCACGGAAGCGCGCGTGCGGGCGGCGGCGAACGGCGGCATCGGAACTGCCAAGGCCGGCGCCAACTACGCCGCGAGCCTGCTGGCAGGGGTGGAAGCGCATGCCGGCGGCTTCAGCCAGGTGCTGTGGCTCGACAGCATCCACCGCCGCTACCTCGAAGAGGTCGGCACCATGAACATCTTCGTCAAGATTGGCGGAGAAGTGGTGACCCCACCGCTCGGCGATTCCATCTTGCCGGGTGTCACGCGCGACAGCGCGCTCACGCTGATGCGCGAATGGGGGCTGGCGCCGTCAGAACGGCCGATCGACATCGAGGAGGTCATGGCCGCCGGTCGCGACGGGCGGCTGGAGGAGATGTGGGGCGTCGGCACGGCGGCGGTGGTCTCGCCGGTCGGCGAACTCACCTATCGCGGTGAAAGCGTCGCCATCAACGGTGGCCGGACCGGTCCGCTGGTCCAACGGCTCTACGACGCCGTGACCGCGCTCCAGTACGGCAAGGCGCCCGACCCGTATGGCTGGAGGGTCGATGTGCCCACGGAATAGGCGGTGCCTCGAATCGCTCCGCCGAGTCGTTTCTGAAAAAGGGCGGTCCGTTTGACGCAAGACCATGCCCGCCGAGCCCGTCACTATCCGTCGCGATACGTGTGATCGGTTGGAGCCGACGACGACAACAACTCCAAAAGGGGAATGACATGAACCGAGATTTCGCAAGGGGTTCGCGCGCCTTCCGCGGCGCCCTGCTCACATCGGCGGCGCTCGTCTCGCTGGCGGCGGCGACGCCTTCCTTGGCCGACACCGTCAAGGTCGGCCTTCTGGTGCAGCTCACCGGCGCCAGCAGCGCCGACGGGCAGGAGATCGTCCGCGGTGCCGAGATGGCGATCGAGGACATGAACGCGGCCGGCGGCGTCAACGGCGACACCTTCGAACTGGTCATCGGCGACACCAAGGACGGTGCGGCGGGCGACGTCGCTCTCGCCGTCGAGCGTGTGCTTTCCGATTCTGACGTGCATTTCGTCCTCGCCGGCTACGCCAGCCTGACCGGCTTTGAGATCGACGACATGCGCGAGGCCGACATGCCCTACATGCTGGCCGGCCCCTCCGGCCAGACCGCCGGCATCATCTCGCCCGATCCGGACGCCTACTGGTGCTGCTGGTCGCTGACGCCCTCCTTCGACGCCTACAATACCGACGTGACCCTGCTCGCCGAAGACCTGGCCGCGGAAGGCAAGATCGAACTGCCGAACAAGAAGGTCGCGCTCATCTCGTCGGACAACGCCTATTCCAACACCATCCACGACGGCATGGTGAAGCAGTTCACCGACAATGGCTGGGACATCACGGTCGACGAGGTCGTCCCGTTCGGCGAGGTAAACGACTGGCGCACCATCCTGGCGAAGGTCCGTCAGGACCCGCCGGACCTGGTCATCAACCTCGACTACCTGCCGGCCAACTCGGCTTCCTTCATGAACCAGTTCATGGAAGACCCGACCGACAGCCTCGTGTTCCTCCAGTACGCGCCGAGCGTGCCGGAATTCGTCGAACTGACCGGCGAGAACTCGAACGGCGTGCTCTACGATCTCCTCGGCGGCGTGCTCAACACGCCGAAGAACCCGCGGGCGGCGGAACTGAACGACAAGTTCAAGGAGAAGTACGGCGTCGAGAGCGGCACCTACGGCATCGGCATCTACGAGATGCTCAACGTCTACTTCGACGCTGTCGACAAGGTCGGCGATCCGACCGATCACGAAGCCATCGGCAAGGCGATCGGCGAGACCTCCAAGCAGGTCGCGGAAGGTCGCCTCGAATTCGATCCCGAGACGCACCTCGCCAAGCAGGGCGACGAGTACTTCCCGATCCAGTTCTACCAGATCCAGAATGGCGAGCGCGTGCTGATCCGTCCGGAACAGTACGCCACCGGCGAGTTCCAGCTGCCGCCCTTCATGAAGATGGACGAGTAGTCGATCCGCCCCGGCGCACCCCGCCGGGGCGGCCCGACAGCCGGACTGGAGAGAAAATTTGGCCCTGCTCGTAGTCGAAGGCGTGTCCAAATCCTTTGGCGCCCTGAAGGCGGTGGACGACGTTTCGTTCACCGTCGAAGCCGGAGAGATCTTCGGCCTCGCCGGCCCCAACGGCAGCGGCAAGAGCACGCTGTTCAACATCCTGACCGGCATCCCCTTCGGTCCCGACCGCGGCCGCATTTCCTTCGACGGCGTCGAAATCCACGCCATGTCGGGCCACCGCATCGCAAGGCTCGGGCTCGCCCGATCCTTCCAGCGCGAGACCAGCTTCGAAAGCCTGAGCGTGTGGGAAAACGCGGTGCTCGGCGCCGCCTATGGCCATGGCTCGGGCTCCGGCGACGACACCGTGGCGGAAGCGCTTACGTTCGTCGGGCTCGACCGCGAACACTGGGGTCGCCCGTCCAACGAACTTTCCGTCTACGACCGCAAGGCTCTGATGCTGGCCGCCGCGCTTGCCATGCAGCCGCGCATGCTGCTTCTCGACGAGCCCGCCGCCGGCCTCACCAAGCCCGAGGTCGACGCCTTCATCCTTCTCGTCCGGCGTATCGCCGAGCGCGGCATCACCATCGTCCTGACGGAGCACATCCTGACCTTCCTGATGAGCCTCTCGCAGCGGCTCCTGGTGCTGAACCAGGGACAGATCCTGACGCTCGGGCTCCCCGATGAGGTGATGCGCGATCCGCGGGTGGTCGAAGCCTATCTCGGCTCCAGGAGGCACGACTCATGACGGCACTGATCGAGATCGAAGGCGTCGAGACCGGCTACGGCCGCGTGAAGGTGCTGCACGGCCTTTCCGTCGAGTTGCAGGAAGGCGCCAACATCGGACTGTTCGGCCCCAACGGCCACGGCAAGACGACGCTGCTGCGGGCGGTCTCCGGTTTGCTGCGCTGCTGGTCCGGCTCGATCCGTTTCCTCGGCCAGGAGATCGCCAATCTCTCGCCCCGCCGCATCGTCGAGATGGGCCTGATCCACGTGCCGCAGGGCAGCCGGCTGTTTCCCGAACTCACCGTCGGCGAGACGCTGGCCCTTGGCGCGCAGCGCAAGGAGGCGCGGCCGGAGCAGGCGAAGAACCAGGAACAGGTGCTCGCCATCTTCCCCAAGCTGCGCGAGCGCTGGCGCCAGCGGGTCTCGACCCTTTCCGGCGGCGAGCGCCAGATGCTGTCGATCGGCATGGCCATGATGAACCATCCGCGGCTGCTCCTCCTCGACGAGCCGACGCTCGGCCTCGCGCCGAAGATCAAGGAGGAACTCGCCGTCGCCATCCACAAGATCTCCGCCGAGGGCGTGCCGCTCATCGTGGTGGAGCAGGACGTCGAGTTCCTGCTCGATCTGACCAGCCGGCTCTTCCTCGTCAGTCATGGCGTCGTCGAGCGCTCGATCGATTCCGAGCATCCGCTCGGACACGAGGACATCATGCAAATGTATTTCGGGCACTGAGGCGATGGGAGCGACCGGCGACATCATCTTCAGCGGCCTGTTCCAGGGCTCCCTCTACGCCATCATGGCGGTCGGGCTGGCGCTGATCTGGACGACGATCGGCGTGTTCAACTTCGCCCACGGCGCGCTGATGATGATCGGAGCCTACGCCACGTGGTCGGCGGTGGACTATCTCGGGCTTCCCCTGCCGCTCGGGCTGTTCCTCGGCGTCGCCGCGTCGGGTCTCATCGGCTGGGGCCTGCAGGTCTCGCTGATCCGGCCCTTCATCGGGCGTGACGACATCGTCCTGATGGTCGTCATCATGACGCTGTCTGCCGCCTCCTTCTTCGAGAACGGCGCGCTGGAACTGTGGGGGCCGCGGCCCAAGCAGCTGCCGCCGCTGGTGGAAGGCACGGTCAACCTTCCCGGCCTCATCGTATCGGCGCACCAGCTCGCGATCATCCTGATCTCCCCCTTCATCCTGGCCGCCATCTGGTACCTCCTGCACAAGACCCGCTTCGGGCTGCAACTGCGGGCCGTGGCGCAGAACGAGGAGGCGAGCCAACTCGTCGGGCTCAATCTCAAGGCACTCTACGGCATCGCCTTCGCGCTCTCGGCCGGTCTCGCCGCGCTCGCAGGCATCTTTCTTGGCGGCTTCAAGTTCATGTCCCCGGTCATGGGCTCCGATCCGCTCCTGAAGGCCATGGTCGTCGTCATATTCGGCGGCGTCGCGACCATCTCGGGACCGATCCTCGCGGCCTTCATCATCGGCTTCATCGAAGCGGCCAGTTCCTATTATTTCGGCCTCTACTGGACTCCGGCGATCCTGTTCCTGGTCCTTATCACCACCCTGATGATCAGGCCCGAAGGCCTCCTCTCAACACCGACCCGGCGCCTGTCATGACCTACAACCGCAACAAATGGTCGTGGCGTGCCGAGGCGCTGGCGCTTGCCGTCGGCACGCTGGTGCTTGCCATGCTGCCGGCCGTCTTCGGCGACACCTACACGCGCCACATGCTCATCATCATCTTCATCTACGCGCTCGCCGCGGCGAGCTGGGATGTGAGCCTGGGCTATGCGGGCATCTTCAACTTCGGCCACATGGCGCTGTTCGGCATCGGGCTCTACGGCTACGCGATCCTGACCAAGCAGCTCGACCTCAATCCCTGGCTCGCCTTCGTGCTGGCGGGCGGGCTGTCGGGGCTGGCGGCCGTCCTGATGTCGCTGCCGATCCTTCGGCTGAAGGGCATCTACATCGTGCTCGTCACCTTCGGATTCAGCCAGCTGGTGATGACGCTCATCGTCAGCCAGTCCGACATCACAGGCGGCACGCTCGGCATCGTGCGCATCCCCACGCTCCCCATCGCCGGTCACAACCTCATCCGCGACGGCAAGATCGGGCACTACTACATGGCGCTGACGCTTTTGGTACTCGGGCTCGTCGCGCTGCGTGTCTTCGTGCGCTCGAAGGCGGGGCTCAGCGTCGTTGCCCTGCGCGACAACGAGGAATATGCGACCAGCCGCGGCATCTCGCTCGCGCGCCAGCGTCTGCTGACCCTTCTCGTCAGTTCGCTCGTCGCCGGTTACGCCGGCGCCTTCTACGGTGCCTATCTGCGCACAGCCGCGACGGACGTCTTCGGGCTCAGCCTGACGACGCTGATCCTTAGCATCGTGCTCCTCGGCGGCATCGGCACCATCTACGGTTCCGTTGTGGCGGCAGCGCTGCTGGTCGTGGCCTCCGAGATGCTTGCCAATCTCGGACCCTGGCGACCCATGCTGATCGCCGTCCTGATCGTCGTCGTCATGCTCGCTTATCCGGGCGGACTGATGGGGCTGCTGCGGGCCGCGATGCCGACGCGCCGCCAGCCAACGGCCAAAAGCGGGAGAGCGGCTTCCAGCGAACCGGTCGAGACCTGAGCGGTCGCATCGCTCGTCCCCATTCGCGCATTCGAGGAGATATCCATGTACGACGGACCAATCATCGACCCGCACCATCACCTCTGGGACATCTCGATGGGCAAGCACCCCTGGCTCGATCCGAACGGCCCCATCGCCGGCGCCATCCCGGGTCTTGCAAGCATCGCCAATGATTTCGTCGTGGAGGATTACGTCAGCGCGACGGCAAAGCACAACGTCGTCGCCAGCGTCCACATCGAGGCGCTATGGGACGGCGATCCCGTCGGCGAGACGGAATGGCTGGAAACGCTGGATAAGAATCAGGGCGTGGCGATCCGCTATGTCGGTGGCGCGGCGCTCCAGACCGACCAGGCGGCCGAGGTCATCGCGCGCCAGGCCGCGTTCGACCGGATGGTTGGCATCCGCGGCATCCTCAGTTCGCATCCCGACGCGTCCAAGAGCTTCGTGGAGAACCCGCACCTCGCCAAGGACCCGATCTGGCGCGGCAACGTCGAGCTCTTGGCCAAACACGGGCTCAATCTCGAATTGATGATGTATCCCTACCAGGCCGACGACGTGGTCGAACTGGCCAGCAGCCTTGCCGACCTCACCATCGTCATCAACCACTGCGGCAGCCCTATCGACCGGGACGAGGAAGGCATGCAGCGTTGGCGCGACGGACTGCGCAAGGTCGCCACCGCGCCCAACACCCGGCTCAAGATTTCCAATCTCGGCGCCTACGATCCGCAGGCTACCGACGAGAGTTTTCGCCACGTGGTTCTGCACTGCATCGACTGCTTCGGCGCCGACCGGGCGATGTTCGGCAGCGACTATCCCGTGTCGAGGATCCAGATGGATTTCGACGAGATCTACAGCCGGTTCAAGGAAGCGGTCTCGTCCATGAGCGCCGACGAGCAGCGCAAGCTGTTCCACGACAACGCCAAGACTGTCTATCGCATGTAGAAGCCGGGCCACGCCCGCGAAACCGAGACCAACGACGAAAGAACGCTCCGCATGCCGAATTCCCATCTCGACATCCTCGAACGGCTGGTCGGCTTCGACACCGTCAGCCGCAACTCCAATCTGCAGCTCATCGATTGGGTCAAGGCCTATTTCGCCGAGCAGGGGGTCGAGGCGGAAGTCCTCTACGACGAGACCGGGACAAAGGCGAACCTGCTCGCTACCATCGGTCCCGTGGACCGGGCCGGCATCGTGCTCAGCGGCCACACCGACGTCGTGCCGGTCGATGGCCAGGACTGGAGTTCGGATCCCTTCAAGCTGTCGGTCCGGGACGGAAAGGTCTACGGACGCGGCACCACCGACATGAAGGGCTATCTCGCCTGCGCGCTCGCCGCCGTTCCAGATTTGGTGGCCGCCGACCTCGCGAGGCCGGTCCATTTCGCGCTGTCCTACGACGAGGAGGTCGGCTGCCTCGGGGTGCCGGCGATCGTTGAGCGCATTATGCAGAAGGGTCCACGTCCGGAAATGGCCTTCATCGGCGAGCCGAGCCTGATGTCGATCGTCAACGGCCACAAGGGAAGCTGCGGCCTGCGCACCGACATCACCGGCCTCGCCTGCCATTCCGCGCAGCCGCATCTCGGCGTCAATGCCATCCTGGCGGCGTCGGAGTTCATGCAGATGCTCAGCCGGCAGCAGGCCCGCATCGCCGCCGATCCGGCTGAAGCGGCACCTTTCGACCCGCCCTACACCACGATCAGCGTCGGCACCATTCGGGGCGGCATGTCGCGCAACACGGTCGCCGGCACCTGCAGCTTCGAATGGGACATCCGTGCCACGCGGCCCGGCATCAAGGAAGAGATCTGGGCGGAGGCCGAGCGTTTCGTCCAGGAGGAGCTGCTGCCGGAAATGCGCAAGCGCCAGCCCGAGGCTGCCGTAAAGACCGTGATCGCCTACGACGTGCCGCCGCTGGTGCACACGGAAGGCAATGCAGCCGAACGGCTCGGTCAGAAACTCACGGGCAAGTCGGACAGCATGACGGTGCCCTACGGTTCGGAGGCGGGTTTCTTCCAGGAAGTCGGGATGGCGACCGTGATCTGCGGCCCGGGCAACATCGACCAGGCCCACAAGCCCGACGAATACATCGCCGAGAGCGAACTGGCCGACTGCATGACGTTCCTCGACGGGCTCGGCCGCCAGCTGGCGGCCTGAGGCTCGGTCGGGAGAGACAACCGGCGCGGAGGCGCCGTCAGGGGAGGGGACGAATGGACCGGAACGATCGGGCGGCCGACTATCTCGTGGCCGAACACACTGGCGGACGGCGCTTCGTGCCCTTCGCCGCCGATTTCGACATCGCCGACCTCGATGCGGCCTATGCGGTCCAGGACGCCTACGTCGCGCGGCTGCGACGGGCCTCTGACGCGCGGCCCGCCGGCTACAAGGTCGGTCTTACCTCGAAGCGCATGCAGGAGATGTGCCGGATCGACACGCCGGTCGCCGGCGTCGTCCTCGACGGTCGGGTCCACGGGTCGGGCGTGGAGCTGCGACTCTCGTTCTTCGGCCGAATAGGCCTGGAATTCGAGATCTGCGTCATCGCGGGCAAGGACCTGCCGCCGATCGGACGGGACTATACGGAGGATGAGGCGGCCGCGGCGATCGGCGCCGTGGCGGCGGCCGTCGAGATCGTCGACGACCGGAGCTGCGACTACGCCACGCTCGACGTACTCTCGCTGGTTGCCGACAATTCGTGGAATGCCGGCGTCGTGCTCGGCGACCGGGTCACCTCCATCCCGGACCTCGCGGCCTGCGAGGCGGTGATCGCGGCGGGCGGTGTCGAGATCGATCGCGGCCACGGGCGCGACGCACTCGGCGGACCGCTGGTGCCGTTCACCTGGCTCGCCAACCATTTGTGCCGGCGTGGCGAAGGGTTGCGGAAGGGCGACTTGGTGATGACCGGCAGCCTCGTCACGACGCAGTTTCCGACCGAGCCGCAATCCTACCGGTTTACCGTCTCCGGCCTCGGATCGGTCGACGTCTCGGTGGTGCCGTAGGCGCCGTCCCGCCCGTATTGCACCGGAAGCGGCAGATGCGCTGTTGATCGGCGACTGCAACTGTTGTTCATCTCGGGCCCGAAGCGTAGAGGGGGCATCATGGGAAGGCCGGTCAGCGTCGAGGACTATCGCCGGATCGCCGCGCGCCGGCTACCGCGGGCGGTGTTCGACTATGTCGAAGGCGGGGCCGGCGATGAACGCGGCGTGGCGCGCAACCGCGCCGCTCTTGAACGGATCCTGCTCTCGCCGCATGCGCTGGCCGACGTCAGCAGCCGCGATCTCTCCGTGCCGTTCTTCGACCGCCGCCTGCCTCTGCCACTGGTCATCGGCCCGACGGGCCTCAGCGGTTCGGTGCGTCCCGGCGCCGACCTCATGCTCGCCCGCGCCGCCGCGCGCGCCGGGGTGCCCTTCGTCCTGTCCACCGCCTCGACGAGTTCCATCGAGGAGGTCGCCCGCGCGTCGGACGGGGAGAAGTGGTTCCAGCTCTACGTGCTGAACCGCGACCTCGCGGACAGCCTGACCCGACGCGCGCTTGATGCCGGCTTCCACACCCTGGTGCTCACCGTCGACGTCGCCGTCAGCGGCCGCCGCGAGCGCGACGTCCGCAACGGCTTCGGCATTCCGTTCAGGATGACTCCCGGCTTCGTCGCCGGCTGCGCCGTGCGGCCGGCATGGTCCCTTTCCCAGCTGAAGCACGGCCTGCCGCAGTTCGGAAACCTCGTTAGTGCCCAGGCAAAGGACGCTTCCTCGCAGGCGCTGCTCATGCTGCGCCAGATGGACGCGAGCTTCTCGTGGGACGATCTGGAAGCGCTGCGGGCGCGCTGGCCGCACCGGCTGCTGGTCAAGGGCATCATGCGTGCCGAGGATGCCGAGCGCTGCTTCGCGTGCGGGGCCGACGGGGTGGTGATTTCCAACCATGGCGGACGGCAGGTGGAGGACACGCCGGCACCCATCGACGTCCTCGCCTCCGTCACCGCGCCCGAGGGCAAGATGATGCTGGTCGACGGCGGCTTCCGCCGGGGTGCCGACGTGGTCAAGGCGCTCGCGCTGGGCGCGAACGGGGTGCTGCTCGGCCGCGCGCCGCTCTATGGCCTCGCCGCGCGCGGGGAGGCCGGCGTCGACGAGGTCATCCGGATCTTCCAGGCCGAGATGGACAACACGCTCGCGCTGATCGGCTGCCCCCGCGCCGAAGACCTGTCGCGCGACTTTCTCGCCTGAGGCAGTCAGCCGATCGTCACCTCGACCAAGGCCAGGCTCCGCTTCTCCTGTATGTGGCGGATTGCATCCTCCAGCGCCCGCGGCAACGCGTCGGCGGTGTCGACCTTCACGGCCCAGGCCCGGCTCGCCTCGGCGATCTTGACGAAATCAGGGCTCGGCTGCAGCGAGGTCAGCGGCATCCTGTTGGCGCGCGCGGCATAGCCGTCCGGATAGAGCCCCGCCACCGAATGCCGCACCGCCGCCCATTCGGTGTTGTTGAGCACCACGATCAGCAAGGGGAGCTCCAGCGCCTCCGCGATCTGGTGGCAGGCGACCGGGTTTGCGAACATGTAGGAGCCGTCGCCCATTGTGGCGACGATCAGCTTTTCCCGGTCGGCAAGCTGCATGCCGAGCGCACAGGGGAAGGACCATCCCAGCCCGCCCGAATGCGGCTCCTGGCGCCATGACCCGTGGCGCTTCAGCACGATCGGATCGAGCGGGCAGCCGAGTTCCGAAAGCACGGTCGCGTCCATGCCGGCGATCGCGTCCGATAGGCATTTTGACACGAAGGCCTTGGTCATCGGATGGCTGGCCGCCGCCGCGTCCTTGGTCTTTGCGCGGATGGCAGGGATCCGCTTTTCGAGCAGCTCGCGCCGGCGCATGCGCGCGCCGACCTGCCGGGAAAGCCGCTCGCGCATGGCCTGCTCCAGCCGTACCAGGCCTTCGCCGGTCTCGCAGCCGATCGACAGGTCGGAGCGGAATGTACGCACCGGAAAGCGCGAAAAAAGCGGGTCGGGACCGAGATGCACGACCTTCGCATCGGCGGCCGGCACATGCATGTCGGGCCACCAGGGCGCGAGGCTGTCGATGACGAGGATGACGTCGGCCTCGCCGATCCATGGGAGCGGATCGGCGCCGACATAGCAGGGATGATCCGTGGCGATCGCTGTGGCGACAGCCCACCACTGGCACACCGGGATCGACCAGTCCGCGGCGAGCTTGGTCAGCGCGGCAAACCCCGCTTCCGAGCCGGCGCCGCGCTGGGCGATGATCAGCGGCGAGCGCGCCTCGGCAAGCAGGCGGGCGGTCCTTTCGATGTCCGCCGTACTTGCCGAACTCGAGACCGGCCGCATCGAGGGCCCATCCAGCAGCCCGTCCGAGGGGACCGTCTCGCACAACACCTCGCGCGGCAGGCTGAGGTACACCGGCGCCTTAGGGCTGGAATTTGCGATGGCATGGGCTCGGTCGAGTAGCGGCCCGATCTGTTCGGGAAAGCGCAGCTCGTAGTCCCACTTGCATGCCTCGCGCACCAGCGCCGTCTGGTCACGCATTTCCTGTCCCCAGCCGATCGGTACCGTACGTGCGCCGAACCGGCCCTTTTCCATCACCGGCGTGCGCCCCGACATCAGGATCATCGGTATCTGGTCGGTCGCGGCGTTGATCGCGCCGATGGAGCCGTTGGCCAGCCCGACATTGGTGTGCAGGATCACTGCCTGCGCTTCGCCCGTGGCCAGGTAGTAGCCATGCGCCATCCCGAGCGCTGCATGCTCGTGCGGGATGACGATTGCCTCTGGCAGGTCGACGTCCTTGGCGGCGGCCTCGGCCAGACCTTCGATGATGGGCGGGAAGTCGGTGCCCGAATTGCAGAAGACGTAGTCTACGCCCAGCGCCTTGAGCCGTGTAAACAGGGCCGCACCTGCCGTCACCACGCCACTGTCGCTGTCGATGCCTGCCGACCTGTCGAGCATCTCTTCCTCCCACCCGCGCGTCCTTTCGCAGGGGCGCGCGGTTTCCGTCGATCTAGTTTGGAATCAAACATCATCTCGCCGACTACGCAAGAGAAGCTCAGGCGAGTTCCTCGGTGATGCGCCGCAACAGCGTGATCAGCTTCTCCTTGTCCTCGCCCGCGATCTCGTCGAGAACCCGGTCGTGCTCGGCCGCCTTGTCCGCCAGTTCCGCAAGGCGCTGGCGTCCGAGTTCGGTCAGGCTGAGCCCGTAGCTGCGGCGGTCGCCGGGATGCGGCGTCGAGGCGACGTAATCGTGCCGGGTCAGGTCGCGCAGGACGGGCGTCAGCGTGGACTTGTCGCGCCCGGCGGCGCGGCTCAACGCCATGGGCGTGATGCCCGGATTGTCCCCGATCAGGCTCAGCACGGCGTACCAGCCGGGGCGCAGGTCGGCCCGCCCGGACTTGCGCTGGAAGGCGCGAAAGGACGCGTTCTGGGCCAGCCGGAGGTGGTAGCCGATGTAAGTTTCGAGGTTACCGAGACGCACCTCCCGGGAGGCTGCGCCGGCCGATTGCACCTCTTCCGATCCGTGTTTGGCGACGCTCTTCATGGATGGATCATAGGCCATATGCAGTTTGGAGCCAAACTATCATCTTGCGCGGACCAGCCTGCGGACATAGGCTCCCGCGTGGAGGTCGGCGCCTGGCAAGACGCGTCAAGCGGCGGTTCGTTCATCTGAAAGGGAGGAAAGAAAATGTTTCGCAATCGCATTCTCGCCACGACGGTCGCGGCATTCGCGCTCCTGTCGGGGGCAGCACTGGCTCAGGACGCTCCGGTCGAACTGCGGCTGGCCCACTGGGTGCCGCCGCAGCATCCGCTGCAGGTTCACGGCATGACGGAATGGGCTGAATCGGTCAAGGAAGCGTCGGGCGGCTCGATCAACGTCACCATCTATCCCGCCCAGCAGCTCGGCCAGGCGGCGGACCACTACGACATGGCCCGCGACGGCATCGCCGACATCGCCTTCATCAATCCCGGCTACCAGCCCGGCCGATTCCCGGTCATCGCCGCGGGCGAACTGCCGTTCCTGATCAGCAACGCCAAGGGCGGATCCGCGGGCCTGGACGCTTGGTACCGGCAGTATTCCGAGAAGGAAATGGCCGAAGTGAAGGTGTGCCTCGTGCACTTCCACTCGCCGGGCACCTTCCACTCCAAGCAGCCGATCAAGGCGCCGGGCGACGTCGAAGGCATGAAGGTGCGGCCGGCGCATGCCACCATGGCGAGTTTCGTCACGCTTCTGGGCGGCCAGAACGCGCAGGTCTCCGCGCCTGAATCAAGGGATGCGTTGGAAAGGGGCGTGGCGGACGCCATCACCTTCCCGTGGAACTCGATCCTCATCTTCGGCATCGACAAGGCGGTGAACTATCACCTCGACATGCCGCTCTACGCGACGACCTTCGCCTGGGTGATGAACAAGGACAAGTTCGCATCGATGTCGGAGAGCCAGCAGAAGGTGATCGACGACCACTGCAACAGCGAGTGGGCAGAACGGGTCGCCTCCGGGTGGGCCGATAACGAGGACAGCGGCCGCGAAAAGATCGCCGCAATGGAAGGACACGAGATGATCGTGCCCTCCGAGGAAGACGTCGCTGCCTGGCGCGAGGCGGCACAGCCGCTGCGCGACCAGTGGGCCGAGAAAGTCACCGCTGCCGGCGTCGATGCCAAGGCCGCCATGGATGGCCTGACCTCGGAACTCGAGAGCCGCGGCGCCGCCTACTGAGAACCGTGACGTGCGCCGGCCGGGCCGGCGCACGTCACCATTCATGGACCTTTGCGTGCATATCGCGCTGGTGAGGTTCCTTCCATGACATCCAGACCGGATCGGGAAATGGGCGGTTTCGAGCGGGTCATCAGCAGGGTGTCGGCCTTCGTCGACGCTGCAGCCGCGATCTTCCTCGCGATCATCACGGCGCTGACCTTCACCGCCGTGCTCCTGCGCTATGTCTTCAACCTGCCGTTCCCCGGTTCGTTCGACGTCAGCCGCCTGTTGCTCGGCGTGGCGATTTTCTGGGGCATCGCGGCCGCGGCCTGGCGCAACGAGCACATCCAGGTCGACCTCCTGTGGCAGGTGATGCCGCGGACCGTCCAGAAGATCCTCGACATCTTCGCCGACATTGTCTTCGCGGGCTTCGTCGGCGCGCTCGCCTGGATGCTGTACCGGCAGGTCGACAAGGTGCGGGATTCCGGCCTCACGACCTTCGAAATGGCGATCCCGGTCTGGCCGTTCAACGCGTTGGCGTGGCTCGGTATCGCGTTCTGCTTCCTCGTGCTCGTCGCCCGGATCCTGCGCGCCATAGCGACCTTCCGCGACGCCGCACCGGGTATCGAACGATGATGACCAACGACGTCATCGCGATTGGCGGCTTCGTCGTTCTCTTCCTGCTGCTCCTTCTGCGCGTGCCGATCGGCGTCGCGATGGGCATCGTCGGGGTAGGGGGCTTCGGGCTCCTGAGTTCCTGGACGCCGGCCCTGAATCTGCTCTCGCTGTCGCCGATCCGCACCGTCACCGATTACTCGCTCGGCCTGGTGCCGATGTTCATCCTCATGGGCGCGGTGGCCTCCGCATCGGGCATGAGTGCGGAACTCTATCGCGCGGCCAACGCCTTCCTCGGCCACCGTCGCGGCGGTCTCGCCATGGCGACGATCGTCGCCTGCGGCGGATTTTCCGCCATCTGCGGATCCTCCGTCGCAACGGCCGCCACAATGGCGAAGGTCGCGCTTCCGGAGATGAAGCGCTACGGCTATCCGGATACGCTCGCGACCGGATCGATCGCCGGCGGGGGCACGCTAGGCGTCCTGATCCCGCCCTCGATCGTGCTCGCCATCTACGGCGTCATGACGGAGCAGGACATCGGCCGGCTTTTCATCGCCGGACTGGTGCCCGGCATCCTGGCGCTCCTGATGTATCTCGCCACGGTCCGCCTCTACGTGGCGTTTTCCGGCGGCGGAATTCCGGCGCACGAGAAGGCCGGCTGGAGCGAACGCTTCGCCGCCCTGCGGGGAGTGTGGGCGATCCTGCTTCTGTTCGTCTTCGTGATCGGCGGCATCTACGGCGGCATGTTCACGCCGTCTGAGGCGGCGGGAATGGGTGCGGCGGGCGCCATCATCATCAGCGTCGTGCGCGGCAGGATGGGGTGGCGCAGGCTGTTCCAGAGCCTGCTCGAAAGCATCCAGGTCACCGCCGGCATCTTCCTGATTCTGATCGGGGCGATCCTGTTCGGCTATTTTCTGACCATCACCCAGACGCCGCAGAAGGTCACCAACTTCCTGCTGGCCATGGAACTCGGCCCTTATCCGACGCTGCTGCTCATCCTGGCCTTCATGCTCGTCCTCGGCTGCGTGCTCGACGCCATGGCCATGATCATCCTGATGATCCCGATCCTGTTTCCCGTCGTCCTGGCGCTCGGCTTCGACCCGATCTGGTTCGGCGTGATCATCGTCATGACCGTGGAACTCGGCCTCATCACGCCGCCGATCGGCATGAACGTCTTCGTCATCAACACGCTCGCCAGGGACGTCAGCCTGCCCACCATCTATCGCGGGGTGCTGCCGTTCGTGGCGACCGACATCATCCGCCTGGGGCTGCTCATCGCGTTCCCCTGGGTCGTCATGTGGCTGCCAAACACCATGCAGTGACGCCGGCACCTTTGCGCGCCGCCGCCAGCCGCCTAACGGCGCAGGCCGCCCTCAGGCGGCCTTGACCAGGACCATGCTGGTGAACGACATCACCTTGTCGCCGTTCTGGTTGATGCCCTCGTTGACGATCGTCAGCATGCGCCAGCCCGGGCGGCTGGCAAGCGCCCGGTGCGATTGCGGCGTCCGTGTGAAGGTGATCGTGTCGCCGACATAGACCGGCTTCAGCCACTTGAGATCGCGCAGGCCGGCGGCGGGGCCGAACTCGACCGGATCGCCGAACTGCTTCGAGCGCTCCACGGAAGCCGGAAAGGTCGCCGCGTTGTACTTCATCCACATCGAGATCGTGTGCCATCCTGAGGCGCAGAGCGCCTTGAAGACGCTTTTCCTGGCTTCCTCCTCGTCGATATGGAAGCGCTGGGGATCGTATTTGCGCGCGAAAGCCTTGATCTCCTCCGCGCCGAAGGTGTGGCTGCCGAGCGTCACGGTCTCGCCTATGCCGAGTCTCCTGTCGATGCTCATGCCGCCGCTCCGGGTTTGCGCAGCAGGAACATGCCGGAATTGGCCATGTCGCAGACCAGTTCGTCGTTCTGGTTGAACAGTTCGTGCTTGACCGAGATGAAGCCGAGCCCCGGCTTGGACGCGGAAGCCCTTTTCGACAGCACCGTCGTTCGTCCCCGGACGGTATCGCCGGCCAGCAGCGGACGGCGGAAGTTCACGTAGTCGACGCCCGGCGAGCCCTGCGACGTGGAATCGAGAATATAGGCGTCGCACATCATGCTCATGAAGATCGACGTGGTGAAGAGGCCCGACGCTGCGAGCCCGCCGAGCAGGCTCTCTTTCCCAGCCGCCTCGTCGAGATGCATCGGCTGCGGATCGAACTCCCTGGCGAACTCGATCATCTCCCCGGCTTCCACGGTGCGGGGCCCGAAATCGATCGAGCGCCCGACCTCGAAATCCTCGTAGGCCCACTTCTTGTCCGTCATCGCCTGCACCTGTTCAAAGTCGAACGGTTTCTGGCCGTTTTGACGGGTCGGCGCAAGCACCTTGGAGGTCATTGATCACCATGTCGCGGGGCAAGTCCGTCGTTTCGACTTGGGCATACCGAAGACGAGGAAATCCGAAGAGGTCGCCCGCCTTGGTCAGGCGGGCGACCCCGGCATCAGCCAAGCGGGTTGACGTCGTCGACGAAGCGGATCATGTCGGCCATCGTGAATTCGCCCGCCGTCTTTGAGGGCAGCTCGGGTTTCCAGTTCTTGCGCTGCCAGAGGTAGGACTGCTGGTCGCCATGCACGAGCCCGACGAACACCTCCGCGATGATCGTCGAGCCGACCGGTCCGAGCCGAAGCCCGGCGTGTCGGACATGCGCTTCCTTCAGGATGTAGTACCAGAGCGGCGTGGCCTTGTGCAGGCCCTGCGCCTTCGCCACGGCTCCGTCCGGGCCCGATGCGATCTCGTCATGCGTCAGCGGGTTCTTGACCTTCATCGCCGCGGCGACGTCCTGGCCGGAGGGGAGGCCCAGATTGACACCGCGCTTCATGTTCCGGAAGGGCAGGCTCGTGCCGTCGGGCAGCATGTGCAGTTCCTTCGCCAGGAACGGATCGAGCCGGCGCGACGCGGCCGTGGCGACGCCCGGCTGCGGCGGCAGGTCGAGGTCGTAGAAGCGCCGCCAGTCGAGGATCATCTTGCTCGGAACGCTCGCATAGGCGGTCGCCGGCGGGTCCAGCGGCGGGGTCGGCGCGAGATCGCCCACGATGCCGCCCGAAAGGCCGCTGTACTCGAAGAGCGTCTTGAAGTCGGTCGGGCCAGCCACGCGGTTGACGTTGTAGAACTGTCGCACCATCGAGTGGCCGAGCCGATAGGCGGCGGCGGAAAACTCGATTGGCATGAAGGGCGTCCTGCGGAAGCGATAGAACTTTCGTCCGTCATGCAGGATCTTCGCGACGATGCCCGGCTCGGTAAGTCGCTCCACCCAGTCGTGCAGCACGATCCATTGGAAGTGCCACGACGTCAGCCGCCTTGCCTCGGAAAAGACGTCCGGCGGCGGATTGGTGGATTTGGCGAGCCGGTCGCAGACCGCGTTGTGGAACTTCAGGAAGAGCAGGTGCGTCTGCGCAACCAGCAGGTTCTCGTCGTTGCGGTGGTCGCCGATCAGCGCGAATCCTTCCGGGCTGCGCGGCAGGTCGTTGCGGAACGCGCCTTCACCGGAATCGAAGTTCCGGCCGATCAGAAGTTTCGGGCCGTGCTTGCGGTCGGAGGAGGATCCGCGCGCATAGAGATGCGGGCTGCCGTCCGGGCCAAGCCCATAGACGCAGTCGAGATCGAGCGCCGGCGTGCGGAAGTTCTCGATGCCGAGCGGGTCCTTCTGCTTCTCGGCAAGCGAGGTGAGGTCGAGCGTAATGTCGTGGTCGATGAACTGGCCAAGGAAGGTGAAGCCGGCCGGAATGTTGGGATTGTCGCCGGATGGATCGCCGCCGCTCGCCTCCATCATCGCATCGGCGAGCGCCTGCAGCTTCGCGTCCGGAACGTCGAGCGGCGCGAGCTTCGGGAACATATTGCCGAACATGCCGGGGTCCCGGTTTCCCGAAAGCGTGTCGAGCAAGTGACGGTTCGGCTGGCGTCCCGCCTTTCCATGGCCGGGGCTGACCTTCACCGTATTGGAGGCGGCGGTCAGCGTCTGCAGAAGCGCCTTGGGAACATGCTTGGGTTCGGTGGCTTTCTTGACGTCTTCGAGGGTCTGAGGCACGGAGAATCTCCTTGCTGCCGCCGGGTTCCGGCGGATGCGTGAAGCCCCTTTTCCGCGGTTCGCCGCCGCGGTCGTCGGTTTCCCGGCAGCGCCGTTCGCGGTCACAGTGCTCCCCGCCTGTTCCCCTTGCCGTGATATGAGCGAAGTCCGGTCGAGGCAGCCCTTCACCGTCCGTCTTATCGTACCGATGATCGGGCTTGACCCTTGGCGAGCGATAGCGCCCGCCGCGGCACGAGTCTGTGCGCGACTTCACACGGCCGGGTCATATGAACGATAACGAGGCGGCAACGCTCAAGTGTTGAACTTGAAGAGCATCACGTCGCCGTCCTGGACAACGTATTCCTTGCCCTCGTCGCGCGCCTTGCCGGCTTCCTTGGCCGCCACTTCGCCGCCTAGGGAGACGTAGTCGTCGTAGGCTATGGTCTGGGCGCGGATGAAGCCGCGTTCGAAGTCGGTGTGGATCACGCCGGCTGCCTGCGGCGCCTTCGAGCCTTTCTCCACCGTCCAGGCGCGGGTCTCCTTCGGCCCGGCGGTGAAATAGGTGATGAGGTCCAGCAGCGCGTAGCCCTCGCGGATCAAACGATCGAGGCCGGGCTCCTCCAGTCCCATGGCGTCGAGAAACTCGCGCGCCTCCTCGTCGGGCAGCTGCGCGACCTCCGCCTCGATAGCCGCTGAGATCACCACCGTGCGTGCGGCCTGCGCCTCGGCCATCTTCTCGACGGCACGCGTGTGTTCGTTGCCCCCAACGGCGTCTCCCTCGGCGACGTTGCAGACGTAGAGCACCGGATGCGCGGTCAACAGGTTGAGCCCCTGCAGGATGCGCAGGTCCTCCGCGGCGATGCCCTTCAGCATGACGCGTACCGGCTTGCCGTCCTGCAGCAGCTCGAGCGCGCGCTCCATGACGGGAAGCACGGTCAGCGCCTCCTTCTCCTTGCCGCTGGCGCGCTTGCGGAACTGGACGATACGACGCTCCAGGCTGTCGAGATCGGAGAGCATCAGCTCCGTCTCGACTGTCTCGGCGTCGGCGACGGGGTCGATGCGCCCCTCGACATGGGTGATGTCGTCGTCCTCGAAACAGCGCAGCACGTGCACGATCGCGTCGACCTCGCGGATGTTGGCCAGGAACTGGTTGCCCAGGCCTTCGCCCTTCGAGGCGCCGCGCACGAGGCCGGCAATGTCGACGAAGGAAATCCGCGTCGGGATGATCTCCTTCGACTTGGCGATCGCCGCGATCGCCTTCAGCCGCGGATCGGGAACCGCCACCTCGCCGGTGTTCGGCTCGATCGTGCAGAACGGATAGTTCGCCGCCTGCGCCGCCGCCGTCCTGGTCAGCGCGTTGAACAAGGTCGATTTGCCAACGTTGGGCAGCCCAACGATGCCGCATTTGAAGCCCATGGTGGAATGGTCCTAACGTGAAGTCTGAATGTGCTCAGCGCTATGGGCGAAAGGGCTGACGATCGTCAAGGCTTTGTCGTCCGCTTCGATCCGCTGGCCGTCCTGCAGATCTTCGGAGAGGAAATGCGTGCAGCCGAGCTCCAGCGCGGATGCCAGCAGCAGGTAATCCCACCAGGAGTAGCGCTGCACCGCGTGGATCAGTCGCGCGATTTCGACATCCTTCCAGCCGATCGGCTCCGAGCCCATGCCCGCCAATTCGTCGATGACGGCATAGACTTGCAGCGGCGTATCGAACCAGCGCTTGCGAAGCAACACGTTCGTCACTTCGTTCAGTACCTGGAGGTTCAGGCGCATGCTGTCCAGATCGGCCAGGCGTCGAAGCCAGGTTCTCACAACCGCGCCCTTCGACGCCTCCCTGCGGTCATGCAGGTAGAGGAGGATGTTGGTGTCGACGAAGACCCTAGTTCCGGGCATTTCGCTCTTCGGACGTGGGCATGCGTCCGTCGCTCGTGACGTCCCATTCCGGCCCGGCCAGGATTCGTTCCAAGGCCTCGCGCTGACGCGAATGGCGCCGCGCCGACGCGTCTTCCGCCTCGATCCGCCGTGCCCCTGCTTCCGCGAGATAGCGGGAAACGCTCTGTCCCGCCTTTGCGGCGGCGACACGGAAACGCTGAGCGTCTCCTTCGGTCACCGATATGGTGATGTTCTTCATGTCATCCTCACGAAAACACGAGATCTGTGTTTTCGTGATATCGTGTTTCCGTGACTATCAGTCAAGGGGAGCGTCCCTAGGATCGGCACTCCGTCTCGGGTAGCCACCGTCTGGCGCGTGTTAGGCGGGAACTTTGAAAGAAGATACAATGAATCTGTGTCAAATGACCTGCCACTGAACTTTCATCCAGCGGCGGTTAGAGCCTTGGCCGTTTCTGTTACGCCGTAGGGCGCGGTTCGAGCAACCGGTGGAGACGCGAAGCCTTATCGAGCGAAGCGTCGGAGGCGGTTGCGGCGAGAGTTCCGGCGAAGGCCGCCGGGGTCTGGTATCCGAGCGAGGAATGAGGTCTCGCAGAGTTGAAGTCCTGCCGCCACTCGGCGATGGCGTTGCGGGCGTGGTCGAGGCCGAAGAACAGGCTCTCGTTCAGGAGTTCGTCGCGCATCCGGCCGTTGAAGGATTCGACGTAACCGTTTTGCATGGGCTTGCCCGGCGCGATGTAGTGCCATTCGACGCGATGATCCTTCGACCAGGCGAGGATCGCGTTCGAGGTGAACTCCGTGCCGTGGTCGGAAACGATCATGTCCGGCTTGCCGCGACGGCTGATCAGATCGGTCAGCTCACGGGCCACCCGACGACCGGAGATCGACGTGTCGGGGATGGCGCCCAGGCATTCGCGGGTCACGTCGTCGACGATGTTGAGCACGCGGAACCGCCGCCCGCAGGCAAACTGGTCGTGCACGAAGTCCAGCGACCAACGCGCGTTCGGCCTCGCCTCGACCAGGATCGGCGCCCGCGTGCCCACCGCGCGTCGCCGCGCCCGGCGCTTGCGCACTGTCAGCCCCTCCTCGCGGTAGAGCCGATAGATGCGGTTGATCCCTGATGGCTCGCCCTCGCGCCGCAGCAGGATGAACAGGCGCCGATAGCCGAAACGCCGGCGCTCGTTGGCGAGATCGCGCAGCCGGCCGCGCAGTTCGGTCTCCGGCGCCCGGCACGACTGGTAGCGGATCATCGTGCGATCGGCACCGACGATGGAACAGGCCCGACGCTCCGACAGACCCATGACGGCCTGCAGATGCGCGACGGCTTCGCGCTTGGCGGCGGGCCCTACCATTTTTTTGACAGGAGCTCGCGAAGGGCCGAGGCTTCCAGCATCTGCTCGGCGAGCAGGTTCTTCAGCCTCCCGTTCTCGTCTTCCAAAGCCCTCAGGCGCTTGGCGTCGGACACGTCCATGCCGCCATACTTCGCCTTCCAGTTATACAGCGTCGCCTCAGAGACCCCGTGCTTGCGGGCCAGGTCACCTGCCTTCGCACCCGCCTCGTGCTCGCGTAGAACCCCGATGATCTGCTCTTCCGTAAATCGCTTTCGCTTCATCTGTCCGTCCTTCGATCGAGAGCCGGACTCTAACTCCAGGTGGAGGAAAAACTCAGTGGCAGGTCACAAATCGAACGGTTAACAGGAGTATGTCTACTACAGTTTTCCCTCTTTAGGAGGCTTGCATGAGAGGGTAGATGTGAGTTGTCTATTTTCCCCACTTCGGATGCGCACCATGAACATCGCGGGCGTACTTCAAGCCATCGGCCTTCTATCTGACATCGTAGGTTTTAGCTTTCTCGTGTGGGAAGTTGGGTTTTCTCATCGCCTTGAGTTGCTCTCTAACCCGGAGAAGCCAATCGCAGCACCGGACATGGATCGGATGAAAACAGAGGCAGATTCTTACAAGGCTGACCAAGAAAAGAGATTTTTAGAGATCCGAGAAAGAGGTTTTCCTGCGTGGAAGGTGCGGTTCGGAGGGGCAATGATCAACTGTCAAATTGCGCGTAAGTATGCTCAAATTGAGCGGGAAAAATTATACTACCAGCGACGCTTGGATTTTGCCTCCACGCCACGTTCGGAAGCCATCGTTAGGCGTCGTATTGTACTTATAAGCGGTGCATTCTTCGTCTTTTTAGGATTTATCTTACAGCTAGTAGGCACATTAATTGCGCTAGGCAGTGGGGGAACCGAAGGCCCTTAACTGCTGCAAATCTACGCGTGCTATTGGCACGACGTAGCAGGCCCGTCGCAGAAACAGAATCCACAATTCTGTTTCAGTTCGACGCGAAACGCGGCCACTGCCTACCCGCCATCCTTCCCAAACAGCCTCTTCAGCATTGCCGCCATCGGCCCCGTCTCCGGAACCTTCACCTCCGGCTGCTGCGGCCGGGCCCGCCGAATGTGGCTCTTGCCCTTCGCGGGGCGATCTTCACCTCCGGATGAAGGGCCAACCTTCGCGGCGCCAGGCACGGCGAGGCTCAGCTTGTTCATGAAGCCGTTGTCGTCGCCCTTGGCGAGCATCACGGCATTGTCGGCAATGGCGTCGAGCAGGGGCTGAAGCCATTCGCCGTCCGCCTTGGCGAAGTCGCCCAGCACCCAGTTGTGCACGAGTTCCTTGGAGCCGGGATGGCCGATGCCGATGCGTACGCGGCGATAGTCCTTGCCGATGTGGGAATCGAGCGAGCGGATGCCGTTGTGGCCGCCCGCGCCGCCGCCGGTCTTGATGCGTACCTTGCCAGGCGCGAGGTCGAGCTCGTCGTAGAGCACAGTGATGTGCGCGGGGGAGATCTTGTAGAAGCGCATGGCCTCGCCGACCGACTGGCCCGACAGGTTCATGAAGGTCTGCGGCTTGACGAGCAGCACCTTCTCGCCGTCAAGCATGCCTTCGGCGATCAGCGCGGAAAACTTCTTCGACCAGGGGGAAAAGGAATGGCGGCGGGCAATCGCGTCCGCCGCCATGAAGCCGACATTGTGCCGGTTGTTCTCGTGCTTTGCGCCGGGGTTGCCGAGACCTGCGATGATCTGCATGGTTTCCGCCTCCCGGCGCTAGGAGGAGACTACTCCTCCTCGCCCTCTTCCTCGTCGTCGTCCTTGTCCTCGGCGGTTTCGGCCGCGGCGGCTTCATCCTCTTCCGAGCGCAGGCCGGCCGGCGCAGCGATCGTGGCGATCGTGAAATCGCGGTCGGTGATCGTCGGCTTCACGCCTTCCGGCAGCTTGACAGCGGAGATGTGAATGGAATCGCCGAGTTCGGTGCCGGCGAGATCGACCGTGATGAATTCGGGGATCGCATTGGCAGGGCAGGTGAACTCGACCTCGTGACGCACGATGTTGAGCACCCCGCCGCGCTTTATGCCGGGCGATTTCTCTTCGTTGATGAAATGCACCGGTATCTCAACGGTCACCACGGTGTCCTTGCCGACGCGCAGGAAGTCCACATGCATGGGGAAGTCGCGGACCGGGTCGAGCTGGAAATCCTTCGGCAGGACCTGGATCTTCTTGCCGTCGAGATCGATCGTGGCGATGGTCGTCAGAAAGCCGCCGCCATGAATCTTCATGTAGACGTCCTTGTAGGTCAAGGCGATGGCGAGGGGCGCCTGCTTGTCGCCGTAGATGACGGCGGGTACTTTTCCGTTGCGGCGAACATTCCGGGCGGACCCCTTACCGACCCGTTCGCGCGCCTCGGCCTTCAGCTCGTAAGCTTCGTGAGCCATGGCAGTTCCTTTCACGTGTTGCTGGAGCGTTTTCGGTCGGCGGACCGGCCGTAAACGTCGAAAGCCGCCTCGCGAGGCGGCCCTCATCCGCGTTGCCTCCAAGGGTGTCTACGCGGGTGGCGGTCCTATACCGGAAGGCAGGAAAGAGCGCAAGTTCATGCCACGCCCGCTCTTGCGCGGCGAAGACGACGCCCGAACCCTTTCGTCGACGGCGGCGTGCCCCCTGTGGCGAGGCTCTGCTAGAAGGGATGCCACGCCTCGCCAACCCATGTCCAGGAGGACGGCCATTTGAGATCGATCGGACGCACCATCATCATTGGTCTGCTGACGGCGGCCCCTCTCGTCATCACCTGGCTGATCGTGCGGTTCCTGTTCCAGGTTCTCTCGGGTTTTGGCGAACCCTGGATTCGGGGCGTTTCGCGTGGGCTGCGCGCCACAAACCCCGGGATCGCGGACCTGCTGCTCAACGACACGCTGCAGTCGGTGGCGGCCGTGCTGATCGTGCTTGCCTTCCTCTATCTGCTCGGCTGGGCTGCGGGACGGGTGCTCGGGCAGCGGCTTATTTCCCTCTTCGAGAAGGCGATCGGCGCGATCCCCTTCGTCGAGAGCATCTACCGCGCGACCAAGCGGTTCCTCGCGATCTCCGGCCCCTCGGGCGAGGGGGGGCGCCGGGTCGTTCTGATCGACTTCCCTTCGCGGGACATGAAAGCGATCGGGATCGTGACGCGCACCCTGCGCGACGCCACCACGGGAGAGGAACTCGCCGCCGTCTACGTGCCCACCGCGCCCAACCCCACGAACGGCTACATCGAGATCGTCCCGATCGCCAAGCTGACCTTCACGGACTGGACGTTCGATCAGGCGATGTCGTTCGTGGTCACCGGCGGCTCGAACGCGCCGGAGGATATCCACTACTCGCAATCGGCCGAACCGGTGGCCACACAGCCCGCGGAAGACCCGCCGCGGTAGGGGGCGGGGGATTTCTCTCGCCCACGGGCAATACGCGGCCAAGGCAAAAAAGCACCCGCCTGCATTCGCGCAGGCGGGTCAGTGAGGAGCCGGTGAAATTCTTGGTGTCAGAGCGACCAGGGCTCCTTCGCCGCATTCCAGTCGCGCCAGAAGCTGGCCGCCGGTCCGCCCACCTCGTCGCGGGTCAGGCCGACGTCAGCCAGCAGATGGTCGTCGCGCCGGTCTAGAAGGCTCGCCAGCGGGACGGAGGGAGTCTTCGCCGAGGGGGCTGTTGGTACCGACCGGCGGAGGGGAATGCTTCCCTGAAACGTCTGCGAATAAGCCATGATCTGCTCCAAGTGCTGAAGTCATGCATATAGCCAGCCTTTGACATGCTTCAAACGAATTGCAATGATGTCAGCCATCAGGGAATCTTATGGTGGAGCGGATGACCTCGCGCCTGGACAGCGACCTTTTGCGAACCTTCGTCGCCGTGGCGGAAACTGGCAACATCACCAGGGCGGCCGAGCAGGTGCACCGCACGCAGTCGGCGGTCTCGATGCAGATCAAGCGGCTGGAGGAACAGGTCGGAGGGCCACTGTTCGCCCGCGGATCGCGCGGCGTCGAGATCACCCGCAGGGGCGACCAGCTCCTGTCGAATGCCAGGCGCATCGTCTCCTTGATGGACGAAACGGTCGCAATGCTCGATGCGCCGGCGCTTGATGGAAAGGTCCGCATCGGAATTCCGGAGGAGTATGGCCAGCGTGTGCTGTCGCGGGCGCTCGGCGCCTTCTCGAAGCGGCAACCCAATGTCGAGGTCACCGTCCGGTATGGCTTCTCCGCCGATCACTTCGCGAAGGTCCGCAACGGCGAACTCGACCTGGCGGTGATCTTTGAGTGGCAGGATTTTTCCGAAGGAGAGGTACTGATGACGGACCCGACCGTCTGGGTGACGTCGGAGCTGCACCGCATGCACGAGGAGCGGCCCTTGCCGATCGCACTCTACGGCAGCTCGGGCTGGTGCCGGAACTTCGCGATACGTTCGCTCGAACAGCGCGGGATCGACTATAGGGTGGCCTATGTCAGCGACACCAACGGCGGCTTGAAGCTCGCCGTCACCTCAGGCCTCGCGATTGCACCCATCTCGCGCAGCAACATCCCCGAGGAATGCCGCGCCCTGAGCCACGAGGACGGTTTCGGCGACATCGATGCCTCGCATGTGGTTCTGCACCGGAACCCCGCCGCCAAGGGTCCGGCGGTAAACGGTATGGCGACAGCCATCCGCGAGGCTTTCTCGCTCAACCAGCCGGCGCTGTCGTAGGATTGCAATGCTACCTGTGCCATTCCAATGTGCGCTCCGCCCTGCGCAGCCCGCGCACACGCAGACCTGAAATCTCGGAGGAAACACGATGCAACATTCCAAGAGCGGCGCGCGCGCGACGAAGAGAGCCTCTTCCGACTGGTTCACCGGTACCGTCTGGCAGGACCCGATTGTGGAGGCGGACGAGCCGGCGCGGGTGAGGGCCGCGTCGGTCAGTTTCGAGCCCGGCGCGCGCACCAACTGGCATACGCATCCGCTTGGCCAGACGCTGCACGTCGTGTCCGGCCTCGGACTGGCGCAGAAGCTCGGGGAGCCGATCATCGAAATTCGCCCCGGCGATACGCTGTGGATCGCGCCGGGCGAAAAACACTGGCACGGCGCGGGGCCGGACACCGGCATGACCCACATCGCCATACACGAGGCGCTGGACGGCAAGCATATCGACTGGATGGAGCCGGTCACCGACGCGCAGTACGCCGGAAATAGCTGAGGCCGGCAGTTGATCGCGCCGCAACGCGGCGGTACTCTTCTCTCTCGGGGGTATGGGTGGACTCCCCGCGAGAGGCTTCGGCCCAAGTCCGCCTTCGCTCATTCATGCGGAGGCCTTCCATGCCGATCCCGATCAATCTCGACGATCTCCTGTCCCTTCCCCAACCGCCCGTGCTCATTGATGTGCGCAAGGCGCCGGCGCGATCGTCGTCAGGCAGGACCATCCCCGATGCCGAGCGCGGCGAACCCGAGCGGGCGACCGAATGGGGACTGGCGTTCAGGGGCCGCCGCGTGGTCGTCTTTTGCGTCCACGGACATGAAGTGAGCCAGGGCGTCGCCGACGCACTGACCGGACTCGGCATCGATGCCGCCTATCTCGAAGGCGGTTTCGCGGCGTGGGAGGCCGCGGGAAACCCGGTGGTTGCGATCGGAGCCCGGCCGTGAGTCCGATCCCCGAAACGTCGCCCGTCGCGCCAGGCGCCCACCCAACGCTCTCCGAAGCCTTCTCCGTCTTCGCCCGCATCGGCCTCCTGTCCTTCGGCGGTCCCGCCGGCCAGATCGCATTGATGCACCGCTACCTCGTCGAGGAGCACAAATGGCTGGACGAGGGGCGCTTCCTGCACGCGTTGAACTACTGCATGCTTCTGCCTGGGCCCGAGGCCATGCAACTCGCGACCTATGCCGGCTGGCTGCTGCACGGCGTGCGGGGCGGGCTGATGGCGGGCCTGCTCTTCGTGCTGCCGGGCGCTGTGGTGCTTGTCGCGCTCACCATGGCTTACATGCTCGTCGGCGAGGTGGCGATCGTGCAGGGGCTGCTCTTCGGGCTGAAGGCGGCGGTGCTCGCCGTCGTGCTGGAGGCGCTGATCAAGGTCTCGAGGCGCGCCTTGAAAGGGCCGTCGGCGGTGGCGATCGCTGTGGCCGCCTTCGTCGCCATCGCTTTCCTGGGCATAGCCTTTCCCGCGATCATCTTGGGCGCGGCGCTGATCGGGGCCGTGCTCCATCTGTTTCGTTCGCCCGGCTTTCGGCGGAGGGATGCGACCCCGGTGTCCGCCGATGCGGTCGCCGACACGCCGCTTCCTTCTTGGGCACGGCCGAGCCTTTCCCGCCTCGTCTCCATCGTTTCCGTCTGGCTGGTGCTTTGGTTCGGCCCGCTGCTCCTCCTCCACGCCGCGCTCGGCGAGCGACATGTGCTTGCGGTCGAGGCCTCGTTCTTCTCCAAGATGGCCGCGGTGACCTTCGGCGGCGCCTATGCGGTGCTCGCCTATGTGGCCCAGCAGGCGGTGGAGGTGCATGGCTGGCTGCGCCCGGACGAGATGCTGACGGGCCTCGGTCTAGCCGAGACCACGCCAGGGCCGCTCATCCTCGTCCTGGTCTTCGTCGGCTACCTGGGAGCGGCGCGCTTTTCGGCGCTGGATCCGCTGCTCGGCGGTCTCGCTGGCGCGCTGGTGACTTTGTGGTTCACCTTCGTGCCCTGCTTCCTGTGGATTTTCGCCGGCGCGCCCTATGTCGAGACGGTGCGAAACGTCCGCTGGCTGGCGGCGGCGCTGGCCGCCGTCACGGCCGCGGTGGTCGGCGTGATCGCCAATCTCGCTGTCTGGTTCGCCCTTCACGTGCTCTTCGGTGAAGTGAATGCCTATGCCGTTGGTCCGTTCGATCTTCCCGCGCCGGACCTCGCCAGCTTCGATGCGGCGGCCGCGGTCATCGCTCTCGCTGCCGGCATCGCGCTCCTGCGCTTCCACGCCAATCTGATTGCCGTTCTGATGCTTTCGGCGCTCGCCGGCGCGGCCATGCTTCTCGTCGGGATCTGAGGAAGGCGGCCAACACCGGAAATACACCCGGCCCGGGCGCTATCCCCCGGCCCCGGTTTGGCTGTCGCGGTAGACATTCTTGCCGGCCGCCTTGGCGGCATAGAGCGCCCGGTCGGCCCGATCGAGCAGAATCTGGGGATCGACGTCCGGCACATCGGCGACCGCACTGCCGATGCTGGCACTGATACGGACCAGTTCGCCGGCACCGATGTCGAAAGGCCGCGTAAGGGCGGTAATGATGCGCGAGCCGACGAAGAACGCTTCCGCCCGGGAGGTCTGCGGCAGGAGTACCACGAACTCGTCGCCGCCCAACCGGTAGGCCGAATCCACTTCACGAATGGCATTGTGGATACGCCGCGCCGCCGCTCCGAGCAGCTTGTCGCCGACCGCGTGGCCGTAATCGTCGTTGACGGGCTTGAAGTCGTCCAGGTCGAGGCAGAGCACGGCGAAGCCCCTGTCGCCCTCGGCCTGCCCAAGCGATGCGCACAGTTCCTCCAGCCGCTCCTCCAGCAGGATGCGGTTCGGGAGTTCGGTGAGCTTGTCCGTCCGCGCGATCCTGTGGTTCTCGAGTTCGGCGACGATCATGCGGACCGTGATCTCGTGGTTCTGCAGCATGACGAAGGTCATGCCCGTAAGCCACATGGGTCCCATCACCAGCGAGATCCACATGTCCGCCGTTCCATAGGTCAGGAGAGCAACCGTGAAGGGAATGCAGGTAGCGGCCATCACCAGTATGCCGAAGCGCGGCAGCGGTGCGTTGCGCGAGGCGATGTTGCCGACCGCTCCGGCGACGTTGATCGCCGCCAGCACGACAAGCACGTGGTCTCCCGCGGATATCATCCCGAAGCTGCCGAGGCCGAAGACCGTGCCCCAGATGATGCCGAGGAAGAGCAGCTTGGCATAACGGCGTTCGGCCTGCTGCGGAGACGACCGGTCGACGGCTACCAGCCCGCGCATGCGCGTCACGAACAGAAAGGCTTCGGCGACTATCCAAAGATACGGCCATGACGCGCCGGTGAGGATCGCTGCCGTGATGGCCGATATCGTGGAGGTGACGGCGCCGAAGACAACCACGGCGCGGCGTTCGAACACGCTGCGGATCAGCCGCTCTCGGACCTCGGCCGAGCAACCAGGAGGCGCGGCGGAAATCCAATGATGGATGCGCCACAGGACGTCCTGGACCCTGCGGCCTCGTCCGAGGCCGGGTCGTGACCGATCGCCGATGTTGTCCAGAACCCCTTGCGACATGACCTATGGTAAGGTGCAGGGAGTTAAGAAAACCGTTCAGGCCTTTGGTTAAGGAAATCCAAAATGTCGGCTCCAGGCGACGGTGTCGCCCGGCGCGCCGGTCAGTCGAAGAGGCTCGATACGGATTCTTCCGTGGCCGTGCGCGAGATCGCTTCGCCGATGAGATCCGCGATGGAGACGACGCGGATGTTGTGCGCGGCCTCGACGGCAGAGGTCGGCTGGATCGAGTCGGTGGTCACCAGTTCCTTGAGCTTGGACCCGGTGATGCGCGCCACCGCGCCGCCCGACAGCACCCCGTGGGTGATGTAGGCCGTGACGCTGGTGGCGCCGTTGGCAAGCAGCGCATCGGCGGCGTTGCAAAGCGTTCCGCCCGAATCGACGATGTCGTCGATCAGCAGGCAGTCCTTGCCGTCCACCTCGCCGATGACGTTCATGACCTCGGATTCGCCTGGCCGCTCGCGGCGCTTGTCGACGATGGCGAGCGGCGCGTCGATGCGCTTGGCGAGCGCCCGCGCCCGCACCACGCCGCCGACGTCGGGCGACACGACCATGACGTTCGCGAGCTGGTAGTGCGCCTTGACGTCGCGCGCCAGCACGGGAACGGCGAAGAGGTTGTCGGTCGGGATGTCGAAGAAGCCCTGGATCTGCCCGGCATGGAGGTCGAGGGTGAGTACGCGGTCGGCGCCGGCACCGGTGATCATGTTGGCCACCAGCTTGGCCGAGATCGGCGTGCGGCCCGAGGCGCGGCGGTCCTGCCGCGCATAGCCGAAATAGGGCATGACGGCGGTGATGCGCCGAGCGGAGGAGCGGCGGAAGGCGTCGATCATGATGAGCATTTCCATCAGGTGATCGTTCGCCGGATAGGAGGTCGACTGGAGAACGAACACGTCCTCGCCGCGCACGTTCTCCTGGATCTCGACGAAGATTTCCTGATCGGCGAACCGCCTGACGCTCGCCCGCCCCAGGGGAACGTTCAGGTACCGGGCGACGGCTTCGGCCAGCACCCGGTTGGAGTTGCCCGCAAATAGTTTCATGAAGTTTCCCCGGCGAACGCCAAGCTCGGATCGTGTGGCTTTTAGCGTCGGAATCCACCATTGCAAGCGCCGGCGGCGGGATTCGTCGGCTAATCCAAAAAAACCGTTTCCCTCGCGGCGATCACCCCGGGTGCGTTTGCAACCAGCGCGAAAGCTCGTCGATGGTCCTGTCGGCGATTGTTTCCATGGTTTGCGGCGGCACGATCGTCCAGGCGTTTTCCGCCGTTGCCTCTACGCGTTCCTGCCCCTGGATGCGGTGGAGACGGTTCCCGTCGGGACCGATCACGTCCCACACGAAGATGACGATCGTCTGGTTGCCGTCCGCGATGGCCGAGAAGTAGCCCTTCATCAGATGGCTGGCGGGATCGTTGCTCTTGCCGACGATCACCAGACCGCGCTCGGCTGCGCGAGCCGAAAGCCGCTTGGCCAGCGGCGTCGCCGCGTCGACCGTCGCGCCGACCACCGGCGAGAACTGCAGCCGCACGCCTTCGCGCACCGGGCCGGACGGAGGGAGAGCGGCCGGGGTCGGCAGGAGCGCGTCCGCCGTCGTGCCGGGAACGTCAGCCTGCAGGGACGGTTCGTCCTTTGCCTGGATTGCCGAGGGATCGAGGGCTTCGGAAGTCTTGCAGGCGGAAAGCGCGAGCAATGCCAGGAGGAAAGCCGCGGCGAGCGTCCTCATGCGCATCTCCCTGCTCCTCCAAGGTCCCCGGCGACAAGCTTAACCGACTTATGCTTTCAACGCACGATCAAGTCCAGATCATGACGCGAAAGCCGCTTCGCCTCGGCGTCGGTGGTGAGGTAGGTCCGCCCCAGCGTCATCGCCGTCTCGGTGTCGGAATCCATGATGATCATGTGGGCGAAGAGCGTCATGTCCGGCGCGATCGGCTCGGCATTGCCGGCATAGAACATCGGCGTATCCATCCAGGACGGCGAGAAGCGCGCGCCGAGCGAATAGCCGCAGGCGTTCAGCCGGTGCCGCGTCAGCCCGTGGCTCTCCATGACGCGCGAGTGGGCGTCGAAGACGTCGCCGAAGGTCTTGCCCGGAACCATGGCGGTCTCGACCGCCATCAGCGCGTCCCGGGCGGCCTCGTAGAGTTCCTGATGGCGCTTGGAGACCTTGCCCATCACGATCGTCTGCATCATCGCGGAGTGATAGTGGTGAAACGCTCCGGCCCATTCCAGGGTCAGCTGGTCGTTCTTGTTGAGCTTGCGCCGCCCGGCCTTGTAGCGGCACAGCAGCGCATCCGGGCCGGAACCGACGATGAACTCGTTGGCGGGATAGTCGCCGCCGCCCTCGAAGATCGCGCCCTGCATGGCTGCCAGGATCTTGCCTTCGTCCCCGCCCTGTTTGATCAGCGGCAGCGCGGCGTCGAGCGCGTCGTCGGCCAGCGCCGCTGCGCGCGTCGTCTTGGCGATCTCGGCCGGGCTCTTGAACAGGCGCAGCCGCGGAATGATCCCGGACGCGTCGATGATCTTGCCGAAGGTCTGCAATTGCTCGTCGAGCCGGCGGCCGTTGAAGGCTGTCAGTCCGTGCGTGTCGTATTCGACGCCGATCTGGCAGCCGAGCAGGTCCATCTCGTTGAGCAGGTTGCGCAGATCCACGGTGGGATTCGCGCCCTGCCGGTCCGTCCACAGGTTGATCGTGTCGATCGTGGAGGTGTGGCGCGCCTGGCGCAGGTCGGCCGACCGGGTGAGCAGCACCATCGAGCCGTCCGCCTTCATCACCAAGCACTGGAAGAAGCAGTATCCGAACGTGTCGTAGCCGGTCAGCCAGTACATGCTCTCCTGTGCGAAGAGCAGCATGGCGTCCAGCTTTCGGTCGGCCATCTCGATCACGAGGCGGTCGCGCCGGGCATCGAATTCGCTGCGTTCGAAGTGAAGCGCCATCAGATTTCCTCCAGGACGATCGCCGATATCTGCCGGCCGTAGTCCGGCTCTCCCCTATGGGTCGTTCGCCGATAGGAAAAGAACCTTTCCTCGTCGGCATAGGTACACAGGCCGACATGCGATGCCGCCACCCCCGCGCGGCGCAGCCGGTCGACCGTATAGCCGTTGAGATCGAACTTCTCGTGGCCGGTCCTGGCCGAAGGCAGGAAATAGCGCTGGTTGTCGGGATCGGCCGTCGTGAACCGTTCGACGAATTCGGGGCCGACCTCGTAGTTCTCCTGGCTGATCGAGGGGCCGAGCACGGCGACGATGCGCTCGGGTCGGGCGCCAAGCTGCTCCATCGCCTCGATCGTGCTTTCCAGTACCCCGTCCAGCGCACCCTTCCAGCCGGCATGCGCGGCGCCGATGACCCGCGCATCGGCGTCGGCGAAGAGGATCGGCCCGCAGTCCGCCGCCAAAACCCCGAGCGCCACGCCCGGCCGGTCGGTCACCACCGCATCGGCCTGTGGCCGCTCCGTCCAGGGCCCGGTCGCGACGACGGCGCGCGCGGAGTGGATCTGGTGTGGGGTGCAAAGATTGGTTTCCGGAACGCCGAGCCAGGCGGCGACGCGGGCGCGGTTCTCCAGCACCGATTCGCGGTCGTCCTTCGAGCCGAGACCGACGTTCAGTCCGCGGTAGAGGCCCGACGACACGCCGCCGGCGCGCGTGAAAAAGCCGTGGCGGATGCCGCCGGCCGGCAATCCGGCAAGCTCTGGCGACCGAAGCGGCTCCGGTCCTGGGTCATTCAGCATCGTTGGCCTTGTTTCTTCCGTCGGCGGTGCGGATCGTGGGGCAGGGGGGTGACCAAGTCAATCACGCGGCGAAACCCGGAGGGACTACGCCGCGCGGGGTGACAGCCAATACCTTGAACAGCTCGCCCATCTCGTCGAACGCCGCCAGACGCCGGGCCTCGCCGACGATCCGCTCGCGCGTTTCGGCATCCGCGGAGCGTCCGAGCAGCCCCGCGCGCTCGCGCAGTCCCATCGCCAGCAGGAAGTCGCCCTGGGTCGCCATGTGCGTCGAAAGCCCATACTGCGCCGCCACCGCTCCGAGCGCGGCGAAATCCACATGCGACGTCAGGTCGGCTTCGCCGGGCGCGCCCAGAACCTCGTCGAAGGCATGGCGGCGGACCGCCTGCAGCGTGTCGCCGTATCCCGTCTCGAGGTGCCCGTAGTCGAAGAAGATCGCCGCGCCGCCGTCACGCGCGATGCGCTCGGCGACCGCGTCCATCAATGCATTCCGGGCGGGCGCGAGCTCGATCAGGGTTCCCTCCTCGGCCGATCCGGCGTCCGCCGGAAGCAGGCCCGGGTCGGGTTCGCCCGGCCCCTGCACGAAGGTCAGCTTCCCGTCGCCGTCCAGGCCGACGCAGCGCTCGCGCCATCTGCCATCGCGGCGCACGAACTGGCGCATCGGGATCGCGTCGAAGATCTCGTTGCCCACGAAAAGTGTCGAAACCCACGGGAGGTCCCCGACCTGGCGAAACCAGTCCACGGAGAACGTCGAGCCGGCGAGGGTCTGCTTCTGTACCTCAGTCAAACGCGGGCTCGCCTCGACCAGCGCGAAGCGGACCTCGCCCGCCAGACCCGGATCGAGTTGCGAAAGCGTGCGGATTAGGTCCTTCATCAGCGTCCCGCGTCCCGGCCCGATCTCGGCGATGCAGAGGGGTCGGGGAGAGCCCGCCGCCTGCCAGGCCGAATAGAGCCAGACCGCGACCAGTTCGCCGAACATCTGACTGATTTCCGGCGCGGTGGTGAAGTCTCCGGCGGCGCCGAACGGCTCGCGGGTGGTGTAGTAGCCGTGTGCCGGATCGAACAGGCAGATCGCCATGTAGTCGGCGATCGTCAGCGGCCCTTCCTGTTCGATCAGCGCTGCTAGTTTCTCTCCCAACGGATTCATCTTGCAAGGGAAGTCGAAGGTTTGGCGGTTGCCATCGCCCAGGCGCCGGCAAGCACCATCGGCAGCGACAGGATCATGCCCATGGTCAGCCATCCGCCGAGCAGATAGCCGAGCTGCGGATCGGGCACCCGGAAGAATTCCACGATGATGCGCGACAGTCCGTAGCCCGCCACGAAGGCGCCTCCTACGAAACCCGGCGTCTTCAGCTTCAGGAACCGGTGCGTGAGGATGCGCAGCACGATGAACAGCACCAGGCCTTCAAGCGCGCCTTCGTAGAGTTGGCTCGGGTGGCGCGGCTCGGGGCCGCCGTTTGGGAACACGAAGGCCCACGGCACGTCCGTCGTCCGGCCCCACAGTTCGGAATTGATGAAATTGGCGCATCGCACGAGGCCGAGCCCGACGGGCACACCTGCGGCGACGATATCGAACATGCTCCAGACGCGTATGCCGCGCGACCGCGAAAACAGGATCATCGCCAGGATCGTGCCGAGCAGGCCGCCGTGGAAGGACATGCCGCCTTCCCAGAGCGCCAGCGCCGCCAGCGGTTCCTCAATGTAGCGGGCCAGATCGTAGAACAGGACGTATCCGATGCGCCCGCCCAGGACGATGCCGGCCGCGGCCCAGACGACGAAATCGTCGAGGTCCTCCGGCTTCATCGGGGGAATGCCGTCGGCCCACAGCCGCCGGTTCGACAGGAGCCGCTTGGCGTACCACCAGGCAAAGAGGATGCCCACGACATAGCCGATCCCGTACCAGTGGATCGCCAGCGGACCGATCCGGAGCAGGACCGGGTCGATCTCGGGGAAGGGCAGTGCCGCGAGCGGCAGGAGGAAGATTTCCAAGGGCGGGTTCCCGGCTGTCGAAAGCGCGCGGACCATGGTCGATGCCGGCGCCAAAGGTCAAGATGCCCGCGAGGCTCCCCGGTCCGATGCTTGCAAAGAGGCCCACCCCCGCCTAGTTCTCTTGTAAGGACGCTCCGCCGGTTTGCGGAGTGGATCCGCCAGGAGCGAGGCCAGCGTCATGACGAACGGACCCAATCGCATTATGGACGACATCGCCAAGCTGATGACGGACGCCGCGGGCGCCGCGCAGGGCGTGCGGCGCGAGATGGAAGGCGCCTTCCGCGCCCAGGCCGAGCGCATGCTCAATTCCATGGACATCGTCCAGCGCGAGGAGTTCGAAGCCATGCGCGACATGGCGGTCAAGGCGCGTGCCGAGAACAAGAAGCTCGCTGCGCGGCTCGACGAAATGGAAGCCAGGCTCGCCGCCATGGGCGGCGGCGCGGCCGAAAACGCCTCTTCGAGCGCTCCCGCGAGGGGGCGGACGAAAAAATAACTATCTGCGTTTCCACAGGGCGGCAGGCGAAAAAGACGTTCGTGCAGAATCCCTTACGCACGTACGGATGGTAGCCGACGCACAGGCTATCCACACGCGAAACAGCCGGATCGAAAAAACCGCTGGAACTGCGACTCGTCATCAATACACTGAATTTACTGCATGATTCGTTCATGCGCCGGGACGGGGGTTCCCCGGCCGGGGCCATTGAAGGGCCTCGCGCGTTCCCAAACGAGTTCGAAGTCGCGTCGCGTGTTGCGTCCCAAGGCGGAGCGCGCGGACCGCGTTCCCACAACAACAGGAAGCAATTCATGAGCCTTCTGGAAATCGACCTGACACGCGAGGCGCATCCGGTGGATGTGATCGAGCAGGTCGCTAACGCCAACGAGTGGGCTTTCGAGCGTGCCGGAGACGACGAGATCGCCATCTCGGTCGCCGGCAACTGGACCGACTACCACATCTCGTTTTCGTGGATGGAGGACTTCGAGGCGCTGCATCTCGCCTGCGCCTTCGACATCAAGGTGACAGAGACCCGCGTGACCGAAGTCATGCGCCTGCTGGCGTTGATCAACGAGCAGATGCTGTTCGGCCATTTCGACCTGTGGGAGCAGGAAGGCGCCATCATGTTCCGCCAGGCGCTGCTCCTGAACGGCGGCGTGGAGCCGACCGGCCAGCAGGTCGAGGTGCTGCTGTCGACCGCGCTCGAAGCCTGCGAATGCTATTTCCAGGCCTTCCAGTTCGTGGTGTGGTCGGGCGTGTCGGCCCGCGACGCCCTGCAGAGCGTCCTGTTCGAGACGCACGGCAGCGCATGAGCGCAGCGGGCGGGGAAGAGCGGAAGCCGGAGATCGGTTTCGACGATTTCGACCGTGTCGACATCCGCGCCGGCACGATCGTCGAGGCGGAGCCGTTTCCCGAGGCCCGCAAGCCGGCGATCAAGCTGCGCATCGACTTCGGCCCGGCGATCGGCGTGAAGAAATCCTCCGCGCAGATCACCAAATACTACCGGCCGGAGGAACTCGTCGGGCGCCAGGTCATGGCCGTCGTCAATTTCCCGCCGCGCCAGATCGGCAAGTTCATGTCCGAGGTGCTGACGCTCGGCTTCCCCGACGAGGAGGGCGCCGTCGTGCTCGCCGCCATCGAGCGAAAAGTGCCGGACGGGGGCAGGCTGTTCTGACTGGGGCCGCCGGTATGCGCTGGCGGATGTAGCCCGCCATCCTCCGATTTCCTGTTGCAGTGCAACAATTCCCCTCCTATGAACGGGGAAACACCGGACCCGGTGAAAATCCGGGTGGCTCTTCCGGCCGCCGACCCGCCGGACAACCCGACCGCATCCTTCTCCTCACAGGACGGCCTTCGCCGGCCGCCGCGGTCCCGTTTTTCCGGATTCGAATGAACTCCCTTTCCGCCTATCGCGCCGAATGGTTCGGCAATGTCCGCGGCGACCTGCTTGCCGGGCTCGTCGTCGCGCTCGCGCTCATCCCCGAGGCCATCGCCTTTTCCATCATCGCCGGTGTCGATCCCAAGATCGGCCTCTACGCCTCCTTCTCCATCGCCGTGGTCGTGGCCTTCGCCGGCGGACGACCCGGCATGATCTCTGCCGCGACCGCTGCCACCGCCGTCCTCATGGTCACGCTGGTGAAGGAGCACGGGCTGCAATACCTCCTGGTCGCCACCATCCTCGCCGGCGTGCTGCAGGTGGGCGCTGGCCTCCTCCGGCTCGGCGATCTCATGCGCTTCGTCTCGCGCTCGGTGATCACCGGTTTCGTCAACGCACTCGCGATCCTGATCTTCATGGCGCAGCTGCCCGAATTGATCGGCGTGCCGTGGACCACCTACGTGATGGTGGCCGCGGGCCTCGCGATCATCTACCTGTTCCCGCGCCTCACCAAGGCCGTGCCGTCGCCGCTGATCTGCATCCTGGTGCTCACCGCCGTCACGCTGGTGCTCGGCATGGACGAGCTTCGCACCGTCGGCGACATGGGCGAGTTGCCCTCGACGTTGCCGGTTTTCCTGCTGCCGGACGTGCCGCTCAACCTCGACACCTTCATGATTGTGCTGCCTTATTCGGCCGCGGTCGCCGTCGTGGGGCTGCTCGAATCGCTGATGACCGCGTCGATCATTGACGAACTCACGGATACCGGCAGTGACAAGAACCGCGAATGTGTCGGACAGGGCCTCGCCAACGTCGCCACCGGCATTCTCGGCGGCATGGCAGGCTGCGCCATGATCGGCCAGTCGGTCATCAACGTGAAGTCGGGCGGACGCGGGCGGCTGTCCTGCTTCGCGGCGGGCGTCTTCCTGCTGTTCCTCATCGTCGTCCTCGGGGACTGGGTCTCGGTCATCCCCATGGCCGCCTTGGTGGCGATCATGATCATGGTCTCGATCGGCACGTTCTCCTGGGCATCCATCCGTAACCTGAAGGACCATCCGCGCCGCTCCTCGACGGTCATGCTCGCCACCGTGATCACTGTGGTGGCCACCCACAACCTGGCGATCGGCGTCCTGGTCGGCGTGCTCCTGTCGGGCCTCTTCTTCGCCTCCAAGGTGGCGCAGATCTTCCGCGTCACGTCGAGCGTGTCGGCCGACGGCAAGCATCGGTCCTACGTCGTCGAGGGCCAGGTCTTTTTCGCTTCCTCCGAGGCCTTCCTCGCCGCCTTCGACTTCAAGGAGGCGGTGGAGCGCGTGACCATCGACGTCAGCCGCGCGCACATCTGGGACCTGACAGGCGTCGGCGCGATCGATACCGTCGTCCTCAAGTTCCGCCGCGAGGGAACCGAGGTCGAACTGACCGGCCTCAACGAGGCCAGCGCGACCATCGTCGACAAGCTCGCGGTGCACGACAAGCCCGGCGCTTTCGAGCGACTGATGGACCATTGAGGGAGGGGAGAATGGCGAAGATCCTGGCGTTGGTCGACGGGTCGGTCTACGGCCGCAGCGTCGCGGGGCACGCGGCCTGGGCGGCTTCCCGGCTCGGCCTGCCGGTCGAGATCGCGCACGTGCTCGGCCGCCGCATCGCGACGGATTTCGATCTCAGCGGCAATCTGGACGCAAATGCACGGACGAACCTCCTGCGGCAGATGGCCGATCTCGACGAACAGCACGGAAAGCTGGCGCAGCAGAAAGGCCGCGCCATCCTCGACGGCGCGCGCAGCGAGGTCGAAGCCGTCTACGGCGTTGAGGTGTCGACCAAGCTGCGCAACGGCGACCTGCTCGAAGCGCTCGGCGATCTCGAAGCCGATGCCGAGATGGTGGTCATCGGCAAGCGCGGCGAAGCGGCGGACTTCGCAAAGCTGCACCTCGGGTCGAACCTGGAACGCGTGGTGCGAAGCTCGAAGAAGCCCGTATTGGTGGCGTCGCGCAGCCACGAACCATTCGACCGCTTTCTGATCGCCTATGACGGCGGCAAGAGCGCGAACCGCGCGGTCGACTACGTCGCGTCGAGCCCGCTTCTCAAAGGCCTTTCCTGCACGCTGCTGTCCGTCGGTGCCGACACCGCGGAAAACCGGTCCCGGCTGGATGCGCCGGTGCGGCGCCTCGAAGCCGGCGGCTTCGAGGTGGAGGCGAGGCTTCAGAACGGCGAGCCGGAGGAGGTGATCGGCGCCTGCGTGGAAAGCGGCAAGGCCGGCCTTCTCGTCATGGGCGCCTACGGGCATTCACGCATCCGCAGCTACGTCATCGGCTCGACCACCGCCGAACTCGTGCGCCGCTGCAAGGTCCCCGTCCTCATGTTCCGCTGAGAGTATTCCGTCGCCGCCGATGCCGTCGATCAGTCGCGGCCCATCAGCCGGGCGGCTTCCGTCAGCCCTTCCATGATCGCCCGGCGGCGGTCGCGGGGCAGGGCGGCGAAACGGCTGGAGAACTCCGGCCCGAACAGGCCGGGCGTGGCCGCCACCATCTCGCGGCCTTTCGGCGTCAGCCGGGTGTAGACGACCCTCCGGTCCGTGGTGGAGCGGTAGCGCTCGACGATGGCGCGTCCTTCGAGGTTTTCGAGGATCATCACCACCGTGGCGGGGCTCAGGTCGGCATAGTCGGACAGCGCGTTGGTGGTCACCTCGCCGAGCTCGGCCACGCCGGTCAGCACGACCAGTTGCGGCGCGGTCAGGCCGCTGGCGCGTGCCAGCGCCTTGGACTGCAGGTCGTTCGCGCGCACGATCTGCCGCACCGCCTTCATCATCGCCCGCAGGTCTGAGGCGGGAACATCTTCCACGTGGAACCCATTGGCGCCTGCGGCGTTCGCCGAAGCATCATCCATCGAAATGTCGCCAATCAATTTGACTTCTAATGATTAGAGTTATAATGACCTGCGCGACGAAGACAAGAGACATTGACACCGGAGGTTTGGCGCGCGCCGATGTGCGGGATTTGTGGCGAGATAAGACTGGACGGCCAGGCGCCGTCGCCGATTGCGATTTCCAGGATGACCGAGAGCATGGCGCCGCGGGGGCCGGACGGCGCCGGGCTGGTCGTGCACGGCAACGCCGGCTTCGGCCATCGGCGCCTCAAGATCATCGACCTTTCCGAGCGCGCCCGGCAGCCGATGGTCGATTCCGGCCTAGGGCTGACGATCGCCTTCAACGGCTGCATCTACAATTACCCGGAACTGCGCCAGGAGCTTGAAGGAAAAGGATATTCCTTCTTTTCCACCGGCGATACGGAAGTCATTCTCAAGGCCTGGCGCGAGTGGGGCGAGGAATGCGTGGAGCGCTTCCACGGCATGTTCGCCTTCGTCCTCCAGGAGCGCGATTCGGGCCGTATCGTCATGGCGCGCGACCGCTTCGGCATCAAGCCGCTCTATCTGTCGGAGACGCCGGGTCGCATCCGCTTCTCCTCCTCGTTGCCGGCGATCCTGGCGGCGGGCGACGTCGACACCTCGATCGACCGCGCCGCGCTGCACCACTACATGAGCTTCCACGCGGTCGTGCCGCCGCCGCGCACCATCCTCAACGGCATCCGCAAGCTGCCGCCCGCCACGATCCGCGTCATCGAGCCCGACGGCTCGACGCGCGACCGTGTCTACTGGGATCCGCCGCATCAGCGCGATCCGGCGGACAGTGGCGTATCGCGCGAGGAGTGGACCGACCGAGTGCTCGATGCCCTGCGCGTGGCGGTGAAGCGGCGCATGGTGGCCGACGTGCCGGTGGGCGTGCTCCTGTCGGGCGGCGTCGATTCGTCCCTGATCGTCGGTCTGCTCGCCGAAGCCGGCCAGCACGGGCTCATGAGCTTCTCGGTCGGCTTCGAGGAAGCCAACGGCGAGAAGGGCGACGAGTTCGTCTATTCGGACCTGATCGCCAAAAAGTTCGGCACCGATCACCATAAGATCTTCGTCCCCTCCGACCAGCTGATGGACGCGCTGCCGGGCACTTTCGCCGCCATGTCGGAACCGATGGTTTCCTACGACAATGTCGGTTTCTACCTGCTTTCCAAGGAGGTCTCGAAGCACATCAAGGTCGTGCAGTCGGGGCAGGGCGCCGACGAGATCTTCGCCGGCTATCACTGGTATCCTCCGCTGATGAACTCCAACGACGTCGTCGGCGACTATTCCCGCGTCTTCTTCGACCGAGACCATGCGACGCTCAAGCGCCAGCTCGGCGCCGAATGGATAAACGGCGGCGACTACAGCCGCGACCTCGTTGCCGAACGGCTGATGCGTCCGGGCGCCGACACCCCGGTGGACCGGGCGCTGCGGCTCGACTCGACCGTCATGCTGGTCGACGATCCGGTCAAGCGCGTCGACAACATGACCATGGCCTGGGGTCTCGAGGCGCGCGTGCCCTTCCTCGACCACGAACTTGTCGAACTCGCCGCCCGCATTCCGCCGGAGGAAAAAATCCGCGACGGCGGCAAGGGCGTCCTGAAGGACGTCGCCCGGCGCATCGTTCCCTCCGAGGTGATCGACCGCAAGAAGGGCTACTTCCCGGTCCCACAACTCAAATATGTCGACGGACCCTATCTCGACATGGTGCGTGACGCTCTCACCTCGCAGGCGGCACGGGAGAGGGGACTGTTCCGCAAGGAGTGGCTGGACGAACTCTTCGCCGCTCCGTCCGAACACATCACGCCGCTCCAGGGCTCCGAGCTCTGGCAGGCCGGGCTGCTGGAACTCTGGCTGCAGACTCACGGGGTCTAGTCATGTCGAAGAAACAGACGGCGGAAGCCCGGCGCCATAACGGCAATGCCGAGAGGGCGCTGGAGCATCGGCTGAAGCGCCTGCGCAACGAGTCCCAGAAGCCGCCCATGGGCCATCCCTCCGGCGAACCGGGGCCGACGCGCAGCTCGGTCGCGCTCGATTGTGGCTGGGGGAGGCTGATCTTTTCGCAGACCTTCGCCGACAACCCGAGCATCGTGGAGGCTCTGGCCGACGAAGGCGACAAGCGACGCGATATCGCCTTCTACGTGCGCGATCCGCACGTGCTGTTGGCACTCGCCCCGCAGGAGACATTCCTCGATCCCTCGCACACCTATCGACTCGACCTCTCGACCTACCGCCCGAGCCGGCGCAAGCCGCAGAGCTTCTTCATCCGGCGACTGACGTCGGAAGTCGACGCGGAGGCCGTCAATTCCATCTATTCGGCGCGAAACATGGTGACCGTCAGCCCGGAGTTTTTCTGGGCCAACCGCGACAACCGTTCGATCACCTATTTCGTCGCCGAGGACGAAGCGAGCGGCGATGTGGTCGGCACCGTCACGGGCGTCGATCACCAGCGGCTCTTCGGCGACCCCGAACACGGCTCCTCGCTCTGGTGTCTCGCCGTCGATCCGCAGTGCCGCCATCCCGGCGTTGGCGAAATGCTTGTCCGGCGTCTAGCCGAGCATTTCCAGGCGCGCGGGGCGGCGTTCATGGACCTTTCGGTCATGCACGACAACGAGCAGGCCATCGCGCTCTACGAAAAGCTCGGCTTCCGCCGCGTGCCGATTTTCGCCGTGAAACGCAAGAATCCGATCAACGAACGCCTCTTCGCCGGGCCCGTCGAAGGCTACGATCAGCTCAACCCCTATGCCCGCATCATCGTCGACGAGGCGCGGCGGCGCGGCGTGCAGGTGGAGGTGACCGACGCCGAGGGCGGCTTCTTCCGTCTCGCCTATGGCGGTCGTTCCGTGCACTGCCGCGAGAGCCTGTCGGAAATGACGTCGGGCGTCGCGGTCTCGATCTGCGACGACAAGGCGGTTACCCGCCGCGTGGTCGAGCATGCCGGCCTCAAGGTGCCCGAACAGATCTCCGTCCAGTCCGCCGACGATCCGGCCGTGGAGAAGTTCCTGAAAGAACACGGCACCGTCGTGGTCAAACCCGCTCGGGGCGAGCAGGGACGCGGCGTCTCCGTCGGTCTCGAAACGCTTGAGGACACGCGCAAGGCCATCGTCGGCGCGCGCGAGGTCTCGAACCGTGTGCTTCTCGAAGCCTGCTTCGACGGCGAGGACCTTCGCCTCGTGGTGATCGACTACCGTCTCGTCGCAGCCGCCGTGCGCCGGCCGCCGACGGTCGTGGGAGACGGTCAAAGCGACATCCGCAGCCTGATCGAGCGCCAGTCGCGCCGTCGCTCCGCGGCGACCGGCGGCGAAAGCACGATCCCGGTCGACGAGGACGCGATGCGGTGCCTCACGGCACAGGACTGCACGCTCGATACGGTTCTGGAAGCCGGGCGGGAGATCGTCGTGCGCAAGACCGCCAACCTTCACACCGGCGGCTCGATCCACGACGTCACCGGCATCGTACATCCGCGCCTGGTGGATGCAGCCTGCGCCGCCGCGCGCGCGATAAAGATCCCCGTTGTCGGCATCGACTTCATGGTCAAGACGCCGACCGAGCCGGACTACGTCTTCATCGAGGCGAACGAGCGTCCGGGGCTCGCCAACCACGAACCGCAGCCAACGGCCGAGCGTTTCGTGGACCTGCTCTTCCCGCATTCCAGGCCGATCCACGCCCACAGCTCGCCCTCCGGCCGGCAGGGGGCGCGGGCATGAGCAAGCTCGAGATCGACACCGACTATCTCGCCGCGCAGCTGAAGGCGCTGCTAGCGATCGATAGCCCGACCGGCTTCACCGACACCATCGTGCGCCACTGCACGCGCGAGCTTGAACGGCTCGGCATGAGCGTGGAACTTACCCGCCGCGGCGCCATCCGCGCGGTGCGTCAGGGCAGCCGGCGCTCCGGCGCGCGCGCCATCATCACCCATCTCGACACGCTCGGCGCGCAGGTAAAGATGGTCAAGGACAACGGCCGGCTCGAACTCGTGCCGATCGGCCACTGGTCATCCCGCTTCGCCGAAGGGGCCCGAGCCAACATCTACTCCTACAATGCCACGCACCGCGGCTCCATCCTGCCGCTTAAGGCCTCCGGCCACACCTTCAACGAGGGGGTGGACGAGCAGCCGGTGGACTGGAGACAGGTGGAACTGCGCATCGACGCCCGCACCACTTCGAAGGACGAGACGCTGGCGCTCGGCATCGACATCGGCGACATCGTCGCCATCGATCCCGACACCGAATTCATGGACAACGGCTTCATCGTTTCGCGTCATCTCGACGACAAGGCGGGCGTCGCCGCGTCACTGGCGGCCTTGGAGGCGATGGAGCGCGAGAAGGTCCGGACCCCCGTCGACATCCACTGGCTTTTCACCATCGCCGAGGAGGTCGGCGTCGGCGCCACCGCGATCGTGGCGCCCGAGGTGGCATCCATGGTGGCGATTGACAACGGCACCTCCGCGCCGGGCCAGAATTCGTCCGAATTCGGCGTAACCATCGCCATGGCCGACCAGACGGGACCGTTCGACTATCACCTGACCAAGAAGCTCATCGAACTGTGCGGGGACAACGAGATCCCCATGCAGCGCGACATCTTCCGCTTCTACCGCTCCGATTCCGCCTCCGCCGTGGAGGCGGGCCACGACGTGCGCACCGCGCTCGTGGCATTCGGGGTCGATGCCTCGCACGGCTACGAGCGCATCCACCTCCACGCGCTGGAATCGATCGCGCAACTCGTAACCGCCTACGTGACGAGCCCGGTCGACATCAAGCGTGACCTGGAGGAGATCTCCACGATGAAAGGCTTCACCAAACAGCCCTCCGCCTCGCACGACGGCGAGTGACGGGCGCCGCCCGCGGCCGCCTCAGTCCGTCGTCACCGTGTAGCGCGCATCGCCGTCCCAGATCAGCTTCCACCGCGCCGCGGGGCGGACGTTCTGGACGAGTCCCACGCTCCTACGCGGGCAGTTTCACCGTCGCCCGGAGCCCGCCCATCGGGCTGTCGTCGAGCATGATGTCGCCACCATGGCTGCGGGCGATGTCGCGGGCGATGGAGAGGCCGAGGCCGGTGCCGCTGGCGTCCTGGTTGCGGGCGTCGTCGAGCCGCACGAAGGGCTTGAACACGTGCTCGCGCTTTTCCGGCGGAATGCCGGGGCCGTCGTCGTCGATGATCACCGTGAAGGAGCCGCGTGCATGGACGGCCGAAACCCGCACGTTCTTGGCGTATCGGAATGCATTGCCGACGAGGTTGGCCATCAGGCGCGAGAACGCGGCCGGGCGGACGAGCAGATCCGGCGGACCCGAAAGTTCGGTCGTCAGGTTGCGCTTGCGCAGTTTCGCGTCGTGCGTGAGGTTTTCGAACAGGGTTTCGAGATTGAGCTGCCCGGTATCCTCCGCCGCCTCGCCGCGGGCGAACGCCAGATAACCCTCCAGCATCGACTGCATGTCCTCGATGTCTTTGTCGAGCGCCTCCGTCTCCGGCCGCGGCCCGGCGATGGCCAGTTGCAGCTTGAAGCGCGTGAGGATCGTGCGCAGGTCGTGGCTCACGCCCGTCAGCATCGCGGTGCGCTGCTCGATCTGGCGCTCGATGCGTTCGCGCATCAGGATGAAGGCTGCGCCGGCGCGGCGAACCTCTTCCGCGCCACGCAGTCGGAAGTCGGGTGGAGGCGGCCGCCCCTTGCCGAAACTCTCGGCGGCCGCTGCGAGCTGCTGGATCGGCCGGATCTGGTTGCGCAGGAAGAGCACCGCGATGGCGATCAGCACGAGCGACGTGCCCACCATCCACAAGAGGAAGATGTGCGTGTTCGACGCATAGGCGGAGCTTCGCCTGGCAAAGACGCGCAGCACTGCGTTTTCCAGCTGGATGCGGATCTCGACGATGTTGGAATTGCCGACCGTGTCGAGCCAGAACGGACGGTTGATCTGGCGCGTGATCTCCTCGCTCAGCACCTCGTCCAGGATCGAGAAGAAAGGCTTCGGCCCGGGCGAGGGCAGCGGGTCGGGCGGCATGAGGTCCACCTTCAGCCCCAGCCTCTCCTGCGCGATGCGAAGCACGTTCTGGTAGCCGTCCTCCTCCTCCGGATAGGTCTCGATCATGTCGATGATGGCGGCGATGTCGCGCGTCACGGCCATGGAGAGCCGCTGGGTGACCGTCTGCCAGTGCCGCTCCATGAACACGAAGGCGACGACCGACTGCAGCAGGATCATCGGAGCAATGACGATGATCAGGGATCGCGCGTAGAGCCGTTTCGGCATGCGTCGGGAGACGCGGTGCCAGAACCGCCGCCAAAGATGCGGGAACGGCCCGAGCGCGCGCAGCAGCCATCCGGCCGGCCGCCGTCTTTCGATCGTTGTGGTTTCGGTGCTCGCCATCCGCCCGTTCCGCCGAGGCCCCGCCCGTTGCCGCGCCGGCGACGAGGGGTGTCGGCGGACAGTCTATTCCACGCTCAGCCGGTATCCAACACCGCGCACGGTCTGGAGCCACACCGGGTTGCCGGGATCGCGTTCGATCTTGCGCCGCAGCCGGTTGATCTGGACGTCGATCGTGCGCTCGCCGACCTCCGCGTCGCCGCTGACGAGTTCGTGGCGCGGGATCGTCTCGCCGGGCCGTTCGGCGAAGATGGCGAGGATTTCCTGCTCGCGGTCGGTGAGCTTGATCGGTTCGCCGCCGTTCTTCAATTCGCGGCGCGCGATCTGGAAGGTGTATGGGCCGAAGACCAGCTGTTCGACCTTCGGCGTCTGCGGCGGTCCCCCGCGGCGCAGGATGTTGTTGATCCGAAGGATGAGTTCCCGGGGGTCGAAGGGTTTTGGGAGATAGTCGTCCGCGCCCGCTTCCAGACCCGCGACGCGGTTGTCGGTCTCCGACAAGGCGGTCAACATCAGGATCGGCACGGTCTTTTCCGCCCGCAGTGCCTTGGTCAGGTCGACGCCGGTTTCGCCCGGCATCATGACGTCGAGGACGATCAGGTCGAAGTCCAGGCCGGCGAGCTGCCGCCGCGCTTCGGCCGCGGTCGAGGCGACGGTGACGCGGAAACCGTTGGTGGAAAGGAACTGCTTGAGGAGCGTGCGAATGCGGGTGTCGTCGTCGACGACGAGCAGATGAGGGGCGTCGTCTCCGGGGACCGTCGGTTCGTCAGTCATCGCTCGGTTCTCCATCGCGTTCGGACGAGCGGGCGTCCGGCAGGCGATCGATCTGTGCCCGCAATTCAGGGTCGACCATCGCCTTCAGAAAGCGCCCGATCACATCCCGCCGGTCCTCTCCGGTCTCTCGCAACGCCGCACGGATGCGACGGGACTGTGGCAATGCGAGGGCGAAGGCGAGTTCGCGGCCTTTCTGCGTCGGATAGAGCTCCCTCTGGCGCCGGTCCCTTGGACCCTGGACCTGCACGATGTGGCCCGTGTCGATCAGTTGTTTCAGGACACGCGCGAGACTTTGCTTGGTGATCTTCAGGACGTCCAGCAATTCCGCGACCGTGAGCCCGGGCATCCGGTTGACGAAGTGCAGGACGCGGTGATGCGCCCGCCCGAAGCCGTCGCCCGAAAGAATCTGGTCGGGGTCCGACGTGAAGTCGCGATAGGCGAAGAAGAGCAGCTCGATCAGGTCGAGTTCCAGATCGTCGCCGCGCGCGAGCGCCGTACGGATCGGCTGCTGGCCGGCCACCTCGTGCCTGTTCATTGCGCAACAGTCTCCATAAAATGGGTCAGCCTTGTTGACATATCTCGGGCCGGCTGGTAATTTTCATCAAGCTTTTCGTCAGATCGAGACCGAAAAGGCAAGTCCGGGGCGGCTTTCGGGTCGCATTCCTTCCTTTGCTTTTTCCTGGCGATAGGCAAGAATGCGGTCCGGCCGCCCAGGAGCAGCGGAACGAAAATCAAATCCAACGATATGCGGAACGCGTTTTCCGCGGGAGGTCAGCATGGCATCCGTTCCTTTCGATCAGCTTGACGGCTTCATATGGATGAACGGCGAATTCGTGAAATGGGCGGACGCGAAGATTCACGTGCTCACCCACGGACTGCATTATGCGAGCGCCGTCTTCGAAGGCGAGCGCGCTTATGGCGGTGAAATCTTCAAACTGACAGAACATACCGAGCGCCTGCACGAATCCGCGCGCATCCTCGGATTCAAGATACCGTTTTCGGTGGAAGAGATCGATGATGCCTGCCGCACGCTCCTGAAGAAGCAGGGTTTCACCGATGCCTATGTCCGGCCGATCGCATGGCGCGGGTCCGAGATGATGGGCGTTTCGGCGCAGAACAACCGCATCAACTGCGCCATCGCCATCTGGCAGTGGCCGAGCTATTTCGATCCGGCGCAGAAGCTGAAGGGCATTCGGCTGGACATGGCGGAGTATCGCCGGCCCGATCCGCGGACCGCGCCCTCGAAGTCCAAGGCCGCCGGCCTCTACATGATCTGCACGCTGTCCAAGCACGCGGCCGAAGCCAAGGGGTACGCCGACGCGCTGATGCTCGACTGGCGCGGCCAGGTGGCCGAGGCCACGGGTGCCAACGTGTTCTTCGTCAAGGACGGCGTGATCCATACGCCGAAACCCGACTGCTTCCTCGACGGGATCACCCGTCGCACCGTCATCGAACTGGCGAAGCGCCGCGGCTACGAAGTCGTCGAGCGCGTCATCATGCCGGAGGAGATGGAAGGCTTCGAGCAGTGCTTCCTGACCGGAACCGCGGCAGAGGTGACACCCGTCTCCGAGGTCGGCCCCTACAGCTTCACGGTGGGCGAGATCGCCAAGACCCTGATGGAAGACTATTCCGCCGAGGTCCAGCCGCGCCTCGCGGTGGCAGCCGAGTAGCGGCCGCAACCAAGCTGGACACCGGAACGTTCAGGGCGGCCTGCGGGCCGCCCGTTTCGTTGGCCGCCACGCCGGTGGTAGACGCTCGGCGCCCATGTCCCTATGTCTGGCCCGACACAATCGAGGAAAGCCAATGGGAAAACTCAGTGCCGGCATCATCCCCGTCACGCCGTTCCAGCAGAACTGCACCATTCTTTTGGACGAGGAGACGAAGGAAGCCGTCGTGGTCGATCCGGGCGGCGACGTCGAGCAGATCCGGGCCGCGATCGACCAGAACGGCCTGAAGGTCAAGGAGATCTGGCTCACGCACGGCCATCTCGACCACGCCGGCGGCGCCATGGACCTCAAGGAGGCGCTCGGCGTCGACATCGTCGGGCCGCACGAAGACGACCGGCAGATGCTGCTCAACCTCGAGAACCAAGCCCGCATGTTCGGAATGCCCGGACCGGTCCGCGACTGCACGCCCGACCGGTTCCTGAAGGAGGGCGAGACCGTCTCTGTCGGTGATCACACCTTCGAGGTGCTGCACTGCCCCGGACACGCGCCCGGCCATGTGGTCTTCTTCGACCGGGAAGCGAAATTCGCCCATGTCGGCGACGTGCTGTTCAACGGCTCGATCGGCCGCACCGACCTTCCGGGCGGCGATCACGACCAGCTGATCCGCTCGATCAAGGAGAAGCTATTCCCGCTCGGCGACGAGGTGGGCTTCATCTGCGGACACGGGCCGGGCGGTCGCATCGGCGACGAGCGGCGCTCCAACCCGTTCCTGCGCTGATTTTCTCATACGGCGTCGGAACACCGGGAGGCTCGCCGGTCGCGCCGAACGGCGCGACCACGGGACGAAGGCTCTCCTCAGCGTCAGTTGGCGACGCAGAAATGGTCCTGCCCGTCATATCCCCTGAACGTACCCGTCTGCGCATCGAACGAGCGATAGCGCTGCGAGCAGTAGCGGTACCATTCCGCCGTCCACGGCTCGAGGCCGGCCGCGTAGGAATAGCGCTGCTCGTCATAGTCGGCAGGAGCGGCCGGGAAGTAGCCGGTATCCACCGGCGCGGCGTAGGTGTTCTGCTGGTTGGCGATGGCGCCTGCGGCGATCGCGCCGACCGCCAGGCCGAGAAGGCCGGCCGCGATCATGTCGCCGCGCTGGTCGTGACGGTTGTGCGAGGAATGATACTTCGGCCGCTGCTCGCGCCAGCGCTCGCCTGCACTCGCGTCCAGAGTCGGCACGAGCGATGCGGCGCCCACGGCGAGCGACAGCACGAGAGATTTGATGATGCGGTTCATCGGCTGCTTCCTTCGACTGGTCCGGCCGCCTGTCGGGCCGGCTATGCTCGAAGGACTAGCCGCGCGCGGCTGAATGCAGCCTGAACGGGCGCGCGGACGGCGCGCGGCTTCCCTACAGCCGCGAGTGCTCCGCCCCGCCACGTCGCGAAAGGACGGGATGGCGGGGAGGCGTCTTCAGCCGATGGTGATGTTGACGGCCTTCGGTCCCTTGCCGCGCATGTCCGGCTCGGTGTCGAACGATACCTTCTGTCCGTCCTCGATGCCCGGCAGCCCGGAGGCCTGCACGGCCGAGATATGGACGAAGATGTCGCTTCCCCCGCCGTCCGGCGTGATGAAACCGAAGCCCTTCGCGTGGTTGAAGAATTTGACAGTGCCGGTCATCTGACCCATGAGGAACCTCTTCTCCCGTCAGGTTGTTCGTGGTGCGCCAAGCATCACGCGGTCATCAGCCGTTCACTAGGGGAGAAGAAACAGTCGGACGCGCGCCGGGGCCTTGCCGCAAACCCTCTCCTTCGCGATCCACCCGGCCGTACGGACGCAGAACCAGAGCCGGGGCATGCCATTCCAGTCTCCGGGCCGGCAAATGCCCGAATGGCTAATTTTTGGTTTATTTCCTGAGCGCGGGCAAGAAGTTTTTTCGCAAACGCAGCATAACCGGCACACGAGAGGTTGCGTGCCCGGTGCGTGAAGTACAGGAGAGGGAAGACGCGGGCGGAAGAACCTGCGTCTTCAGTCGGGAGAACCGGAGCTTGCGCGCCGAAGCGCGGCTAGCGGCTCGTCAGCCCGGGCGGAGGTTGACTGCCTTCGGACCCTTGCCCATGCGATCCGGCTCGGTGTCGAAGGTGACCTTCTGGCCTTCGGTGAGTTCCGCCATTCCCGATGCCTGCACGGCCGAAATGTGCACGAAAACGTCCTTGGCTCCGCCGTCTGGCTTGATAAAGCCGAAGCCCTTTTCGTTGTTGAAGAACTTGACAGTGCCCGTCTGGGCCATTGGGAAACTCCTTTTCCCGTTCATGTGTATTGGAACGGAACCGAGGCTTGGCCACGGAACCTGTTCCGGGTCAGCGGTTGGATCGAGCGTTCAAACTTTCGGGGAAAGGGTCGTCCTCTAACGTTCCAGTCTCCGGGTCTGCCGAACCCGAACGAGAGGAAGCTTGCACGAAAACCGGCCGATGGCAAGACGCTTGTTGCCGCAATGCCGATTGCATCGGAAAAAGTTCTTTGAGATTACAGTATCTTACTGGGGCTTCCCTAAGGGAGCCACCGCAACCCCCGTCTGCGATACTGCATTGCGGCATGGAACGGTTGTTCGCGGGATACGGAACAGTCGCGCCGGAGCGTCGTTCCGCAAACGACTGCCGCCGCCAGTACCGCGTCTGAATTCCCGGAATCGCGCTCTATTACGCGCCGCCTTCAACCGTGATAGAATGGGGAGTGTACTTTCCCCAGCGGAAGCGCACATTCAGGAGATGGCGGAGTTAAGATGCCGAAACGGCACGTCAACCGCCACATGAGGAGGCCCGAGGATGATGATCACATATGAGGGCGCAAGCCCGCCGACCCGAAGCTCCCCGCGCAAGAACAAGGAGGCCATTCGCCCGTTCGTCGATGCCGTATGCGACGAACTGGGAATCGCCGCTCAGGAGGGCAGCCGCCGTGAAGCCGTCGAACAGCGCATCATGTCCGCCTGGCGACGCGGAACGCGTCAGCCGCTCAATCTGGTGAGCGCCGGTCTGGAGACCTGACCGGTCTCGCGCTTCCTGTTCGAAGGTGAGTAACTGCTCCGGATTCCGTTCGGGAGCGGAAGCGTCAGGCTGTAGCCGCTGACATATCCGTCGGTCGGTTAGCTCGCGCCCGCCATTCGCGCTTCATCGCGCCATATGTTCCACCAGCGGCCCCACCGAGTGACGAGTTCGTCGGCACTTTCGGCAAAGAGGCGCGCTCCCAGCGGAAACGCATCTGCTTCGATGGCTCTCTGGCGGCGCGCTGCGAGCGCGAGGACGGTACCACGCCTCTCGCCGTCGCTGATCTCGTAGGTTTCGAGCGTTTCGACGAACACCGCCAGATCGTGGTGATCGCCAAGCAGGCACTCCAGTCGCTTCGCGGCCTTCCTGTGCGCCGCCATCGTCTCGCAAAAGGCCGGTTGCAGCAGGCGCGCATGGTACCAGTGATACTTCACGCGCTTGCGCCATTCGTGCATCTTTTGCGGCGTGGGGTCGCCCCGCGCCTCTTCCATAGCCTCCCGCGCCCGGCGGAACGTCTTTGCCAGACCGGATCCCAGTGCCTCGAACCCCTTGTCGTCGATTGTCCAGTCCCGCGCCCGCTGCTGCGCGGCGATCATGTTCTGGCGGAAGAGGTCGAGACGGGCCCCGAGCGCGTGGTCGTCCCGCGCATCCTTGAGGCGCGCGGTCAGGGCGGCTCGAACCGGCGCCATGGCGGTGCGATCGACCTCTCCCGTGAAGGCCTTCATCAGCGCGTCGTAGGTCCTCGTCGTCACCTTGGCGTCGCGGACGTCCGAGAGGGTACGGGCGGCTTCGCGGAAGGCGGCGTTCTCCTCGGCGTAACCGGAGAAGCCAGGTCGAACGAGGCGGACCAGACCGCGCAGCTTCTTGCAACGCTTGCGCAGCTGGTGGACGGTCTCGGATACGCCCATCGAGCTGTCGTCAATGTCGGCCACCGCCTTCTCAAGCTCGCGGCGGGCGATGCGCCGCACGCCCTTCTGCACCGTCTTGTCGCCCTGCTTGAATCGATAGGCCATGCTTCAACACGCTCCTCGCCCTGCGGGCGAACGGTGCAGCGGCGGGCAGGTTCCGCCTGCGCCGGCCGGCCGCCGGTCAGCCGCCGTTAACCAGCCCCAGGATCAGCTGGTGCACGTTGGCGCCCTGGCTCATCTCGACGCGGTCGAACTCGCGGCTCCTGGCGCGCTGTTCCTGCGAGGCTTCCGACAGCGGCTTCTGGATCGCCTGCCTGACCTTCTGGCACTTCGGATCGTCGGTGACGTTCACGCCGACCGTCGTGGCGATGATCTGATCCACCATCTCCTTCATGTGCTCGCCATGCACTTTCTCGTGCCGGCGCATGCCGTCGATGAAGGTCTTCCAGTTCGTTGCCGCCGGCTCAGGCAGCTTCTGCGAGGGTTTCGGCAGGTTGTAGATGATCGTCAGCCAGGGCTTGGCCGAAACCAGCGTGCAGGAGCCGTCCGGCTGCGGGCGGTAGTCGCGCGACCATTTGAGGTCGAAGGTGGTGTAGGCGATGGTACGCCTGCCGCCGCCGACGACGGGTCCCCGCTCGCCGATCGAGGCATAGAGCGCCGGCCCGCTGGCGCCGGAAATCGCATAGGTCTTCTCCTGTTCCACCGCCTGCCATTCGGCCGCCGCGGCGAACGAGCCGCCGAAGACGAGCGGGAGCAGGAGGATCGTCAGGACGAGGGTGGCAAGGGCGTGCGTCACGGGCGGACTCCGGAAGGGGCGGCCGGACCATAGCGGCATGCACCGACCGACGAAAGCGTACCCGGCAATGGCGACCCGCCTGGTGGAACCGCTCCTTCGCCGGCGCATTGTCCCCGATCGGAGGGTTCCCCATGCCATTTACGTCCGCAGCGTCCGGTTCCGCCGTTTCCACCGCGAAGGACTGGTTCCGTCCGCTCGCGCGCCTCGGCTATGCCGCGCGCGGACTGATCTACCTCGTCATCGGTTTCTTCGCGGCGCTCGCGGCCGTCGGTTCCGGCCGGGCGATGGGCACGGAAGGCGCGCTCCAGACCCTGATGGGCAGCACTGCAGGCAGTATTCTCACCTGGGTGCTCACCCTCGGCCTCGTCTCCTACGCCCTGTGGCGGCTCATACAGGCGATCTTCGACACCGACGATCACGGCACCGGCGCAAAGGGTCTCGCCGTACGCGGCGGTCTCGTGGCAGCGGCCTTCACCTACGCGACGCTGGCGCTCTACACCTTCTCGGCAGCGCGCGGCGCCGGCTCCTCGGGCGGCGGGGGAGGCGGCTTCGCCGAGACGCTCGCGGGATTCGTCGGCTCGCGCTGGGCCGCCACTATCATCGGCACCGTGCTGATCGGCGTCGCCTGCGCGCATTTCTACAAGGCTCTGAAGGAACGCTACGCCCCCCATTTCGCGGCGGGGCCGGACAGGATGCGCATCATCCACCCCATCGCCAAGACCGGCCTGGTCGCCCGCGGCATCGTCTTCGGCGTTGCCGGTTTCATGCTGGCGCTCGCCGCCTGGCGCGGCAACGGCCAGAACGAAACACCCGGTTCGGAGGAGGCCCTGCAATACATCCAGAGCCTCCCCGGCGGCGCTTGGCTCCTCGCCGCCACCGGACTGGGGCTGATCGCGTTCGCGGCCTATTCGTTCCTGGAGGCGGTGTACCGGCGGATCAATGTAGAAGAGGCGGGATAAGGCCCTCCCACTCCATAAGCCCGCTAATCAGCCATGTGCGCAGATCAGCGCCAGCCGAGGCCCGGGGCGACGTGTTTGAGGATAGCCTCTATGACGTGTGCGTTATAGTCGAAGCCGAGCTGGTTCGGGACGGTAAGAAGCAGCGTGTCGGCCTCGGATATTGCTTCATCAGTCTTCAGTTCATCGATCAGGACGTCCGGCTCGGCGGCATAGCCGCGACCGAAAACCGCCCGCTTCTGTGGTTCGATGTAGCCGAACTGGTCGCTGGAATCGTTGTTGCCGAAATAGGCGCGGTCCCTGTCGTCGACCAGCGCGAAAATCGAGCGGCTGACCGAGACGCGGGGCTCGCGGGCGTGGCCGGCCTCCGCCCAGGCCGCGCGGTAGGCGCGGATCTGCTCGGCCTGCTGGACGTGGAACGGCTTGCCGCTTTCGTCGAACTTCAGCGTTGAGGACTGCAGGTTCATACCGAGCGTGCCTGCCCATCGCGCCGTGGCGTCGCTGGCCGCACCCCACCAGATCCGTTCGCGCAAGCCCTCGGAGAGCGGTTCCAGGCGGAGCAAGCCGGGCGGGTTGGGGAACATCGGCCGGGGGTTCGGCTCTGCGAAGCCCTTGCCATGCAGCATGTCGAGGAAGACTTCGGTGTGGCGGCGCGCCATGTCGGCGTCGCTTTCGCCTTCGGCCGGCTGGTAGCCGAAGTAGCGCCAGCCATCGATCACCTGTTCGGGCGAACCGCGGCTGATGCCGAGCTGCAGGCGACCACCCGATATCAGGTCCGCCGCGCCGGCATCCTCGACCATGTAGAGCGGGTTCTCGTAGCGCATGTCGATGACGGCCGTGCCGAGTTCGATGCGTTTCGTGCGGGCGCCCATCGCGGCGAGCAGCGGGAAGGGCGAGGCGAGCTGGCGCGCGAAATGATGGACGCGAACATACGCGCCGTCGGCGCCGAGTTCCTCGGCAGCGACGGCCAGGTCGATCGTCTGGAGCAGCGCGTCGGCCGCGGAGCGGGTGCCGGACTGGGGGGAGGGCGACCAGTGGCCGAACGAGAGGAAGCCGATTTTCTTCATGGGGACATGCCTGAAAAGTGGACGCAACCGCTTACTTATGTGCGACGCAGCGGGAATGCCATTCGCGCGGCATTGACAGACTGTGCGCCTGATGCTGCGCCTCCGACGCCGTGTCGAACCTCGCGATACTCGCGGAGGATCGCCGATTCGACAGCTCCTACCGCCCCGGCCGTCCCGTCTTCCCCGGCCGGCGTTTCTGCCGCTTCTCGTCCGCCGCATCCTCGTAGGATCCTGCACCGACCTTCCCGCGCACCACCGGTCGCGGGTCGTCCGTCTCGCGCTTCCCACCGCCCTCATCCTGAGGTGCTCCGGCCGGCGGCCGGAGCCTCGAAGGATCGGGCTTGACTCCCTCCACCGGCTTTTCCGTGCGGCGCACCGTCATCTCGTCGAGGGTGTTCTTACGGAACAACGACTTGCCTTCGCCGGGCGTGCCGAAATCCGAACCGTGCGCCTCACGGTGCGACTGTTTTCTGAACAGCGAGCGATCGACGGCCCCGGCCGGCGTCGCGTGGTCGCCGGACGTGCCCATCTGGTCGAGGTCGGGCTTGGCAAACAGGCTGCCGCCCTTGCCGGCCGGCTTGCCCTTCGCCTTCTCCTTGCGGCTCTTCTGCGTGTTCTCTACGCCGGCGTCGCGTGCCAGCGGGTCGTCCATCACCGCGAGCTCGGTCTCGCGCAGCCGCTTGATCTCGTCGCGCAGGCGCGCCGCTTTCTCGAAATCGAGGTCCGCGGCCGCGTCGCGCATGGCCTTCTCGAGATGATCGAGATGCGCCTTGAGATTGTTGCCGACGAGGTTGTCCTTGCCGCCCTTGGTGAAGCCGGAGATGTCGGCGCGCACGTGGTCCTTCTCGTAGACCGAGTCGAGGATATCGGCGATGCGGCTCTTCACGCTTTCGGGCGTGATGCCGTGCGCGGCATTGTACTCGAGCTGCTTCTCGCGGCGCCGCTGGGTCTCGGCCATCGCGCGTTCCATCGAGCCGGTGATCTGGTCGGCATAGAGGATGACCTTGCCGTCGACGTTGCGCGCCGCGCGGCCGATGGTCTGGATCAGCGAGGTTTCGGAACGCAGGAAACCTTCCTTGTCGGCGTCGAGGATGGCTACGAATCCGCATTCGGGAATGTCCAGCCCCTCGCGCAGCAGGTTGATGCCGACGAGGCAGTCGAACGCCCCGAGCCTCAGATCGCGGAGAATTTCGATGCGCTCCAGCGTGTCGATGTCGGAGTGCATGTAGCGCACGCGGATGCCCTGCTCGTGCAGGTACTCGGTCAGGTCCTCGGCCATGCGCTTGGTCAGTACGGTGCACAGCGTGCGGTAGCCCTTGGCCGTCGTCTCGCGGATCTCGCCCAGCACGTCGTCGACCTGGCTCTTGGCAGGCCGCACCTCGACCGGCGGGTCGATCAAGCCGGTCGGGCGGATCACCTGTTCGGCGAAGACGCCGCCCGACTGGTCCATCTCCCAGCCGCCCGGCGTGGCCGACACGGCCACGGTGAGCGGGCGCATGGCGTCCCACTCCTCGAAGCGCAGTGGCCGGTTGTCCATGCAGGAGGGCAGGCGGAAGCCGTATTCCGCCAGGGTCGCCTTGCGGCGGAAGTCGCCGCGGTACATGCCGCCGATCTGCGGCACGGTCACGTGGCTTTCGTCGATGAACACCAGCGCGTTGTCGGGGATGTATTCGAACAGCGTCGGCGGCGGCTCGCCGGGCTGGCGGCCGGTGAGATAGCGTGAATAGTTCTCGATGCCGGCGCAGGAGCCGGTCGCCTCCAGCATCTCCAGGTCGAAGCGGGTGCGCTGTTCCAGCCGCTGCGCCTCCAGCAGACGCCCAGCCTTTTCAAGCTCCTGCAGGCGATGCTGCAGCTCCGACTTGATCGACTTGATGGCCTGATTCAATGTCGGTCGAGGCGTCACGTAGTGCGAGTTGGCGTAGATCTTGACGCTCTTCAGCTCGCTGGTCTTGTGGCCGGTCAGCGGATCGAATTCGGTGATCGCGTCGATCTCGTCGCCGAACAGCGATATGCGCCAGGCGCGATCTTCCAGGTGGGCGGGAAAGATCTCGATCGTGTCGCCGCGCACACGGAACGAGCCGCGCACGAAGTTGATGTCCTGCCGCTTGTACTGCTGGGCGACGAGGTCGGCGAGCAGCTGGCGCTGGTCGAGCCGGTCACCGACCTGCATCTGAAAGGTCATGGCCGTGTAGGTCTCGACCGAGCCGATACCGTAGATGCACGACACCGACGCCACGATGATGACGTCGTCGCGCTCCAGCAGCGAGCGCGTCGCCGAGTGGCGCATGCGGTCGATCTGCTCGTTGATCGAGGATTCCTTCTCGATGAAGGTGTCGGTGCGCGGAACGTAGGCTTCGGGCTGGTAGTAGTCGTAGTAGGAGACGAAATATTCCACCGCATTGTCGGGGAAGAATTGCTTGAACTCGCCGTAGAGCTGCGCCGCCAGCGTCTTGTTCGGCGCCAGGATGAGGGCAGGGCGCTGCGTCGCCTCAATCACCTTGGCCATGGTGAAGGTCTTGCCCGAGCCGGTGACGCCGAGCAGCACCTGCGTGCGATCCGCCGCGTTCACGCCCTCGACCAGATCCTTGATCGCCGTCGGCTGGTCGCCGGCCGGCTGGTAGTCGGACTTCATCTCGATCGAGATGCCGCCCTCGGATTTGTCCGGCCGCGCAGGCCGGTGCGGCGTCCAGAGCTGCCCGTTCTTGTGCAGCGGGTTGCCGCTCTCGATGAGCGCCGAAAGCGCCGCGACCGTTGCGGTGACCCCGGCATTCGACAGCGAGCCGGCGTCCTCCAGCGAGATGTCCATGCCGGCCACGGGGTTCAGGCCGGCGGCGGCCCGTTCCTTCGCCGTCGCCGCGCCGCCCATCGAGGTGCCGCGTGCCGTCTTGGTCGGGGCGGAGGAGCGTTCGGGGATCTTCTTGGCCGGCTTGCGGGCGGCTTCCTTCTCGGCGTCGATGGCGACCTGCACCCGGTGCTTGCCGGCCTTGGAGCGAATCTCGCGAGTCTCGGCGGCGCGTGTCTCGGCTTCCGCCGCGCGCTCCATCTCGCGCGCCCAGTCCGACACGGAGCCGGAGTACGGCGTGCCGGTCAGTTCCGGCTGCGGCGCCTCCTCGAAACCGCCCGGATGCAGCGGCTCGGAGGCGTCCATGAAGTCGGTGAGCGGGCTGCGCCGCTTCGGCGCGCCGGACGCCGCGCGGTCACGCTGGTCGTTGTCCGCGCGCAGCGGACGCTTCTTCTCGGGAGATCGGGCCATGGCCCGAATATGGAGAGTGTCGGCGCGAATGGAAAGGGCGCGTTCGCCGCGGGCCGCGATGCCGCACCGCCTGCTGACAGGAGGGTGTCAGGAGCGCGCCGGTCTCAGCCGGCGATCTCCCTCGGCACGACGAACGCAGTGAGCAGGCCGCTGCCGGCCGCAAGCTCTGGCCAGCCGCCTTCGACCGTAATCCGCGCCAGCGCCGAGGTCGGAAACTTTTCCCGCATCCGCGCCAGCGCCTGCGCATCCGAGGTCTCTCCCGCCAGCATCGCCGCCATGTCTTCCAGCCCCGGATTGTGCCCGACGACCAGCAGCCGACCCACCTCCGGAGGCGTCTCCTTCACGGCCGACAGGATCGTCTCGGCGGTCGCCTCGTAGAGATCCTCCGCGAATCGCACGGGAGGAATCGCGGCCAGTTCACCCGCGACGCATTTCCAGGTCTGTCGCGTCCGCTTCGCCGGCGAGACGATGGCGAAGTCGGGAAGCCAGCCGCGCTCGTCCAGCAGCCTTCCCACCATCGGCGCCGCCTTCTTTCCGCGATTGGCCAGCGGACGGTCGAAATCGGCAAGACCGGGGTCGCCCCAGGCGGATTTGGCGTGGCGCAGCAGGAGAAGTTCCCTCATCGGCCGCATTCTGCGGCGGAAATTTTTCAGGGAGAAGCCCTCCGTTTCCGGTGGGCGGCGGCAATCGCAAAATGACGCCACGTCATTCCGTAATCACGTAATCGCGCCGCCTGTGGAAATCGGCCACTGTACGGTGCGGATCGAGCAAATCGCCCCCACCGGCGAATCGGTTCCCGGTATCCACGTGGTCTGGCGAGCGAGAGCTTTCGGGTCGCGTGGTGCGCGGCCAGCGCTCAACCCCACCCCTATGGTCGCTGGCCGCGCCGGTGTCGCTTCGCGGCACCGGCGGAGCCTTTCCGACTCGTTCACCCTTTCCACCTCCCGGCCGGCCGGTCGAGTTTCCGTCGCGCAGCCGGTCGGCTACACTCTGCCGCAAGATTCGTAGGATCGGCTGGCCGGAGGGGGACGATGGCGCAGGACGGGAAACGCTTCCGCATCTCGCGGCGCCTGCTCCTCGGCGGAGCGCTGGCGGTCGGCGGCATTGGCTGGGCGGGATCGACGCTGGCGCGGCTGGCGCGGGACCCCTCGGGTCCCAAGGACGCCGGACGCATCGCGGATGCCGACGGCATGGGCCTCGCCAGTCCGCCGCCCCGCGGCCTGCCGCCGCACGATCCCGAGCTGCCTTGGCTTTCCAGGGGTGGCGCCTTGAACGACGCCAGCGCCCTGTCGCGTACCCCCGTGTACGGCGTGGTCGGCGTCACGGAGGAAGACCACGTCGCGCGGGCGCTCGCCTTCGCGCGCGAGAACGGTCTCAAGGTCTCCATGGCCGCGGTGCGCCACTCCATGGGTGGCCACGCCTTCGACGACCACGCGCTCGTCCTCGACATGATGGGTTTTGACCGCATCGAACTCGACGAGAAGGCGCACACGGTCACGGTCCAGCCCGGCGCCACCTGGCACGAGATCCAGAACGTGATCCATCCGCGCTTCGCTGTGAAGGCGATGCAGTCCACCGACATCTTCTCCGTCGGCGGTTCGATTTCCGTGAACGCGCACGGCATGGACCACCGCGCCGGGTCGATCGCGGGCAGCATCCGTTCCATGCGCGTGATGCTCGCCGACGGCAGCGTCGTGACCGTTTCACGCGAGGAGAGTTCGGATCTCTTCCGGCACGTGGTCGGCGGCTACGGCCTGTTCGGCGTCATCCTCTCGGCGACGCTCGAGATCGTGCCCAATGCGATCTACCGCACCTCCCGGTCCATCATCCGCTCGGCGGAATTCCCCGAGGTCTTCGCGAACGAGATCGGCGCCGAGGACGGGCCGTCGCTGTTCTACGGGCACCTCTCCACCGCGCCGGGCAACTTCCTCGACGACATGATCGTCTACCGCTACGACCAGACGTCCGAGGCGGTTCCGGCCGACATGCCGCCGCTGGCGGAACCGGGCGCCGTCGCGGTCAAGCGCGTCATCATGAACCTCGCCAAGCAGGGCGGCTTCTTCCAGCGGCTGAAATGGTTCGCCGAGAAGAACCTCGAGCCGGAATTCGAATCCTGCACGGTCCCGCGCACCCAGGCGATGGGCGAGGGCGAGGCATGCCTGGTCTCGCGCAACGATCCCATGCACGATTCAGTGCCCTACCTGTTCAACGACCTCGCCGGCGAGACCGACATCCTGCACGAGTACTTCGTGCCGCGCAGCGAATATCTCCCCTTCATCGATGCCGCCCGCGCGCTGCTGCGCGATCAGGACCTGCCGGTGCTCAATGCCTCGATCCGCGTCGTCGATGCCGAGGACATCGCGCTGCCCTACGCCGTCGAGCCGGCCTTCTCGCTGGTGCTCTACATCAACCAGGGCACCGACGAGGCGGGGAATGCGAGCATGCGCAAGCTGACCCGCGCCCTCGTCGATCTCACCTTGCTGCACCGGGGTCGGTTCTTCCTGCCGTACCAGCCGCACTACACGGCGAAGCAGCTCCTGGCGAGCTATCCGGAACTTCCGCTGTTCCTGAACACCAAGCGGCAGTACGACCCGGGCGAACTCTTCACCTCGACATTCTACCGCGTGCTGAAGTCCATGGCAGGCGACGCGCCGCTGCCGGGGCCCGCCTAGGCGCCAACAGCGGCCGCCGGCCGTCTCGCAGCGAGATCCTCCGCCACGGTGGAGACGACTGCCGGCGCGGTCAGCCGCCAGACCACGCCCTCAGGGTGGAACAGGTATTCCACCTCCCCATTCAGGTTCGCCCCGGTAAGGCGTTCGATCACGACCTTGCCGAACCCCGACCCGGTAGGTTCGGTGACGGGAGGACCGCCCTGCTCGCGCCAGGTGAGGTCGATGCCGTCCGTGCCCTCCCGCTTCCAGGAGACGACCACCTTGCCGGTGGAGTTGCTCAGCGCACCATACTTGGTGGCGTTCGTCGCCAGCTCGTGGAAGGCCAGCCCCAGGCTCTGGACGGCTTCCGACCGCAGCGCCAGGTCGGGCCCGAGCGTCTCGATGCGGTCCGGCTCTCCCTCGATGAAGGGCGCAAGCTGCCGCCGAACCAGTTCCCGCAGCTGCCCCTTCGCGCCCGCCGATCCGAACAGGAGGTCGTTGGAGCGTACGAGCGCGCCAATGCGGCTGTCGAAGCTGGTCTGGAACTCCTCCAGCGAGTTGCTGCGCCGGCTAATCTGCCGCGCGATCGCCTGGAGGACGGCCATGACGTTCTTGTTGCGGTGGGCGAGTTCGCCCATGAGCATCTTGATCTGCTCCACCTGATCGCGGGACTGTTCCTCGCTCGCCTGCAAGGCGTGGGTCCGCTCGCTGATCACGTTCGCGGCCTTGCGGATCGCGTCCAGCACGACGTTCGCCTCCGCGATCGGCTGGCGCGCAGCCTCGATCGCGCGCCCGGCGGCCAGGTCTCCGGCGGCGATTCGCAGCTTGGACATCGAACGCGACATCCGCCGCGCCAGGAAGGTGGCGAGGCCGACCGTTACCAGGGCGGCCAGCAGCGCCAGCAGCGCCAGGCCGTAGAAGCTTCTCCAGAAGGGCGCGTCGAGCGTGGCGCGGGGTACACGCACGGAGGTCCGCCAACCCGTCACCTGCGACCAGCGATAGCCTTCGACCCACTCGTCCGAATCGCCTGTCTGCCTGACGACACCGCCGCCCTGACCGCCGTTCTCGTTGACGGAGGGCGGCTCGGCCGAGAGTGCTGCCGGCGGATCCTGAGCGATCACCCCGCCGCTGCGGTCGGAGACGATGACGTTCCAGTCCGTGCCAAGCTGCTCCTGCGCGATGATCTCGCCGATCCGGGCAACGTTAAAGGTGATTACCAGGATGTAGCGAAGCTCGTCGTCCCGCATGACCGGGATCTCGACGTTGACGACCCTCTCGCCGGACACACGGCCGACGAAGGCGTCCGACACGTAGGACTTGCGCGACTTGGCGACGATCTCGGCACTGCGGATATCGGCCGTCTTCGGAAGCGGCGTTCCGAAGGGAACGCGCGTGTTGAGGACCTGGTCGTAGTCGTCGTCCAGCAGGATGACATGGACGTCGCTGTTGCGAAGCGCCGCCCGGGCGCGGGCGTGAAACGCCTCCAGGCGTCCCTCCTGCAGGAGTTCGGAGGTTCCCAGCGTCTCCAGCACCGTGATCCAGCTGGTCACGTCCCTGTCGACCGACGCGGAGACGTCGAAGGCCATCCTCTGCAGCCGCGCCTCGTTGGAGGCGAGTTCCGAGCTGGAGAACCAAAGCAGGACCGTCACCGCGATCACGAACAGCGGCAGCACCAGGATCGCGGCAAACGCGATCAGGTGGAATTGCAGCGTTCTCGGCGCTGCAAGTGTACGCCGGAGGAATTCCGGTTGCCGCACTTGCGGAAGTCTCCCTCGTCCGAGGTCCGGGTGCCAAAGCCGCCGGACCAGTCTGCCGCTATGTACGGCCGGAGCCGCCATCGGAATGTCATCATATGCAATCGGCGTGCCCTGCATGCAATGCGTTTCCGATGATCCACCGCGATGTGCGTCAGAAGGGGAACGCCACCGGAAGGCTGTCGGCAATCCAGGACGCCGCGCCGCTCGCCGACCGGGATGCCTTGTCGTACGCCCAGCCGAGTCCGCCGCGAACGGCCACGAACCCGTCGCCCGTCCTGTAGAAGAGATAGCTTCCCGCCTGTCCGGCATACTCGATCCCCTGGCCGACCAGCGTGCCGCGCGGGGACGACGGAGCGGATTCTACCGTAACAAGGGGTGACTCGGCGGCTTCGGCGACGAGTTGCCCCGACGCCGGTCCGGTGCTCTTTGCATTCGGCCCTGAGCAGCGGATAGATCTCGCTACCGAACTGTATCAGCGCCACGAGCGCCGATTCGCAGTCTTCCACCGAAGCGAATCGATCCGGGGGTGCGTCGAGCGGGACGCATACCCGCGCGTCGCAATCGCACCCCATCACCGTCATTGCCACCAGAGCCGATTTCAGCACGACAGGTCTCCCGAATCCTTCGACCGAATGCGTGCTACGCCCCGATGGCGACGGGAATGGGTTCGAAGGCGGGAGGAATTGTGGCCAAGCGTCGCAGACCGCCTTCGGCGTCATCGCCGTGACCGTCGGTCGCTGCTAACGTCGCCGCTGCCCGAGAGATCGACATGTCCAACAGCCGCCACGCCTTCGCGACGCTCGTCACCAATGCCGACTACGCCACCGGCGCGCTCGCGCTCGTGCGGTCGCTGAGGCTGAGCGGAACGGCGGCGGACATCGTGGTCATGCACACGGGCGGCGTCGATCGCGAAGCGCTGGCGCCGCTGGCCGGCCTCGGCGCGCGGCTCGTTCCCGCCGGCCTCCTTCCGACTTCCGACGCCTTCAACGAGCGCCACCAGCGCCGGCGGCTGCATGCCGACGCGCCGTTCACCAAGGGTCGGAAACCGGATTTTCACACGCCGCTCGACAATTTCGTCAAACTGCGGCTGTGGGAGATGGAGGAATACGAGAAGATCGTCTTCATCGACGCCGACGCCATCGTCGTGCGCAACATCGACCGGCTCTTCGCCTATCCCGAGTTCTCCGCCGCGCCGAACGTCTACGAGAGCCTGGCCGACTTCCACCGCTTGAACTCCGGCGTCTTCGTCGCGAAACCGTCGCGCGCGACCTTTTCCGAGATGCTCGCCAGTCTCGACGCTCCCGACGCATTCTGGCGACGCACGGACCAGACCTTCCTCCAGCACTTCTTCCCGGACTGGCATGGCCTGCCGGTCTTCGACAACATGCTCCAGTACGTGTGGCTTAACCTGCCCGACCTCTGGGATTGGGGCTCGGTGCGGGTGATCCATTTCCAGTACGAAAAACCCTGGGAGGTGGAGCACGCAAAGGCCGTGCGGCTGCGTCCGCTGATCGAGTTATGGCAGGCCTACCATCGAGGCGAGGCGATCCCCGACCTGTCGAGCCTCCCGAAACCGGGCAGCGCCGAATGAGCCGGCCGCTGCGGCGCACGCTCGTGTCCGGAGGCACCGGCTTCGTCGGGCGCTTCCTCGTGGAGGCGCTGCTGGAGACAGGTCATGCCGTGCGCGTCATGGGCCGGACGCCGCCACCGGCCGGTTTCTTCAGCCGTCCCGTGGAGTTCGCCAAGGGCTCGCTCGACCGTCCCGAGCCGGACCCTGGCCTCTTCGACGGCGTCGACGCCTTCGTCCACGCCGGCTTCCACCATCTCGCCGCTCGGTTCCGGGGCGGGGAGGGGGACGATCCGGAAGGTTTCCGCCGCCGCAATCTCGACGGCACGCTGGCGCTGTTTGCCGCCGCAAAAGGTGCCGGCGTCAACCGCTGCGTCTTCCTGTCGAGTCGAGCCGTCTACGGCCGGCAGGCGCCGGGCGCTGCGCTGGTCGAGGATATGGACCCACACCCGGACACGCTCTACGGCGAGGTGAAGCTCGGCGGCGAGTTGGCGCTCCGAGACCTCTCCGAGCCCAAGCGCTTCTGCGGCACCAGCCTGCGCGTCACGGGGGTCTACGGACCCGCCGGGCCCGGGCGCGAACACAAATGGTCGGCGCTCTTCCGCGACTTCGCTGCCGGGTCGCCCATTCCGCCGCGCGTCGCCACTGAAGTGTACGGAGCGGACGTCGCCGCCGCCGTGCGGCTCGTCCTCGAGGCGCCGCCGGAAGATGTCTGCGGAACGCTCTTCAACGTCTCGGACCTCCTGCTCGACCGGCACGACCTGCTGTCCATGGTGGGGGACGTTACCGGCATCGCGTCTTCGCTGCCCGAGCGGGCGGATGCCGCGGCGCTCAACGTCATGGACACCGCAAAGCTCACGGCGCTCGGATGGCGTCCTGGCGGCCTCGACAGGCTCCGCGCGACGGTCGCCGAACTCTGCGGACCGCTTCGCGGAAGTGGCGCAAGCACCTGACTTATCGGGAATCCGCCACGGAACCGCGCAGCGGTAGCGAGGATACGATCGGCTTTGCCTTCGTCGGCTTCGGACGCGGGGAGCCCCCGAGGAAATCGGTGACCAGTTGCACCACCTCGTCCGGCTTCTCGATCTGCGGCAGGTGGTTGACGTCGTCCAGCACCTCCAGCCGGGCATCCCTGAACAGGCCGGCGATCTCGCGACCCTCTGCGAGCGGCGTCACCGTATCCTCGCGTCCCCAGATGAGCAGAACGCGCCGCGGGAAGTCGCCGTAGTTCGCCCTATCGGCGGCGCGCGATGCGCGCTCGTCGCCGTAGAGCCCGGTCATCATCCAGTCTCCGACCGTATCCGTCGTGTTGACCAGCGTCAGCGGCCATTCGTAGATCGCGGCGCGTTCCTTGGTCACGATCGCTTTGTCGCGCACGAAGCTGCGTAGCCCGTGCCCGATCGCCAGCGGATTGGTGAAGCTGCTCGCCACCGCGACGTTGCGCAGCCATCGCGCGCGAAGCAGCGCGGCGAGCGGCGGCGCGTCTCCTTCGCTCCCCAGACCCAGCGCCACGTCGAGCAGGATCAGCTGCCGGATGCGGTCGGGCATGGTGAAGGCAGCTTCGAGCGTGGCGCCCCCGCCGAAGGAATGGCCGACGAGCACGAACTTCTCCAGGCCGACCGCGTCGGCGAAGCCGCCGATGATTTCCGCCTGCGCCTTGCGCGAATAGTTTCGGGACGACGGTCGGTCCGACAGGCCGAAAGGTGGCAGGTCGGGCGCGATCACCCTGTAGCCGGCATCGCCCAGCGGTGCCGCGATGTCGCGCCAGGTTTCCGACCAGGCCATCGTGCCGTGGACGAGCAGGATGGGCGTTCCCTTGGTCGGGCCCCATTCGCGGTAGTGGATCCGCAGGCCTTTCACCTCGGCGAAGCGCGCATTGGCGCCCGCGGCGGTGACCGGATCGTATTGTTCACGCATGCCTGCCAGCACGCGGAAGGAGACCGCTGCGATCACTGCGGCCGCTACGACGAACAGGATGAGATTGCGCAGCAGGTTCGACATGAAGTCACCTCTACGCGGTCAATCTTCAGTAGTCGTAAACGTGCTCCAGCCGGACGCCATTGCGCATGATCTCCGGAAGCACCTCGTGCAGGCGCGGCACCGAAGCGACGATGCCTGTCCGACGCAGCGCCGGGTCGGCGGGCACCTGGTAGGCGAAGAGCTCGGAAGTGCCGTCCGGCAGGCGGATGGCTTCGTTGGAGAGCACTGTCAGGAAGATGCGGTCGTTGCCGCCGATCTCGACGAAGCGGACGCCCTTTTCGATCAGGCGCGGGATCATGTCGGTGAAGACCTGGTAGCGGCGGGTGACGAACACCACGCCGGCATCGCCCAGCTCCATTTCGAGCTCCGTGTCCGGCTCCCCGGCGATCGCCTCCCACACCGGTCCTTGCGCCCATGCGTGGATGTCGAGGAAGGCCGGATCGGTGGTGGCGGCGAGCCCCGCGGTGATCAGGCCGGCATAGGCCTGTTTGATCGTGTAGGCGAGGCCGAACGCCAGCTTGCGCTCGCGTGATCGCAGCGTCGCCATTCCGTTGGCGTTGGGAAGGCGCCACAGGCCGGCGCGCTTTTCGGCGTAGGGAAAACGGTACCACGGGGTCTGGTCGAGGAAGGAGGCATACTCGGCCGCGACCTCGGCCTGGAATATATCCTGCCGCGTCTTCTCCCAGCCGGCCGCCCACTCGGTCAGCCGCCCTACGGTGTTCTCCCACACCGACTGGATGGCATGCTCGATTGTGTGGCTGGTGCCGATCACGACCAGCATCACATGGTTCTGCGAATTGAACGGATAGTCTTCGGTCGCCCGCACGACCATGGCATAGTCCTGCCAGAATCGTCCGATGGTGCGCCAGTAGGGAAAATCGCTCTCGCTGCGATCGGCGACGAAATCCGCGTATTCGCGCGCGGCATAGACGATCGACCACTCCGGATAGGTCAGGAAGGTCGATTCCTCCGGCCGCTGGTAACCCGGGATCTCGCGGCGGATCTGCGCCGACAGTTCCGGCGCGGGCGCATCTACGCGCGTGCCCGGATCAGTGAGCGGGGGAGGCGGCGACGTGGTAAGCCAGCCATAGGCGAAGCCCAGGACTGGTATCGCCACAACGACCACGAGGGGGATGAGGATCGCCCGGACGATCCGCCAAAGGAAGCGCAGCAACGGGATGCCTCAGGCCATGGCGAGCGGCCGCGCGACGCGCCTCGCCAGCCAGAAGCCGATCAGGATCGCGGTGCCGCCGATCGCCAGATGCGGCAGGTTGGCGAAGAAGCGAACCGGCAGTTCGATGTCGTTCAGAGAGCGGAAGCCGTCGATGAAGATGCCGCCGTCTAGGCAGCCCGAGCCGGTGACGAGCCCCAGCACGCCGTCGAAGAAATACACCGTGCCGAAGAGCCTGAAATAGAGCACCGAGGCGCGGTGCGAGACGAACGCTGCCGCGAGCGCCCAGATCCCCGAGAATCCGTGCAGCAGGTCATCGTACCATTGCAGCGAGAACAGGCCGAAGAGATAGCCGTTCTCGTCGTTGAAGGCCGGCACGTAACCGATCGCCACGACCAGGAAGAACATCACCGCGTAGGCGATGCCGAGTTTCTGGATGAGCGACATTGCAGCACTTTCCCCTTAGTTAGTGCGCGAATGATAGCCGATTCCCGATCGCTGGAAACGCCGAACTTGCGCCGCCGCCCCGCTGAGCGGCCGAATCCGCCGCGCTCGCCGCCTACGGCATCAGCGGCGTCTGCATCATCTGCAGGTGCAGGTCCTTCCCGTCATAGGGATGCGACTCGCAGACCGCCTCGTCGAGCTCGACGCCGATGCCGGGCTCCTTGGAGGGCACGACGTTCCCGTCCTGCCATTCGATCTTCTTCTTCAGGAGCTTCGCGTGGAAGCCGTCCCAGGTCTTGAGCGATTCCAGGATGAGGAAGTTCGGCAGCGTGACGGCGAGCTGGATGTTCGCCGCGCCGACGATCGGGCCGCAATAGCAGTGCGGCGCCACCTGGATGTGATAGGCCTCCGCCATCGCCGCGATCTTCTTGGTTTCCAAAATACCGCCGGAACGTCCGAGATCTGGCTGCAGGATGCTCGCGGCGCGGTGTTCGATGACGCGGGCGAACTCGGTCTTGGTCGTGAGCCGCTCGCCGGTCGCCACCGGGATCGACGTCTGGCGCGCCACCTGCGCCATCACCTCGGGCATGTCCGGCGGCACCGGCTCCTCGAACCACAGCGGATCATAGGGCTCGATGGCGCGCGCCAGGCGCAGCGCTCCCGAAGCGGTGAACTGCCCATGCGTGCCGAACAGGATATCGCATTTCGTGCCCACCGCCTCGCGGATCGCCTTCACCATGCGCGCCGACAGGTCGATGTCGACGAGCCGTGGCTGGTGGCCGTCATAGGCGGTATAGGGGCCGGCGGGATCGAGCTTCACGGCGTTGAACCCTTGCGCGACGTATTCCGCCGCGCATTCCGCTGCAAGGTCGGGATCGTTGTAGACATTGCTGCCGTGGACGTCCTCGGTGTGCACGCTTCCGGAGTGCGGATAGAGGTAGGTGTAGGTGCGCAGCGTCTCGTGCACCTGGCCGCCGATGAGCTTGTAGACCGGCTTTCCCGCCTCCTTGCCGATGATGTCCCAGCAGGCGATCTCCAGCGCCGACACGCAGCCCATCATCGAGACGTCGGGTCGTTGCGTGAAGCCGGAGGAATAGCAGCGGCGGAAGAAGGCCTCCACGTCATGCGGATCGCGCCCCACCAGATACCGGTCCGCCACGTCCTCGATCATCCTGGCCGTCACGTGCGGCCCGAACGTGGCATTGTAAGCCTCGCCGTAACCGATGACATTGGAGTCGGTCGTCAGCCGCACGAAGATGAAATACTTCCCCCCGATCCCCGGCGGCGGATTGCCCACGACCCAGGTTTTGACGTCGGTGATTTTCATCGGTTTTCTCCTGGGTGGGGCATGGGATCGCTATGCTCTACCGCAAGCGCGGATTGGAAAGTACCCTAATCATCCGCTCACCCCTGGTCCTCCAGCACCATCTCCGCGCCCTTCCAGCCGGTCATGATGGCGGCGGCGTTGGTGTTGCCGGTGATGTTGTTGGGGAAGATCGAGGCGTCGATGACGCGCAGGCCGTCGATCCCGTGAACGCGCAGACGCGAATCGACCACCGCGGTCGCGGGATCGGGTCCCATGCGGCAGGTCGAGACCGGATGGTAGACCGTGCCGGAGCGCTTGCGGAAATCCTGCACGAGATCCTCGTCCGATTGCACCGAAGCTCCGGGCAGCATCTCCTCGGCGATGATCGCGGCGAGAGACGGCATCGAGGCGAGGCGGCGGAGGTATTTGACCGCGTCGAGCATCTCCGCCACGTCCGCGTTGGTCGAAAACGCGTTTGGCACGATCTTCGGCGGCGCGGCGGGATCGGCGGAGCGGACATGGATCGATCCGCGGCTGGTCGGGCGGCAGTTGGAGAGGCCGATGGAAAAGCCCGGCCACGGGTCGGGGGTCAGGATCGGCCGCTCGCCCGCCTTCGGGATGACGGTCGAAAAAATCTGGAAATAGAGTTGCATGTTCGGCCGCGTGCGCGACGGGTCGCTGCGGAAGAAGCCGCCGCCCTGGTTCATCGACATGGACAGCGGACCGGAGCGCAAAAGCAGATACTGCATGCCTACCCAGGCCTTGCCCCACCAGGGCCGCAGCAGCTGGTTCAGCGTCCGGCGCCTGGCCTTCCAAGTGTAGTTGATGCCGAGATGGTCCTGCAAATTCTCGCCGACGTTCAGGTTGGCGCTCACCACCGGGACTCCGAGGCCGCCAAGAAGCGCCGGATCGCCGATGCCGGAGAGTTCCAGCAGCTTCGGCGAACAGACCGAGCCGCAGGACACGATCACTTCCCGGCCCGCGCGTACCTGGCGCGAGACGCCGTTCTTCTCGTATTCCACGCCGACGGCCTTGGTCCCCTCGAAGAGGATGCGTCCGACATGGGAGCCCGTCACGACGCGCACGTTGCCTCGCTTCATCGCGGGACGGAGGAAGGCGCGTGCCGCCGACATGCGCCGGCCATTCCGGGTGGTGATCTGGTAGATGCCGGCGCCTTCCTGCGCGGCGCCGTTGAAGTCCTCATTCGTCGGCAGGCCGGCCTCGCCGGCCGCCTTCAGGAAAAGATGCGTCAGCGGGTCGACCTTCTTGCGCATGTCGGAGACGTGCAGCGGTCCGCCATGGCCGCGCCACTCGCATTCGCCAGCCTCGTTGTGCTCGATCGTCCTGAAGATCGGCAGCAGGTCGTCGTAGCCCCAGCCTGGATTGCCGGCGTCGCGCCATTCGTCATAGTCTTCGCGCGCGCCCCGCACCCACACCATGGCGTTGATCGAGCTCGACCCGCCGAGCAGCTTTCCGCGCGGCCAGTGGTCGGAATTGCCGCCGAGCCCCGGATCGGGCTCCGCCTTGAAGTTCCAGTTTACGGCGGGATCGAAGAAGGTCTTGCCGTAGCCGAGCGGCATGTGGACGAAGAAGCGCCGGTCGTGGCCGCCGGCCTCCAGCACCAGGACGGAATACCGGCCGCTCGCCGAAAGCCTCTCGGCGAGCACTGAGCCGGCCGAACCCGCGCCGACGATGATGAAGTCGTATGTCTGCATGGATGTCTTGCCGGCGCGCCCGCCTCCTGTACGGGGTGGAGACTAGCCTTCCGCGTGGGTGTCCGTCCTGTCGCTGGCGCGCCGCACTGTGTGGAAAAAGCGACGACTGCCAGCCCGCCGCCGCGTTGACCGCGGGGCTAGGCCGTGGCTATCAACCGACTGGACGAGAGCGGATCGGAAAAACGATGAGTGGCGACGAGACCAGGCCTACCGGCGAACTGACCCTGCGCACGCTCGCCATGCCGGCCGACGCCAACGCCGCCGGCGACATCTTCGGCGGCTGGGTCATGGCGCAGATGGACCTTGCTTGCGGCATCCGCGCCGCCGAACGGGCCAAGGGCCGCGTGGTGACGGCGGCGGTGAAGGAGATGTCCTTCGCCAAGGCGATGAAGATCGGCGACACGCTCTGCATCTACACCCATGTCACCCGCGTCGGCCGCACCTCCATGACGCTGAAGGTCGAAGCCTGGGCGCAGCGCTACCTGTCGGACCTGATGGAGAAGGTGACGGACGCCGACTTCGTCATGGTGGCGCTCGACGCCGCCGGCAAGCCTAAGCCCATCCCGCAGGTGTAGGCGTTCAGCGCGGCTTCCAGCCGTAGTGGATGACGGGATCGCCCGAGCGGGGATGTACGTCCTCGCGCAACGGGACCATGCCCTCCCTCACGTAGAAGCGCCGCGCCCGCGCGTTCGATGATCGCGTGTAGAGCGTGAACCCCTCCGGCATCTCGGCCTTGGCGTGCTCGAACAGCGCCCTGCCGACGACGCCGCCCAGGAACCCCGGCCTCACGAAGAGTTCGTTCAGCGTCGCCTCGCCTGGCCTGATCGCCAGGAAGCCGATCAACTCGCCGCCGGCGTCCGCCACCGTCACCTGCCAACCGGTGGCCATCTCCACGTCGACCCGCAGCCGCAGTTCCCGCCGACTCGGCATGTCGGTCGGACCGACGTCCGGCAGGCTGGCGCTTACGTGCCAGATGTCGGCGATGGCGTCGCGGTCAGCCTCGGTGGCAGGCCGAAGCAGGGCGGGCGAATGCGGAGCGTTCATGTCGAAACTCACCGGCGTGTCTGGTCGGGCCCGCTCTGCACCAGACCGTGCCCGCGGCATGAAGAGCCAGCGCGATGCGACCCTATGGGCCTCGCTCCGCGTCGAACCTTTCGCGCGACGCGTTGACCCTGTCGATGTTCTTCAGCGCCCAGTCGCCCAGCGCCTGGACGGGAACCAGCAGTTCGCGGCCGAGATCGGTCAACTCGTAATCGACCCGCGGCGGGATCGTGGGAAAAACCGTGCGCGTGACGAAGCCGTCGCGCTCCAGCCCGCGCAGCGTCGTCGTCAGCATCTTCTGCGAAATGCCGCCGATCGTGTTGCGCAACTCGTTGAACCGTAGCGGGCCGCCGCCGAGCTTGCTCACCACCAGCACCGTCCATTTGTCGCCGACCCGCTGCAGGACGTCGCTCACCGCCCGGCAGTCATTGGTCAAGTGCATGTGCCTCGGTTTCAAGAAAGTGCCTCCTTGTGCGCCGCAAAAACGGTCACCTATATAGCGTCGGTAACAATTCGATACCATCGTTCGTTTCCGAAGGAGACTACCATGTCCAAACCCAAAATCGGAGTCGTCATCGGCTCGACCCGCGAGAACCGCTTCGGCGACAAGCCGGCGCAGTGGATCTTCGACCTCGCCAAGGCGCGCGGCGATTTCGAGGTCGAAATCGTCGACCTGCGCGACTATCCGCTGCCCTTCTTCGAGGAGCAGATGTCGCCGGCCTGGGGGCCGTCGAAGAACGAGACCGCGCAGCTGTGGCAGAAGAAGGTGGCTTCGCTCGATGGCTACATCTTCACCGTCGCCGAATACAATCGCGGGCCGACGGCCGTTCTGAAGAACGCGCTCGACTATGCCTACACCGAATGGAACAACAAACCGGCTGCTTTCGTCGGCTATGGCGGCGTCGGTGGCGCGAGGGCGGTTGAGCAGCTTCGCCTCCATGCCGTAGAGCTGCAGATGGCGCCGATCCGCGCCGGCGTGCACATCTTGATGCCGGACTTCGTTGCCCTGATGAAGGGCGAGAAGAAGCTCGGCGAGCTCCCACATCTCGAAGACAATGCCAAGGGCATGCTCGACCAGTTGGCCTGGTGGACGAAGGCGCTCAAGAACGCCCGCGAGGAGGATGGCGCGCAGGCCGAGGCCGCCTGACGACGTCTTCCCTATACGCCTCGAAAGGCCGCTGCACCGGCGGACAAGGAACGATGGCTGTCCACGCTTGTTGTCCCTGCTGAACAGCAGGGGAAGCAAGGCATGGCACAGAACGATCTTTCCTGGTCCGTCCCGGTGATGCGGGCCGGCTATGCGGGGAGGGGGCTTGTCTACCTCGTGGTGGCCGGCTTCTCGCTTTATGCGATCTGGCGGGGCGGTCAGGCGCAAGGCACGTCATCCGCCTTGGCCGACCTCGAAAACTCCACGGGCGGAGGGATCGTCCTCTTCCTGATCTTTCTCGGCATGCTCGCCTATGCGCTCTGGCGCGTCATCGACGCGATCTGGGATCTCGACGATCATGGCGACGACGGCAAGGGCATGGCCGCGCGCATCGCGGTGGCGGTGACGGGGCTGATTCATCTGTCCATCGCCGCGATCGCGTTTTCGCTGCTGTTCGCCGGTGGCGGATCGGGCGGAAGCTCGGGAAGCGGCTCGGGCGGCGGTGGTAGTTCGTCGCTCCAGAGCGGCGTCTCCACGGTGATGCAGTGGCCGGGCGGTCGCTGGATCGTTGGCATCATCGGGCTGGTAGTGCTCGGCGCGGCCGGCTACTTCTTCTACAAGGGATGGAAAGAGACCTATCGCCGCTACCTGAGCGCCAACCGCTTCACCACCAACTGGAACGGCGCCCTGCGTGCCGGGCTGTTCGCGCATGGCGCGGTGGTGGCGATCATCGGCGGTCTGGTCCTTTATGCAGCCTGGCGCGCCAACCCGGAGGCGGCCGGCGGCGTCGGCGGGGCCTTCTCCTGGCTGACGAACCAGGCTTACGGGCAGGTCCTCGTTGTCATCGTCTGCGTCGGGCTGCTCGGCTTCTCGCTGTTCTGCTTCGTCAACGCGGCCTACCGCATCGTGCCGAAGGTTGCGGGCGACGACATCGAGACGCTGGGAGCGCGGTTGAAGGCCAAGGCGCGCGCTGCGACCTGACCGCGGTCGGGAACGCTACTTGCAGGCGCGGTAGCCGTTGCGCCGTTCCTTGATGTCGAAGTGGAAATGGTCCTTGTGATCGGCATTGTAGCCGGGGCCAAGCACGGTCGAGAAGTAGCCGCAGGCATCGGAACGGACGTTGTTCAGAAGGCCACGCTGGCGGAAGGCGAACCAGCCCGGCTTGCGGACGTCGATATCGTTGCCGTTCTTCAGCTCGATGCGCATGACGTCGAGCGCGTTCCCCTTCGCGTGTTCGGAGATCGTGCGGCTTCCGGCGATCGAGCGGCAGGAATAGCTCGATCCCTGGTGGATCGTCTTCACGCCCGAGAAATAGCGCCACCGCGCAGCCGGCGCGAGTTCGTCCTTGGTCCAGCTCGCGAAGGCCAGCGCCATCTGGCACGAGAGCGTCGCGGCCGGCTTCAACCCGACGTTCCCTGAAAACCCGGTGACCTCGACCGGCCAGTCGATGCCGCAGGATGCGCTGTCGCGGATCCGCGCGACGTCGCGGAACTTCACGCCGAGGCGCTTCAGTTGCCGCCTGCAGTCGCGTTCGCCGGCCGGCATCAGGTCGGGCTGCGACATTGGCGCGTTCAGGCGCGGATATCCCGCAAGGAACGGATTGGAAGGAACCAGCGCCTGCAGGCCGCGCGCCGGCACGGCGGCGGTGGTCTGCCCCACATCGACGTTCGGGCGCATAACATCCGAAACCGAGCAGGCGGAAAGGATGGCCAACCCGGAAAGGAGAAGCGCGGCAGCTGGCCTTTGACGCGAAGCCGTTTCGCGGCTGCGCATCCGGCGGAGGAACGACATACGCATGAACTCTGGTTCCCGTCCGAAGTCCTTCACAATGTATCAGGCAAGGGTAAAGGAAAGCTCAGCGGTTGCGTTCATGCCTGTGGCCGGATTCAGGCCGCGCCGAAAGATGTTCGGGAACAACGCGGTAGCCGCTGCTTCGGCAATTCGGATTCAAGCCGTTGAGACGATGATTCAACTTCGGCCGCTGCAAACGCCGGGCTCAGGCGCCGATGGCTTCCAGGCCTTCCTCAAGCCAGTCCGCCAGCGTCGGCATGCCGAGCAGATAGGTCGCCGTGCGCTTGTTGGAGCGCTGCCGCGCGTCGGCCACCGCTTCCTGGAACTCGGCGGGGTCGTAGTCGCCGCGCCCCACCCACACGAGCGCCACGAGTTCGGCCGTCTCATCGACATTGAGGTCGTCGATCAGCTCGCGCAGCTCCTCGCTCGTCAGGTCCTCGGATTCCTCCTCGGCCAGCCCGTCATGGTGGTGGCCGTCGTGGTTCTGATCGTCGAGTTCGATCTCGTGCTCGCTGCCGTCGTTGTAGTCGTCGTTCACCGCGGCGCTGATCGCCTTGGCCTTCAGGATGAACAGCCGGACGGTGTCCGGATCGATCGTCAGTTCCCACTCCCTCTCGACCGGCTTTTGCACCGGAGTTCTCCTTCGCTGTGGCGGACCTGGCGCATAATGAATTCAACGGCCCGGCGTTGCAATCAGGCGCGCCCCGGCTCTTGGGCCAGACCGTTGACAGTTGCTGCGGCCAGGCTGAAATGCCGGTCCCTCCATCGCCCGGAAAATCCCCATGGCCGCGTTGCTTTCTCCAAAAGTGCTCCCGATCCTCATGCTCGTGGCCTCGAACGTCTTCATGACCTTTGCCTGGTACGGGCACCTCAAGTTCAAGGCCGCGCCGCTCTACGTGGTGGTGGTCGCGAGCTGGGGTATCGCCTTCTTCGAATACTGGCTGGCCGTGCCCGCCAACCGTTACGGCCATGAAGTCTATTCGGCTGCGGAGCTCAAGACGATCCAGGAGGTGGTCACGCTGTCGGTCTTCGCGGTGTTCTCGGTGCTTTACCTGCGCGAGGCGTTCACGGTGAATCACCTGATCGGCTTCGCGCTTATTGCCGCCGGCGCCGCGGTGATCTTCCGGGCCTAGCATCGGAAACGTCGTCACGGCAATTTGAGTGCGTCGCGGCGGCGATTGACGTAGGGTTGCTTCCAACGGCCTTCGCGACGAAGGTCTGGCTGTTTTCGAAACGGAGGACATCATGCTGTCGACGGTACTGCGCTCCGCCTCTCTGCTCGCCATCGTCTTGCCGCTGGCGGCTTCGCCCGCTTTGGCGGCAGGCGGCGGGGGATCCTCGGATACGCCGAAATGCAAGACGGGCGAGGTCTACGATACCGCGCAGAAGAAATGCGTCCAGAAGTCGAGCTCCCTCGACACCGACACCCTGTTCGAGAACGGCCGCGCGCTCGCCTATGCCGGGCGCTACGACGAGGCGATCTCGGTGCTGAAGCTCGCCGAGGACCGGGGCGACCCGCGTATCTTCAACATGCTCGGCTATTCCAACCGCAAGCAGGGCAAGCTGCTGGTCGCACTCGGCTACTACGAGGAAGCGTTGCGGATCGATCCCGACCACGTGCTGACGCGGGAATATCTCGGCGAGGCGCATCTGCAGATGGGCGACGTGGCGTCCGCCAGGCAGGAGCTCGGCGAGATCGAGAAGCGCGCCGGCCGCGACAGCTCCGAATACGCCGAACTCTTGAAGCACATCGCCGCCTACGAAGCCGCCAACGGCTGACAGCCGGTCACGATACTTCGACCATAGATGCGCGCCGGCCTTCCGGCGCGCTTATTCTTTTCTGGATGCCTCTGATCTTCGGCTTTGACTTTCACGCCGCTTGCGGATAATCGCACTCGCGGCTGGAGGCGCCGGCCGCCCGCGAGCATTGTGCTCTGGTGAAGTCCTCCCGCGATGACCGTCTCAACCGACGCATCGGAAGAATGGCAATGCGGGCACCCATCCAATTCCCGTCCGATGCAAAACGGGAGAGACCCGCAATGACCGCGTCCGCAAACGCGGGCGAGAATGCGTTCCTGACGCATCCCTTGCCCAAACTGTTCCTCAGGACCGCTTCGCCCATCATCTTCATCATGGGCATGAACGGCCTCCTGACCGTTATCGATGCCTATTTCCTCGGCGAGTTCGTGGGCGCGGAAGCGCTGACGGCCGTCACCCTCATGTTTCCCGTCTACATGCTGCTTGCCGCCCTCTCGACCATCGTCGCCGGCGGCATGGCGAGCGTACTGGCACGGCTTCTGGGCGCCGGCGACCATGCCGGCGCACGGCGGGTCTTCGTCAGCGCGCATGCGCTCGCGCTGCTGGTCTGCGCGCTTCTGGTGTCGGTGTTCTATCTCGTCGGCCCCGCCATCACGGCCTGGGTGGCGAACGGCTCGGCGCCGCTCGCCGCGATGGGATACACATACATCTCCATCCTCATCTTCTGCTCGCCGGTAGCCTTCGCGCTGTCGCTCAACGCCGACGCGCTGCGATGCGAAGGCCGCATGGGCCTCATGGCGGCGGTGAGCCTTGCCACCTCGCTCGCCAACATCGCCTTCAACTATCTGCTGATCGTGGTGTTCGACCAGGGCGTCGCCGGCTCCGCCGTCGGCACCGTGCTCGCGCAGAGCACCGCGCTCGCCGCCGTCGTCGTCTTTCGCCTCCGGGGGCGGACCGTGTTGCGGCTGCGGGACCTGTCGCTCTTCGGCTGGAACCGCGGCTGGAACAGGTTTTTGGCGCTCGGCGCGCCGCAGAGCCTTAGCTTCGTCGGCATCTCGCTCGGATCGGCGGCGATCATCTATGCCTTGCAGGTCTGGGCGGCGGATCACTACGCGGCAACGGTGGCGGCCTACGGGGTGATTACCCGCATCCTCACCTTCTCGTTCCTGCCACTGATGGGTCTCTCGATGTCCATGCAGACGATCGCCGGCAACAATTTCGGCGCTTCGCTGTGGCACCGCTCCGATGCGGCGCTGCAGCTGGGCGCGGCGCTGGCGCTTCTCTACTGCGCCGGCATGCAGACGTTGTTCTTCTCGCTGCGCGGAAGCCTCGGAGGCGTCTTCGTCGACGATCCTGCCACGATCGCCGAGATCAGGCGCATCCTGCCGATCGCCACGATGATGTACTTCGTCGCCGGACCCATCCTCGTGCTATCGGGATACTTCCAGGCGATCGGCGATGCCGGGCGTTCGGCATTGCTCAGCCTCACCCGCACCTACCTCTTTGCGATTCCGCTGACCTTCTGCCTTCCGATCCTGTTGGGCGAGACCGGCATATGGCTGGCCGGCCCCACATCGGAACTGCTCATGGTCGTGCTTGCCACTGCCCTCCTGGCGTCCACCCGCCGAAGGACCGGGCATCGCTGGGGTGTGTTCCGGGCAACGCCTGGCTGAAGGCGAGGAGGGATGTGGGCGCGACCAGCGGCGGCTGCGTTGCGTTCACGCCCTCGCCGATCAGCATGGCGGCGGAAAGCCCGATCCCGAAGAGGGCGGCAATCAGCGTGGGTTTCTTCATTGGCCAACTCCGCGCATTTCCGCGTCCGGTAAGACCGGACTCATGCCCTACCGCATTCCCCGACGGAACTCTGTTCCGTGACTGTGGCGAAAAGAGGTGTATCCTCCCGCTCGGTGGGTAAATTGCGATTCGGGCGCATGAGGGGTGAGAACGACAATCTGGACGTGGGTGCGGAGGGAGCCTTCCTTCCGTCGACCGTTTCCGTCCTGCTGCCCGCCGCCGTCATCCTCGGCGGCTACGGCCTGACCTATGCCTGGCTCGCACTGGCCGGCCGCGGCGACGGTGCCCTGGCAAGGCTGTGCCTGATCGTGCTGTCCCTCGGCGGACCGTTCCTCATCGCACATGCCGTGCTGCGGCGGTTCACGGCGCGGGTCGACGTGATGTCTCACGCCGTGTTCGTACACACCGGATTTCCGCGCAGCGAACCGTACGAGATTCCCTACGCGCTGATCCGGCGGCTGACGTCGAGCCGCGGGCCGGTCGGGCGGCTGACGGGCAGCGGCATGCTGGTTTTCGAACTGTCGACGCGGCAGACGATCTGTGTGGCCGATATCGCACGCCCGTCACAGGCAATCAGCGTCATCGGCCGCCGCATTGAGGAGGTCGCCGAGCGGCGCCTGGACACCGAGATTCCGGTAAAAACCACCCTCTCGGCGGCCATAATCGCAAGCTGACGCGACGATGGCTCATTTTTAGCGTGAATCTCGCGCGATCCGCTGCTATATCTTGCCTGACTAAGAGGTTGCGGTTCCGCCTGCCCACGCTCGCGGACCGTTTTCTTTTTGTGCCCGCCCCCAGGATACTACGAGACGGCGGGCGGAACCCGGCGAGGAAAGGTCGCACGAATGAACAAGGTCCCGATGACCGAAGGCGGTTTCCAGAACCTCAAGGAAGAGCTGCGCTGGCGCCAGCAGGAGGAGCGGCCGCGCATCATCGAAGCGATTTCCGAGGCGCGCGCCCATGGCGATCTCTCCGAGAACGCGGAGTATCATGCGGCGAAGGAAGCGCAGAGCCTCAACGAGGGCCGGGTCGGCGAGCTCGAGGACCTGATCGCACGCGCCGAGGTCATCGACGTGTCGAAGCTCTCCGGCGACAAGGTCAAGTTCGGCGCCACTGTCGTGATCGTCGATGAGGACACCGACGAGGAGAAGACCTATCAGATCGTCGGCGACCAGGAAGCCGACGTGAAGGGCGGACGCATCTCCGTTTCCTCGCCGATCGCGCGCGCGCTGATCGGCAAGGGCGTCGGCGACACGATCGAGGTCAATGCGCCAGGCGGCGCGCGCGGCTACGAGATCCTCAAGGTGAAGTGGGCCTGAGCCTGCATCCATGACGGCCGGCGGCGCGACGCCGGGAGACCGGGTGAATGTGCGCGAGGTCGATGTGATCGCGCCGAACTTCAAACGGCGCCTCTCGGGCGTGACATCCACGATCATCCAGCTCGTGCCGAAGCAGCGCGCGATGGGCACGCGGGTGGCCGTGGTCGGCCCGGGTCTTCCCGACAGCCTGCCATCGCTTCGTCTTCGCGACCTGCCCCGCCTGTGGCGCGCCCCGGCCGGCTCCGCCGTCCGGGTCTGGCACGCGCGGCGCAACGTCGAGATGCTGCCGGGCGTGATCCTGCGCGACGTGCTGCGCATGCCGCTGCGTCTCGTCTTCACCTCCGCGTCGCAGCGCCGCCACACGCGGTGGACCAAGTTCCTCATCCGCCGCATGGATGCGGTGATCGCGACCAGCCGGCGTACAGCCGACTATCTCGAGGTCGAGAACACCGTCGTCATGCATGGCATTGATACGGACCGGTTCAGCCCGGCCGCGGATCGCGCGGAAGCGCGCGCGGCGGTCGGGCTCGATCCCGCGCGCCGTTATGTCGGCTGCTTCGGCCGAATCCGGCGCCAGAAGGGGACCGACGTGTTCGTCGATGCCATGATCGCCGCACTACCGCACCATCCGGACTGGTCGGCCGTCGTCGCCGGCCGGACGACGAGTTCGCATGCCGGTTTCGAAGAGGAGTTGCGGGCAAGGGTGTCGGCCGCCGGACTTGAGGACCGCATCCTGTTCGTCGGCGAGCACACGGCCATCCACGAATGGTACAAGGCGCTCGACCTCTTCGTCGCGCCGCAGCGCTGGGAAGGGTTCGGCCTGACGCCGCTTGAGGCGATGGCCTGCGCCGTCCCCGTGGTCGCGACCGACGTCGGCGCCTTCTCCGAACTGGTCGTCGATGGCGTCACCGGCGCGATCATCCCTCCCGGCGACGCCGAAGCGATGGCTGCCGCTGCCGGTGCCTACATGGCGGATGACGACGAGAGGCAATCCGCCGGACGCGAATCCCTTCAGCGAGCGCGCGAAAAGTTTCCGTTGGAGAAGGAAGCCGAAATGCTTGCCCGGATCTATGCTCGCGTTGCCAGCGGCGCGGGATCCTAGGCCCCGGCCTCGCGGCGGGCGAACAGGTCCATATAAGCCTGCGTGATGGCTTCCTTCGAGAAGCGCTCCTGCAAGGTCCGCCGTCCTCCCGCCACCACCGTCTTCGCCAGTTCGGCGTCGCTGCGCAAGCGCGTGATGCCCTCGGCCATGGCTTCGTCGTCGTCGAGATCGACCAGCAGTCCGTTCTCGCCGTCGCGCATGAACCATGTCGGCCCCTCGGACCGAGTCGAGACCACCGGGACGTCCTGCGCCCAGGCTTCCAGGACGACGTTGCCCAGCGGCTCGTGGCGCGAGGCGACGGCGAAGCAGTCGGAGGCCGCGACGTAGGCGCCGGGGTTCGACTGCCAGCCGGCGAATCGCACCCGTTCCGTCATGCCGAGTTCGTCGGCCAGCCTGCGCAGGTTGCCCTCTTCCTCTCCGTTGCCGACCAGCCAGAGATAGGCGTCGGGAACTTTGGCCACCGCGCGCAGCACCACGTCGAAGCCCTTTCGCGGCACGAACCGGCCCGCGGCCGAGACCACGAAGGCATCTTCCGGCGTGTCGAGTTCGGCGCGCGCGACCGGCGTCGCCGGCACGGATTCGGTGAAGTTCGAGATGACGCGCACGTCGCGCTGCCAGCCCATGTCCTGAACATGCTTGGCAATGCCGGGCGTGTTGCACACCACCACCTCGACGTTGCGGAACTTCTTCAGGGTCGTCGGATAGTCGCCGAGCCGCGTCAGCCTCAGCGGGCCTTCGACGGCCGGCACCAGCTTCGCGCCCTTCGGCATCCAGCCCAGAATGGCGTCCGGCTTCCACGATTTCGCCATGGCGCGCATGCGCAGCGGCAGCAGGATTCGGTCGAGCGAGGCGGTGCGGAAATGGCTCTCGATGACCTCCACCGACGGATCGATCTTCCGCTTCCAGTTGCGCCCGGGCCTGATCACGACGCGCTGCTCCACGCCGCGCTCGGCCAGCCCGTTCAAAAGGTGCACGAAGAACCTCTCGGCGCCGCCGTCCTTGCCGAAGTGGAAATGCATCACCTTCATCGCGCGTCGCTCCGGGTGTCCGCCGTTGTTTCGACTGGCTCGCTGGCCGGCGCGATCTTGAGCGCATTGCGCTGGTAGATCTTCGATTCCGTGAGGAATGAGTACACCGCGCCCGTCATCGCCTCGATGAAGCCGGGGAAGCCGCAGCGCCACAAGCCGTTGCGCAGGTAGAGCCGCAGGAAATAGAGCGGCGGGTTGAAGACCATCTTCAGCTTGCGCGGCCCCCGGCCGGCTTCGACGATCTGATCCGCCTTCAGCGACGAGTACTTGTTTTCCTTGAGGATCTGCTCGTCCATCGGTAGTGGCCGGAAGTGCAGCAGGCTGCCTTTCTCCGATGGCCGGACCTCACCGTCCGGCACAATGCCCTCATGCACGCGCTGGGCGAGATCGTAGCGCCCGCGGCCGTTGCGGATCAGCCGCAGGTTCTTGCGCTCGCGCACCTTCTCGGGCGTGAAGCCGTAGCCGATCAGGTAGGGCCGGCGCGCGACCTTCCAGCCGACGACCGATTCGGGAGCTTCGAGCAGGGAGGGTAGGGCGGCCCGCAACGCCTCGTCGAGACGTTCGTCGGAATCGATGTTGAAGCACCATGGCTCGCGGCACTGTTCCAGCGCGAACTGCTTCTGCCCAGCATAGCCGCGCCAGGACTCGCGAAACAGCCGGATCGGGAAACCCCGTTCGATGAACCTAACGATCAGCGCCAGCGTCCCGTCCGTCGAGCCGGAATCGACGACCACGATCTCCGCGCACAGGTCGAGGCTTTCCAGGCAGCGCCCGAGATACGCCTCCTCGTTCTGGCAGATGATGAAAGCGGAGAGGGGGAGTCTGTCTGGCATCGTCAGCTTCGGCGGTTCACCCGCGCCTTGTGGGGCTCGCCGTGTCTGCTATATGACGCCGGCCTCGTCCCGCGCTCCCGGGCGAGCGCATCGCGGACCCCTTGAGCAGAAAAGGCGGTCGCAGGCAAGCTTCAACAGCCGGGCGAAGCCGCCCGCAGACAGATGGTCAGCGCATTGGCAAACCCGTTTCGCAACGTGAAGCTCCACTGGCGCCGGCTCATGAACCGGCGCGTGGTGGAACTCGACGGGATCAAGGTCTCGACCGCCGCGGCCGGCCTGCCGCGCTCCGTCCGCTCGGCGCTGTTCAAGGAAACCTACGAGGTCCACGAGCGGCGGCTGGTTAGGCAGATCGTGCGGCCGGGCAACCGGGTGCTGGAGATCGGCGCCGGCATTGGCGTCGTCGCGTCTCTCGCGGCCCGGCTTTGCGGTCCGGGCAACCTCGTCTCCTACGAGGCCAACCCGAAGCTCGAACCTATCATCCGCGGAAACTTCGCGCTGAACGGCGTCGAGCCGCGCTTGGTGATGCGCGCCGTCAACCTCGACGGCCGGCCGGTGACGTTCAACCGCGACGACAACATCGTCTCCTCGTCACTGGCGAAGCGGGGCAGCTCCGCCGAGGCGATCGAGGTCGCCGCCGATGCCTTCGACGACATCGTGCGGGACCACCGCCCCGGGATCGTCATCATGGACGTGGAAGGGATCGAGACCGATCTTCTTTCGCAGGGAAACCTCGACGGCGTCGCCCATATCGTAGTGGAGATCCATCCCCAGGTGACCGGGCAGGAGGTGATCGATACCATGCTGGCGCGTCTTGAAGGCTTGGGCTTCGCGGTCGCCGAACGCGCCCACAAGACGCTTCATCTCGTGCGCGAGACGAGCGGAACTCCTGCACAGTAGATTACCGGCCGGCGGCGGGGCCGCTGCTCGCCTCTATGTCGACCAGCCCTTCGTCCTTGACCTGCCGGATCGTAAGCGCGGTGCGCACGGTGTCGACGTTGGGCGCCGACGTCAGCTGCTCGATGACGAAGGTCTGGAACGTCGTCAGGTCGGTCGCCACGCAGTGCAGCAGGAAATCGGACTCTCCCGACACCATCCACGCCCGCCGCACGATCGGCCAGGCGCGCGTCAGTTCGGAAAAGGACTTGAGTTCCGCATCCGACTGGTGGTGCAGCCCGACCAGGCAGAATGCCACCAGGTCGTAGCCGAGCGCCGGCGCGTTGAGCAGGGCGCGGTAGCCGCGGATGACGCCGGACTCTTCCAGCCGCTTGACCCGCCGCAGGCAGGGCGGAGCCGAGATCCCGACGCGCCGCGACAGTTCGACGTTGGTCATGCGCCCGTCGTTCTGCAACTCGCGCAGGATCCTCCAGTCGGTTGCGTCCAGATCGGCCTTGATGGGCATGTCACGGGTGCTCGGTCGGTTGACGGCGAAAGAATCTGTCGCGCTCGAAGACATACGGCAAAGGTTGGACCGAGCCAAGCATGGCGCTCGCGGCGTGCGGCTTCCCGGACGTGTCCTGTGTGAAAGCGGCCTGCGCACTTGCACAAGGGTGGATGGGAACCTTAGATCAGCGGCGGAGATCATCCCTCGTCGTCCGTCGGGCGCCGGGGCTTTTGCCTTTTGTGCAGAGGAACGGCCATGACCAAGAAGCACGCACCCGTCATCATCGTCGGCTCGGGCCCCGCCGGCTACACCGCCGCGATCTATGCCGCGCGTGCCATGCTTCGGCCGATGCTGATTGCCGGCATGCAGCAGGGCGGGCAGCTGATGATCACCACCGACGTAGAAAACTATCCCGGCTTCGCCGATCCGATCCAGGGGCCGTGGCTGATGGAGCAGATGATGAAGCAGGCCGAGCATGTCGGTACCGACATGGTCAGCGACATCATCGTGGAGGCCGACATCGCGAGCCGGCCCTTCCGGCTGAAGGGTGATTCAGGCACCGAATACACCTGCGACGCGCTCATCATCGCGACCGGCGCGCAGGCGAAGTGGCTCGGCATCGACAGCGAGGAGACCTTCAAGGGCTTCGGCGTGTCGGCTTGCGCCACCTGCGACGGCTTCTTCTACCGCGGCAAGGACGTGGTCGTCATCGGCGGCGGCAATTCCGCTGTCGAGGAGGCGCTCTATCTGTCCAATCTCGCGAAGTCGGTCACGGTCATCCACCGGCGTGACGAATTCCGTGCCGAGCGCATTCTCCAGGATCGTCTCTTCAAGAAGGACAACATCAAGGTTCTGTGGGACACCGTAATCGAGGAGATCGTCGGCGAACCCGCCAAGCCGCCGATGCCGCCATCGGTCAACGGCATCCGGCTGCGCAACAGGCATACCGGCGAGATCAGCGACCTGCCGATCCACGGCGTCTTCGTTGCGATCGGGCATGCGCCGGCGGTCGAACTCTTCGCCGGCAAGCTGAAGCAGAAGCCGAACGGCTATCTCTGGACGGCGCCCGATTCCACGCGCACCGACGTTCCCGGGGTCTTCGCCGCGGGCGATGTAACGGACGACATCTACCGCCAGGCGGTGACGGCGGCCGGCATGGGCTGCATGGCGGCGCTGGAGGCCGAGAAATACCTGGCCGAAATGGAGACGCATCGCGAAGCGGCCGAATGAGCCGGCCGCAGCACTCCGGGGGAGGGGGACACATGCCGTTCGACTGGGACAAGCTGCGTGTGTTCCATGCCGCCGCCGAGGCCGGTTCCTTCACCCATGCGGCGGAGCGGCTCAATCTCTCGCAGTCGGCCATCTCGCGCCAGGTCAGCGCGCTGGAGCACGACATCGGCGTGCCGCTCTTCCACCGCCACGCGCGCGGCCTCGTCCTGACCGAGCAGGGCGAACTCCTCTACCGCACCGCCCACGACGTGCTGGTCAAGCTCGACAGCGTGCGCGCCCGGCTCCTGGAGACCACCGAGAAACCGACCGGCGTTTTGCGCGTGACCACCACCGTCGGGCTCGGCGCCGGCTGGCTCACCCAGCGCGTCCAGGAGTTCCTGGAGCTCTATCCGGACGTGCAGGTTCAGCTGCTGCTCGCCAACGAGGAACTCGACCTCACGATGCGGCAGGCCGATTGCGCCATCCGCCTGCGCCAGCCGCAGCAGCCGGACCTTATCCAGCGGCGGCTGTTCACCGTGCATCTGCACGTCTTCGCCGCCCCGGCCTACATCAATCGCTATGGCAAGCCCAATTCGGTGGAAGAGCTCGACCGGCACAGGCTGGTGACGTTCGGCGAGCCCGTTCCGTCCTTCCTGAAAGATCTCAACACGCTCCAGACCTTCGGCATGCCGGAAGGGGCGAGGCGGCCTGCGGTGCTCCAGATCAACGATCTCATGTCGATCCGACGGTCGGTGAAGGCAGGCGCCGGCATTGCCATGCTGCCTGACTACATGGCCGACAAGGATGCCGGTCTCGTGCAGCTCCTGCCGGAGATGGAAGTCCCATCCTTCGACACCTACTTCGCCTATCCCGAGGCGATGAAGAACCAGGCCAAACTGAAGGCTTTTCGCGACTTCCTGTTCTCCAAGGCGCGCAGCTGGTCCTACTGAGGGCACCCGGGACTCGGCCTGCCTTATTTTATAGCAGAATCAGCTAATGCACACCTGATTGGCAGTTGCTCCATTTCTGCATGGGTGAAATGCAAATCAATTGCTTGCAGAATCGGCATTCGAAGGACATATACGCGTCATCTTGCTGGCGCATTCTCCTCCCATTGGCGCCGGCAAGTGTTCCCCTCTGGAGGTTTAACCGCTTTTGCGGCACTTCCATTCCTTGGCCGGTTCCTTTGGATCCGGCCATTTTTTTATCTGGAAACTGAAGATCCTCGTCGAGGGGCGCTACATGAAGAGCGCTTCGCCTTCCATGCCCTGGTAGAGCCCGGCCACCTGCTCGCCGTAGCCGTTGTAGAGCAGCGTCGGCACGGTCTCTCCCGTGTGCAGGACACGCTCCTGCGCCTGGCTCCAGCGCGGATGCGGCACCTCGGGGTTCACGTTGGCCCAGAAGCCGTATTCGGAGGGAGCGATCTGTTCCCAGAAACTGACCGGCCGCTTCTCGACGAAGGAAATCTTCACCACCGACTTGATCGACTTGAAGCCGTATTTCCACGGCAGCGCGAGCCGCAGCGGCGCACCGAACTGGTTCTTCAGCGGCTTGCCGTAGACGCCGGTGACCATGAAGGCGAGTTCGTTCGTGGCCTCTTCCATGGTCAGCCCCTCGACATAGGGCCACGGATACCAGACCTGCCGCTGGCCCGAGGCCATGTCGGGATCGAGGAAGGTCTCGAAGCGAACGTACTTCGCCGAGGCAAGGGGCGCCGCCGCCTCGACGAGCTTCGCCATCGGGAAGCCGGTCCACGGCACGGTCATCGACCACGCCTCGACGCAGCGGTGGCGGTAGAGCCGCGCCTCGAGCGGCATGGCCCTTATCAGCTCGTCGATCGCAAAGGTTTTCGGCTTCTCCACCAGCCCGTCGATCTCGACGTCCCAGGGCCGGGTCTTCAGGCTTTCGGCGGCCCTGGCGATCTGCTTGTGAGAGCCGTATTCGTAGAAATTATTGTACTGCGAGGCGACCTCGCCCGGCGTTATGTCACGGTCGATCTTGTACGTTTCGTTCAGCTTCGCCGGGTAGAGGTCGAGCGTCGGATCGGCCTCGGCGGACTGTGCCCGGCCGGCAAGAGGCGGCATGATGGTCGAGGCCGCGCCCGCTGCCAGCCCCGTGAGGATCGAGCGCCGGTTCATGAACACGTGCTCGGGGGTGGCAAGGCTTTCGCGAACGGCCCACGATGGGCGCCGGTGAACATTGGCCATCTCGAATTCTCCCGAGCCATATCGATGCACCGGAGAGTAGACGATGGCGGCCGGCGCGCAATTCACCCGGCATCACGTTTGCGTGGAGGCCGAACCGGCCGCGAGCGCTGGCATGGACCGTCGCCGTCAGCCCTGTTCGGCCGTGAACCTTCGCGGGTCGAGCGTTGCCAGGGTCCGCTTCTCGGCCTCGCTCAGCGGCAGATGCGGCGGCAGGAGGCGCTCGAATTCGGGATCGTCGTGGATCCGCGCCACCATGTGCTTGACCGCGGGGATCAGCGGTACCGACGAGATCGCCGCGCGTGCGTCGCTCGCCGCCTTCAGCAGGCCGGCATCCGACCGGGCGTTCCACAGCCGTGCGGCGAGCGGCGCCGTGGCGCTCACGGTCGCGGAAATGCATCCGGCATAGCCGTCCGCGTCCGCCCGCGCGAGTGCGGTCTCGCTGCTCGGGAACACGTCGAAGCCCTCCATTCTCGCGATCTCGGCGGCATAGGCGAGGTCGCCCGAGCTGTCCTTGGCGCCAGCGATCCGCTCGGGAAAGCTTTCGCGCAGGCGCGCCGCGAGAGCGGGCGAAAATTTGAGACCAGTCATCTGCGGGAAATTGTAGAGGTAGATCGGAATGGCTATGTCGCCGGTCTTTTCCACCACCGTCGCGAACCAGCGAAAGAGGCCTTCGTCGCTCACGCCCTTGTAGTAATAGGGCGGCAGGATCAGCGCCGCCGCGAAGCCCGCCCCATGGGCGAACCGCGTCAGCTCGATGGTGGTGGCGAGGTCGGGCGCGCCGGTGCCGACCATCAGCCGCTTACGGTCGAGTTCCCCGGCGGCGGCGCTCATGACCGCCTTGCGCTGCGACGCCGAGAAGGAGTTCGCCTCACCAGTCGTGCCAAGGACGTTCAGCCCGTCGCAGCCGTTCTCCAGCAGCCAGTGCGCGTGGCGAAGGAAACGCGGAAGATCCGGCTCGCCCTCTGCAGTGACCGGCGTCGGAATGGCCGCGATTACGCCCTTGAGCCTGTTCGATGTCATCTGGTCTGTAGGTCCCGTAACGAAGGTGTATGAAGTTCCGCGTGGATAGGCGTCACGCCCCGGCGGAGCAAGTGCGTTGGCATACCTGCCTTGCTGGCATCGGCGAATTCCGGCGCTCCAGCGTCCCGACTTTGCCGCATGCGGCCTTTTCTCTCTTGGCAATGCCCGTTTTCGCGGCAAAAGTACTCGCGACGGTCCGCGATGGAGAGGCGGTCGGCGCGCAGGGGAAACGGTTGGACGACATTCTGACGCTTACGATCGGCGTTCTGGCCTGCTTCCAGGTGAAGCACTTCGTTGCCGACTATCTCCTCCAGCCGCCGTGGCTTATCCGCGGCAAGGGCCATTTCGGCTGCGCCGGCGGCTACGTCCATGCCGGCATCCATGCCGTCGGCTCGATACCGGCCCTGCTTCTCGCCGGTCTTCCGTTCGGCCCGCTCCTGATGTTCCTGGCGGCCGAATTCGTCATCCATTTCGCCATAGACCACATCAAGGCGCGCATCTCGATGGGCAGCGAGAAGGGGCCGACGACCGCGTCCTACTGGGCGCTGCACGGCGCCGATCAGCTGATCCACCAGCTCACCTATCTCGCCATGACGGCGCTGGCGATCGGCTGGACGATGCCGGCCTAGCGTTCCCGCCGGCCTCTCCAGCGTTTCCGATCAGCGCGTGACGATCTCCGGTCCCATCAGGGTGTAGGGCAGCCACGTCGACATGATCGGCACGTAGGTCGTGATGATCAGGAAGAGAAAGAGCACGGCCACGAAGGGCAGGGCGGCCCGTACGACCTGGATCAGGCTCATGCCGGTGATGCCGGAGGTGACGAACAGGTTCAGCCCGATCGGCGGCGTGATCATGCCGATCTCCATGTTCACCACCATGATGATGCCGAGATGGACCGGATCGACGCCGAGTTCCATGGCGATCGGAAACACCACCGGCGCAACGATCAGGAGCAGTCCTGAAGGCTCCATGAACTGGCCGCCGAGCAGTAGCAGGAGGTTGACCGCGATCAGGAAGGTGAACCAGTTGAAGCCGGCATCGAGCATGAGGCTGGTGATCGACTGCGGGATGCGTTCCGAGCTCAGCACATGGGCGAAGAGCAGCGCGTTGACGATGATGAACATCAGCATGATCGTGGTGCGCGACGCATCGATCATGACCTTGCGCGTTTCCTCGTTGAAGAACATGCGATGGAGGTTGCGGCCCGTCAGCGCGAAGTTGCGGCCCCAGATCGGCAGCCCCGCGGCCAGGTAGCCGGGGATGTTGAACGGGTTGGAATCGCCGTCGCGGCGCAACGCGTAGGCGACCATCAGCGCGATCGAGAGGACCAGTCCGACCAGCGCGCGGCCGCCGATCGTCACGCCTTCCCAGTTGGAGGCGACGAAGAAGGACAGGATCATCCACACGAAGAAGAAGCCGACGGCATAGACCAGCGCGGAAAACCCGACCTTTGCACGCTTCGTGTCCGTCTCCTGGATCCAGCGGACGCCTTTCAGCGGTCCCATGTCGCGATAGATGAACAGGGCCACGAAGAAGGCGTAGACCGCCGCCACCGCAGCGGCCTCGGTCGGCGTGAAGACGCCGCCATAGATGCCGCCGAGGATGATGATGATGAGGAAGAGGCCCCAGCCGGCCTCCTTGCCGCCGGCGACGATCTCGCCGAAGCCCTTCCATTCCTCGGCCGGTAGATTCTTGATCCGCGCCATGATGTAGATCGTCGCCATGAGCATGAGACCGGCGACGAGGCCCGGTACCACGCCCGCCAGGAACATGCGTCCGACCGAGACGTCGGTCGCGGCCGAATAGACGACCATCACGATGGAGGGCGGAATGAGGATGCCGAGCGTGCCGGCATTGGCGATGATGCCGGCGGCGAATTCCTTGGTGTAGCCGACCTGGCGCATGCCGGCGATGGCGATCGTACCGATGGCCACCACGGTGGCCGGCGACGAGCCGGAGAGCGCGGCAAACAGCATGCAGGCGAGCACCGAGGCGATCGCCAGTCCGCCCCGGAAATGGCCGACGGCGGCGATGGCGAAGCGGATGATGCGCCGCGCAACGCCGCCCGTCGACATGAAGGCCGAGGCCAGCACGAAGAACGGGATCGCCAGCAGCGTGTAGTTCTGCGAGGCGGTGAAGAGCTGCAGCGCCACCGACGAGACGGAATCGGCCGAGAAGAAGGCGATGATGATCAGCGACGACAGGCCGAGCGACACCGCCACCGGCACGCCGGCGAAGAGCAGCAGCAGCACCAGGATGAAGAGGATCAGTGGTTCCATGTCCGGTCCTCAGTCGCGCAGAGCGCCCTTGGCTTCGCTCACCAGATCCTCCGCTTCGTGGCCGGCGATGATCAGTTCGCGGTCGCCGCGCCAGATGGCGGCCATCCCCTGCAGGGAGCGGAAGGCGAGGAGGGCGAGCCCCACCGGCAGCATGAGATAGGCGACCCAGCGCTGCACCCGGTCCTGGACCCCGAACAATTCCTGGGCCCAGAGCGGATAGCGCAGGTCGTCGAGGCCCGTGCCGCGCTCGAACATGAAGGTCCAGTAGCCGATCGCGCCCGTCTGGCGCCAGTTGGTCGAGACGCCGGCGCCGAGCAGCGCCAGCCAGCCGGCGTAGAGAAGCATGAAGGCATAGAGGAAGGCGCAGAAGGCTCCCACCATGCCCGCGATGCGCAGGGATTTTTTCGGCAGCATGCGCACGAAGGCGTCGACGCCCAAGTGGACGCTGTGCTTGATGCCGTATCCCATCCCGAACAGGATCATCCAGGCGAACATGATGCGCGTGAATTCGAGCGCGCCGCCCCAGCCCGTGTTGAAGCCGTAGCGGGCGATCACCTGGCTGAACGAGACGAGCGTGATGATGGCGAGAAGGGTGGCGAGGATGTTCTCCTCGAGCCGGCTTATCTTTTCGGGATAGCGCCTTTCGGCGAAAAACAGCGCCAGCACCAGGACGACGAGCGCCGCCGACGGCCACAGAAGCTCCACTTGATCCTCCCCTCAGCGGATCGGCCCCGGGCGCCGGTTTTCCGGATTGTTCGCCCTGGCCGCGAAGAAAGCGCGCCCGCCTTGTGGCGGGCGCGCCGCATGTCCTGTTACGAGCCGGAAGCCACGGCCGCGTCGATGACGTCCTTGCCGATGTCGCCCTCGAACTCGGCCCAGACCGGCTTCATGGTGCTGACCCATTCCGTGCGCTGCTCGGGCGTCAGTTCGCGGATCGTGCCGCCGGCATCCAGGATGTTCTGGCGGCAGGCTGCTTCCTTGTTGGCGACGTCGGCGTTCGCAGCCTGGGTCACGTCGTCGGCGATCTTCAGGAACTGCTCGCGCACCGCCGGATCGAGGCCTTCGAGCCATTCGGTGGAGGTGACGAGCAGATAGGCGAGCGTCTGGTGGTTGGTTTCGGTCACGCCGTCCTGCACCTCGAAGAACTTCTGGGTGTAGATGTTGCACCAGGAATTCTCCTGGCCGTCCACGACGCCGGTCTGCAGGGCGCCGTAGACCTCCGAGAAGGCGAGCTTCTGGGCCGAGCCGCCAATCGCGTTGATCATGGCGTTCGCCACGTCCGAGGTCTGGATGCGGAACTTCAGGCCATTCGCGTCAGACGGCAGCAGCAGCGGCTTGCTGGCCGAGAACTGCTTGAGGCCCGACAGCCAGTAGCCCAGCCCGGTGTAGCCTTCGTCTTCCATCACGGTGAGCAGGCTCTTGCCGGTGTCGGACTGGGTGAAGGCGTTCACCGTGTCGAGGCTGGCGAACAGGAACGGCAGGTCGAAAACGCGATACTTCAGCGTGTAAGCCTCGAACTTCGACAGCGAAGGCGCCGCGATCTGCACGTCGCCGAGCAGCAGGGCCTCCATCACCTTGTCGTCGTCATAGAGCGTGGTGTTGGGATACACCTCCATGCAGGCGGTGCCTTCCATCTCCTGGTTGACGCGCTCGCCGAACTGCTTGGCGGCCTCGCCCTTGGGATGGCCCTTCTCCGCCACCACGTGGCTGAACTTGATGACCATCTCGCCATCGTCGCACCCTGCCGGATCGGCGAAGGCCGGTGCGGCGAACATGGTGATCGCGAGCGCCGAGGCGGCGCCGAGTAGCTTGTTCATGTCATTCCTCCACATTGCGGCCATTCGGCCTTTGTCACGATGTCTGGACCGCTTCGTGAGCGGACCCGGATCTGGCGGGATAAGTTCCTCCCGTTGATGATGGATAATCCATCGCGCACGCAATTAGAAGTCGGCATTTGGAAGGAGAGGACCGCGCGAGCGACGTCCTGTTCAACATTACGGGACCGCAAGCCGGGGGCTGAAGACCATCAGGCTCAGGATCTCGAACAGCACCTGCGCGCCGGCCTGGGCGGTGTTGGACGTGGCATCGTACTGCGGCGCGACCTCGACCACGTCGCCGCCCACGAGGTTCAGCCCCTTCAGCCCGCGCAAAAGTTCCAGCACCTCGCGCGTCGACGGTCCGCCGATCTCGGGTGTTCCCGTCCCCGGGGCATAGGCGGGGTCGAGGCTGTCGATGTCAAACGAGAGGTAGGTCGGGCCGTCGCCGACGATCTCCCTGGCCTTGGCGATGATCGCCGAAATGCCCAGCGCCGGCATCTCCTCGGCATGGATCACCGTCATCCCGGCTTCGTAGGAGAACTCCCATAGATATTCGGCCGAACCCCTTATGCCGATTTGGATGGTGCGTGCCGGATCGAGCACGCCGTCCAGCACGGCGTTCCGGAACGGGCCGCCATGGTGGAATTTCGTGCCGTCGAAGGCACCGCCGGTGTCGCAATGCGCGTCGATGTGGATCATGCCGACCGGCCCGTCGCGCCCGACCGCCTTCAGGATCGGATGCGAGATCGAATGATCACCGCCGACCGACAGCGGCACGACACCGGCCGACACGATCTTGCCGACATGCACCTCGATGTCCTCGTGGCTCTGCTCCAGCAGGTAGCGGCTGCGGAACGGCACGTCGCCGATGTCGGCGACCCTGAGTTCATGCACCGGAGCGCAGTCGAGCACGTGATTGTAGGGGCCGATGCGTTCGATGGCGCGCAAGGCTCGCGGCCCGAACCGGGCGCCGGGCCGGTTGGTGACGCCGAGATCCATGGGCACGCCCAGCAGCGCCACCTGCAGATCGCCGAAATCCGGATTTTCGGGATCGACGGGGCGATGCTGCGCGGAAAGGAAGGTCGGCACGCCCGCATAGGGTGCCGCGCGCGTGCCCGACGCGGTGAAGATGCGGTCGGCGACGCGCCGGAAGCGCGGGTCGAAGACCTCGCCGCCATGCCCCGCGCCGTAGCGGCGGCGGAGTTCCTCAAGCTTCTCGTCGTCCCGCGCCATGAGAGCCTCCACGGACCGGTTGCTTTTGGCCGGATAGTGTCTGGCCGGATGCCCGCTGCCAAGGCCCTCTCGATTGGTGGCCGGGGGAGCAAGATGTGCGAAAGTGCATAGCCCTGCCGGGCGGAGCAACGCTTGGCGCGCGAAGGCGCGGAGTTTGCGGCCGAATGTGCAACAAAATGCATCAATGGTGTTGTATGGCGACCATTCAAGCTTGCCTGTCCCCGGCATGTCCTGCATGATATCGCATGTCGCGTGGAGGAGATTGCGCGGCATGCCAGCACGGACTTGATCGGGGAGGATCCGAGTTGAACCCAGCGAACGGCAACGCCGCGGCCTATTTCGTCGACCGGCACGTCGCGGAGGGCAGGGGAGGCAAGCCTGCCTTCGTGGAATGCGGGCAGAGCGGGCGGACCCTCAGCTACGGCGACCTCATGACCGAGGCCGGCCGCATGGGCGATCTCTATCGCCTCCACGGCATCGAGCAGGAGAACCGCGCGGCGATGATCGTGCTCGACCAGATCGAGTTCCCGATCATCTTCTGGGGCAGCCTCAAGGCAGGCGTCGTTCCCGTGCCGCTCAACACGCTGCTGTCGCCCGACTATTACGAAATCATCCTCAACGACAGCCGCGCGCGGGCGCTGTTCGTCTCGGCCGAACTTCTGCCGACCGTCGCGCCGATCCTGCCGCGCCTGCCGCACCTGAAGAAGGTCTTCGTCGTCGGCGGTGAGGCGGGCGAGCATCTGTCGTTTGCCGACGAACTCGCCGCGGGCAACCCCGGCGGGACCGTGGAAGCCGGAGCGGACGAATGCGCCTTCTGGCTCTATTCGTCCGGTTCCACCGGCCGGCCGAAGGGCGTGCGCCACGTCCACGGCAGCCTCAAGGCCACTTCCGACACCTTTGGCGCACTGGTGCTTGGGACGCGGGAAGACGACGTCGTGCTTTCGGCGGCAAAGCTCTTCTTCGCCTACGGCCTCGGCAACGCGATGACCTTCCCGATGGCGGTGGGCGCCACTGCAGCGCTCTTCCGCGGGCGGCCGACGCCAGCCGACATGTTTCTGGCCATGGCCGAGGTGCGCCCGACGGTCTTTTGCGGCGTGCCGACGCTCTATGCCGGCATGGTGGCGCACATGGCGCAGAACGAGCCGAAGGGGCTGGACCGGCTTCGTATCTGCGTGTCGGCCGGCGAGGCGCTTCCGGCGGAGATCGGCAACAAGTGGAAGGCCGGTACCGGCACCGATATCCTGGACGGCGTCGGCTCCACCGAGATGCTTCACATTTTCCTCTCCAACGCGCCGGGCAGCGTCGTCTACGGCACGTCGGGCGTCGCGGTGCCCGGATACGAGGTCCGCCTCGTCGACGAAAGCGGCAGGGAAGTCGCCGACGGCGAGGTGGGCGAACTTCTCGTCAACGGACCGTCGGCGGCGGAGAATTACTGGAACCAGCGCGACAAGAGCCGCTCCACCTTCGAGGGCCACTGGACGCGCACGGGCGACAAGTACGAGCGCACGGCCGAGGGCCGCTACGTCTATTGCGGCCGCACTGACGACATGTTCAAGGTCTCCGGCATCTGGGTCTCGCCCTTCGAGGTCGAGCAGGCGCTGGTCTCGCATCCCGACGTGCTGGAGGCCGCCGTCGTGGCGCACAGGGACGAGACCGGATTGGAAAAGCCGCGCGCCTTCGTGGTGCTGAAGAACGGTGCTGGGGGCGACGGGCTCGCCGATGCGCTCCGGGAGCACGTCAAGGCAAAGGTCGGCGCCTGGAAGTATCCGCGCTGGATCGACATCGTGCCCGACCTGCCGAAAACGGCCACGGGCAAGGTCCAGCGGTTCAAGCTCAGGGAAGGGGCCTGACGCCATGTGGAAAGACGGCGAGAGCGTGATGTTCCGGGCCGATGGCGGCTGGCTCGAAGGCAAGTGCCACGGACCTTCGCCCGACACCGCGCCGACCATCATGATGCTGCACGAGGGCCTCGGCTGCGTCGACCTCTGGCGCGACTTCCCACGAAAGCTCGCCGAGGCGACGCGCTACGGGGTCTTCACATACTCCCGGCGCGGCTACGGTGCGTCCGATCCGGCGGCGCTGCCTCGGCCGGTCGACTACATGACGCGCGAAGCCGTCGAAGTGCTGCCGGAAGTGCTGGGCGCGATCGGCTTCACTGAAGGCATCCTGCTCGGCCATTCCGACGGCGCCTCGATCGCGGCGATCTATGCCGGTTCGATCCAGGACCACCGGGTGAGGGGGCTGGTGCTGATGGCGCCGCACTTCTTCACCGAACCGATGGGGCTGTCGGCGATCGCGAAGGCGCGCGAGGCATACGAGACCGGCGACCTCAGGGCGCGGCTGTCGAAGTACCACGCCAATGTCGACAACGCCTTCCGCGGCTGGAACGACGCCTGGCTCGATCCGGCCTTCGAGCACTGGAACATCGAGGAGGTCATCGCCTACATCCGCGTCCCCGTGCTGGCGATCCAGGGCGTGCAGGACCAGTACGGAACGGCGGCCCAGATCGCGGCTCTGAAGGAGCAGAGCTACAATCCCGTCGACGTCGCGATGCTCGAGAATTGCGGCCACGCCCCCTTCGTCGAGCAGCCGGACAGGACGTTGGCGCTGCTCACCGAGTTCGTCGAACGACTCGACCGCATCGAGGCGGCAGAGCCCGAGGCAGCGTGAGGTGGCGCAGGCCGCCTGTCCGGCGGGCGATCTACCGCTCCCCGCCGCGCCCTACATCCCCGGCCGCACCGCGCGCCCGACCTCCGGGGCCTTCATGGAAATCGCCGACCGCGCGCCGGCAACGACCGATCCCGATCTCTGGCGCGACAACGAGGCGTGGCTCTGCGGCTTCACGCTCTACCGCGCCGGCTTCTTCTGGGAGACGCACGAGGTGTGGGAGCCGGTCTGGATGGGTACCCGCCCCAACAGCGCCGAGCGGCAGATGATGCAGGGGCTGATCCAGCTGGCGAACGGTTGCCTCAAGCTCGCGATGCATCGCCCCAAGGCGGCCCTGCGCCTGGTGCGCGAAGCCCATCAGCGTCTCGGCGACGCCCGCAGCGGCGGCGCGGATCGGCTTATGGGCCTCGATCCGGCGTCGGCCCACGAGGCCATCGGCGCATTCCTCGCCACCGCCGATACCTGGCCGGGGCGGGGGCCGGACGAGATTCTTCTCGGGCGGCCGCAGCTTGAGATCAACGACAATGCATTTTAATGCATATACTTGGCCGTTTCGAGCCAATAAGGACGCTGAGTTCCGCGTGAACCGCGCAATTGATGGCTGGCATCGCGCACCATAGTGCACTATGGTGCCGCCATTCGACGACCCAGGGAGCATAGAGTGGCCAAGGCAATCGATTTCCAGACGGACCCGTCGAAGTACCGTCACTGGAAGATCCGCTACGAGGGTGAGGTCGCGCATCTCCTCATGGACGTCGACGAGACCGGCGGCCTGTTCGAGGGCTACGAGCTGAAGCTCAACTCCTACGATCTCGGCGTCGACATCGAACTGGCCGACATTGTCCAGCGCATGCGCTTCGAGCATCCCGAGGTGAAAGTCGTCGTCCTGCAGTCGGGAAAGGAACGCGTCTTCTGCGCCGGGGCCAACATCCGCATGCTCGGCGGCGCGGCGCATTCCCACAAGGTGAACTTCTGCAAGTTCACCAACGAGACCCGCAACACCTTCGAGGCGGCGGGCCGCGAGTCGGGGCAGTTCTACATTTGCGCCGTGCGCGGCGCCTGCGCCGGCGGAGGCTACGAATTGGCGCTCGCCTGCGACCACATCATCCTGACCGACGACGGCTCGTCCTCGGTCTCGCTTCCCGAAGTGCCGCTGCTCGCCGTGCTGCCCGGCACCGGCGGTCTCACCCGCGTCACCGACAAGCGCAAGGTGCGCCGCGACCACGCCGACGTGTTCTGCTCCACCGAGGAGGGCGTGCGCGGCAAGCGCGCCAAGGAGTGGAAGCTGGTCGACGACGTCGTGGCCAACACGAAGTTCGACGAGACCGTGGCGCAGCGCGCGAAGGAGTTCGCGGCCAAATCGAACCGGCCCTCGGATGCGAAGGGCATCTCGCTCATCCCCCTCGACCGCACGTTCGGCGAGGACGGCTCCGTCACCTATTCCAGCGTCGAGGTCGAGATCGACCGCGAGAAGCGCATCGCCCGGGTCACCATCCACGGTCCGACAGATGCCGCGCCAGCCTCGCTCGATGCCCTTGCCGAACAGGGCGCGTCCACCTGGATGCTGCGCGTGGCGCGCGAACTCGACGACGCGGTCCTGCACCTGCGCAACAACGAACCGGAGACCGGCGTCATCGTCTTCCGCGCCCAGGGCGATCCGCAGTTCGTCGCGGCGCACGAACGGTTCCTTTTGGAAAACCGGGAGAACTGGCTCGCCAGCGAGATGCTGCTCTACTTCAAGCGCGTCCTGAAGCGCGTCGACCTGACCTCGCGTTCGCTGGTGGCGCTGGTCGAGCCCGGCTCCTGCTTCGCCGGCCCACTCGCCGAACTCCTCTTCGCCGTCGACCGCTCCTACATGGCCGAGGGCGATTTCGAGGGCGACAACCGTCCGGTCGCGACCATCACGCTGACCGACGGCAATTTCGGCTCCTACCCGATGTCCAACGAGCTGACGCGGCTTCAGACCCGCTTCCTCGGCGAGCCGCAAAAGGTCGACGAGACGAAGGAGCGCACCGGCGAGGCGCTGGAGGCGTTCGACGCCAACGAGCTCGGCCTCGTCACCTTCTGCTTCGACGACATCGACTGGGAGGACGAGGTGCGCATCTTCCTCGAGGAACGCGCTTCCTTCTCGCCCGACGCGCTCACCGGCATGGAAGCGAACCTGCGCTTCGCCGGCCCCGAAACCATGGAAACCCGCATCTTCGGCCGCCTCACCGCCTGGCAGAACTGGATCTTCCAGCGCCCCAACGCCGTCGGCGAAAAGGGCGCCCTGCAGCGCTACGGCACCGGCGTGCGGGGCGAGTTCGATATGAAGAGAGTGTGAGCGAGGCAGTCGGCAGTCGGCAGTTGGCAGTCGCAAGAAGCCAATCGCCACGAGACCGATCGGTACTCTTCAACTGACTGCCGACTGCCGACTGCCGATTGCCGACAAACTGCCCGCCACCCGGAGGACCCCACCCATGCTCGACCTGATCAACGTCTCCTACGACACCCAGATTCCCAACAATGTCGGGCTCTCCTCCGACAAGCGCGTCCTGAAGGCGCTGGAGAAGTGGCATCCGGGCTACATCAACTGGTGGAACGACCTCATCCCGCGCAATTTCCAGGAATCGCTGGTCTACCTGCGCACGGCGATCTCGGTCGATCCCAAGGGCTGGGCGAAGTTCGACTACGTGAAGATGCCGGAATACCGCTGGGGCATCCTGCTCGCCCCGCAGGTGGAGGACCGCAAGATCCCGTGCGGGGAGCATGTCGGCCAGCCGGCCTGGCAGGAGGTGCCGGGCGAATACCGCAACATGTTGAAGCGCCTGATCGTCATCCAGGGCGACACCGAGCCGGCCTCGGTCGAGCAGCAGCGCCATCTCGGCAAGACCGCACCCTCCCTCTACGACATGCGCAACCTGTTCCAGGTCAACGTCGAGGAAGGCCGGCACCTGTGGGCCATGGTCTACTTGCTGCAGAAGTACTTCGGCGCCGACGGCCGCGAGGAGGCCGACGACCTCCTGCGCCGCTCGTCGGGTTCGGAGGAGGCGCCGCGTATGCTCGGCGCCTTCAACGAGGCGACGCCCGACTGGCTCTCCTTCTTCATGTTCACCTATTTCACCGACCGCGACGGCAAGATGCAGCTGGAATCGCTCGCCCAGTCGGGCTTCGACCCGCTGTCGCGCACCTGCCGCTTCATGCTGACGGAGGAGGCGCACCACATGTTCGTCGGCGAGACCGGCGTCGGCCGGGTCATCCAGCGCACCTGCGAGGCGATGAAGGAGGCCGGCATCGAGGACCCGAACGATATCGACGCGGTGCGAGCGCTGGGCGTCACCGACCTGCCGACGATCCAGAAGAAGCTCAACCTGCACTACACGCTGTCGCTCGACCTGTTCGGCTCGGAAATCTCGACCAACGCGGCCAACGCCTTCAACGCCGGCATCAAGGGCCGCTACCAGGAAATCAAGATCGACGACGACCACCGCCTGCAGAGCTCGACCTATCCGGTGGTGCAACTCGTCGACGGCAAGGTCGTCACGGTCGACGTGCCGGCGCTCTCGGCCATCAACATGCGGCTCAGGGACGACTACGTCACCGACGCGGCCGGCGGCGTGAAGCGCTGGAACGCCATGATCGCCAAGATCGGCGTCCCCTTCGAACTGAAGCTCCCGCATCCCGGCTTCCACCGCCAGATCGGCGTCTTCGGCGCCATCAGGATGACGCCTGATGGCGAGGTGATCTCCGATGCCGAATGGGAAAAGCGCAAGGACGAGTGGCTGCCGACCACGGCCGACGGCGACTACATCGCTTCGCTCATGCAGCCCGTGTGGGAGCCCGGCAAGTTCGCCGGCTGGATCGCCCCGCCGCGCATGGGCATCGACAACAAGCCTGGCGACTTCGAATACGTCCAGCTGCACATGGCCTGAGTGATACCCATGGTTTCCATCGCCGTCGACCTTGCCAACGTCCCAGGCACCGAAGCGGCCCTCGGCTGGGCCGGTTCCCACACGCTGGTGGCCGATCGCCCCGCCGGGAAGGCCGGCGGCATGGGGCTCGGCTTCAATGGCGGCCAGCTTCTGGCGCTGGCGATCGGCGGCTGCTTCGCCAACGACCTTCGCTACGTTGCGCATGCGAAGGGCATCGCGCTCGGCAGGATCGCGGTCGGCGTCACCCTCGACCTCGACGGAGAGCCGCTGATCGTGACGGGCGCGCGCATGACTGTTACCTGCGAGACCATCGACGGCTCGGACCCCCGCCCGGTGATCGAGGCAGCGAAGGCGGACAGCACCGTCAGCAATTCCGTCATCCGGGGCTTTCCGGTCTCGATCGAGAGCACCTGAGGCAGTGTCATGAACGCACCCGTTAAGCAGCACCTGATCGATCCGGAGATCTGCATCCGCTGCCACACCTGCGAGGAGGCATGCCCGATCGGCGCCATCACGCATGACGACAACAACGTCGTGGTCGACGCCTCGATCTGCAATTTCTGCATGGACTGCATCTCGCCGTGCCCCACGGGCTCGATCGACAACTGGCGCGTGGTGACGACCCCCTATTCGCTCGAAGAACAGCTGTCCTGGATGGAATTGCCCGAGCAGGCGGAGCTGTCGCCTGCGGGCGAGGGCACCGGCCCGGCGATCGAGGCGCTGGACGACGAGGTCGCGGCACTGCTCGCCGAAGCGCACAAGGGCGCGGGCGGCGCGGCCAAGGCTCCCGCGTCTGCCTCCAAGCCGAGCGTCAACCTGTTCTCCACCGCGCACCCGGCGATCGCCACGGTGCAAGGCAACTATCGCCTGACCGCCGAGGATGCCGATTCGGACGTGCGCCACATCATCCTCGATCTCGGCAACACTTCCTTCCCGGTGCTCGAAGGCCAGAGTGTCGGCATCGCGCCGCCGGGCACCGACGCCAATGGCCGGCCGCACCGCATGCGGCTCTATTCGATCTCCTCGCCGCGCGACGGCGAGCGGCCGAACACCAACAACCTGTCGCTGACCGTCAAGCGCGAGCCGAACGGCATCGCCTCCAACTATGTCTGCGACCTGAAGCGCGGCGACGAGGTGAAGCTGACCGGGCCGTTCGGCTCGACATTCCTCATGCCCAACGATCCGCAGGCCAACGTGCTGATGATCTGCACCGGCACCGGTTCGGCGCCCTTCCGCGGCTTCACCATGCGCCGCCAGCGCACCGTCAGCGGTCCCTCGGGCGGCATGACGCTGATCTTCGGCGCCCGCTCGCCCAGTTCGCTGCCCTATTTCGGCCCGCTGAAGAAGGTGCCCGACACGCTGCTGGCAAAACATCTCGTGTTCAGCCGCGTCGAGGGCGCGCCCAAGGAATATGTCCAGGACCGCATGCGGGCGCAGAAGGATCACATCGCCGCGCTGCTCGCGTCCGAAAACACTCATGTCTACGTCTGCGGCCTGAAGGCCATGGAGATCGGCGTCGAGAGCGCCTTCGAGGACATAGCCCGCGGCGCCGGCATGAACTGGAAAACGCTGCGCGACGCCATGCGCGCTTCGGGCCGCTACCACCTCGAAACCTACTGATCCCCCCGCGCGCGATATTGCACAAGCCTCCGCAATATGCATTATAATGCATAATAGTTGAGCGGATAGCGGTGGCATGGACGAAATCGTCGGTTTCGATGGCAGGGCGAGTGCGCCGGAAACGGCGCCGGCCGATGACGCCGCCAATGCCGCCCTGCTGGCCATGGTCGGCGATCGCGTCCGCACCGCGCGGTCGCGAAAGGGCCTGTCGCGCAAGCGGCTCGCCGAGACTTCCGGTGTCTCGCAACGCTATCTGGCGCAACTCGAGGCGGGCGAAGGCAACATCTCCATCGTGCTCCTGCGCCGCGTCGCCGAAGCGCTCGACCACCGGATCGAGTGGCTAGTCGGTGCCGATGACCCCTGGAACTCCGACATCATGACCGTCATGGCGCTCTACCGCGGCGCCACCGCCGAGCAGCGCCAGCGCGTGCTCGAAATCCTCGATCCGGAGCACCCCAGCCTGCGGCGCGGTCGTCGCATCGCGATGATCGGCCTGCGCGGCGCGGGCAAGTCGACGCTGGGGCGCATGGCGGCGGACGCACTCGGGCTGCCCTTCCTCGAACTCAACGTCGAGATCGAGCAGGCGAGCGGCATGCCGGTCAACGAGGTCATGGCGCTCTACGGCCAGGAGGGCTACCGTCGGCTGGAACGCCAGTCGGTCGAGCGCATCGCCGCCACCAGCGAGGCACTGGTGCTGGCGGTGGCCGGCGGCATCGTCTCGGAGCCGGAGACCTTCAACCACCTCCTGCGGCACTACCACACGATCTGGCTGAAGGCGCGGCCCGAGGAGCACATGGGCCGCGTCCGCGCCCAGGGCGACACCCGCCCCATGGCCGGCAACCCCGCCGCCATGGATGACCTCCGCACCATCCTCACCAGCCGCGAGGCGCTCTACGCCCAGGCCGGCATACACGTCGACACCTCCGCCCGCACCCCCAACGAAAGCCTCGCCGACGTACTTTCCGCCGTCCGCGAGCGCGGGATTTTGGGGTAGGGGCAAAGAATATACCCCCTTGTCTTGAGGTTGGAGCGCGCTCCACCGGCTTCCCTCGTCCTGAGGTGCGAGTCCGCACGATTTTGTCAATTCATTGCGGACCTCGGCGGGGCGAGCCTCGAAGGACGTACCCAGTTGGGCCGTCCGGTGCGTACTTCGAGGCTCGCCCGGCGACGCCCGTACTTATGTGGCGCAGATCGTGAGGGCTCGCACCTCAGGATGAGGAAGTCCGATGAAACGCACGGCTGGTCCGGCGCTTCATGGATCTGCCCGACGCGAGAGCAATGATCGGTGCCGGCTATCCGTCCGTCGCTCTACGTCGTCGGTATCTCCTCACGATCGGCGTACGAGAGAGATAGGCCTTGATGTACGGATCGTCCTTGTCCCAGGTTTCGTCGATATCCTGGCGGTTCCTAATCATGCGGCCGACCGCGATGTCGCGCTCGATCCGAGCAAGTCGGAATCCGGTGGATTCCCGCGAGTACGTCCGTTCGACTTCATCGAAGGATTGGTCGCTACAAATCGCCATCCAGAGGATCGCTTTCGCTCTAACGGTTACGCATGGATCACCAAGCCGTTGAGCCACTACGGGCACCGCACCGGGTTCATCCATCAGATAACTGAGAATGTATTCCATGACGGCGGAGCGCATATGCTCGTAGTCTGATTTGTGAAGATCAACAATGTAATGCTCAATTTCCGGCAATCTTCCGCGGCATTCCGCTATGAGGTAAGTCGCGTACTGCATGTCGGCAAAAATGTCGGATCGGATCGCCTCGACGAGTTGCGCATGGTAACGCCTGTCCTGCATCAGCCGCACGGCATCTTCCCATGCGCTATTGCCGGCATCTTCCTTTGATTTTGTCGAGATATATTCTGCTTTAAATGGGTTGTTCAATCTCTCACAACAAGTCTTGCGCTTGTGCGTTCATCTGAATTCCACGAGGCAATATCGAGAAGTCGATGGCATAGCAAGAATACTTTGAGGAAGCCGCATATTCAAGGCGGATCGCCTTTGCCCTACTCCACGAACACCCGCACACTCGCCGCCCGTCCCGCCGCGTCGATAACCGTCAGGGTGGAAAATCCGGCGCCGTCCGGCGTCCACGAGCCGGTGCGCCGCCGCGCCGAGACCGGCACGGGCTTACCGTTGGCCAGCCAGCGGAAGGGGGCGCGGCCGCCGTTGAGCTTGAGCGCCAGCGGTATGGTGCTGCCTCTTGTTAGGCCGAGATCGACCCGCGCGCCGGCGGGCGGGAAGACGATCTCCGGCGCCGGCTCGGTCGGGGCGCCGGCCACCAGCGCCTGCTCGGGCGGGGCGAAGCGGCGCAGCGAGAAGGGCAGTTCGGTGCGCGACAGCCGCACCGCGCCGGCCGGCGCGCGGGGCAGGGGCTCGATGCCGAGGCCGGATTTGGAGAAGGCTTCGAAGATGATGGGCGCGGCAGCGAGATATCCGGTCAGGCCCGGCACCGAGCCGCCGTCCGGCCGGCCGACCCAGACGCCGAGCACATGGCGCCCGTCGTAGCCGACCGACCAGGCGTCGCGAAAGCCGTAGGAGGTGCCGGTCTTGTAGGCGATGCGGAGGCGCGGCGCGCCCTGCGGCGGCGCGACGCCCGACAGCATGTCGGCCACCTGCCACACCGCCTGCCGCGACAGGATGGCATCCGGAAGGGCTGTGGGTCTTTCGTCGGGGAAGAAACGTAGCGGCGACACGCGGCCGCCGTTCGCGAGCCCGGTGTAGAGCTGCACCAGCTGTTCCAGCGTCAGGCCCGCGCCGCCAAGCCCGATCGCCAGCCCCGGCGTCTCGCCGCGCGGCAGGGCCGGGACGACGTCGCCGCGCTTCAGCCGCGATACCAGCCGCACCGGCCCGACCGCGTCGAGCAGCCGGATCGCCGGTACGTTGAGCGACAGCTGCAGCGCCTGGCGGATGGTCACGTCGCCTTGGTAGTCCATGTCGAAGTTCTTCGGCCGGTAGCCGGAAAAGTTCGCCGGCCGGTCCTCGATCATCGTCTCCTGCATGACCAGCCCATCCTCGACCGCCAACCCGTAGATGAAGGGCTTCAGCGTCGAGCCGGGCGAGCGCTGCGCGCGCGCCATGTCGATCCAACCGGCGCGGCGCGGCTCGAAATAGTCGGCCGAGCCGACCTTGGCGAGCAACTCGCCGGTCTGCGCGTCCGCCAGTACCATGGCGACCGACACCTTCGGGCCGATGCGCGCGGCGGCGTCGCTCGCCACCTTCTCCAGCGCCTCCTGGACGCCGCGATCGATGGTCACCTGGTGGCGCGTCGCCTGCGGGTCGCGGCGCAGCGCTTCGTCGGCGACATGGGCCGCGAGGCCCGGCAGGTGGCGGCGCAGGCCCGACACCGCCTCCGCCGAGGCGCGCTCCACTTCGCTTTCGATGATCACGCCGGCCTCGGCCATGCGGGCGAGCACGCGGTCACGCGCCGCTTTCGCGGCCTTCCGGTGCCGGTCGGGCCGGCGCGCCTCGGGCGACTGCGGCAGGGCCACCAGCAGCGCCGCCTCGGGCAGCGTCAGCCGGTTGGGTTCCTTGCCGAACCAGGCGAGACTGGCTGCGCGCACCCCTTCCAGATTGCCGCCATAGGGCGCCATCGTCAGGTAGCGCTGCAGGATCTCGTCCTTGGAAAGCCTGCGCTCGATCTGCAGCGCGCGCGCCGCCTGCCGCAGCTTGGCGCCCAGGCTCCGCTCCTCGCGCGGCTCGATCAGCCGCGCCAGCTGCATGGTGATGGTCGACCCGCCCGACACGATCCGCCCGTTGGTTATGAGCTGCCATGCTGCGCGCAGCACGGCGACCGGATCGACGCCGTGATGGCTCCAGAAGCGCTGATCCTCGTAGGCGACCAGCATCGTCTTGAACTGCGGATCGAGCGCCTTCAGGTCCGCCGCCAGCCGCCAGCGGCCATCGCCGGTCGCATAGGCGCGCAGGAGCGCACCGTCGCGGTCGACGACCTCGGTGGAGATCGCGGCGGCCTGGTCGAGCGGGGGAGGGTATGCGCGGTCGAGACGGTCGAGCGTGAAGAGGGAGGCGGTAGCGGTCAGTGCGATGATCACCACAACGGTTCCTAGACCGCGGACCAATCGCCGGATCTTGGGCTGTGGAACGATCCGACCCCCACCCCTAACTCCTCCCCTCGAGGGGGAGGGGAATCCGCTCCGTTGGGTTTCAATCCCCGTGGATGTCTCGGCGTGTGCAAGAACAGTATCCCCCTCCCCCTTGAGGGGAGGGGTTAGGGGTGGGGGTAGGGTGTTCGACGCTTGTGGAAGCGTCGTGCTGGTGTCCCCATTACCCTCAAGGGCTGGCGGTTCGGATCCCGACGTGCTCACAGGCGCGACGCGTGGCTCATTCGCCCCGCACCTCCATCAGCCCCGTCGCCGTGCGGGCCGAAAGCTCCGGACGGTACATGTCTTCCACGCTGGCCGCCGGGTGCATGAAGACGCCGGGCGTCACGGCGCGCACGACATAGGCGAGCGTGATATCGCGGGCGTCGCCTTCCTCGCGGTTGAAGGCCGCGATGAAGCGGTCGTCGCGGAACTCGGTGTGCACGGCGCTGGTCTGGCCGAGCCATTCAAAATTCGCCAGGGCCGCACTGTCGACCAGGCGCGGATTGTCGATCTCGAAGCCGGCCGGAAGCAGGTCGGAAACGAGGATGCGCGAGGGCCAGGCGTTGGCCTCGTTCACCTTCAGCACCACCACGTAGCGCTCGTTCTGCCTCGCCTGCGTGACGTTCGCCTGCTGGCCGTCGAGCGTGTAGTAGGTCCGTTCGATCGTGAAGCCCTGGCCGCCGGCCGGCAGCGGCTGCTCGGGGGCGGCGACCGTGGTGACGATCGCGTCGACCGGCTCGGCGCCGCGGTTGACGACAGTGAAGGGATTTTCGGTCACTTCCGACCCCTCCATGCGCTTCGTGAACGCGCCCTGGTGGGGAGTCCCCGCGACCTCGAGCCGGATGTCGTCGCTGGACTGCTGCACCGCGCGGGCGGCGAGCAGCATCCAGGCCTCGTCCTGCGTGCTGAGATGGCGCGTCTGCTGGCGCACGTCGGCGACGTACTGGACCATGTTCGGGATCAGCGCCGGCTCCGGCCGGCTTTCGGTGGCCAGCGCCAGCATGGCCGCCCCGTCGCGCAGCTTCGAACCATAGTCGCTGCGCGCCGTGTAGCCGCCGGCGGTCTGCTGCGCAAGCCGGAAGGCCGAGGCGAAGGTGCTCTCGGCACGCGCGGGATCGCCGTAAAGCGCCAGGCTCGCGGCGAGCTGGGCGCGCGACAGGGGGCTCGCGAACTGGTCGATCTGCGTATCGGAATAATAGCGCAGGTCGCCGGCCGAAGCCTTCCTGTTGCGGGCGAGCACGTAGAGCGAATAAGCGATCTCGTTGCCATTGCTCTCGATGTTGACGTCGTAGGCGAGAGAGTTCTGCAGGTTCATCAGCGCCTGCGACATCGCCTGCTCGGGTACCTCATAGTCGAGTTCGCGCGCCCGGGTCAGGAAGTCGGTGACGTAGGAATCGAGCCAAAGATCGCCCGAGCCGGGACCCCAGAGGCCGAAGCTGCCGGAGGAGGATTGGTAGGCGAGCACCCGCTCGATGGCGTCCTGCACGCGCTTGCGCAGTTCGGGATCGTCCTCCATGCCGGAGGTCTTGGAAAGTTCGCTGACATAGAGCAGCGGCAGCGCCCGGCTGGTGGTCTGCTCGGCGCAGCCGTAAGGATAGCGGTCGAGCGACATCAAGAGCGCCGGCACGTCGAAGGCCGTCATGCGCGACACGTTGACCGCTACCGACGCGCCCTGCGGGATCGAAGAGGCCAGAAGTTCGCCGTCGATCCTCAGGCTGCCGCCGTTGGCCGCGAGCGTCACCGTCTGGCGCGTGGTGACCGGCATCACGCCGGGCCGTACCGGCAGGGTCTGGGTGCGGTTCACCGTCAGCCCGGAGGCGTGGGTGAGCGCGATTGTGATCTCGCCGATACCGGGGGTATCCGCCGTCAGCGGGATCGAAAGCTCGGTCTTGCCGCCGGCGGGCAGGCTGACCGTTTCCGGTACGCCGCCTTCGGTCGGCAGCAGTGCGCCGCCGGTCGAAACGGCGAGCTGGTAGTCGCCGGCCGGGCCGTCGGTGTTGGCGATCTCCAGAAGCAGCCGTGCCTGGTCGCTCGGCGCCATGAAGCGCGGCAGGCTTGCGGTCACCACGACCGGGTCGCGCACGATCACGTCCTTCGAGGCGCTGCCGGTGCCGTCCTTCGACCACGCCACCGCCATGACGCGGACCGTGCCGTTGAACTGCGGGATGTCGAAGGCGGCGCTGGCACGGCCTTCGTCGTCCACCTTCAGGATGCCGGAGAAGAAGGCGACGAGCTTCTCGGTCGGCGGGTTGCCCTGCGGGGCCATCGCGCCGCCGTCGCCACCGGTCCTGAGCCGCCCGAAGGCGCCCTGCGAACCGTCGATCAGGCGGCCGTAGAGGTCGCGCATCTCCAGTCCCAGCCGGCGCTGGCCAAAGTACCACTTCGTCGGGTCCGGCGCCTCGTAGCGGGTGAGGTTGAGGATGCCGACGTCGACCGCGGCGATGGTGACATAGGCTTCCTCGCCCGGCTGCAGGCCGCTGACGGAGACGGGCAGCACCAGCGGCTGCCGAGGCTCGGTCTTTTCCGGCGCCTCGATCGAGACCGAGAGCTTGCGCTCGCCGGGATCGACCTTGAGCCATTTCAGCCCGATGGCGCGCATGGGCAGGCGCGATTCCTGCGCCTCGCCGGGGCGGAACACGGTCGCCATGACATAGGCGCCGGCACCGAGCTCCTCGGTCACCGGGATGTCGATGGTCGTGCCGCCCTCTGGCACGGTGGCGGTGATGGTCGATAGCAGGCTCTCAGCGCCGGTCGTCACCAGCACCTCGCCGGCGAAGCGCGGCGATATCTTCAGCTTGGCGGTCTCGCCGACGGAATAGGAATCCTTGTCGAGCGCGACCTCCAGCCCGTCCGGCGTCTCCGTGGAGCTCGCCTCGACGTACCAGCCCGCCTCGAACTCGACGCTGGTCGCCGGTCCGTTCGGATCTCCGGTCTCGATCTCCATGCGGTAGCGGCCCCAGTCGACGGACACGGAGATCATCGGTTCGGCGGTCGCGGAAGCGTCCACCGTGCCGTCCTCGACCATGGTGGTCGAGGTGATCGGCTCGTAGTCCCAGCTGTTGCCGTTGCGATACCACTGGTAGTGCCGCTCCAGCTTGATCAGCGACCAGCGGACGTCCTTCATCTCGACGCGGTCGCCGGCCGGATCGACGGCGATGACGCGGAAGTTGGCCGTGCCGCCTTCGGGCACCGATCCGCCCTCGAATTCGGGCTTCAGGCCGAGCATGTCGCTTTCGGGCGTGATCTCGATGTCGATGGAGCGCTCGACCGCGCGTCCGCCGGCTTCCACCAGCCGCACCGAGGCTTCGGCCATCAGGAACTGGGTCGTGGAGGGCACCGCGTCGACGGCGACCTCGAACTCTGCCTTGCCGTCCGCGCCGGTCTGCGGCAGCTCCTGGAGCGTCGTGCGCGTGTCCTCGACGTCCTCCTCGTCCTCCAGCCCGAAATAGTAGCCCGGGAACTCTTCCCATTCGCGGGTGCGAGAGACGGTGAGCTGGCCTTCGAGCGACAGGCCCTCGGCCGGCGCGCCGTATAGATAGCGCCCGTCGACGGTGAGCGTCGCCTGCTCGCCGACGGCCACCTCGTCCTTGTCGCTGGTCAGGTCGAACTCGATCCGGTCGGGAACGAAGTCCTCGACCAGGAAGGTCTTTTCCGCGATTGCCGCCGCTTTCGGGTCGGCATGGATGCGGACCATCCAGGTGCCGCGCATGGCGTTGGCCGACAGGTCGAGATCGACCGCGTGTCCGCCGAGCTCGGCGCCGGAGGAGACGACGCGGCGATCCTCCACGCCGTCGGGGCGCTGGAAGATGAAGGTCAGCGGCAGGTCGTCGACGGCCTCGGCCTCCGTGTCGCGGTTCAGCGCGGCGGCGTGGACCGTCTCGCCGGCACGGTAGATGCCGCGCTCGGTCCAGGCGTAGACGTCCAGCGGACCAGGGGAGGCGCGGCCCTCGACGCCGCGGTCGGACAGGTCGAAGCCGGAGCGCGTCATGTCGAGGAAGACGAAATCGTCGCCGTCGCCGCTCGCCATGATCACGGCGGGCGCGAGACCGCTGTCGCCGCGCATCAGGCCGGCGTCGAACACGGCGCGTCCGTCGACGTCGGTGGTCGCGGTACCGAGCAGCTCGTTGTTGCGGGCGACGAGCTTCAGCTCGAGGCCGGCTTTCGGCTTCGCTGTGTCCAGCGAGCGGGCGAAGACCGACAGGCCGTCATTGCCGGCAAAGGTGACGAGGCCGATGTCGGAGATAACGAACCATTGCGTGGCACGGGAGTCCCAGCTTTCGCGCCGGTCGCCCTCGGGCGTGGCGGTCATCACGTAGACGCCGGGCTTGCGCTCGGGGATCGCCTCGTCGACCGGGAAGGCGGTGACCACCTCCTCGTTGAGTTCGGACTTGATGTCGAGCGAGCCCTTGAAGACGGGCTCGCCGAGGTCGTCGGCGATGCTGCCGATCTCGTAGGCGTCGAGTTGCCGCAGGAACTGCGACTGCGTGAGCAGGCGCGACAGCGAGCGGTCGCCGATCCGGTAGAGCGCGATGTCGGCCTTGTCGGTGTTCACCGAGACCACGGGGATGCCGCGGCGGGCGCTGTTGGGCAGCACGAAATTATCGCCGGTGAAGCGCAGCGAGGGCGAGCGGTCCCGGATGTAGATGTCCAGTGCGACGGGCTCGCCGATTACCTCGCCGATGGCGGCGGGAAGGCCCTGGCGGATGACGATGCGGTAGCGACCGCCATGCTCCAGTCCCTCGACGCAGAGCTCGCGATCGCCCTTTTCGACGGCGGTGGTGGGGGCGTTGTCGACGCTGACGAACTGCGCGTAGTCGATGCCGCTCTTGGCCAGTTCCTCGGAGAACTGGACGCAGACGCGCGGGCTGGCATTATCGGAATCGACCGTGTGCTCGATGACGCGGAAGCCCCACTGGCTCTTCAGGTCGGCGTAGCGTTGCAAGGTCTCTACCGAGGTCACCAGGGCGATGCTGCGTTCCAATGCGGTGATCGCCGGCCGGTGCATGCTGCGCTTTTCCAGCGCCTCGGCCAGCGCGTTCAGCGCGTTGGCGCGCTCCGTGGCGGTGCGCGAGAGACGGTAGCCGTTGATCGCGGCGCTGGTGCCGGCGCGCTGGAAATAGTAGCTGCTCTCGCCGCCGCCGGGCACCACGGCGTTCGCCGCCTCGGCGAGCCCGGTCCACAGAGCGGTGTCGTCCGGCAGGATCGTCAGCGCATTGGTGTAGTTCAGCATCGCGGCGCGCGGGTCGTTGTTGTCCATCGCGTTCTGCGCGGCATCGACCAGCGACACCAGGCCGGCACCTCCGGCCGAGGCCTTGGAAAGGAGGTCCTGGCGCCAGGAGCGGGCGTCGTCGAGAACGTAGGACGCGACGAACGACAGCTCCGGCGGAGCGCCGATGTCCGGCTCGCCGCTCAGGTCGACCACCTTGCCGGCGACCGCGCCGGGGAAGGTGTTCAGCGTGTTGTAATCGGATTTGAGGAAGCACCATTGCGCGCGGGTGTTGTGGGTGAAGGCGCGGCAGGAAGGGTCGCCGAGGCAGGCCGACTTGCACTGGTCGAGCGACATGTTCTGCTCGGTCCGGAGATCGAAGCCGAAATAGTCGCCGTCCTGAGTGGTGACGATCTGGCGGGCCTCCTGGGCCAGGGTGCCCGTGGCCGTGCCGAGCAGGGCGGCAAGGATGACGGCGATGACACGGAATGCGCGCATGAAATTGTTCCTCCGGAGCCCTTTGCCGTAGCAAGGGCCTGTTTCAGGACTGTGGCGTCCTGTGCCTGCCCGCGTGACACTACACGGTTCCGGCCGCGTGTGCTGCCGATGTCACCAAAGCCGATTGCGGCATGTGCGCCGAACCTCACCCAGGGGCAGGCAAGCGCGAGATTGCGCCTAAAATGCGGAGAGCTTGACCTCGACCTTCTTCAGGTATGCCGCGCGGGAGCTGGGCGTCGACTGGTCCATGCGGTAGTGCGCAAGGAACAGGGTCTTGCAGCGCCAGCCGCACAGCGCCCGGATGCCGCGCAGAATGGTCCGCCGGCCGGGATGGCCGACGACATGCGACCACCAGAGCGGCGCGCCGCAGGTCGTGACCACCGCGATCTTGCGGACATGGGTGAGGAGCGGCCGGATCTTGCCGCCTTTCTTGTCGAGTTTGAAGACGACGTCGAGCGCCCAGACCCGGTCGAGCCAGCCCTTCAGCATGGCCGGCAGCCCGTACCACCACGTCGGATAGACGAAGACGATCGCTTCCGCCCAGCCGAGCGCCTCGATGTGGGGGCCGAGTGTGGGATCGGTCGGGGCGCGGTCGTTGTAGGTGCGGCGCTCCTCGCAGCCCATGACGGGATCGAACTTTTCCGCGTAGAGATCGATCAGCCGCGTCTCGTGGCCCGCGCGCTTCAATGCCCGAAGAGCGGTGTCGCGCAAAGCCGCGCAGAAGCTCTCCGGAACCGGATGGCAGTGGACGACGAGCACCCGCATCAGAAGGCGTCCATCGCCCTTGCGACCTTGTCCATGAAGCGCTTGCGGCTGGCGTCGGTCGAACGGTTCATGTCGTAGTGGGCGAGGTACTGGACCGGCGCGCCGGGCCTCACGGTGACGCGCAGGTGGCGCCGGATGAGCTTGCGCGGCGGGTCGCCCATCAGCCAGGCGCGCAGACGGTCGCCGCCATAGGTGGTGACGGCCGCAACTTTGGAAATGTTGTGCAGCGAGGGCTGCGCCTTGCCGTCCACCATCGCGAAGGAGACGCCGGGCAGGAAGACGCGGTCGAAATAGCCTTTCAGGATCGCGGGATAGCCGAAGTTCCAGACCGGGTAGCACATGACCAGCGCATTGGCGGACCGCAACCGCTCCACGTGCGGCCTCACGCGCGAAACGTTGCGGTCGAGGTCGTGATAGTCGAGCCGTTCCTCCCGCGACAGGCGCGGGTCGAAATCCTCGGCATAGAGGTCGCAGTCGTCCACCTCGTGCCCCTTCGCCACCAGCCGCTCGACGATCAGCCGGTGAAGTGCGGCGTTGAAGCTCGTTTCCACCGGGTGGGCGTGGAGGAGGAGGATTCTCATGGCGATCAGGGACGAGCGACCATCAAGGCTCAGGACGCCCTCTGCAGACGGGGAAAGAGGAACGGCTTGTCGGAGCGGTAGTCGTAGTCGGGGTTCTCCCAGGCTATCATCTTGCCTGGGTTGAGCAGGCCTTTTGGGTCGGCCTCGCGCTTGAAGGCGAGCTGGACCTCGTCGGTCTGCTTCATGCCGCCTTCCTCCAGCGTGTAGCGGTGCGGATTGAAGATAGGGCAGCCGTTCTCCTCGTGCAGCCGGATGATCTCCTCCAGCCTCTCCGCCGTCGAATAGCGGATCATCGGCAGGCCGAAGCAGGTGATGTCGCCGTCGAAGCGCACGAACTCCAGATGCCCGATCATCTCGTCGGGGATCATGGCGTGGATCTTCGCCACGAGGTCGATCTGATTGGGGAATGGGTAGAGCACCTGGAGATAGGTGATTGCCGAATCGACCCGCAGTGCCCTCAGCGTCGTGTGGTTCCACGAGAGCTCCGTCACGGGCGGCAGGCCCTTGGTCTCCTCCGGGCCCGCATCGGCGGCATCGAAGACGACTTCGCCGCCGGCGCGCTCGGTGAAGGCGCGGAAGGCATCGAGCGACTGCGGCGCGACCATGACCAGGCAGACGCTCTGCCCCTCCCGCAGGAATTTCTGGTGCCGCTTGAAATAGTCGAAGGGGGCAGGGGCGGCGATGGGCGAGATCAGCTTGGTGAGAATGCCGTCCTGACGCGCCAGCGCGTTGCCGTAGCGGGCGGCGTCCATGAAGCTCTCGAAGCCGACGATCACGTCCACCCACTCGTAGGCGGCGGTCAGCGGCATCTCCACTTCGGTGATGATGCCGTTGGTGCCGTAGGCATGGGTGACCTTGTGCAGTTCCTCGCCGGTGAGTTCGAGCACGCGCGGCTCTTCCTCCATGGTCACCACGCGCAGCCGCAGGATGTTGCCGAGGTCGCGCAGGCCACCCCAGCGGATGGAGCCGATGCCGCCCGACCCCCCGGCCACGAAGCCGCCGATGGAGGCGGTCTGGTAGGTCGAGGGCGACAGACGAAGCTCCTGGCCCGAATGAGCGCGCGTGGCGCGGTCGATCTGGGCCAGCACCGCCCCCGGCTCGCAGACCACCCGGCCCGGCGCGATCTCCCTGACGGCGCTCATCTCAGCGAGGTTCAGGATTACGCCGCCCGAGAGCGGCATGGCCTGGCCGTAGTTGCCCGTACCGGTGCCGCGCGGCGTAACCGGGATGCCGAGCCGGCAGCATGCCGAAAGCACCCGGATCACCTCGGCCTCGTCGTTTGGCGAGACCACGATGTCGGCCGTAATGTGATCGAGTTGCTCCTTCAAGACCGGCGAATACCAGAAGAAATCCCGACTCTTCTGCTTCACGACGGCCGGATTCTCCTCGATCCGGATGCCATCGATTTCGGTTTTGAGCGCTTCGATATCCATCAGTTCCTAACCTACGACGGTGTCGAGTTCGGAATAGTCCGGCACGGCGGCCTCGATCGCGCGGCCATCTCGCACGACGATGCGGCCACTTTCGGGCCGCGACAGCAGTTCGGTCCAGCTCCGCCCCCGGAAGACGACGAGATCGGCAGCGCCGCCCACGGCGAGCCTTCCCGCATCCTGCAACCGCATGATGTCGGCCGGCGTCGCCGCCACCGTCCTGGGCCAGTCGGCGACCGGATGATCGAAATGCAGGGTGCGGGTCGCCATGCGGTAGACCTCCAGCATGTCGAGGTCGCCATAGGCATAGAACGGATCGCGCGTGTTGTCCGAGGCGACGGCGACGGGGATGCCGCGGGCCTTCATCTCATGCAGCAGCGTCACCCCGCGCCAGCGCGGCGTCGTGCCGTCGAAGCGGCGGTCCTGGAGATACATGTTGCACATAGGCAGCGACACGACGGCCACGCCCGCCCGGGCGACCTTGTCCAGCGTGTCGAGCACGTCCGCATCCGGCTGGCGCGCCAGCGAGCAGCAGTGGCCGACGAGGATTTTTCCTTCGAAACGATGTTCCAGCGCCTTTTCGGCGATCTTCTTCAGGGAGATGGCCGAGACGTCGTCGGTCTCGTCGGCGTGGAAATCGAGGTCTAGGCCGCGTTCGATGGCGGTCTCGAAGACCCGGTCGAGCAGCGGCTCTAGCTCGGGCACCATGTAGGTCACGGCGCCGAGCATGCCGCGCGCGGCGGCGACGCGGCCGGCGAGATCCGCGAACCAGTCCGTCTCGCGCACCCCGTCGATGCCGAGCAGGCAGACGGCCTGGAGGTCGATACGGCCCGCCCAGCGCTCGCGCATCGACTCGAACACCGGCCAGGAGATCGTCTCCTGCGGAGAAATCGAATCAAGATGGGTGCGTATCGCCTTGGTTCCGTGCGCGAATGCGCATTTCAGGGCGAACTCCATGCGCGCCTCGACGTCCGCCGCCGACCAGTTCGCCGCCCGGTCGGCGCCGACCGCCTCCAGCGCGCCCATGAAGGAGCCGTCGGGATTGCGCCTGCGCGGCCAGATGTGGCCCTTGTCCAGATGGGTGTGGCAGTCGACGAAGCAGGGGAACACGATGCGGCCGGCGAGATCGACCGCGCGCGGCGGGACCGGCTTGTCCCGTCGCGGCGCGATGCCGGTGATCTTCCCGTCGGCGATGGCGATATCGACAAGAGCGAAGCCATCCTCGTCGGTCGCGCCGATGTCGGCGGTGGTCAATGAGAAATGCACGCGGGCATTGGCCAGCACGTACCAACCGGAGGAGGGGAGGTCGAGTTGCGATGTCATCAACGCTCCTGCTTCAGCGCGCTCTCGTGCCAGCGCCGCAGGATCAGGTGGGAGATCCACGAGAGGACGAGGAAGATGACGATGCCCGTGGCCGAGATCAGGATCAACGCCGCGAAAAGCCGCGGCGCGTTCAGGCGGTAGCCGGCCTCGATGATGCGCGAGGCGAGCCCCGAGGACTGGCCTGCCGCACCGGCGACGAACTCGGCCACCACCGCGCCGATGAGCGCCAGGCCGCCCGCGATCTTCAGGCCGCCGAGGAAGTAGGGCATGGCGGACGGGAGCCTGAGCAGCCACAGTTCCTGCCAGCGGCTGGCGCCGTTGAGCCGGAAGAGGTCGCGCAAATTGCGGTCGGCGGAGTTCAGCCCCAGCGTGGTGTTGGACAGGATCGGGAAGAAGGCGACTATCCAGGCGCAGAGCAGCAGCTTGGCGGTCTGGTTGTCGACGTAGATGTTGATCAGCGGGAAGATCGCGACGATCGGCGTCACCTGCAGCACCACCGCGAAGGGGAAGAAGGACATCTCCACCCATTTCGACTGCGTGAAGAGCACGGCGAGGCCGACACCGCCGAAGACGGCGAGCGCCAGGCCGAGGAAGGTGATGCGCAGCGTGACGAGCAGCGAGGAGAACAACAGCGCGCGGTCGTCGATCAGCGACTGGAGCACAAGTCCCGGTCGCGGCAGGATGTAGTGCGGGATCTCGTTCCAGACGCAGATGCGGTCCCAGGCGAGGATGGCCGCGAGCATGATCGCCAGCGGCAGGACCCATTTGCCGATGCGCTCCAGCCGCTCGGTGCGGGCGCGGCGCGCCTCTTCCGCGTCGAGCATCGTGGCCGGACGGCTCTCCTCAACGGCCGCCATGCGCGGCTCCGGATTCGTGGGTGGCGTTGATCGCGGACAGAAGCGCCTCGGAGGCTTCCCGGCATAAGGCTGCGTATTCCGGCGAGGTGCGGAAGCGCTCGTCGCGGGGGTAGGGCGCGCCGACCTCCAGTTCGTCGTGCACCCGGCCGGGCCTGGCTGCCATGACGACGATGCGGTTCGACAGGAACACGCTCTCGAAGACGCTGTGGGTGACGAAGACGACGGTGAAGCGCTGGTCGCGCCACAGGTCCAGGAGGTCGTCGTTGAGCTTGAAGCGGGTGATCTCGTCGAGCGCGGCGAAGGGCTCGTCCATGAGGAGCACGCGCGGCTTCGTCACCAGTCCGCGGGCGATCGAGACGCGCATCTTCATGCCGCCGGAGAGTTCGCGGGGCACGGCCTCCTCGAAGCCCGACAGGTGCACGCGCTCCAGAAGCTCGCGGATCGCCGGTGCCGCCTCGCGGCGCGAGACGCCGCGCAATCGCAGCGGCAGCCAGACATTGTCGAAGACGCTCGCCCAGGGCATCAGCGTCGGCTCCTGGAAGACGAAGCCGACGTCGTTGGGGCCGATGCCCTCGCGCTGCCATTCGAGCCGGCCGGTGGTAGGCGAGGAGAGGCCAGCGACGATCCGCAGCGCCGTCGACTTGCCGCAGCCGGACGGCCCGAGCAGGCTCACGAAATCCCCCTCGCGGATCGCGAGGTCGACGCCGCGCAGCGCCGTGACCCCGTTCGAGAAGGACTTGCCGACGCCGCGCAGGCGAAGCAGCGGGGCGTCGGGTGCTTCCGCCGGCAACGGTCGCTCTTCTTCTATCCGGGCGATCACCTCGGGCACGGCCGGTCCTTCGGGTCGTCGATGCGCAGGCTGGCCGAAGCCACTACTTCTTCAGGTCCATCCCGACGCCCTTGTTGACGAAGTCGAGCGTGTAGGACTTCTTGATGTCGAGCCCGTCGGCGACGACCTTGGCGTTGACCATCTTGGCGTAGAAGTCGGCGATCTTTTCGTCGGTCATGGCGCCGATGCCCTTTTCCTCCGCCTCGCCGGAATCGACGATGCCGAACTTCTTCATCTGGTCGATGGAGAAGGCGATCTGCTCGTCGGTCATGTCCGGATTGTCCGCCTTGATGAGCTCGTTGGCGGCGGCGTTGTCGTTGTAGAGATAATTGTACCAGCCCTTGGCCGAGCCATCGACGAAGCACTGCACGGCCTCGGGCCGCTCGTCGATCGTCTTCTGCATGGTCTCGATGGTGGTCGCATAGGTGGTGAAGCCGAAATCGGCGAGCAGGAACTGGTTCGGCTCGAAGCCGCCCTCGCGCTCGATGGCGAAGGGCTCGGAGGTCACGTAGCCCTGCTGCACGGATTTCGGGTTGGCGATGAAAGGCGCGGGGTTGAAGGTGTAGGGCACCCGCTTGGCCGCGTCGAAGCCGAACTCCGCGATCATCCACTGGAAGTAGCTCTGGAAGCCCTCGTCGCCGAGGATGTACTGGTCGGCCTCCTTCAGGCTCTCCCAGGTGTCGAGCCCCTGGCCCGGATGGCTCATCAGGACCTGCGGCTCCTTCTGGAAGGTCGCGGCGACGACCCTGAGCGGAATGTCCTGCTCGACGGCCGAGAAGGCCTGCAGCATGTTGCCGCCCATGTAGAAGTCGATCTTGCCGGCGAGCAGCAGAGGCCGGCCGGAGACCTGCGGCCCGCCCTGCATGATCTCTACGTCCAGCCCGCATTCGGCATAGGTGCCGTCGGCCACGGCCTGGTAATAGCCGCCATGCTCGGCCTGGGCGAGCCAGTTGGTGGCGAAGACGACCTTTTCTGCGGCATGCGCGACCGCGGGTGAGAGCGCCAGGACGGCGATGGCGGCGACGGCGGAACGGAACCTTCTATGCATGACACGACCCCTTTATTCTTCGAACCCGCCATCGCGCGGCGGGTGACGGAAACCGGATTTTCATGACGCAAGACGCATGCCAGAGCCCGGACCGGCGCGGGCGCCCGCCGCGCGGACCGGCGACCGGGCGGCCTGCCGGGCTGCTGCCGATCGCACATGCAGCGTGCCCATTTTTTCACCGCGAGTCCATGGCGCATCGGTTTCGTGCACCCGCCCGCTTGATGCGTGGCGTCATCCGGGGATAGTGGCAGCGGGACACCGCTCCGCGCAGTGTCGGAAAAGGAACGCATCGATGACGGCACGAAAGGTCTGGTGGGGCGATTACCGGACGACGGACTACGCGGCGATCGATCCGGAATCGACGATCGCCGTCCTGCCGGTCGCCGCCATCGAGCAGCACGGGCCGCACCTGCCCGTCTCGACCGACACGACCATCATGCAGGGCATGCTGGAGACCGTCTTCCCGCTGCTGCCGGAGGATCTGGATGCCCGTTTCCTGCCGGTGCAGGCGGTGGGCAAGTCGAACGAGCACCTGCACGCGCCGGGCACGCTGACCCTGCCGGCGCCGCTCCTGATCGAGGCCTGGACTGAACTCGGGCTGTCGGTGGCCCGCGCCGGCGTGCGCAAGATAGTCTTTGTCAATTCGCATGGCGGCAACGAAGAGATCATGGGCATCGTCGCACGCGAACTCCGGGTGCGTGCCAGGATGCTGGCGGTGAAGACGAGCTGGCAGCGCTTCGGTCGGCCCGAGGGCATGTACACGGAGGCGGAGGAGCGGCTCGGCATCCACGGCGGCGATGTCGAGACGTCGCTCATGCTCCACTTCCGGCCGGACCTGGTCGACATGAAAAGGGCACAGGATTTTTCCTCCGCCACCACACGGGCCGACGAAACCTTCGCGCTCCTGAAGCCGCAGGGCACGCACGCCTTCGCCTGGATCGCCAGCGACATCAACCCGGCGGGCGTCGCCGGCGACGCCTCCATCGCGACCGCCGAAAAGGGCAGGGCTACGGCCGAACATCAGGCCGCCGGTTTCGTGCGGCTGCTGCACGACGTGCGCGCTGCGCGGCTCGACGACTGGATCACCTGAGCGGACCCGATCAGCCCCGCCGCGCGCGGTCTGGTGGCCAGCCTCCTTCCGCGCTGCAACAAAGCGGTGGTATCTGACGCGGATATTTGTGACACTCCGCCCGCAACGCGAAACCAAGCATGTCCATCAAAGCAGCCGTCCACCATCTGACGCACTACCGCTACGACCGCCCGGTCACGCTCGGCCCGCAGGTGATACGCCTGAAGCCGGCGCCGCACTCCAAGACCAGGGTCATCAGCCATTCGCTGAAGGTCGAGCCGTCGAATCACTTCGTCAACATCCAGCAGGATCCCTACGGCAACTATCTCGCCCGCTTCGTCTTCCCCGAACCCGTGCGCGAGCTGCGCATCGAGGTCGACCTCGTGGCGGACATGACGGTCTACAATCCCTTCGATTTCTTCGTGGAGCCGGAGGCGGAGACCTGGCCGTTCTCCTATCCTGAGGATCTTCGCGACGACCTGTCGATCTACCTGAAGGCCGAGCCGGTGACGCCGCTGCTCCAGGCGTTCCTCGACAGCATCGATCGCTCCGCCAAGAACACGGTCGACTTCGTCGTCGACCTCAATGCGCGCATCCAGCGCGAGACCGGCTACGTCATCCGCATGGAGCCGGGCGTGCAGTCGCCCGAGGAGACGCTGGCGAGCGCCAAAGGCTCGTGCCGCGATTCCTCCTGGCTGTTGGTCAACGTGCTGCGGCACCTGGGCATCGCGGCGCGCTTCGTGTCGGGCTACCTGATCCAGCTCAAGCCCGATCTCGCCGCGCTCGACGGGCCGGCGGGCACCGACCACGACTTCACCGACCTGCACGCCTGGTGCGAGGTCTACCTGCCGGGCGCCGGCTGGATCGGCCTCGATCCGACCTCGGGCCTGCTCACCGGCGAGAGCCACATTCCGCTGGCCGCGACGCCGCACTACCGCAACGCTGCGCCGATCTCGGGCCTGGCGAGCTACGCCGAGGTGGATTTCGAGTTCGACATGTCGGTGAGCCGGGTGGCCGAACACCCGCGCATTTCCAAGCCGTTCTCGGACGACGCCTGGGAGGCGCTGGACGCGCTCGGCGAAAAGGTCGATGCCGCGCTTGCCGGCAACGACGTGCGGCTGACCATGGGCGGCGAGCCGACCTTCGTGTCGATTGACGATTTCGAAGCCGGCGAATGGAACGCAGACGCCGTCGGGCCGACCAAGCGCGCGCTTGCCGACGGGCTGATCCGGCGCCTGCGCGAGCGCTTCGCGCCGGGCGGCTTCCTGCATTACGGGCAGGGCAAGTGGTATCCTGGCGAGACCCTGCCGCGCTGGACCTTCTCGCTCTACTGGCGCAAGGACGGCAAGCCGATCTGGACCGATCCCTCGCTGGTGGCCGAGGAGAAGGCGCAGACAGGGGCCAGCGCCGAGACCGCCGAGGCGCTGCTTTCCGGCATCGCCGAGAACCTCGGACTGCCGCGCGAGAACGTTGCGCCCGCCTACGAGGACCCGGCCGAGTGGGTGCTGAAGGAAGGCAACCTGCCCGAGAACGTCGACCCGTCCAACTCGAAGCTGGACGACGCGGAGGCGCGCAACCGGATCGCGCGCGTGTTCGAGCGTGGCCTGACGAAGCCTTCCGGCTTCGTCCTGCCCGTGCAGCGGTGGCAGGCCGCCGCCTCCGGGCACCGCTGGCGAAGCGAGCGGTGGAAGACGCGGCGCGGCAAGCTCTTCCTGGTTCCGGGCGATTCGCCGGTGGGCTACCGGCTGCCGCTCGGCGCGCTGCCCTACGTGCCCCCGTCGAGCTATCCCTTCATCGTCGAGGTAGACCCCTCGGTCGCGCGCGGCCCGCTGCCCGAAGGCGCCGAACTCCTGGCCCGAAACCAGCCGGCGCCGGCCGACGGCCGCGCCCAGCCGGAAGCCTCCTTCACGGCAGCGGGCGAAACGCAGGACCGCGTCGAGCAGCATCTGACCGACATCGAGGGCGCGGTGCGCACCGCTCTTGCCGTCGAGCCGCGCGACGGGCGGCTGTGCGTCTTCATGCCCCCGGTGGAGGCGCTGGAGGATTATCTGGAACTGGTGGCCGCAGCCGAGGACGCGGCGCGACCGCTCGGACTGCCGGTGCACATCGAAGGCTATCCGCCGCCGCATGATCCGCGCCTTAACGTCATCCGCGTCGCGCCGGACCCCGGCGTGATCGAGGTCAACGTGCATCCGGCCGCCAACTGGCGCGAATGCGTCGGGATCACGACGGCGGTCTACGAGGAGGCCCGCCAGAGCCGCCTCGGCGCCGACAAGTTCATGATCGACGGCAAGCACACCGGCACCGGCGGCGGCAACCACGTCGTTGTCGGCGGTGCCACCCCCGGCGACAGCCCGTTCCTGCGCCGGCCGGATCTGCTGAAGAGCCTGGTCCTGTTCTGGCAGCGGCATCCTGCGCTGTCCTACATGTTCTCCGGCCTGTTCATCGGCCCGACCAGCCAGGCCCCGCGCGTCGACGAGGCGCGGCACGATTCGCTCTACGAACTGGAGATCGCGCTCTCGCAGGTGCCGGCGCCCGGGAAGGGGGCCGCTCCGCTGCCATGGCTGGTCGACCGCCTGTTCCGCAACCTGCTCGTCGACGTGACCGGCAACACGCACCGCGCGGAGATCTGCATCGACAAGCTGTTCTCGCCAGACGGTCCGACGGGGCGGCTCGGACTGGTCGAGTTCCGCGGCTTCGAGATGCCGCCAAATCCGCGCATGAGTCTCGCCCAGCAGCTCCTTGTGCGGGCGTTGATCGCGCGCTTCTGGCAGGATCCGCTCGACGGCAAGTTCGTGCGCTGGGGCACCACGCTGCACGACCGCTTCATGCTGCCATGGTTCGTCTGGCAGGATTTCCTCGACGTGCTCGGCGACCTCGGCCGGCACGGTTTCGACTTTTCGCCCGAATGGTTCGAGGCGCAGCTCGAATTCCGCTTTCCCTTCATCGGACAGGTCTCCTACGAAGGCATCGACCTCGAACTGCGCCAGGCGCTGGAGCCGTGGCACGTGATGGGCGAGCAGGGAGCGATCGGGGGCACGGTGCGCTTCGTGGATTCCTCGGTGGAGCGGCTGCAGGTCAGGGCCGACGGGCTCGACCCGGAGCGCCACCAGGTGCTGTGCAACGGCCGCGTCGTGCCGCTCGCCAAGACCTCGCGCGCGGGTACTGCTGTGGCGGGCGTGCGCTTCAAGGCCTGGCAGCCGGCCTCGGGCATGCATCCGGCGCTGTCGGTCGACAGCCCGCTCGTGTTCGACGTCTACGACCGCTGGTCGAAGCGCTCGATCGGCGGCTGCGTCTACCATTCCGCCCATCCCGGCGGGCGCAACTACGAGACCTTCCCGGTCAACTCCAACGAGGCCGAATCGCGGCGGCTCGCCCGCTTCGAGGCCTCGGGTCACACGCCCGGATCGCGCGTGCCGCCCGTCGAGGAGGTGTCCGGAGAATTCCCGATGACCCTCGACCTGCGGCGTCCGCCGCTGCTCTAGCCATGACAGCCGCCAGAACCAGTTCCGGTCCATTCGGCGCGCCGCCCGGCCCGCTGGCGGCCGGCTACCGCCCTGTGCCCGGCATCCACGACGAGATGATGGATGCATCCGGCGAAGTGAGGCCGCTGTGGCGCAAGCTCGTGGGCGGTCTCGAAACGCTCGGGCCGGACGCCCTGATCTCGCGCTTCGGTCGCGCCGACCAGTATCTTCGCGACGCCGGCGTCTACTACCGGGTCTATGGCGACGATGCCGAGCAGGAGCGCGCCTGGCCGCTGGCGCACGTTCCGCTGCTCATCGGCGAGGACGAGTGGGCGCAGATATCCTCCGCGCTGGCGCAGCGAGCGGAGCTCCTGGAAGAGATCGTCGCCGACATCTACGGCGCCAACCGGCTGGTCGCCGAGGGCCTGCTTCCGCCATCGCTGATTGCCTCCAACCCCGAATTCCTGCGACCGCTGGTCGGCGTGGTGCCGGCGAGCGGCAACTACCTGCATTTCTGCGCCTTCGAGCTTGGCCGCGGTCCCGACGGCACGTGGTGGGTGCTTGCCGACCGGACGCAGGCGCCGTCCGGCGCCGGATTCGCGCTGGAGAACCGGGTCGCGACGACCCGCGCGCTGCCCGAAGCCTTCGCATCGATGGAGGTCCCGCGACTCGCCGGCTTCTTCCGCGCCTTCCGCGATTCGCTCTTCGGTCTCGTGCGGCAGGAGAACGGCCGGGTGGCGATCCTGACGCCGGGCATCCACAACGAGACCTATTTCGAGCACGCCTACATCGCGCGCTATCTGGGTATGCTCTTGCTGGAAGGCGAGGACCTGACGATCAGCGACGGCGCGGTGATGGTGCGCACCGTCTCGGGACTGAAGCCGGTCGAGGTTCTGTGGCGGCGCTTCGATGCCGCCTTCCTCGATCCGCTGGAACTGAATCAGACCTCGCGCATCGGCACGCCGGGGCTTGTCGACGCGTTGCGCGGCGGCACCGCGGCGATGGTCAACGCGCCGGGGAGCGGCATCCTGGAAACGCGCGCGCTGCTCGCCTTCATGCCGCGTCTCTGCCACCATCTGCGCCGCGAGGAGCTTCAGCTTCCCGGCATCGCCACCTGGTGGTGCGGCGGGGAGGCGGAGCGTCGCCATGTCGCGGACAATCTCGACCGGATGATGATCGGGCCGGCGCTCTCGACCGTGCTTCCCTATGACGACAGCGCTGCCACGGTCCACGGCGAGGCGCTTGGCGGCGAGGCGCGGGCCGATCTCCGTCGCCGGCTCGAAGCGGAAGGAAGCCGCTATGCGGGGCAGGAGGCCGTGCGGCTCTCCACAGCTCCTTTCTTCCATCAAGGCAAGCTGGAGCCGAGGCCGATCATCCTGCGTGCCTTCGCCTGCCGCACGCCGGAGGGATGGAGCGTCATGCCCGGCGGGTTCGCGCGGATCGGCAGCAGCGCCGATACGGCCGCGATCGCCATGCAGCGGGGAGGGCGGGCGGCCGACGTGTGGGTGGTGGAGAGCAAGCCGGTGGAGCCGCTTTCCCTTTTGCCGCAGGAGGGCGAGGCCGTGCGGCGCGCCGATCCCGGCAACCTGCCCAGCCGCGCCGCCGACAACCTTCTGTGGCTCGGCCGCTACGTGGAGCGCTCGGAGTTCATCGTGCGGGTGCTGCGCGCCTATCACTCGCGGCTGGCCGAAGCGGCCGATCCCGAAACGCCGCTGCTGGAATTCGTCGCCGACCACGCCGACCGGCTCGGCATCGACGTCGCGCAGGCGGTTCCGCCCGGCCTGCTCGCCGGCATCGACAGCACCTTCGCCAGCGCCGGGCGCATCCGCGACCGCTTCTCGCCGGACGGCTGGACGGCGCTGAAGGACCTCTCCAAGACGGTCCACCGCTTCGCCGGGGCGGTGCAGCCGGGCGACGACGCCGCGCGCGCCATGTCCGTGCTGTTGCGCAAGATCGCGGGCTTTTCCGGGCTCGTGCACGAGAACATGTACCGCTTCACCGGATGGCGCTTTCTCGAAATCGGCCGCAGGCTCGAACGCGGCATCCAGATGTCGCATCTGCTCGGCGGCATGACCGCCCCGGACGCGCCCCAGGGTGCGCTGGAGATGCTGCTTGAGGTCGGCGACAGCGTCATCACCCACCGTCGCCGCTATTCCGTCCATGCCGGACGCCTGACGGCGATCGACCTCCTGGCGCTCGATGCCTACAATCCTCGCGCCGTCCTGTTCCAGCTCGAGGTGCTGAAGGCGGAGATCGAACTGCTGCCCAACGCCATTCGGCACGGGGTGCGCTCGGACCTCGCCAAGGAGATCCTGCGGCTCCACACGGAGTTCGCCATCCGCGAACCGCAGGATTTCACGCCGGACCTGTTCCGGCTGGCCGGTCATGAACTCGGGGAACTGGCAAGCCTCATCGACGCGACGTATTTCGGATGATCGGCGCGCCATGATCTACGACGTGCGCCTGTTGCAGAGCTACCGCTACGAAAGCCCCGTCGCGGGCGGGCGGCACGTGATCAGGGTCGCGCCGCTGACGCGGCCGGGCGAGCAGCGCGTGGTCGCGGTCTCGCTGAGCTTCGACCCGGAGCCCGCCGAGCGGTCCGACACCACCGATTTCTTCGGCAACCAGGTCTCCGCGATCACCTACCGCAACGCGCACGACGCGCTCGACATCCGCATGTCGGCGCGCGTCACCGTCGACCGGTCTCCGTCCGACGGGTCGCTTTCGGCCACCCTGGCGGAGCTGCCGCGTGAGCTCGAACGGTGCCTGTCGCTGGCGGCCGATTCGCCGCACCACTTCCTTGCCGCCAGCCCTCTCGTGGCGCTCGATGCCGAGATCGCGGCCTACGCGGCGGCGGTCACGCACGGGCAATCTACGGCGGCGGGCGCCGCGATGGCGTTCTGCCTCGGCATCCACCGGGACTTCTCCTACGATCCGAAGGCGACCGACGTGCGCACGCCGCCGCGCCAGGCCTTTCGGCTCAGGCGAGGGGTCTGCCAGGACTTCAGCCACGTCATGATCTCCGGACTTCGCAGCCTCGGCATACCCGCCGGTTACGTCAGCGGATACCTGCGCACCATCCCGCCTCCCGGCCGTGAGCGGCTGGAGGGCGCGGATGCCATGCATGCCTGGGTCAAGGTGTGGTGCGGAGCAGAGGCGGGATGGCTGGAATTCGACCCGACCAACGCGATCGCCGCCGGCAGCGATCACATCGCGGTGGGCTACGGCCGGGACTATTCCGACGTCGCACCTATCATCGGGGTGCTGCGGACCATCGGCAGCCAGGAAGCCGAGCAGTCCGTTGACGTTATTCCGCTCGCCGATCCCCCGGGACAGTAGCGTGACTGGTGGTGTCGACGCGCGGCATTGGGACGTTTCCGCCCCGGTCCCGAAACATCAATTTCGCCTATCGCGCCCCGTTTGCGTCAATCTTGTCGCATTCGGGGCATCTCCACCGTCGATGAAGTTGCACATTCCGCAGCGGAACCGGCCGGATGGCGCCTTGCCGCGCTTTGACATCAAGGTCCGGATGGGGAATGCTAATTGGCGGAAAGCCAAAAACACAAACGGGAGATTGGAATGAGCTTCTACAAGAGCAACGGTGATCGGGTGCCTGCCCACATCGTGGAAATGGCCGAGGAGGCGAAGGCTGGCAAAATCGACCGCCGCGAATTCCTCGCGATGGCCAGCGTGTTCGGCGCATCGACCGCGATGGCCTACGGCATGCTCGGCATCGCCGCGCCGACCCCGGCGATGGCGCAGGAAGAGCCGCAGAAGGGCGGCGTGCTGAAGGTCGCCATGTGGGTCAAGGATCCCAAGGATCCGCGCACGGCCGACTGGTCGGAGATCGCCAACGCCGAGCGCCAGACGCTCGAGCCGCTGGTCAAGTACACCAAGGAATACACGTTCGAGCCCTACCTGGTTGAGAGCTGGGACGTGAACGACGACGCCACCGAATATGTGCTGCACGTGCGTCCGGGCGTGACCTGGACCAACGGCGACACCTTCAACGCCGACGACGTCATCTTCAACTTCACCCGCTGGGCCGACAAGAGCGCCGAGGGCAACTCGATGCCGGGCCGCCTGGGCACCATCGTCGATGAGGGGACGGGCAAGCTGCGCGAAGGCTCGGTCACCAAGGTCGACGACATGACCGTCAAGATCTCGCTCACCAAGGCCGACATCGCGCTGATCCCGAGCCTGTGCGACTATCCCGCGCTCGTCGTGCACCGCTCTTTCGACGAGACCGGCGCGAACTTCGTGCAGAACCCGATCGGCACCGGTCCGTTCGAACTCGTCTCCTACGACGTCGGCCAGCGCGTGGTCTACAAGCGCCGCGAGGACGGCAAGTGGTGGAACGGCGACGTCTATCTCGACGGCGTCGAGTTCATCGACTACGGCACCGATCCGTCGGCGATGGTCTCGGCCTTCGAGGCCGGCGAGGTCCACACCAATCACGAGACCTCGGCCGACTACGTCCAGATCCTGGAAGGGGTCGGAGCCGAGACCTCGGAAGCGGTTACCGCTTCGACGATCGTCGCGCGCACCAACGTCGCCAACAAGCCCTATGACGACCAGAAGGTCCGCAAGGCCCTGCAGCTGGCCGTGGACAACGGCGTGGTTCTGGCGCTCGGCTACGGCAATGCCGGCGAGGTCGCCGAAAACCACCACGTCTGCCCGATCCATCCCGAATACGTCGAGATGCCGAAGGTCGAGCGCGACATCGAGGCGGCCAAGGCCATGATGGAAGAGGCCGGCCAGATGGACTACGAGCACGACCTCATCACCGTCGACGAGGACTGGCACAAGAACACCGGCGACGCGATCGCGGCGCAGATCCGCGAGGCCGGCATCAAGGTCAAGCGCACGGTGCTGCCGGGCTCCACCTTCTGGAACGACTGGACCAAGTATCCGTACTCGATGACCAACTGGAACATGCGCCCGCTGGGCATCCAGGTCATCGCGATCGCCTACCGCACCGGCGAGGCGTGGAACGAGGCGGCGTACTCCAATCCGGAGCTCGACGCGCTGGTGGGCGAGGCTCTCGCGATCGCCGACGCCGAAAAGCGCAAGGACGTCATGGGCAAGATCGAAAAGATCCTCCAGGACTCGGGCATCATCATCCAGCCCTACTGGCGCAAGCTCTACAACCACTCCATGCCGGTGGTGCAGAACCACGGCATGCACCCGACCTTCGAGCATGATTTCGGCAAGGTCTGGCTCAAGGAAGCCTGATCGGCTGACGCGACCACCGGGAGGGGCCACGAGCCCCTCCCGTTCGTTCCGGAGGGTTAGGCGCCCCAACCCAAATCGGCAGGGGGATCGATGCTTGCATTCGTAGTGCGGCGACTGGGCACCATGGCGCTGACGATGCTGTGCCTCACGCTCGTCGTGTTCTTCATGGTCAATCTCGAACCGAACCTGCGCAAGCTGTCGATCAGCCAGCTCGACATGCGGTCGTCCGACGAGCACATCGAAAGCTGGCTCCAGCGCAACGGATACCGCGACAATTTCTTCGTCCGCTACGGCCGCTGGCTGGGCGTCGTCCAGAAGCAGCCCAACGTCAACGCGGAAGGCGAGCCGGTCCCGCGCTTTTCATACTGCAACGAGCCGGCGGAGCCATATTACGGCGGCATCCTGCAAGGCGATTTCGGCTGCTCCACCAAGTTCAAGACCACCGTCGCGGAGAAGCTGTTTCCCGCGCTCGGCGCCACCGGCATCCTGATGTTCTGGGTCATGGCGACCATGGTGCCGATCGCGCTCCTGATCGGCATTCTCGCCGGCATGCGCGAGGGGACGCGCACGGACCGATCCTTGTCGGTCGCCTCCATCACCACCACTGCGACGCCGGAATACGTCTCAGGCGTCATCTTCACGGTCGTCTTCGCCTCGTGGCTCGGCTGGCTGAACGGATCGGCGGCTTCGGCGACGGGGCCGGGGGGCATCTCGTTTTCCAATTTCACGCTGCCGGTGATGACGATGGCCATCTACGGCATCGGCTACATCGCCCGCATGACCCGCGCCTCGATGGTCGAGGTCATGACGCAGCAATACATCCGCACCGCGCGGCTCAAGGGCCTGAGCTTCAGCTCGGTCGTGGTCAAGCACGCGCTGCGCAACGCGCTCATCGCGCCCTTCACCGTCATCATGCTGCAGTTTCCGTGGCTGCTCACCGGCGTCGTCATCGTCGAGGTCATGTTCCGCTACCAGGGCTTCGGCTACACGCTCGTGGAAGCGGCCGGCAACAATGACATCGACCTCCTGCTCGGCTGCTCGCTGGTCTCTGTCTTCGTGGTCCTGTCCACGCAGCTCATCTCGGACGTCGGCTATGCCTATCTCAACCCGCGCATAAGAGTTCAATAAGAGGGGACGCGGATGCAGCACGAGTATGTGGGGACCGCCCAGATAATCCTGGGCGTCATCGCCCGGTTCTGGCCGGTTTGGGTCGCGCTGGCGATCGTCCTTTTCGCCAGCATCACCTGGAAGAAGAAGCTCGGCCTCTACGGCCAGCTCTTCGACACCGGCGTCGGCATCGCCGGCGTCGTGATCTGCCTGTTCTGGCTCTTCACCGCGATCTTCTCGGCCACGATCTCGCCCTTCGACCCGCTCGCGCAGGACGTCATGATGAAGGACGCGCTGCCTGGCGCCATCACCGGCGACGGCGGGGTCTACTTGTTCGGCGGCGACAAGCTAGCCCGCGATATCTTCTCGCGCATGGTCTACGGCAGCCGCATCGTGCTCATCATCGCCCCGGCCGCGACCGCCTTCGCGCTGATGGTCGGTATCACGCTCGGCCTGCCGGCGGGCTACTACGGCGGGCGGATCGACTCCTTCCTGTCCTTCCTCGCCAACCTCGTGCTGGCCTTCCCGGTGATCTTGCTGTTCTACCTGCTGGTCACCCCCGGCATCATGGACACGCCGATCCCCTATTCGATGGCGGGTGTCTTCTTCCTGTTCCCGATCATCTTCTTCTCGGTGCTGTTCTATACCCGCTACAAGAACCGTCCCGAACGGTTCTATCCGCAGATCGCCATCACGCTGATCCTCGGCCTGTGGATCTATGCCGGGCTGGTGTTCGACGCCGATCCTCTCGGCATCATCTCGATCCGACCGAACGAGCTCAACATCTTCGTGGCCGTGGTCTTCGCCTCGTCGCCTGGCGTGTTCCGCATCGTGCGCGGGCTGGTGATGGACATCAAGACGCGCGATTACGTCGCCGCTGCCCAGACACGTGGCGAGAGCCCCTGGTACATCATGCTATGGGAAATCCTGCCCAATGCGCGCGGGCCGCTGATCGTCGATGCGTGCCTCAGGATCGGCTACACCACCATCCTGCTTGGCACGCTCGGCTATTTCGGTCTCGGTCTGGCGCCCGAAAGTCCCGATTGGGGCACGGCCATCAAGGATTCCAGCCGCCTCCTGCGCGCCTATATCCACCCGGCGCTGCCGCCGGTGATCGCGCTGATGTCGTTCGTGCTCGGCCTCAACCTTTTGGCCGATGCGCTGCGCGAACAGTCGCTCAAGGATTGAGGGGATACTGACGATGAACCAGGCCCTCGCAACCACGAACGGCGGCAATGCGCAGCCGATCCTCGAGATCGAGAACCTGTCGATCTCCTTCTTCACCCGCGCAGGAGAGATTCCGGCCGTCATGGACTTCTCCTGCAAGGTCATGGCGGGCGAATCCATGGGGCTGGTCGGCGAATCCGGCTGCGGCAAGTCCACCGTTGCGCTCGGCATCATGCGCGACATGGGCAACCGCGGCAGGATCGTCGGCGGCCGCATCAAGTTCATGGGCCGCGACATGGGCGAGATGAGCGACGCAGAGCTGCGCGCCATCCGCGGCAACAAGATCGCCATGATCTACCAGGAGCCGATGGCTAGCCTGAACCCGGCCATGAAGGTCGGCCGCCAGCTGATGGAAGTGCCCATCCTGCACGAGAAGGCCTCGAAGGAGGATGCCTACAAGCGCTCCGTGGAGATGCTGAAGGCCGTGCGGCTGCCCGATCCGGAGCGCATGATGGGCTCCTATCCGCACCAGCTCTCGGGCGGCCAGCAGCAGCGCGTCGTCATCGCCATGGCGCTGCTATCCAAGCCGGCACTGCTCTTGCTAGACGAGCCGACGACCGCGCTCGACGTGACCGTGGAGGCCGGCATCGTCGAACTCGTGCGCGATCTCGGCAAGGAGTTTGGCACCTCCATGCTCTTCATCTCGCACAATCTGGGCCTGATCCTGGAGACCTGCGACCGCATCACGGTGATGTATTCCGGCGAGGCGGTGGAGGAGGGCACGGTGCGCGACGTCTTCGACCGCATGCGCCATCCCTATACGCAGGGGCTGTTCCGCTCGATCCCGCTGCCCGGCGCCGACAAGAACTCGCGCCCGCTGATCGCCATCCCCGGCCAGCTGCCGCTGCCGCACGAGCGCCCGAGGGGCTGCAATTTCGGACCGCGCTGCCAGCACTTCGTCGAGGGTCTGTGCGACGCGCGCGAGATCCCGATGTATCCGGTGAAGGGGCATCCGGACCATCTGTCGCGCTGCGTGCGCTTCGAGGACGTCGACTGGCGCGCGCTGCCGGAAGGCATCGTGCAGAACGAGCCGGTCTCACCCGGCCCGACGGTGCTCAGGATTGAGGACCTGAAGAAATACTACCGCGTCGCGGCCAACGAGATCTTCGGCGGCGGCGAGGCGCGCACGGTCAAGGCCAACGAGTCCATCTCCTTCGAGGCGCGCGAATCCGAGACGGTCGCGATCGTGGGCGAATCCGGCTGCGGCAAGTCCACGTTGGCAAAAGTGCTCCTGGGGCTGGAGACCGCGACCTCGGGCACGATCCGGCTCGGCAATTCCGAAATCCAGAACACGCCGATCGAGGAGCGCGACGTCGACACGATCTCGTCGATCCAGATGGTGTTCCAGAACCCGTTCGACACGCTGAACCCCAGCCATTCGGTGGGATCGCAGATCATCCGCACGCTCGAAAAGTTCAAGGTCGGCAAGAGCCAGTCCGAGCGGCAGGGCCGGATGCTGGAACTGCTCGACCTGGTGAAGCTGCCGCGCGCTTTCGCCACCCGCATGCCGCGCCAGCTATCGGGCGGCCAGAAGCAGCGCATCGGCGTCGCGCGCGCCTTCGCCGGCAATGCCCGCGTGGTGGTGGCCGACGAGCCGGTCTCGGCGCTCGACGTGTCGGTGCAGGCCGCGGTGACGGAACTCCTGATGGACGTGCAGCGGCGCAACCGCACGACGATGCTGTTCATCAGCCACGATCTCTCCGTGGTGCGATATCTCGCCGACCGGGTGGTGGTGATGTATCTCGGCTACATCGTCGAGCAGGGCACGACGGACCAGATCTTCGCGCCGCCCTACCACCCCTATACCGAGGCGCTGCTCTCGGCGATCCCGATCGCCGACACCAGCGTGGTGAAGAAGCACATCGTGCTCGAAGGCGACATCCCGTCGGCCATGAACCCGCCCAGCGGCTGTCCTTTCCAGACGCGCTGCCGCTGGAAGAGCCGCGTGCCCGACAATCTCTGCGAGACGCAGGTGCCGCCTTTCCGCGAACTCGGCAACGGCCATCGCAGCCTGTGCTGGCTCGACGAGGAGGAACTGGCCTCGATGGAGCCGGTCATCACGCTCGGCCGTAAGGACGAGGCCGTGGAGCGTGCCCCGGAGGTAACGCCGCGGAAGCCGGCGCCCTCCGCTCCAGCCGCCAAGGAACCGGCCGCCGCCCCCGCCAGAAAGGCGAGGGCGCTGCCACGCGCCAGTTCGCTCGACGAGGACGGCACGCAGGCCGAGGAAGCGGCGGCGCAATCGCGCGAGACCGGCGCCGGCTCGGCGATCCCCGGCGAATCCTCGCCGAAGCGCCGCGCCCAGGAAGTGGGCTCCGGCCGGCAGGGCGTCGACCCGAACGTCGTGCCCGGCGAGGCGGAGCCTACGGCGAAACCGGCCGGAAAGCCCGCCGTCGCCGAGGAAGAGCCGATCCATCCCTATGCGGAAGCCTCGCCCGCGGTCGGCGTGACCGCCGATGACGAAAACCGCCCCGCCGGCATGAAGCGCCCAGACCGGCCGGACGACCTGAAGATGATCGCCGGCGTCGGTCCCAAGATCGAGGCGACGCTGAACGGCCTCGGCATCTACACCTACGCCCAGATCGCGGCCTGGACGAAGACCGAGCGCCAGTGGGTCGACGGGTTCCTGAAGTTCCGCGGCCGCATCGACCGCGACGAATGGGTCCGCCAGGCCGAGGCGCTCGCCAAGGGAGGCGTCGAGGAATACGTGCGGGTGTTCGGCAGGAAGCCGCGGTAGCAGGGATCATGGTCCCGGAGGTGCTGCGGAGAACGAGCACCACGAACACCTGATCGCGTTTCTCGAGCGGGATCTTTCCGCGGGAAGCGAAGGCGTACACTAATTTGGCGGATGCTATGCTATTGCCACCAAAGCACCCGCCGGGATAGTTCTGCCGGCCTTCCCCACACGGAGCAGGCTGGGGAGGCTTGCTCCCACGGGTGTTTTTCATGAAGTCGAAGATTTTCCTGGCGGCCGGCATTCTTGCCGCGCTCGTCACTTCCGCCAGCGCGCAGACGGTGGGAGACTGGGTGCTTGGCAACTACAAGGGCGGCGCCTACTGGTTTCCCGGCGTCGTCGAGAAGACCGGGAATGGAACGGTCACGGTGGTCTACGACGACGGCGATCGCGAGACCGTCGGTCTGACGGCCGTGCGGCCGTATGACTGGATGATCGGCATGAAGGTCGAGTGCAACTTCCAGGGACAAGGCAACTGGTATCCCGGCACGATCTCCGCCCTGGCTGGCGAGACGATCGGCATCGCCTATGACGACGGAGACAAGGAAACGACCAAGACCGGCCGTTGCCGCAGCCGCTAGCCGATCGCTCATTCGAGAGCGCCACGCTCGAGCCGCCACCGGCCCCATCGGGGCGGGCGGCGGCTCTTCCGTTTCTGAGCAAAGGTCTCAGAACACCGTTGCCGTCGAAAGCCCCAGCGCCGTGGCACCCGCATAGACCGCCTGAGGGCCGGCCTGCAGCGGATGGAACCGGGCGCCCTGGATGTCACGGAAGCGGCGCTCCAGGCCGTTGGCGCGGTAGAAGGACGCTCCGCCGGCGAGTTCCATCGCCAGTTCCACCGCCGCGATCGCGTGACGTGCGACCAGCGTGCGGCCGATCATCACCTCGTTGACCGTGTCGGCCGACGGCGCGTTGCGGGCGACCGCCTCCAGCATCCAGCGATGCGCGATCTGCGCGGCGCGCAGTTCCGTGTCCATGCGGCCTGCGAGCGACAGGTCCGGCTGGGGTTTGCGCTTGGCGATGTCGATTGCGATGTCGCGGGCGCTTTCCGCCACGCCGAGATAGACGGCGTAAATCAACGGGAAGGCGATCGTGGCAATGATCTGGAACACCGGATGCCATTCGCCCGCCTTGCGCGAGAAAGCGACGCCGGCGTCAGGCACGAGCAGGTTCTCGATGACGACGTCGTTGGAGGCGGTGCCGCGCATGCCCATCGTGCGCCAGGTGTCCTCGATGCGCACTTCCGGCGCCTTCATCGGCGCCCCGAAATGGATGACGGACCGCGTCCCGTCCTCGGCCTCGTGGATCGCGCCCGTCATCAGGACGTTGCCGGCTTCCGCGCCGGAGGTGAAGACCTTTCGCGCCGTGACGCGATAGCCGCCCTCGACTTTCTCGGCCTTGCCGGAACCGCCGATCCAGTCCGAGCCACCGGAGGAGAGCAGGATGATCCGCTCGGCGGCGATGCGCTTCAGGAGAGGCTCGGCGGCGGCGACCTTCTGGTGGCGCCAGCGCCATGCGGGGATCGCCACCTGGTGCGTGTGCATGGAGAAGGCCAGCGCGGTCGATCCGCAGGCGCGACCCAGGATGCGCAGCATTTCGGCGAGTTCGGGCACCTCGGCCCCGCCGCCGCCGAGTTCGGCTGGAACGCCGGCCTCGACGAGACCGGCTTCCTTCAGAAGCGCGTAGTTCTCCGCCACGAAACGGTCGTTCTGGTCGATCTCGGCTGATCGTCCGGCAAGCGACGGCGCAAGGCTGGTGGCGATTTCGACGACATCCGGCGCGGCTTCGCTTGCAGAGGGCAGGCCGGCGAGGGTCTTCAAGGCAGGCTGGGCAGACATGGTAATCTCCTGTGCTTGGTTCGATATCCCACGATCTCACCAACCGCGCCGTCATTCCAGTTCAGGAACTGTACTGCGGACGTATCCGGCGCGCGGATTTTGGAGTAGCATGGCTGCGAGCAGGCAGGGGGGGGCACCATGCAGGAGCGCGGCGGCTACGGTCAGTTCTGTCCGGTCTCGATGGCTTCGGAAATACTGTGCAGCCGCTGGACCACGCTGGTGGTGCGCGAACTGCTCTGCGGCAGCACGCGCTTCAACGATTTACGGCGGGGCGTGCCGAAGATGTCGCCGGCGCTGCTGTCCAAACGGCTCAAGGAGCTGCAGCAATCCGGCATCGTCGTCGTCAGGCGCCGCGCGAACGGCTCCGTCGACTATCACCTATCGGAAGCGGGCGAGGACCTGCGGCCCCTGATCATGGGGCTCGGCAACTGGGCACAGCGCTGGATGGAATCGCGTCTGTCGCTGAAGAACCTCGATCCGTCACTGCTCATGTGGGACATGCGCCGCCACGTCGTCGTGAAGCTTTTGCCGGAGAGGCGCTGCACGATACAATTTCTGTACTCGGAACTTCCCGCCCCGCAGAAGAGCTGGTGGCTGGTGGTGGAGGGGGGAGCAGCGGACCTGTGCAGCTTCGACCCGGGCCACGAACTCGACCTCCTCGTCAGGAGTTCACTGCGAACGATGACGGCGATCTGGATGGGGCTGTCCACCATCCGTAAGGAAGCCGAAAGCGGCCAACTGGAGATCGAGGGCGACGCCTCGTTGGCTGGCTCCATGCAGCAATGGCTCGGCCTCAGCCCCTTCGCGCACGAGCCGAGGCGCGTGCAGTAGGGTAGCAAAAGGGTTTTGGTCGGAGAGATACTTTCGTCGCCCTCCGTCGTTCGGGGCTCGCCTACTCCGCAAGCGGACCGGTCAGCTCCGCCTTGCGGCTTGCCTTGTCGAAGATGCAGACCGAGCGCTCCGTGCCCCAGCTGGCAGTGACCGTGACGACCGCCGCGCCGTAGCTTTCCGATCCGAACGGAACAACGTTGACATCGACCGTATCGACCTCACCCTGAACAAGCGCGCGGCAGGTGTCCTCGACCTCCTGATGGAATTCCGCCCAGGCGTCGTCGCTGGAAGCGAAAGCGGGGGCCGACGCGAATATCTGGCATGAGACGAGGAGAAGAAGAGCGATCAGGCTGCGCACGGGCGGCTCCATCATAGATGCATGCATGCTAAAGTCTCAGATGAACGGGGCCTGCGCAATCATCGCAAAAAAATAAGGTCCCGCCCCGCTCCGAAGTAGCCCGGCAGGCATCCCCACCCTCGAGGTCGCACCGGAGGGCAGGAGAGCGCCATCGCTCCCCCTTGTTCACGTGCTCAGGCCAGCGCGTCCGGCATGGTAGAGGGACGCACCACGACCTTCGATCCGTCCCGCACGCGATCGTGCAGGTCGATGATGTCGTGATTGAGCAGCCGGATGCAGCCGGAGGAGACGGCCCTGCCGATCGAATTCGCCTCCGGGTTGCCGTGGATGCGGTAGAGCGTGTCCTCCCCGTTCTGGAAGAGGTAGAGCGCGCGCGCACCCAGCGGGTTCTTCAGGCCGGGGTCCATTCCGCCGGCGGCGACCGAGTAGGGAGCAAGTTCGGGCTGGCGCGCCACCATGTCGTCCGGCGCCTTCCAGCGTGGCCACTTGCGCCTGTACTGGACGACCGCGTCGCCTGCCCAGGAGAAGCCCTGGCGGCCGACGCCGATGCCGTAGCGCATCGCGCTTCCATCCCCTTCGACCAGATGAAGATAGAAGGCGTTCGGATCGACGATGATCGTTCCGGCCGCGTGATCGGGAAAGGGATTTGCGACGCGCCGGCGCCAGTAGCGCTGCGGCACGACCCCCGCCGGCACCGCCGGAACCGGGAACGTTTCGTCGGGGATGGGGCCATAGAAGGCGGGCATATCGGGCGCCGGCGGCGGCGCGGCGACCGCGACGGCTGAATTTGTGGAAGGTCGGCTGCCCATGCTGGTGCAGCCCGACAAAGCGGCCATCGAGGCCGCGCCCAGAAGTGAGCGGCGGGTGATCATCGGTAGTTTCCTTGTTGGTCGATCGGTGTTCGGCGCCAGGCACCGCGGAGGGCGATCAACCGAGCCGGGGAGGACCGACAAGACAGGAGGGCGTCAGGCCCGCCATCGGGCAGCCGGCATCGTCGAAGACGGGAGGGCAGGCCGGACCGTCTTTTGCGCAGGAAGCCACTGGCAGGCCGATGTCCGGCCCGCAGGACGAAAATCCGGAAGGACCACGCTTGCAGCGCTTCCAGGTGGCCACGGTCATCGCGGCGTAACTCTCTCCCAACGCCGACAACACCGTCGAGCGTTCGACCGACAGCGGCTGTGCCGCCGCAATCGGACGGGCGGCCGCGGAGAAGCTTGCGGGCATGAGCGCAACGACCAGGAGTGCAATGAAAAGGCGGCGGAACATCTCTTTCGGTCTAAGCGGAATTGAGGAGATATTAAGTCCCCGAAGGAGGATCCTCCTGCATCACGCGATCCGCGCAAGGTCGGCGATGTTCGACTGACCGATCCCGCTCCTTGCATCCGGGTGCGGCGATAAACTTCCGGTTGTCGGCCCGGCGCGACTATGAGGTGATCGGATCGCTCTTCGTGCCGTGGCAGCCGGATCCACCCGAACCGCCACTGTCCGGCGGCGGACAGTCGCTGCCGCTGCATTCCTGAGCCACCGCGCCGGTCGCCAGGGTCGCGGCCAGCGGGGTCGCGAGGCCGAGTGCCAGAAGGATCGCATAGAACCGCATCGCCCAATCTCCGTTCGTAAAGGTCAGCCTAGCCGAAGCCGCGGCCGTCGGGTATCGCCAATCGTCCGATGCCGATCACATCCGCTTGTCCCGCGGCCGGCTACGACCCGCACTTCTGCATCTGGGCGGCGTAGGTGCGGGCCATCTTGTCGGTGTCGCGGGCGTAGCGCTGGACGCCGGAATTGCTGCGCCAGGAGCCGTTCTTGTAGCCGCCCCACCCGAAGTAGTAGGCGAGATAGAGATTGTAGGCGTCGTTCTTCGAGACGCCGAGCGTGTCGGCGGTCTTGGAGTGGTACCAGCCGACGAAATCGACCGCGTCGGAGAAGCTGGACCTGCGCGCGGTGATGTTGCCGCTCTCGCGGCGATACTGCGACCAGGTACCGTCCAGCGCCTGCGAATAGCCATAGGCGCTCGACTGCCGCTTCCAGGGGATGAAGCCGAAGAGCTTCGTCCGTGGCGGGCGGGCGTGCTGCTTGAAGCCGGATTCCTTGCGCAGCGTCGCCATCAGCACCGGCACCGGAATGCCGTACTTGCGCTCGGTTTTCCTGGCCTCGCGATGCCAGTTGTTGAACCAGCCGTCGCGCTGGTCGAACACCGCGCAGACGTCGTTGATGTGTCGCGGCGCGCTCGCGCAGCCGACCAGCGAGGCGACCAGTGCGATCGCTACAACTCGATTAAAAACGGACGCATACATCGGCTCACGCATAGCGGGAAATGCTGAAGGGAGTCTTGAGGGCGCCGTTAACCGCCGAGGACGTCTTGATGCGAAAGCGCCGCGCGATGTCGCTTTCCTGATATTGTTGATCCGGAAGACGACAGCAACGGCTGCGCGCGCCGTTTTTCCGATAGTCGGGGCGGCCGGATCGGTCTTTCATGGGCCATGACCGCCGAACCTCGCCGACGCCGCTCCGCGGACCGATCAGCCGCCAGGGGCGAAAGCCGCATCCCGCGGCTCGGCCAACGCAGCGTGCGCAACCCGTATCCGCCGATGCGCCTCCTGTCGGACGACCAGGTCGAGGCGATCCACGAGGCTTCGCTCGATATCCTGGAAAATCTTGGCATCGAGCTGATGAGCCCGCGCGGGCTCGATCTCTTCGCGCGCGCGGGCGCCAGCGTCGATCGGGCGAGCCAGACGGTCCGGCTCGACCGCGGCCTCGTGGCCGAGGCGCTGAAGACGACGCCGGAGCGCTTCGCGCTGACGCCGCGCAATCCGCGGAACCGGGTGGAGATCGGCGGCGACCGGATCAACTTCACGCTGGTCGCCGGGCCGCCCAACGTGCACGACATGGAGCGCGGCCGCCGCGCCGGCAACATGCGCGACTATGGCGAGCTGGTGAGCATGGCGCAGCATTTCGACTGCATCACCATGCTCGGCAACCAGGTCTGCGCGCCGGTCGAGCTGCCCGCCAACAGCCGCCACCTCGACACCTACCATGCCAACCTGACGCTGACCGACAAGAGTTTCCACGTCTCGGCCATTGGCCGGGGCAGGGCGCTCGACGGCATCCGCATGGCGGCCATCGCCCGCGGGCTGACGGTCGAACAACTCGCTGAAGATCCCGCGCTTACCACCATCATCTCCGTCAACTCGCCGCGCCGCTTCGACGGCGAGATGGCGGAGGGCATGATGACGATGAGCGAGCACGGGCAGGCGGTCTGCGTCACGCCCTTCACGCTGATGGGCGCCATGAGCCCGGTGACGCTTGCCGGCGCGCTGGCGCAACAGAACGCCGAGGCGCTGTTCGGCATCGTGTTGACGCAACTCGTGCGGCCCGGCGCGCCGGTAATCTACGGCGCCTTCACCTCCAATGTCGACATGCGCTCTGGCGCGCCGGCCTTCGGAACGCCGGAGAACACCAAGGCCAACATCGCTTCGGGCCAGCTCGCGCGCCGCTACCGCCTGTCCTACCGCACGACGCCGGGTTCGGCCTCCAACGCCGCGGATGCGCAGGGGGCATGGGAGACGATGATGGCGCTGTGGGGCGCCGTGCTCGGCCATGGCAACCTCGTCTACCATGCCGCAGGCTGGCAGGAGGGAGGGCTGACGGCCTCGTTCGAGAAGTTCGTCATGGACGTCGAGATGATCCAGCACATGATCGCCTTCCTGAAGCCGATCGCGGTGGACGAGGGCGAACTGGCGCTCGACGCGCTCGCCCGCGTGCCGACCGGCGGCCACTTCTTCGGCGATCCGCACACGCTGGAGCGCTATTCGACCGCCTTCTACCAGCCGATCCTCTCCAACTGGCAGAATTTCGAAGCCTGGCAGGAAGCAGGCAGCCTCGACGCGACCGCGCGCGCCACCGGCATCTGGAAGAAGGCGCTCGCGGAATACAGCCAGCCGCCGATGGACGCGGCGGTGCGCGAGGAACTCGACGCGTATGTCGAGCGGCGGAAGGAAGAGATCGGGGTGGGTGAGCCGTGAGCGACTCTAGCCGACCGGTTTGCGCGCGCAGCCCGCATGATTATGTACCGTGGCGCCGCGATGCTGTAACATCGAGCGGTATTCCGCGCTTTGCACGAGGTGGCCGCGATGGGCATCCACATCCAGGACGAAGAGACCGCGCGCGTGCTGCGCGCGTTCGCAGAGCGTCGGGGACTCGACGTCTCGACCGCGGTCAAGGTGGCCGTCGAGGAGGCTGAGGCGGCGACAAAGAGCAACGGCGCGAAGCTGGCGCAGAAGATCGAGCCAATTCTCGAACGCGCCCGTGCCCGCAGGAAAGAACTCGGCATTCCCGCCGACGCGAAGTTCGACCTGAAGGATTTCCGCGACGAGATGTGGGAAGGGAGCGATTGAGCTACGTTGACAGTTCCGTTCTCGTCTCGCTCGCAGCTGCAGAGCCGGACAGCGAAGCACTCGCGTTTCGTTGCGCTGCAATCGAAGGGTTGGTGACGTCGGTCGTGAGCCAGGTCGAGGCAGCAATCGCGACCGGTCGCATCTTCGGCAAGGATTACTCCTTCGGGACAGCCCAGGTGCAGGATGTCATCAGGGAAATGGGCATCAAGATCGTCGGAGTACCCGACGACCTGGCACTTGAGGTAATGCAAGCGTATCAGGCGTTCGGTAAGGGCACCGGTCACCCGGCCCGACTTAACTTCGGCGATTGCTTTTCGTATGCGATGGCCAGACGATTGGCAGTGCCGCTTCTTTTCAAAGGCAACGATTTCGCTCTGACCGACATCCAGCAGGCGCCTTGAGCAGCGCTGGCCGCCCTCAGCGCCGGCAGGAATCAGCTCCCAAACAGCACATCCCTCACTCCGCGTCCGGCTGTTTCCCCGGTGCGGCCTCCGCGAACGCCGGGATTTCCATGCAGGCCTCGTAAATCCGGCCGATCGTCGGGTAGCGGCTCATGTCGACGCCGAAGCGGCCGTTGTTGGCGACCTGGGCGACGATGCAGAGGTCGGCCAGCGTCGGGCTGTCGCCGTGGCAGAAGCGGCCGGCCTTTCCGTCCGAAGCCAGAATCGCTTCAAGCGGTTGGAAGGTTTCGTCCACCCAGTGCCTGAACCATTCGGCGACGGCCGCGTCGTCGGCGCCGAAGCGGCTGCGCAGCATGGTGAGGATGCGCAGGTTGTTCACCGGATGGATGTCGCAGCCGATCATCTGGCCGACCATGCGCACACGCGCGCGGCCGAGCGGATCCGCCGGCAGGAGCGGCGGCTCGGGATGGATCTCGTCCAGATACTCGCAGATCGCCAGCGACTGCGACAACATCGTGCCGTCCTCCAGCACCAGCGCCGGCACCAGCCCCTGTGGGTTGACGGCCAGGAACTCCGCGGAACGCTGCCCGCCATGGCGAAGGTGATGGGCAACGTAGTCGTAATCCAGCCCCTTCATCTTCAGAGCGATGCGGACGCGGTAAGACGTCGAGGAGCGGAAATAGTTGTGAAGGACCAGACCGGACATTTCGACCTCCCGAATTCAGGTGCCGCAGCTTTAGACGAGTGCGCCGCGATCTTCCAGTGAAGGTCGCGGCGATTAACATGACAAGAACACTCATGATAATAAAGGCTTAGCGCTCGTCCTGAAAAATTGACCAATTGATAAAAAAAGGATTCTACGCTAGCGTTCCTCCAAACGAGAACGGGGAACAGGCATGACTGAAGGTCTTTTCAAGGAAGGGATCGTCCCGGGCAGGCTCCCGTCCGGGCAGTATGCGGACAACTTCTCCGATCTCCATCCGCCCTTCGATCGGCACGAGGCTCTGGTCGAGTCCGACCGCTGCTACTTCTGCTACGACGCTCCCTGCATGCAGGCGTGTCCGACCGCGATCGACATTCCGCTGTTCATCCGCGAGATCGCGACCGGCAATCCGCTGGGCGCCGCCAAGACGATTTTCGAACAGAACATCTTCGGTGGCATGTGCGCCCGCGTCTGCCCGACCGAGACGCTGTGCGAAGAGGTGTGTGTGCGCGAAATCGCGGAAGGCAAGCCGGTGAAGATCGGCATGCTGCAGCGCTACGCGACCGACACTGCGATGGCGCAGGACAAGCAGTTCTTCCCGCGCGCCGCGCCGACGGGCAAGAAGGTCGCGGTCGTCGGTGCCGGCCCGGCCGGGCTCGCCTGCGCGCACCGGCTGGCCGTGAAGGGGCACGACGTCACGGTCCTGGAGGCCAAGCCGAAATCGGGCGGCCTCAACGAGTACGGCATCGCGAGCTACAAGACGGTCGATGGTTTCGCCCAGGCCGAGGTCGACTACATTCTTTCGGTCGGCGGCATCACTGTCGAGAACGGCAAGGCGCTGGGGCGCGATTTCTCGCTGGCTGAACTCACCGCCAGCTACGACGCGGTGTTCCTCGGCATGGGACTTGCCGGCGTGAACGCGCTCGGCGGAGAGGGCGAGGAGGCGGAGGGCGTGCGCGACGCCGTCGACTTCATCGCCGAGCTGCGCCAGGCGAGCGACCTTGCGGATTTGCCGGTGGGGCGAAGGGTGGTGGTTCTGGGCGGCGGCATGACGGCGATCGACGCCGCCGTGCAGGCGCGTCTGCTCGGTGCGGAAGAGGTGACCATCTGCTATCGTCGCGGCAAGGAAAACATGAACGCGTCGGTCTACGAGCAGGACCTCGCCGCGGCCAACGGCGTCACCATCCGGCACTGGATGCAGCCCAAGCGCATCGTCGGCGTCAATGGCAGCACGGTGGGCATCGAGCTCGAATACACCGCGATCAAGGACGGAAAGCTGGCCGGCACCGGCGAAACGATCACGCTGGCGGCCGACCAGGTGTTCAAGGCGATCGGCCAGTCGTTCGACGCAGCACCCCTCAACGGCAGCGGCAATTCCATCGCGCTGGAGCGCGGCCGCATCAAGGTCGACGCGGAAGGCCGCACCTCGATGGCCAAGGTCTGGGCCGGCGGCGACTGCGTGGCGGATGCTCGTGAGGATCTGACGGTGGCGGCCGTCGCCGCGGGCAGGGATGCGGCGGAGAGCATGCATCGGACACTCACCTCTAATGGGAGAGCATGAGCCATGGCAGACCTTTCCAGCAACTTCGTCGGCATCAAGTCGCCCAATCCCTTCTGGCTGGCATCCGCGCCGCCGACCGACAAGGCCTACAACGTCGAGCGCGCCTTCAAGGCGGGCTGGGGCGGCGTGGTCTGGAAGACGCTGGGCGAGGAGGGGCCGCCGGTGGTCAACGTCAACGGACCGCGCTACGGCGCGATCTGGGGCGCGGACCGGCGGCTGCTCGGCCTCAACAACATCGAGCTCATCACCGACCGCGACCTCTACGTGAACCTCCGCGAAATCAAGCAGGTGAAGAAGAACTGGCCGGACCGGGCGCTGGTCGTCTCGCTCATGGTGCCCTGCGTGGAGGAGGCGTGGAAGGCCATCCTCCCGCTGGTCGAGGAGACCGAGGCAGACGGCATCGAGCTCAATTTCGGCTGCCCGCACGGGATGAGCGAGCGCGGCATGGGCTCGGCGGTCGGTCAGGTGCCCGAATATGTCGAGATGGTCGTGCGCTGGTGCAAGGCCAACACCCGCATGCCGGTGATCACCAAGCTCACCCCCAACATCTCCGACATCCGCAAGCCGGCGCGCGCGGCCCACGCCGGCGGAACGGACGCGGTGTCGCTCATCAACACCATCAACTCGATCACCGGCGTCAATCTCGACACTTTTTCGCCCGAGCCGATGATCGACGGCAAGGGCACGCATGGCGGCTATTGCGGCCCGGCGGTGAAGCCGATCGCCATGAACATGGTGGCCGAGATCGCGCGCGATCCCGAGACCGCCGGCCTGCCGATCTCGGCCATCGGCGGCATCACCACCTGGCGCGACGCGGCCGAGTTCATGGCGCTCGGCGCCGGCAACGCGCAGGTCTGCACGGCGGCCATGACCTACGGCTTCAAGATCGTCCAGGAGATGATCGCGGGGCTGGAGAACTGGATGGACGAAAAGGGCCACCGGACGCTTTCCGACTTCGTTGGCCGCGCCACGCCCAACGTCACCGACTGGCAGTACTTGAACCTCAACTACGTCACCAAGGCGCGCATCGACCAGGACCTGTGCATCAAGTGCGGCCGCTGCCACATCGCCTGCGAGGACACCTCGCACCAGGCGATCACCGCGATGGTCGACGGCAAGCGCCACTTCGAGGTGATGGACGACGAGTGCGTCGGCTGCAATCTCTGCGTCAACGTCTGCCCGGTCGAGAACTGCATCACCATGCAGCCGCTAGCGGCCGGCGCGCTCGACCAGCGCACCGGCGAGGTGGTGAAGCCGACCTACGCCAACTGGACCACGCACCCGAACAATCCGGCGACGCGGGTGGCGGCGGAGTAGGTGCTACGAACGCAACGAAGCGGAGGGAGGCGGCGCACGGTTGGCGCCCCACCTTCGTCATCCCAGGGCGGAGCAGCCGCGGAGCGGCATCGCGCCGACCCTGGGATCTATGCCTGTTAATTTCGGCAGCGTGAGGCGGTGTAGAATCGCCCCCGTCTTCCGCCACCTTGCGCGTCGCCACCGCTCGGGCATCGATCCTCGGCTCTCCCTGCGCTGCGCTCCGGTCGGCCGAGGATGACGAAGGAGGGGGAGGCGGCAGGACTGCCGCTATCGCGCGGCGGACGATCGATCCTGGCCGCCTGAGGTATCTGATGGCGCTGGCGGATGGGGCGCCCATCGCACGCCTTGCCTCCTTCTCCCCGTTCACGGGGAGAAGGTGCCCCAAAGGGGCGGATGGGGGGCCGCGCGATGGTCGAGGGCAGGGCCGCCGCCGCGCCGCCGCAATTGCTGTACGCCCCTACACCTCTTTCGTATCGCAGAAGAACAGTTCCACGCCCGCGCCGGCGAAATTGGCGAGGTCGGCGGCGGCGGCTTTGCCCTCATCCGATTCCAGTCCCTTCTCGATGTCAGCGCGGCTGTCGAAGGTGAGCGTCGCGATCAGGTGGTAGTCCGACACGCCGCCCGGCGTGCCGATCCTGCCGTCGCTGACCTCGTAGCGCCGCAGGCCGGGGATCTTCTTGGCGATCGGCACGTGGGTTCCGAAATAATACCGGTCGAATTCCGCCCGGTCTGCCGGCGTGCGGTACATCACAAACATCTGCGCCATGACTGTCCTCCTTCATCCGGCGCGAGCCGACGCGCCTTGCTCGCACGCAACAATGCGCCGCGCGCGCACCACGCGCAACTCGGGAGGGAGCCGTCCGCAGCGGGCGCGCACCGGGACGATAATGGAGCAGGGGAAAGGAGCCGGACTGGCTGCTTCGAGATATCGATGACGCGGCGGGATCCTCCATCCGATCCCGCCGCGCTCTTGCACCCCGTGCAGGTCCTGCGCGACACTGCTCGAAACGAGGGGGAACGACATGTCCGGCTATTACAAGCAGATGCAGCGCGGCGACAACGAAGCTGCACGGGCATTGCGGGAGAGGCTGGCGCGCGAGGAACTCGGCGATGAAGCCTACGAAAAATCCCTCACCCATGCCGATAGCCGCACCGTCAGGCTTGGTATCGCGTTCATGACCGTATTCGCGCTCGTCGTTGTCGGCGTGGTTTGGCTGGGATACTGACCGGGTAACATCCGGTACATGGGGAACCGGATCCATCGCGCTGCCAAAGCGCGCCGCGATCTTTGAGATGTACCACCTGCGCTTCAGCTTGCGAACTTCGTACGTCCCTTCATGGTTGCACGCTCGGATAACGTGTCTCACTCGACGCTTGCCAGTGTCACGCCGGCACAGCGCTTCGGCCCGGCCGCACGCGCAGCAGCAGGCGCCCGTATTGTCGCCGGTCCGTTCTCTTCGCACGGCTTCAGCCGCACCACGATTCCCGAGCCTTGCCCGCGTACTTCGACCGAGGCGTCCGTCCGCAGGTTCTTGAGGAGTTTTCCGTTTCCCAGGCGTGCGCCGAGTTCCTTCGAGACGTCGCGCACGGATTGGCCGAGTTGCGACAGCTTGACCCAGGATGCTCCATCGCGAGCCGAACTTCTGAGGATTCCCCTGACCGCTTCCCTGTCCTGCTGGCCCCATGCGGTGTTCGGCGGCGCGGCTTGCTTCTCGATCGTGGCCGGGTTTGCACCCGTGGCGGTAGCCGGCGTGCCAGTCGGGATGGCGACGAGATCGAAGAATTGCGTGCAGGCATTCCGCCACGCGCCGCCGGCTTTCGCCTCGCCCATGCCGTAGACGGCCACGCCCGCGCGGCGGAGGCGAAGGGCCAGCGGGGCGAAGTCGCGATCGCTGGAGACGAGCAGGAAGCCCCGGAACGCGCCGGAGGCCAGCAGGTCCATGGCGCGGATCGTCAGGGCGATGTCGGCCGAGTTCATCCCCTTGCCGCATGACGGCTGATAGACGAGTTCGAGCGCGTGCCGGGGCGCGGCTCTTGCCCATTCTCCCAGTCTGTTCGCCGAAAAATCGCCGACCACGCAGCCGGTCACCGGCTCTCCGATGCTCTCGGCTTTCTTCATGATCGCGGCGATATGGCTCGAAGCGACATTCTCGCCGTCGATCAGAACGGCAATGAGCTCTCTCACTGGTGCTGGCTCCTCAGGAGCCGTCAGGGTACGGCGCGGGTTTGAAGTTCCGCTTTCGCAATTCGGCGCAATTTGGCGAATTCGGCGGGTTTTCCCTCCCGCCCTTCCGGACAGGCGCTTTCGCCGATGTGTTCAGTCGGGCGTTACGATCCCTAAAGAATTCTGCCCCATGGTCAGCCCCGCAATGAGGTAAGGTCGTGCAGAAGTCACTTTCATCCCTCGTCGGGGCTGGTTCCGACGAATCCGTCAAGCTCGCTCTGGCTTCGATCAGGAAGCATCTCGGCATGGAGGTGGCCTACATCTCGGAGTTTGTCGGGAACGACTCCGTTTTTGCGGAGGTCGACGCGCCAGGGCTTGAGGCGCTCATCAAGGTGGGCGACGTCCGCTCGCTGGACGATGTCTACTGCCGCCACATCCTGGCAGGCAGGCTTCCCGAACTGATGGCCGATACGGCAGACTACGAGCTTGCGCGTTCCATGCCGATAACGAGGGATGTGCCGATCGGTGCGCATATGAGCGTGCCGCTCAAGGGTAAGGACGGCATTCCGTTCGGGATGTTCTGTTGCCTCAGCCCTTCACCGAACAAGACGTTGAACGACCGCGACCTGAAGATGATGAAGATATTCGCGGACATGGCGGCGAGCCAGATCAATGACCGGAAGGAACGAGAACGGGAGGCGCAAGACAGACGCGCGCTGGTGGAGCAGGTTCTCGCCCAGGACGCCTTCAAAATCGTCTACCAGCCCATCGTGGCTTTCAATTCATCGCGGCCCACGTGGTTGGAAGCCTTGTGCCGCTTCACGGTCGAACCCTACCGCTCGCCCGATCAGTGGTTCAAGGACGCCTTCGAGAGCGGCTGTGGCGTTGCTCTCGAACTCGCTGTCTTGGAGAAGGCCTTCGAAGCCTTCCGGCATCTGCCGGGAGACATCTATCTTTCCCTCAATGCCGCTCCCCAGACGATCCTGAGTGGCGAATTGCCTCGTGTGCTGGCCAACGTTCCCAAGGACCGACTTGTGCTCGAGATTACCGAGCATGCGCCCGTCGCTGACTATACGGCCCTGGCTGCAGCGATAGCGCCTTTGCGCCAAGCGGGTGTCCGGATCGCCGTCGATGACGCGGGGGCCGGGTATTCGGGGCTGCAGCACGTTCTCAGCCTTAGCCCCGATCTCATCAAGCTCGACATGAGCTTGACCCGCGACGTCGATACGGACCAGGCGCGCCAAGCCTTGGCGGCGGCCCTCATATACTTTGCCATCAAGACGGATTGCGTGATCATTGCCGAGGGCGTCGAGACGCAGGCCGAACTGGATACGCTGAGGGCATTGGGGGTGCCGCTCGCTCAAGGCTACTATCTGGGGCGGCCGCAGGACTTGGCTGCCACGCAGGAGTTGCTGAGAGATTCCAGACAGCGAGAATCGGCATAGCTGCCTGTGGATTGTGACGGGCTTCTTGTCCAGCAGCAGGCGCGAAGCGGCCGCCGATCCTGAATAGCTTCGCCAACTCGGTTAGGCTCGAACCTTCCGCGACTGATCCAACGCCCCAATCACGTTGGGAAGCTTCACCCCGCGGTTCTCATCCCTTCGGCTTCAGCCCCTCGACAAACAGCTGCTCCAGGAACCGCGCCGCGTCCTCGAAGCGGCCTTCGCCGTCGCGTTTGGGGCCGAGCACGGCGCGCACCTGCACATCGAAGTCGGCATAGTGCTGGGTCGTCGCCCAGATGGCGAAGATGAGGTGGTAAGGGTCTGTGCGGGCGATCTTGCCGGTTCGCATCCAGCGCCGGATCACCTCGCTTTTTTCGTCCACCAGCGACTTCAGCTCGCCTTCCAGCATCGGCAGGATGCGCGGCGCGCCCTGCAGGATCTCGTTCGCGAAAAGACGGCTCTCGCGCGGATAATCGCGCGCCATCTCCAGCTTGCGGCGGATGTAGCTCCTGAGTTCCGTGACGGGATCGCCGATATCGTCGATCTCGCGCAGTGGTGCCAGCCAGGTGTCGAGCAGGCGCTGGATCAGGGTGCGGTGGATGTCGTCCTTGCTCTTGAAATAGTAGAGCAGGTTGGGTTTCGACATGCCGGCCGACGCCGCGATCTGGTCGATGGTCGCGCCGCGAAACCCGTGTTGTGAGAAGCATTCGAGCGCTGCCTCGAGGATCAGCTCGCGCTTCTCGACCTGAATGCGCGTGCGCGGCTTGCGCACCTTTTCGTCCATGACCGGCCGCCTTCCTCGCTGCTCCGGTGGCCCAACGGACTGGACCAGTTCGTGGCCTGCCCGTGGAGCGCGCTGCGGAGCGCGGCTTCGGGCTAGTATTCCCTTGACCGCTCATGTGGCGGTGCTAACGTTTGTCCAACCGGTCAAAAATTGCAAGCGCGTCGGCGCGGACAGACCAAGCATCGGCCGGCGAGGGCGAGGGGCTCAAGAAAACAAGAAAGGCTTGGTATGTCGAACCGTCTCAATGTGGCGCCGAACGATCTTTCCGCGTTCTGGATGCCTTTCACCGCCAATCGGCAGTTCAAGCAGTCGCCGCGCATGCTGGCCTCTGCCAAGGACATGCACTACACGACGACCGACGGCCGCAAGATCCTCGACGGCACGGCCGGGCTTTGGTGCGTCAACGCCGGCCACTGCCGGCCGAAGATCACCGAGGCGATCACGCACCAGGCGGGCGAACTCGACTACGCGCCGGCCTTCCAGATGGGTCATCCGATCGTCTTCGAACTGGCGAACCGCCTGGTCGACGTCGCGCCGGAAGGCATGGACCATGTGTTCTTCACCAATTCGGGCTCCGAATCGGTCGAGACGGCCCTGAAGATCGCGCTGGCCTACCAGCGCGTGAAGGGGGAGGGATCGCGCACCCGCCTGATCGGCCGCGAGCGCGGCTATCACGGTGTCAATTTCGGCGGCATCTCTGTCGGCGGCATCGTCACGAACCGCAAGATGTTCGGCACGCTACTGACGGGCGTCGACCACATGCCGCACACCCACCTGCCGGGCAAGAATGCCTTCACGAAAGGCGAGCCCGAGCACGGCGCGGAACTGGCGGACGAACTAGAACGCATCGTCACCCTGCACGACGCATCGACCATCGCGGCGGTGATCGTGGAGCCGGTGGCGGGTTCCACCGGCGTGCTCATCCCGCCGAAGGGGTACCTCAAGAAGCTGCGCGACATTTGCACGAAGCACGGCATCCTTCTGATCTTCGACGAGGTCATCACCGGCTTCGGGCGTCTCGGCACGCCGTTCGCGGCAGACTATTTCGATGTGATCCCCGACATCATCACCACGGCCAAGGGCGTCTCCAACGGCGTCATCCCCATGGGCGCGGTGTTCGTCAAGAAGGAGATCCACGACGCTTTCATGGCCGGGCCGGAGCACATGATCGAGTTCTTCCACGGCTACACCTATTCCGGTAACCCGATCGCCTGCGCCGCCGCGCTCGCCACGCTCGACACCTACAAGGAAGAGGGGCTGCTGACGCGCGGCGCCGAACTCGCGCCCTACTGGGCCGACGCGCTGCATTCGCTGAAGGACGCGCCCAACGTCATCGACATCCGCAACATCGGGCTGGTCGGTGCCATCGAGCTTCAGCCGATCGCCGGTCAGCCAACCAAGCGTGCCTTCTCGGCCTTCGTGAAGGCCTTCGAGAAGGGCTGCCTGATCCGCACCACCGGCGACATCATCGCGCTCTCGCCGCCGCTGATCATCGAAAAGGGCCAGATCGACGAACTGGTCGATTGCGTGCGCACCGTCCTGAACGAGGTGGAATAGCCTCATGTCGCGTCCGCAGGCCACGCACGAGGTTCTTGTCGACGACGCGAAGGTTCGCGTCACGCGCTGGGATTTCGCTCCCGGAGCGGAGACGGGATGGCACCGGCACGGCATGGATTATGTCGTGACCACGTTGACGCCCTGCGCCTTCCTGCTGGAGGAGCCCGGCGGCGGTAGTCGCCGGGTCGACATGGAGGCGGGAGCGACCTACCGTCGGGACGAGGGCGTGGAGCACAACGTCGTCAACGCGGGGGCCGCGCCGATGTCCTTCGTGGAGACCGAACTGAAGAACTGAGGACCTGCCGCATGGCCGCACCGGGCGAAAATCTGCGAATCAATCCAGACCGTTTGTGGGATTCGCTCATGGAGATGGCGAAGATCGGGCCCGGCGTCGCCGGCGGCAACAACCGCCAGACCCTGACCGACGCCGACGGCGAGGGGCGCCATCTCTTCAAGCGCTGGTGCGAGGAGGCGGGCCTGACCATGGGCGTCGACCAGATGGGCACCATGTTCGCCCGCCGCGAGGGCACCGACCCGGACGCGCTGCCGGTCTATGTCGGCAGCCATCTCGACACGCAGCCGACCGGCGGCAAGTATGACGGGGTGCTGGGCGTGCTCGGCGGACTGGAGGTGGTCCGCACGCTGAACGATCTCGGCATCAAGACGAGGCACCCGATCGTGGTGACCAACTGGACCAACGAGGAAGGCACGCGCTTCGCGCCGGCCATGCTCGCCTCGGGCGTTTTCGCCGGCCAGCACGAGCAGGACTGGGCCTACGCGCGCCAGGACCGGGATGGCAAGCGCTTCGGCGACGAACTGGAGCGCATCGGCTGGAAGGGCGAGGAGGAGGTCGGCGCGCGCAAGATGCACGCCTTCTTCGAACTGCATATCGAGCAGGGACCGATCTTGGAGGACGAGGACGTCGACATCGGCGTGGTCACCCACGGCCAGGGGCTGTGGTGGCTGCAGGTGACGCTGACGGGCAAGGATGCCCACACCGGCTCGACGCCGATGCCCAAGCGCAGAAACGCCGGGCTCGGCATGGCGCGGGTCACCGAACTCGTGCACGAAGTGGCGATGGACTACCAGCCCGACGCCGTCGGCGCGATCGGTCATGTCGAGGTCTATCCCAATTCGCGCAACGTCATCCCCGGCAAGGCGGTCTTCACCATCGACATCCGCTGTCCGGACAAGGACATCCTCGACGAGATGCGTGCGCGCATTGAAGAGGGCATCGCCACCATCTGCGAGGCGCTCGACATCGGCTTCGAGGTCGAGCCTGTCGGCCATTTCGATCCCGTCACCTTCGACGAAGGCTGCGTGAAGGCCGTGCGCGACGCGGCCGAACGGCTGGGCTACTCGCACCGCGACATCGTGTCCGGCGCCGGCCATGACGCCTGCTGGATCAACCGCGTAGCGCCGACGGCCATGGTGATGTGCCCCTGCGTCGACGGTCTCAGCCACAACGAGGCGGAGGAGATTTCGAAGGAGTGGGCGCGGGCCGGGACCGACGTGCTGTTCCACGCGGTGGTGGAAACGGCGGGGATCGTGGAGTAGGGGATCTGCCCGCATGACGCTTCCCACCGTCCTTGCCTTTGCTGCCATGGCCGCGCTGCTCATCATGTCGCCCGGTCCCAACGGCGTACTGATCGCGAAGACGGTGCCGACGTCGGGCAGGGCGGCCGGTTTCGCCAACATCGCGGGGTTCGTGGTCGCGTTTTTCGTGCACGGCACGTTCGCGATCTTCGGCCTGTCGGTGCTGCTTCTTCAGTCGGCCAATCTGTTCACGGCGGTCAAGCTCCTCGGCGCGGCCTATCTGATCTGGATCGGGGTGAAGGCGCTCGTCGAAGCCGGGCGCGGCAGTCCGGCGAAGCTCGCGCAGGTCGCGCCGGCACGGCGGCGGCGGACGCTCGCCAAGGCCTTCGGCGAGGGGTTCCTCACCAATGCGCTCAATCCGAAGGTCGCGATGTTCTATATTGCCGCCTTTCCGCAGTTCATGCCCCATGACGGCGGCTCGCCGCTCGCGGCCTACCTGCTCGTCATGGTCCATGCCTGTCTGAACGTCGCATGGTTCGGCCCGATCGTACTTCTGTTCGATCGGCTGTCCGCTGCAGCCCGCAGCGGGGGTGTTCAGCGCGGGGTCAAGGCTTTGACGGGCCTCGTCTTCATCGGCTTTGGGTTGAAACTTGCCACATTGCGAAACTGAGATTTTCGGAGGTACACAATGTCCAAAGTCATCAAGAACGGAACCATCGTCACTGCCGACCGGAGCTGGAAGGCGGATGTGCTGATCAAGCACGACAAGATCGTCGCCATCGGGCACGACCTGCATGCCGACCACGAGATCGACGCGACCGGATGCTACATCATGCCGGGCGGCATCGATCCTCACACGCATCTGGAGATGCCCTTCATGGGCACCTATTCCACGGACGATTTCGAGAGCGGCACGCGGGCAGCCCTTTCGGGCGGCACCACCATGGTGGTGGATTTCTGCCTGCCGTCGCCGGGCCAGTCGCTGCTCGAGGCGATCGACATGTGGTCGAACAAGTCGACCCGCGCCTGCTGCGACTATTCCTACCACATGGCCATCACCTGGTGGAGCGAGCAAGTCTTCGACGAGATGCAGCAGGTGGTCGACAAGGGCATCACCTCGTTCAAGCACTTCATGGCCTACAAAGGCGCGCTGATGGTCAACGACGACGAGATGTATTCGTCGTTCCAGCGCTGCGCCGCGCTCGGCGCGCTGCCGCTTGTCCATGCCGAGAACGGCGACGTGGTGGCGCAGCTGCAGCAGAAGCTGCTCGACGAGGGCAATGACGGGCCTGAGGCGCACGCCTATTCGCGGCCGCCCGAGGTGGAAGGCGAAGCGACCAATCGCGCCATCATGATCGCCGACATGGCGGGCGCGCCGCTCTACGTCGTGCACACCTCCTGCGAGCAGAGCCACGAGGCGATCCGCCGCGCGCGGCAGAAGGGCATGCGCGTCTACGGCGAGCCGCTCATCCAGCACCTGGTGCTCGACGAGAGCGAGTATTTCGACAAGGACTGGGACCATTCCGCGCGCCGCGTCATGAGCCCGCCCTTCCGCAACAAGCAGCATCAGGATTCGCTCTGGGCAGGCCTTTCGGCCGGTTCGCTGCAGGTGGTGGCGACCGACCACTGCGCCTTCACCACCGAGCAGAAGCGCTATGGCGTCGGCGATTTCACGAAGATCCCCAACGGCACGGGAGGACTGGAGGATCGCCTCCCGGTGCTATGGACCAGGGGCGTCAACACCGGGCGTCTGACGATGAACGAGTTCGTCGCCGTCACCTCCACCAACATCGCCAAGATCCTCAACATGTACCCCAGGAAGGGTGCGATCGTGGAAGGCGCGGATGCCGACATCATCGTGTGGGATCCCGAGAAGACCAAGACGATCACGTCGGGCGCGCAGCAGTCGGCGATCGACTACAACGTCTTCGAGGGCATCGAGGTGAAGGGCCTGCCGAGATACGTCCTGACGCGCGGCGAGATCGCGGTGGAGAATTTCGAAGTCAAGGCCAAGCCTGGCCACGGCCAGTTCGTCGCCCGCGAACCGCACCAGGCCGTGAGCAAGGCGCTGTCGACCTGGAAGGAGCTTGTCGCCCCGCGCAAGGTCGAGCGCACCGGCATCCCCGCCAGCGGGGTGTGAGCTTGATCGGGAGGCCGTTCCCGGCCGTCACCGTCGCGCCGATGCTGTCCGCCTGTCCGGACCTGGGCGAAAACCTGCCCGTCTCCGGAGCGCTGGCCGGATGGGTTTTTTGGCGTATGGGTGTCCGATCGAGGATGGCAAAGGAGCAGGAATGAACGCTTCCGACAGTCGGACCAGAACTGCTGAGGCGGGCGCCGGGCTCGCGCCGATCATCCATGCGTCGGGTCTGGGGCTTACCTTCGAAACCGCGGACGGTCCGGTACACGCGCTCTCGGACGTCAATCTGGAGATCGGCAAGGGCGAGTTCGTCTCCTTCATCGGCCCGTCGGGCTGCGGCAAGACCACCTTCCTGCGCGTGATCGCCGACCTGGAGCAGCCCACCGCCGGCACGATCACGGTCAACGAAATGTCGCCCGACGAGGCGCGCAAACGCCGTGCCTACGGCTACGTCTTCCAGGCGGCGGCGCTCTATCCCTGGCGCACCATCGAGAAGAACGTCGCCCTGCCGCTCGAGATCATGGGCATGCCCGCGGCCGAGCAGCGCGAGCGGGTGAAGCGCACGCTCGACCTCGTCAATCTGTCCGGCTTCGAGAAGAAGTTCCCCTGGCAGCTTTCCGGCGGCATGCAGCAGCGCGCCTCGATCGCCCGCGCGCTCGCCTTCGACGCCGACCTCCTCCTGATGGACGAGCCCTTCGGGGCGCTCGACGAGATCGTGCGCGACCACCTGAACGAACAGCTCCTGGATCTCTGGACCCGCACGACGAAGACGATCTGCTTCGTCACCCACTCGATCCCGGAGGCCGTCTACCTGTCGACCAAGATCGTCGTCATGAGCCCACGGCCGGGCCGCGTCACCGACGTCATCCACTCGACGCTGCCGAAGGAGCGGCCGCTCGACATCCGCGAGACTCCCGAATTCCTGGCGATCGCCCACCGCGTGCGCGAGGGCCTGAGGGCGGGGCATAGTTATGAGGATGCCTGAGTGAGCGAGAACAGGAGGCTGTCGCGGCGTATTTCCGTCCGCAACCGGCAGGGGGTCACCACGGTGTCCATCAAGCCCGCGGGCGGAATCGGAGCCGTCGTCGTCCCGGTATTCTTTCTCGTCTTCTGGAGCTTCGGCGGCCTGCTTGCCGTGATGCTGCTCATGGTCGAGCGGGACAAGGGTCAGTCGGGCGCCTTCTTCGTCATGTGGCTCGTCGCCTGGGTCATCGGCGTAGCCTTCGCGCTGATCAACATCCTCTGGAAGCTGTTCGGGCGGACGGTCCTCGTCATCACCCCCGCGGCGGTTTCGGTATCGCGCAAGATCCTCGGCCTGGGCGGGACGACCCGCCTGCCGATCGACGCGATGGGCGACATGCACTGGGTTTCGGACGACCCGGGCATCACCGTGAAAGTCAACGGCAAGCGCATTCCGCAATCGGCGCTGAAGATCAGGACCGGTTCCGGTCAGGTCAGTGTCGCAAGGAGGATATCGCGAGACGACGCGGAAGCCATCATCGCGGCGTGCGGGCCCGAGATTCCGCGCTGGGGGAGGGCGGCGGCATGAACCGGATCGTTCCCGTGCTCGTCATCCTCGCCGCGATCGTGGCGGTCTGGTATGTCGGCGCCTATGCCATGAACGCCCCGTTCCAGCGCGATCTCGACCGGCGCGCGGGCGAGACGCCGGGGCAGTGGGAGTTCGTGGTCAAGACCATGTCGCAACCCAAGCCCACGCTGCCGGCGCCGCACCAGGTGGCGGTCAATTTCTTCGAGAACACCTTCCTGCGGAAGGTCACCTCGACCCGCAGCCTCGTCTACCACGCCTGGGTGACACTCTCCTCGACCGTGCTCGGCTTCGCCTTCGGCACAGCGCTCGGGATTGCGATCGCGGTGGGCATCGTCCACGTGACCAGCCTCGACCGCAGCCTGATGCCGTGGATCATCACCTCGCAGACGATCCCGATCCTTGCGCTGGCGCCGATGATCGTCGTCGTCTTCGCGGCGATCGGCGTGACGGGGCTGATCCCCAAGGCGCTGATATCGACCTATCTGTCCTTCTTCCCCGTCGCGGTTGGTATGGTGAAGGGCTTGCGCTCGCCCGAGATCACCCATCTCGACCTCATGCATACATACAATGCCAGCCAGGCCCAGACCTTCTGGAAGCTGCGGGTGCCGTCGTCCGTGCCGTTCCTGTTCGCCTCGATGAAGGTCGCCGTCGCGGCAAGCCTCGTCGGCGCCATCGTTGGCGAACTGCCGACCGGCGCGGTGGCCGGCATCGGCGCCAAGCTGCTCTCCGGCTCCTACTACAGCCAGACGATCGACATGTTCGCCGCGCTGGTGGCCGGCTCGATCGTTGCGGTGCTGCTCGTCAGCCTTGTCGGGCTGGCCGGGCGCATCACCGAACGGGCGATGGGGGCGCGGGCTGGATGATCGTGCCTGTGGCTGAATTTGTTCCCATCCCTAACCCCTCCCCTCGAGGGGGTGGGGGTCTCGATGTCTCCACCGCCCGGTGCCATCCATGACCGCGCTCGGAACCCGTCTCCCCTGGCAGTCGATCCCGGCGCTCCTGCTGTGCGTCGCGGCGCTGTTCGGCCTGCCGCTGATCGTGGCGGAAGGCAGCGCGGGACCGACCGTGCTCGTCTTCGCGCTGATTGTCGCGGGCGCGGTGTTCCCCGTCACCGGACCGTCCAGACCTGCAGAAGCCGCGTTCCTCTTCGTCTGCGTGCATGGCGCCGCATGGCTCCTGATCGCCATGATCGCCGGCAACGAGGGCACCGCGACGCTCGCCTACTTCGTGCTGGTCGCCGCGGCATGGCTGCTCGCGTGGCGGCTGGTGACCGTGCTGTCCGACATACGATCGTCCTCGCGCCAGATCGATGCGCTGCTGCGGCTTTTGGTACCGGCGATATTCGGCGCCTGGCTTCTGATCCTGTGGGAAACCATCACACGCGGCGCCGGCATCCCGTTCGTCCTCCTGCCGCCCCCGAGCGCGGTCGGCCTGCGCATCGCGCAGTCCTGGCCGGTGCTGGCGGCGGACGTGAACCAGACGATCTTCAAGGCGGTTGTCATCGGCTATGCGATCGGCTGCGGTACGGGCTTCGCCGTCGCGGTGCTGGCCGACCGGTTCCTTTTCCTGCGCCGCGGGCTGATGCCCATCGGCAACATGGTCTCGGCGCTCCCCATCATCGGCATCGCGCCCATCATGGTCATGTGGTTCGGCTTTGACTGGCCGTCAAAGGCGGCGGTGGTCGTGGTGATGACCTTCTTCCCGATGCTGGTGAATACGGTCGCGGGGCTGGCGGCCTCTGGCGCCATGGAGCGCGACCTGATGCGCACCTATGCCGCCGGCTACTGGCAGACGCTGGCGAAGCTGCGGCTTCCGGCCGCGGCGCCCTTCATCTTCAACGCATTGAAAATCAACTCCACTTTGGCGCTCATAGGCGCTATCGTGGCCGAGTTCTTCGGCACGCCCGTGGTCGGCATGGGTTTTCGCATCTCCACCGAAGTCGGCAGGATGAACGTCGACATGGTGTGGGCGGAAATCGCCGTCGCGGCGCTGGCGGGGTCGATCTTCTACGGTGTCCTGGCCCTCCTCGAGCGGGCCGTGACGTTCTGGCATCCGTCTGTCCGCGGTGGATAGACACAACTTCAGAGGGAAAAAGACATGAAAAAAATGATCGTTTCGATGCTCGCGGGCGCCATGTCGCTCGCCGCCCTGCCGGCGCTGGCCGCCGACGAGGTGACGCTGCAGCTGAAATGGGTCGCCCAGGCCCAGTTCGCGGGTTATTTCGTCGCCAAGGAGAAGGGCTTCTATGAAGAAGAGGACCTCGACGTCACCATCAAGCCGGGCGGCCCCGACATCGCGCCCGAACAGGTGATCGCCGGCGGCGGCGCGGACGTCATCGTCACCTGGATGGCGGCGGCTCTCTCGGCGCGCGAGAAGGGCGTCGACCTGGTCAACATCGCCCAGCCGTACAAAAACGCCGGCATGCAGCTCGTCTGCCCGGCCGACGGCCCGATCAAGTCCGAGGCGGATTTCCCCGGCCACACGCTCGGCGTCTGGTTCTTCGGCAACGAATATCCGTTCTATGCCTGGATGAACAAGCTCGGCTATTCGACCGAAGGCGGCCCCGAGGGCGTGACGGTGCTGAAGCAGAGCTTCGACGTGCAGCCGCTGATCCAGAAGCAGGCCGACTGCATCTCGGTCATGACCTACAACGAGTACTGGCAGCTGATCGACGCCGGCTACAAGCCCGAGGACCTGATCGTCTTCAACTACACCGAGATGGGCAACGACCTTCTGGAGGACGGGCTCTACGTTCTTGAGGAGAACCTTGAGGACGAGGCTTTCAAGGACAAGATGGTCCGTTTCGTGCGCGCTTCGATGAAGGGCTGGGAATACGCCATCGCCAACCCGGAAGAGGCGGCCGGTATCGTCATGGACAATGGCGGCCAGGACGAGAACCACCAGGTGCGCATGATGGGCGAGGTCGCCAAGCTGATCGGCGAGCCGGACGCCAAGCTGCGCGAGGATGCCTACGAGCGCACCGCCGACGCGCTGGTCAACCAGGGCATCATCAAGGAAAAGCCGGAAGGCGCATGGACGGCGGACATCACCGACGCGATGTAAGGATTTCCGGCAACGGGATCTTCGGAAGGGGCGGGCGTCCGCCCCTTCTGCGTTTCAGCGGGGCGTCGCCTCGGCGACCTCGTAGGTCCACACGCGAAATCCCTTGAGCACGTGCGGCCCGAACGAATTGACGAGCGGAATGTCCGCCGCGTCGCGACCGCGCGCCACGACGATCCGGCCGATGCGCGGCACGTTGTTTCGCGGGTCGAACGTGTACCAGGTGTCGTCGAGGAAGACCTCGATCCAGGCGCTGAAATCCATCGGGTCTACGACGGGCACGCCGATGTCGCCGAGATGGCCGTTCACGTAGCGGGCGGGAATGTTGAGGCAGCGGCAGAACGCGACGGCGAGATGCGCGAAGTCGCGGCACACGCCGACCCGCTCGTGGTAGGCGTCGAATGCGGTGCGGGTCGAGCGCGCCTGCTGGTAATCGAAGCGGATATGGTCGTGGACGAAGTCGCAGATCGCCTGCACCCGGCTCCAGCCCGGCGGCAGTGAGCCGAACAGATCCCAGGCGATCTGGCTCAGGCGATCGGTCTCGCAGTAGCGGCTGCCCATGAGGTAGACCAGGCAATCGTCCGGCAGTTCAGGCACGGTGCGCTCGCGGGCGCTAGGCACAACCGGGTCGAGCTGGCCATCGTCCTCGATCGTTGCATCGCCCCACATCGTCAGGTCGCCGGCCGGCGCGACGAGACGGCGGCACAGATTGCCGAACAGGTCGCGATAGCTGGTCACGGGCACTTCGGGCGCGGTAAAGGTGGCTTCCGGCACCCTGATGTCGGCCGCACGGTCCTGGTGCACCGACAGGAGACACACCAGCGCGGTCGGCTGCTGGCAGGTCAGCGTGATCTCGTAGCCGTAGCGGATCAGCATTTACCCAGCCCCGCCGCGAGGATGGGCAGGGCGAAATCGCGCGAAACGGAATGGCCGGGCCCTTCCCGGGGTGTCTCTGGGGTACGGACGGTCATGCTGGCTACTCCTTGCCGGCAGCCTGCGTGCGCCCCGACGATGTCGCGCCCCCCGCGTATGTGCAGCGGCAGCATGATCATAGATCACCTGATTTGGACGATTGACAAGCGGTCGGCCGGAATAAACACGGCGCCGGCCATCTGCCGGCAATCTCTGACGTCCCATCGCGCCGCGCCGACGATCTCCTCCCGATTCGAAGAATACCGCGGAATCCCAGCAAGGATTTTTAACACATGATCCCTAAGGATCGCGTTGGTTGGGCTCGTTTCTTGCGGGTGCAGGCAGATGTTCCGAAAATTCTTGCGTGATGTGCGTGGCGATTATGCGATCGCCACGGCGGTGGCGATCATCCCGATCCTGGGCTCGCTCGCCCTGGCGGTGGACTACACCGAGCTTTCGAGAGAGCGGGCGATCGTCCAGAACGCCCTCGATGCGGCCGGCATCGCCGCTGCGCGCTACTACGTCGAAGGCGCCAGCAAGGATGCGACCACCGCCTACGCGAAGGACTTCTTCCTCGCCAACCTGAACGGGATCGATGGTGGTGGCGCGAAGTTCACGCTCGTCCTTCCCAACGAGGGGACCGGCGGCGGTGTGCTGACGATCTCGGCGACACATAGTTTCAAGCCCTTCTTCCTCGACGGGTTCACCAGCCTCATCGGCAGCGACAAGGCGGTGCTGGATTTTCAGGCCGAGACGAAGGTGAGATTGAAGAACACGCTCGAGGTCGCGCTCGTCCTCGATAACTCCGGCTCGATGGACTACACGGGTTCGGGATCGGGGAAGAAGCGGATCGTGCTTCTGCGCGACGCCGCCAAGCAACTCGTTTCCACGCTCGCCGCGCAGGCCGACCAGCTCAAGCAGGTCGACAAGCCGGTGCAGTTCTCGCTCGTCCCCTTTGCCGCTTCCGTGAATGTGGGTCCCTCCAACGCCACCGCCGCGTGGATGGACGTCGATGGCCGTTCGCCGATCCATCACGAGGATTTCGACTGGACGACCATGCCTTCGACCAAGAAGGTGCAGCTGTCGGGCGGCATCTACTACAAGAAGGGTGCGGACTGGGGCGCGGAGGAGAACCAGAAGGTCACCCGCTTCACGATGTTCAACGACGTCAAGCGGGTCACCGGCAAGTCCTGGGTCGCGGACATGCAGTATGTGTGCACCTCGTACAGGTCGAGCGGATCGTGCCGGACCTATGGCTGGGTCGACAACGGCGCGTACCAGTATTCCTACGGCGCCTTCGCCGGCTGGCAGGGATGCGTCGAGGCGCGCCCCTATCCCTACAACCTCAACGATGCCGCCCCGCTCACGGCGACGCCGGCGACGCTCTTCGTGCCGATGTTCGCCCCCGACGAGACAGACCAGACCTCGGGCGGTTCGGCACCCAACAGCTGGTGGGTCGACGTGACGACCTCCAGCAACGCCTCGACGCGGCAGAAATACATGCCCAAGTACTTCACGCCGGCCGGGGAGGGCACGTCCGCCGCGGCAGCCAGCAGCGGGCCGAACGATTCCTGCACCACCAAGCCGATCACGGCGCTCGTCGACGTCAGCGTCGCGGCCGGTAAGAAGAAGATCGAGGACGCGATCGACGCGATGACCCCGCTGGGGGCGACGAACGTTCCCGAAGGCCTGGCCTGGGGATGGCGGACCGTTTCCCACGATGCTCCCTTCACCGAGGGCAGGGTGGAGACCGAGAAGGGCAACGACAAGGTCGTCATCGTGCTCACCGACGGCGCCAACACCTACTATACGCCCAGCTCGCTGGGGTATGCCGACGCGGCGGCCAACAAATCGACCTACTCGGCCTACGGCTACACCGGCCTGAAGCAGCCGGGCGAATCCTACACCCGCATGTTCATGGGCACCACGGTCGGGAAGACGACCTATTCGAACGACAACTACACCAGCGCCATGACGCAGCAGATGAACGCCCTTTGCGAAAGCGCCAAGGCCAAGGGCATCATCGTCATGACCGTGTCGCTCGATCTGAGCACGTCCAAGTCCGACGAAAAGGCGCAGATCGACGCGCTCAAGGCGTGCTCGTCCAACTCCCGCTTCCGCAACGACAGTTCGGGAAGTCCCGCGAAGCTCTACTGGAACGCGACCGGCGCCAATCTTTCCGACAAGTTCAAGGAAATCGCGGACGAATTGTCGAACCTGCGCATCGTCGGATAGGCGCCGGAATGGCCGCCCCCCGGCCCGCGGGCGGTGCGGGGCAATCTATTCCAATGGGCGCCTTGTTTCCGCCACCTCGACGTTCTATGTAACCAACATCGATATTGCGAATTGAACTTTGTTTCGCGCGGCATGTCCGCGAGCACGACGATCTTCCGTTTCAACGTCGACTCAAACGCACTGTCGCGCATTCGGCGTGGCAGGCGTCTTCCGTGACCGATTGAAAGGAAATCGTCATGACCACTGGAACCGTAAAGTTCTTCAACGCCACCAAAGGTTTCGGCTTCATCCAGCCTGAGGACGGCTCGACCGACGTGTTCGTTCACGTTTCCGCCGTCGAGCGCGCCGGAATGCGCACCATCGTGGAAGGCCAGAAGCTGACCTTCGACGTCGTCAGGGACAACCGCTCGGGCAAGAACGCCGCGGAAAACCTGCAGGCCGCGTAAGGCATTCGTCTTGGCGCCGTGACCGCGGATGTACCGGCACGGCGCGACGAGACGACAAGGAGAGGTCGGGCCTTCGCCCGGCCTTTTTTTATGACGCCTACGATGGTTTCCCGATAGGGCCGTCGATTAGCCGGAGCCATTTACCTCCGGCCGGCGTTGGATATCATACGGATCGTGCGACGAAGCGAGAGTCTTCTCGAGAACGGCCCACCCCTGCGAGCTGGACCTCTGGTGCCGCCGCCCCGATTTGGAGAACTCGTTGGAAATCAGCTTCGCCGCCGCCCCCGCCGAACGGAAGTCGCCGTCGTGGTCCGCTCTCCTCGCGCAATACCGGGAGCCGAGTACGGTCCGAAGCACGTTCGAGATCTTGGTGACCGCGGTGCCCTTCATCGCGTTATGGGCCCTGGCGGCCGTCGCGGTACTCAACGGATACTGGGTGGGCCTCGTCCTGACCATTCCCGCGGCCGGATTCCTGGTGCGCCTGTTCGCCCTCCAGCACGATTGCGGCCACGGTACGCTGTTTGCCCGACGCGGCCTCAACGACTGGACCGGCCGGGTCCTCGGCGTCTTCACGCTCACCCCCTACGATTACTGGCGCCGCACCCATGCCGTCCACCACGCCACCGCGGGCAATCTCGACAAGCGCGGCATCGGCGACGTCAACACGCTGACGGTGCGCGAATACCGTGCGCTCCCCTGGCTCGGCCGCGCGCGCTACCGGCTCTACCGCCACCCGATCGTCATGTTCGGCCTCGGCCCTGCCTGGCTGTTCCTGTGCCAGTACCGCCTGCCCATCGGGCTGATGCGTGCCGGCGCCCAGCCCTGGGTCTCGACCATCGCCACCAATCTGGCCATCGTCCTGCCGGTCGCCGCCATGATCTGGCTGGTGGGGCTGTGGCCTTTCCTCCTGGTGCAGGTGCCGATCACCCTTCTCGCCGCCACCATCGGCGTGTGGCTGTTCTACGTCCAGCACCAGTTCGAGGAAACGCACTGGTCGGGCGAGGGCGAATGGAGCTTCCAGCACGCCGCGCTTCACGGCTCATCGCACTACGACCTGCCATGGCCGCTCGCCTGGATCACCGGCAATATCGGCATCCATCACGTCCACCATCTTTCGGCGAAGATCCCGTTCTACCGCCTCCCGGAAGTGCTGCGCGACCATCCCGACCTGCGCAACGTCGGCCGCATCACGCTTCTGGAAAGCCTGAAATGCGTCAAACTCGTCCTGTGGGACGAAAACGCCCGTCGGCTGGTCTCCTTCCGCGAGGCCCGAGCGGCGGCCTGAGACGGCGCTGACGGAGCGGACGATTGTTGAGGAAGGGGCGGGCGACCGCCCCAACCGCCCGAACGTATGGCTGGAACCGGCGCCTCGTTCCCGACACCAGACTCTCAAAACCTCAGCCTCGCCCTTTCCCTCGCCCGGAACGCCGCAGGGGTCTCGCCTGCCTGTCTGCGGAAGAAGCGGCTGAAATAGGCTGGGTCCGAAAAACCGAGGTCGAGCGCGATGGTCTGCGCCGGCAGGAAGGTGAAGACGAGGTTGCGCCTGGCCTCCTCCATCAGGCGCAGGTCGACCAGGCCTTGCAGGCTGTGGCCGGTGCGCGCCCGCGCGATGCGGTTGAGATGCGTCGCCGAGACACCGATTTTCTCCGCATAGAACGCCACCGGGCGGTGCTCGCGGTAGTGGGCGCCGATCAGCGCGGCGAGTTCGTCGAGCCGCGCCTGGTCGCGGTCCTGCTCCCCGGACGTGACGTCCGCGCTGCCGCCGGTGCGCGCGAGTTCGATGACGGCCGAGGTGACCAGCGCGTCGAGCAGGACCATGCGCGCGATGCCGCGGCCGGCCAGTTCCGCCTCGATGCGGCGCAGGCTAGTGACAGCCTCCGGCGCCCGCGCGTCGGCCTGCGCGATGACGCGGGGGCTCGCGGCGAAGGCTGCGACGTCGCTGCTTGCCGCGCACAATGCGTCGAGCCGTTCGCGCAGCACGGTGACCACCAGCCCGCCAATGTCGCGCGAGAAGCGGAAGCCGTGCACCGCGCCCGGCGGCATCAACACCGCCGTCGACCGTGCCATGGGAAGGTAGCCGCCGTCGGCCAGTACCTCGCCGCTTCCGTCCGAAATGTACAACATCTGGAAGAAGGCCGGGTGGCGGTGCGGCCGGATTTCCCATTCGTGCAGGCGGCTGCGCTCCGGTATCGTCTCGCAGTGTAACCAGAATTCGCCGCCCCGGTCGGGCGTCTCGCCGTAGAGCTGGTAGTTCGGGACGGGGCGGTTCATGGTTGCGGTCCTGGCAATGTTCGGATTGTGCAAGCTATTGCGCGGACTGTCCATTGAGACCTTCGCCGCCGTCGTCCACTGACGTGAGGAGAGTGGAGGCGTCAGGGAGGAAGCCATGCGCACGCAGGTCGTCATCATCGGGTCCGGGCCGGCCGGGCTGCTGCTCGGGCAGTTGCTCACCGATGCCGGGATCGACAACGTCATCCTGGAGCGCGTCACCAAGGATTACGTGCTGTCGCGCATCCGCGCCGGGGTGCTGGAGGAGGGCATGTGCGACATGCTCGACGAGGCGGGCGCGGGCCGGCGCATGCATGCCGAGGGCCTGCCGCATGACGGCTTCGACCTCGCCTTCGACGGCCAGCGCCACCGCATCGACCTCCACGGCCTGACAGGCGGCAAGCGCGTCATGGTCTACGGCCAGACCGAAGTCACCCACGACCTCATGGACCGGCGCGAGGCGACCGGCGGCGTCACCGTCTACGAAGCGGCCGACGTCATGCCGCACGATTTCGACGGCGAGCATCCCTACGTGACCTATCGCAAGGACGGCGTGGAGACGCGCATCGACTGCGATTTCATCGCCGGTTGCGACGGCTATCACGGCGTGTCGCGCAAGTCGGCGCCGGAGGCGCTCTTGAAGACCTACGAGCGCGTCTATCCCTTCGGCTGGCTCGGCGTCATCGCCGAGGTGCCGCCGGTCAACCACGAACTGATCTACGCCAACCATCCGCGCGGCTTCGCGCTTTGCTCCATGCGGTCCAACACGCGGAGCCGCTACTACGTGCAGGTGTCACTGGAAGAGAAGGTCGAGGACTGGGCGGACGATCGCTTCTGGGACGAGATCCGGCGCCGACTGCCAGAAGAGGCGGCGCAAAAGATGACCACCGGGCCGTCGATCGAGAAGTCGATCGCGCCGCTGCGGTCCTTCGTGGCCGAGCCGCTGCGCTTCGGACGTCTATTCCTCGTCGGTGACGCCGGGCACATCGTGCCGCCGACTGGCGCCAAGGGGCTGAACCTCGCCGCCAGCGACGTGCGCTACCTGTTTCATGGACTGCGCGACCACTATCAGGAGAAATCGACGGCCGGCATCGACGGCTATTCCGAGCGTGCGCTCAGGCGCATCTGGAAGGCGGAGCGGTTCTCGTGGTGGATGACCTCGCTGATGCACAAGTTCCACGATGCGGGCGATTTCGGACAGAAGATCCAGGAGGCCGAATTGGACTACCTCGTGCATTCCCGCGCGGCCTCGATGTCGCTTGCCGAAAACTACGTCGGGCTGCCCTACTGAGGCGAGGCGCACAAGCGGTTGCGGGGCGGGCCTTGATCTGCATCAAGGAAGCACGCCGGAAAAGTCACGAATGCTTCCGGAAATGACCTTTCCCGCGACGGCGCTTCCCGGCTATGTATACAAAGACCGATCAGGGAGGGTTCATTTGACCGACGAAAACGCCAGATCTCCGCGGTATGTCCAGGGAATGGCGACGCGGCGGAGCGTCCTCGGCGCCGATCATGTCGACAGGGCCGAGGCGAAGAAGACCGGTTTCGACGAGCCGTTTCAGGACCTGATCACCGAGGCGGCATGGGGTCACGTGTGGTCTCGGCCGGAGTGGACCAAGCGCGAGCGCTCGATCGTGACGCTGGCGCTGCTGGCGGCACTCGGCCACGACGAGGAGGTCGCCATGCACGTGCGCGCCACGGCCAACACGGGCGCCACCCCCGGCGACATCCGCGAAGCCATGCTGCACGTGGCCATCTATGCCGGCGTTCCCGCCGCCAACCATGCCATCAAGATCGTCAAGCAGACGCTTGCCGAAATGGAGGAGAAGACGTCATGAACGAGAGGGTCGACCTTTCCAACCGCGGACCGGAAACGGGATCCTTCTTCCAGCGCGACCGCGCCTGGCATCCGCCGGCCTACACGCCGCAGTACAAGACCTCGGTGCTGCGCTCGCCGCAGAAGGCGCTGCTTTCGCTCGACAACACGATCAGCGAGATCACCGGCCCGACCTTCGGCCACAACATCCTGGGCGAACTCGACAACGACCTGATCCTCAATTTCGCCAAGCCGGGCGAGAGCGCCATCGGCGAGCGCATCATCGTCTACGGGCGCGTGCTCGACGAGCGCGGCAAGGGCGTTCCCAACGTGCTGGTCGAATTCTGGCAGGCCAATGCCGGCGGCCGCTACCGGCACAAGAAGGACGGCTACCTGGCCCCGCTCGACCCGAACTTCGGCGGCTGCGGCCGCACGATCACCGGCGAGGACGGCTTCTACACTTTCCGCACCATCAAGCCTGGTCCCTATCCCTGGCCGAACGGCGTCAACGACTGGCGTCCGCGCCACATCCATTTCGCCGTCTTCGGCAACGGTTTCGGCCAGCGGCTGATCACGCAGATGTATTTCGAGGGCGATCCGCTGATCTGGAAGTGCCCGATCGTCTCTACCATCCCGAGCAAGGAAGCGATCGAGGCGCTCATCGCGCCGCTCGACATGGAAGCGACCATCCCGATGGACGCCATGGCCTACAAGTTCGACATCGTGCTGCGCGGGCGCCGCTCGACCCTGTTCGAGAACCGGCTGGAGGGGAATTGATCTGGAAGCGAAGGTTGCGTTGAATGCCATCACTGCATGTATTCGACGCGGAGGTCGTCTCAATGCCGTACAGCATTCGACTCAAGCCCGGAATCGAAGCCCGACTGGACGCGCTGGCTGCCAGGACCGGTTACTCCAAGGCCTACCACCTGCGCGAGCTGGTCGCGAACGGGCTGGATGACTTGGAGGCCTACTACACCGCGGTAGAGGTGTCAGAACGCATCCGTCGCGGAGAAGAGAGGACCTACACTCTGGATGAAGTAAGACGCGACCTCGGCTGGGACGATTGAGAGCTCAGAGTCGTGGCGGCGGCGCTTCACGCCTCGCTTGAAAACTACTGGTCCTACCGCGTGGGCGACTACCGCCTCATCTGCGAGATAAAGGACCAGAAACTCGTCGTCCTGGTCGTGGATATCGGCCATCGATCGGACATCTATCGCTAATCGGGAGAGAAGCCATGCAGTCGCTTGACCGCTATAAGGAAACGCCCTCGCAGACCGCGGGTCCCTACGTTCACATCGGGCTGACGCCGAATTTCTGCGATATCGGCGGGGTCTACGAAACCGACCTCGGCACCCAGATGATCAATGACAAGACCAAGGGCGAGCGCGTCACGGTGAAGGCGCGCGTGCTCGACGGCACCGGCACGGCGTTGCGCGATGCGCTGGTCGAGATCTGGCAGGCCGATGCCGACGGGCTCTACAATTCTCCCTCGGAAATGCGCGGCTCGGCCGATCCGAATTTCTCGGGATGGGCCCGCTGCCCGGCCGACATGGATACGGGCGAGTTCGTCTTCGAGACCATCAAGCCAGGCCGGGTGCCGTTCCGCGACGGCCGCCCGCAGGCGCCGCACATCTCATTCTGGATCGTCGCCCGCGGCATCAATCTCGGCCTCCATACACGGATGTATTTCGGCGACGAGGAGAAGGCGAACGCCGAGGACCCGGTCCTGCAGCGGATCGAGCACAAGGTGCGGGTGCCGACCCTGATTGCGAAGCGGGAAGGCAACGTCTACACGTTCGACATCCATCTCCAGGGGGAGAAGGAAACCGTCTTCTTCGACATCTGAGAACTGCCCGACTTCATGCCCGCATCGCCGTTCGACCATCCCCATCTTTCCGGTCTCCTGGGCGACGCGGAAATCGCCGCGTTGTTCTCGGCCGAGGCGGAGATGCGCGAGATGCTCCGCTTCGAGACGGAACTGGCGCGGGCGGAATCCGCTGAAGGGGTCATTCCCGCGGAAGCGGCGGAGCGGATCGGCGAGGTGCTCGCCGGCTTCTCGCCTGATGCCGAGGGGCTGAAGGCGGGTGTCGCGCAGGACGGTCTCGTCATTCCCGAACTGGTCAGGCAGTTGCGCAAGGCCGTTGGCGGCGACGATGCCGTGCACGTCCATTTCGGCGCGACCAGCCAGGACGTCATCGACACAAGCCTCGCGATCCGCCTCGTCGGGGTCTGCGATATCTTCGACCGCAGGCTTTCAGGCCTCGTCGAAGACCTCACCGCGCTGGAGCGCCGCGACGGCGGCACTGAGGTCATGGCGCATACGCGCATGCAGGCGGCGATCCCCGTCACCGCCGCGCGCAAGATCCGGAGCTGGCGCGATCCGCTGGAACGCCACCGCGAGCGGCTTCCGGCCGTTCGCGACGGCGTGGCGGTGCTTCATTTCGCGGGCGCGGCCGGAACACTGGAAAAGCTCGGCGGCAAGGGTGAGGCGGTATCGACCCGGCTGGCCGAGGCGCTGCATCTTACCGCTATCGATCATCCCCGCCATTCCGAGCGCGACGGCATCGCCGAATTCGCGTCATGGCTGTCGGTGGTGACGGGGAGCCTCGGCAAGATGGGTCAGGACATCGCGCTCGCCGCGCAGAGCGAGGTGGGCGAGATCAGGCTCGGCTCGGGCGGCGGCTCCTCGGCCATGCCGCACAAGGTCAATCCCGTCGGCGCCGAGGCGCTGGTGACGCTGGCGCGCTTCAACGCCACTCTGGTTTCGGGCATGCACCACGCGATGGTGCACGAGAACGAGCGCTCGGGCGCGGCCTGGACGCTCGAGTGGATGCTGCTGCCGCAGATGACCATCGCCTGCGGGGCGGCGCTCTCCACCGCGGCGAAGCTCGTCGCCAACATCTCCTTCAAGGCGCGAGACGCGTCCGCGTGAAGGAACGCGCCATCGTCTTCTATTGCGGCATGCTGATGTCGATCTCGTCCTTTTCGGTCGACATCACGCTGCCGTCGTTCGGCGCGATGGCGCGCGATTTCGGCGCGCCCTTCGAACAGGTCCAGTGGACCATCTCGCTCTACATGATCGGCGCGGGCTTCGGACAGCTCTTCTGGGGCTCGGTGTCCGACCGCTTCGGCCGCCGCCCGGCGCTCGGCGCGGGGCTCGGCATCTTCCTGCTCGGATGCCTCGTCGCCGCCCTTTCCCCGTCGATCACCCTGCTGCTCGCAAGCCGCATCCTCCAGGGGCTTGGCGCGGCGGCCGCGATCGCGGCGTCGCGGGCCATCATCCGCGACCGGCACTCGGGCGAGGAGCTCGCCCGCAACCTCGCGCTCGCCACCGCGATCTTCGCCATCGGGCCGATCCTCGCGCCGCTGATCGGCGCCGCCGTCGGGGCTCTGGCGGGCTGGCGCTTCATCTTCCTGGGGCTCGCGATCTTCGCCGGCGGCCTGCTGGTGGTCCTGATGCGGCTGCCGGAGACGCTGCGGACGCCGTCGCCCGATGCCATGCGGCCGCGCGTGTTCCTGCAGAGGGTGCAACGGCTCTTGCGCCATCCGCAATCGCGGCACTTCCTGTTCCTGTCGGCAGTCATCATGTCGTCGATGCTGCTGATCCTCGCCGCGACGCCGCGCATCTACGAGCACGCGTTCGGACTGACCGGGACGACGTTCGCGCTCTACTTCGCCTTCCACGGCTTTGGGATCATCATCGGCCAGGCGGCGAACAGGCAGCTGATCCGGCGCGTCGGCATCGTCAACGCGATGCTCGCGGGCACGGCGGTGCTGATCGTTTCAGTGCTTCTCATGTTGGCCGCAATCTGGGCCGGCTTCATGAGCGCATTCGTCATGACGGCGCTGCTCGTGCTCTTCGCGACCAGCTACCTCATTCTCTATTCCAACGCCGCCGCGATGGTGCTCGACCCGCACGGCGACATCGCCGGCTTCACGGCCGCCTTCTACGGCTTCGTCAGCCAGATCGGCTCGGCGACGATCGTCGCGGTTCTGGTCGTGCTGACGGGCGACAGCGTCACCGCGTTCTGCTGGACGCTGCTCGCCATCTGCACGCTGTGCCTCTTCGGGCTGCTGGGATGGCGCCGAGGAGGTGAAGGCGGCGCCCGATAGCGCTCCTACATCGCGTTCATCGTAAGCAGTTCGTAGCCCGCGACCTGTTCTCCATCCTGGTTGGTGACCGCGACGACCCAACGAACTTCTCCGTATTCCGCATTGCGGGGTGTCTTCTCCTTCACGATGAGGTTCACCGTGATACGATCGCCCGGCGAGACCGGCTTCATGAAGCGCAGATTGTCGAGGCCGTAGTTTGCGAGCACCGGGCCGGGCGCCGGATCGACGAAGAGGCCGGCTGCGAAGGACAGGATCAGGTAGCCGTGGGCGACGCGGCCCGGAAAGAACGGGTTCGCCTTCGCTGCTTCCTCGTCCATGTGGGCATAGAAGTTATCCCCCGTGAACTCGGCGAAGTGCTCGACGTCGGCCAGCGTCACGTCGCGCCAAGGAGTGCCAATGGCGTCCCCGATCTCAAGTTCCCCGAAGGTCATCCGGAAGGGATGCGCGTCCCCGGTCCTTGTCCTCGCACCTTTTACCCAGCTCCGCGTGATGCCGGTAAGCAAATCCGGGCTCGCCTGGATCGCGGTGCGCTGCATGTAGTGCATGACGCCGCGGATGCCGCCCATCTCCTCGCCGCCGCCGGCGCGCCCCGGTCCGCCATGGACGAGATGGGGCAGGGGAGAGCCGTGGCCGGTCGCCTCCTTGCCGGTGTCGCGGTTGGCGAAATAGAGGCGCCCGTGCCAGGCGCCGGAGGCCAGCACGACCTTGCGGGCGACCTGCGGATCGTGGGTGAACACCGAGGCGACCAGCGAGCCCGCGCCCCGGTTGGCGAGCGCGGTCGCATGATCGAGATCGCGATAGGCCATGACGGTCGAGACCGGCCCGAACGCCTCGACCGAGTGCACGTTCTCGGCTCTGTCCGGATCGTCGCAGGAAAACAGCATCGGCGAGACGAAAGCGCCCTCAGCATCCACGCCATCTGGCCGCGAACCGTCCGTGCTGCCGAAGACGAGCCGTGCCTCCGAGCCGATGAGCCGCGCCTTCTCAAGCACATCCTCGCGCTGGCCAAGGCTCGCCAGCGCCCCCATCTTCGTGGCCTCCGCGCGAGGGTCGCCAACCACGGTCTTCGCCAGACGTTCCGAGATCGCCTCGATGACGGCCTCCTGGTGTTCGGCCGGAACCAGCACGCGGCGGATGGCGGTGCATTTCTGGCCGGCCTTGGCGGTCATCTCGCGGTGCACCTCGCGCACGAAAATGTCGAACTCCGGCGTTCCGGGTGCGGCGTCGGGCCCCAGAATGGTGGCGTTGAGCGAATCCTGTTCGGCAACGAAGCGAACCGCATTGCCGAGCAGGTTTTCGTTGGAGCGCAGCATGCCGGCCGTCGCCGCCGAACCGGTGAAGGAGACCACGTCCTGCGAGCCCAGGCGATCAAGCAGGTCGCCGGTGGAGCCGGCGACGAACTGCACCGCGCCGTCCGGCAGCACGCCGGACTCGATCATCATGCGGAAGGCGGCCTCGGCGAGCCACGCGGTGGCCGAGGCCGGCTTGACGATTGCGGGCACGCCGGCAAGCAGCGTCGGCGCAAGCTTTTCCAGCATGCCCCAGACCGGGAAATTGAATGCATTGATGTGCACCGCCACGCCCTGCAGCGACGTCGCCACGTGCTGGCCGAGGAAGGCGCCCGTCTTGCCGAGCTGTTCGAGATTGCCGTCCACATAGATGACGTCGTCGGGCAGTTCGCGCCGCCCCTTCGAGGCGTAGACGAACATCGTCCCGATGCCGCCGTCGATGTCGATCATGGAATCGGTCTTGGTCGCGCCGGTGTCGTAGGAGAGCTCGTATAGCGCGTCGCGGCGCTCGTTCAGATACTGCGCCAGCGCCTTCAGCATGGCCGCGCGCTGGTGGAAGGTGAGTTCCCGCAGCGCCGGTCCGCCCACCTTGCGCGCGTGGTCGGTCATGCGTTCGAAGTCGAGCTCTGCGCCGAGCCGGGCGATCACGCGACCGTCCACCGCGCTCTTCAGGTCCGAGATTCTGCCCGAAGGCGCGACCCATTTGCCGGCGGCGTAGCTGTTGAGCGAGAGGATGGTCATGGAAAAACTCCTGTTGTTCAGGCGATCCGCGCCGGCAGCGTCGAAAACCCGCGAAACCGCACGCGGCCGGTGCGTTTCGGCTCGCCGGCGAGGCGGTAGTCCGGAAAACGCCCGAGGAAGCGCGAGACGGCGATGCGGCCTTCCATGCGCGCGAGCGAGAAGCCGGCGCACAGATGCGGGCCCTGCGCGAAGGCGAGGTGGCGGTTGGGCTTGCGGGCGACGTCGAGCCGGTCCGGATCGGGAAACTGGCGCGGATCGCGGTTCGCCGCGCCGATCGCCAGATGGATGCGCGTGCCGGGCTCGATCGTCTCGCTGTGAAATTCGCAGGCCTCCACGGTCATGCGGTTGCCGAGCTGGTTCGGGCTCTGGAAGCGCAGGAATTCGTCCACGGCCGTATCGATGAGGTCCGGGTTCTCAGCCAGCCGCCGGCGCTCCTCTGGCCAGCGGGTGAGTTCGTGCAGCGCGTTGCCGATCAGGTTGGTCGTGGTCTCGTGGCCGGCGTTGAGGATGAAGATGCAATTCTGAAGCAGTTCCGTATCCGAGAGCAGTTCGCCGTCATTGCCATTGATGAGGCGGGTCAGCACATCGGTGGCGGGATCGCCCGGGCTGGCGCGCCGCTTTTCCGCCAGCTCGCCGAGATAGGCCTTGAAGTCGCTCACGGCGCGGTTGCCGCGCTCCTGCTGTTCCTGCGTCAGCACAGGCTCCAGCGCGCCGAGGATCGCCAGCGACCAGTCGCGCAGGGGACCGCGCTCCTCGTGCGGCATGACGAAGAGGTTGCCGATCACTTCGAGCGGAATGGCGGCGGCGAAATCCTCGATCAGGTCGACCTCGCCCTTGTCGGCGATGCGGTCGAGCAGGCCGTCCACGAGCTCGACGAGACCCGGCTCCATCGCCGCGATCGCCCGTGGGGTCAGCGCCCCCATCATGATCTTGCGCACACGCGTGTGCAGCGGCGGATCGTTGAAGACGAGGCTGGTCGTATGATGCTCGTAGAGCGGCGTGCGGCCAAACTTCGGCAAAAACTCCACCTTCTTGTCCGACGAGAAGGTCTTTGTGTCCCGGTAGACGCGGTCGAGGTCGGCGTGGCGCGACAGCATCACCGATCCGTCGCGGAAGCGCTTCAGCGGCGCATGGTCGAGCAGGGCGCGGTAGACCGGGAAGGGGTCCTCGGCGAAGCCGGGCGTCAGTGCGCCGATGTCGAACTCCTCGGCGAGAGATCGTTCCGCCTGCATGTCGCTCCTCCCAAGCGCGGAGCCGGTCGCGGGCGGCTCCATGCGTATTATTGACCGGCCGGCCGGTTTATGCAAGTCTCCCGCCACGATGCCCTGGGAGGGGCGCGGGCAGGGAGGCTCGGATGGCACTGACGGCTGAGGAGATCGCGCGGCGCTCGGCGGACGCGATGTGGGCGCGCGACGATGCCTCGAAATGGCTTGGAGCCTCACTCGACGCCGTCGGCCCCGGCACCGCCACCATGTCGATGACGGTGGAAAAACATCACACCAACGGCCACGACATCTGCCACGGCGGTTTCATCTTCACGCTCGCCGACTCGGCCTTCGCTTTCGCCTGCAATTCCTACAATCAGCTCGTGGTGGCGCAGCACAACGTCATCACCTTCGTCGCGCCCGGGAGGCTCGGCGACAGGCTGGAGGCGACGGCGAAGGAAGTGACCCGCTTCGGCCGCTCCGGGCTCTACGACGTCCGGGTCACCGATCAGTCCGGCAGGCTGATCGCCGAATTCCGCGGCGCATCGCGGGCGATCGAGGGCAGGCATTTCGACGAGGACGCTGCCTGAGCCGCGTGAGGCAGAGGGCGTCCGTGGGAGGAACGACATGAGGGATCTGACACCGAACAAGCAGGATCTCGATCCGATCGAGATCGCCTCGCGCGACGAGATCGCGGCGCTGCAGCTTTCGCGGCTGAAATGGTCGCTCAAGCACGCCTACGACAACGTCGCGCACTACCGGAAGAGCTTTGACGCGGCAGGTGTCCATCCCGACGACCTGAAGCAGCTTTCGGACCTGAAGAAATTCCCCTTCACGTCCAAGCAGGATTTGCGCGAGAACTACCCCTTCGGCATGTTCGCGGTCCCGCGCGAGAAGGTGGTGCGCGTCCATGCCTCCTCGGGAACGACCGGCAAGCCCACCGTGGTCGGCTACACGCGCAACGACATCGAGGTGTGGGCCGAATGCGTGGCGCGCTCGATGCGCGCGTCGGGCACGCGGCCGGGCGACATCGTCCACATCTCCTACGGATACGGCCTGTTCACCGGCGGGCTCGGCGCCCACTACGGGGCGGAGCGACTGGGCTGCACCGTCGTTCCGTGCTCGGGCGGCATGACCGCGCGGCAGGTGACGCTGATCGAGGATTTCCGCGCCACCACCATCATGGTGACGCCATCCTACATGCTCTCCATCCTCGACGAGTACCGCGCCCAGGGGCTCGACCCGCGCCAGAGCCCGCTCCAGGTCGGCATCTTCGGCGCCGAACCATGGACCAACGCCATGCGGGCCGAGATCGAGGACGCCTTCGACATGCATGCCGTCGACATCTACGGGCTGTCGGAGGTGATGGGTCCCGGCGTCGCCAACGAGTGCGTGGAGACCAAGGACGGGCTGCACATCTGGGAGGACCATTTCTATCCGGAGGTGATCGACCCGATCACCGGCGATCCCGTCGACGACGGCGGGCAGGGCGAACTCGTCTTCACCTCGCTTTCCAAGGAGGCTTTCCCGGTCATCCGCTACCGCACGCGCGACCTGACGCGGCTCCTGCCGGGGACCGCGCGCACCATGCGGCGCATGGAGAAGATCACCGGACGCTCCGACGATATGATGATCCTGCGCGGCGTCAACGTCTTCCCGACGCAGATCGAGGAGCAGATCCTGGCCGTCGAGGGACTGGCGCCGCATTTCCAGATCGAGCTGATCCGCGAAGGCCGCATGGACGAGATGATCGTCCATGTGGAAGCCGCCGTGACGCACACCGCCGACGACGCGCGCATGAGCGCCGGCCACCGGCTGCGTGAGCGCGTCAAGGACGTGGTCGGCGTCAGCGTGCGGGTCAACGTCACCGAGCCGGAGAAGGTCGCGCGCAGCCAGGGCAAGGCGCAGCGCATCGTCGACAACCGGCCGAAGGGCTAGGCAGCCTCATGGTCGACACCTGATGGCCCGTACCCGCGCCAAGGATTACGACGACAAACGCCAGGCCATGCTGCACCAGGCGGCGAGCGTGTTCGCGCGCGACGGCTACGACCGCGCCTCGATGGCCGGCGTCGCTGCCGAATGCGGCGTGTCAAAGGCGCTGCTCTACCATTACTACGCGTCGAAGGAGGCGCTGCTCTTCGACATCGTCAACTCGCACCTGGAAGAGCTGATCGATGCCGTCGACGCGGCCGACGAGGCGAGCCTGCCGGCGGAGGAGCGTCTGGAGCGCCTGGTCGCGGCGCTGCTGGAGGCCTATCGCGACGCCGACGCCGAGCACAAGCTGCAAATCGGCGCCATGCAGCTGCTCCCCGAAGCCGACCAGGCCCGGCTGAAATCGCTCGAACGCGACCTCGTCGCGCGCTTCGCCGAGGCCGTGCGCGCGATCGATCCCGAGGCCTTCGAGGGCACGCCGCTGCTCAAGCCGGTGACGATGAGCCTCTTCGGCATGCTGAACTGGTTCTACATGTGGTTCCGCGACGGCGGCCCGGTCAGCCGGCGGGAGTATGCCGGGCTCGCGACGAAGCTGCTGGTTGGCGGAATCCGCGGCCTGACCTGACGGCCGAACGTTCGCCGGTATGTCGCGATCGCTTCCCGCGACGGTCTCCGAACGTGCCGCTGCTTGCCTGACCCGAACCCGGCATGTCATCTGGACGCGATGAATGCCGAGCCGCCATCCGCGCCCATGATCCTCGATCGCATGATCGACCGCCTGCACGAGCGAGGGCGGCTGCGGGTGTGGTCGCTCGTCATCACCGTCTTCGGCGATGGCGTCGTGCCGCGCGGCGGGCAGGTGCCGCTGTCGGTGCTGCAGGAGCTGATGGCGCGGCTGCGCGTCGAGCCCGGCGCGGTGCGCACCGCGATGTCGCGGCTGGCGGCCGACCACTGGGTGACGCGCGAGCGCGGCGGCCGCAACAGCTTCTACCGGCTGGCGGAGGAAGGGCGTCACGCCTTCGACCTCGCCACGCGGCGCATCTACGCCGCCGGCCCGCCGGCCTGGGACGGGCGCTGGATCGTCGCGGTCTCGCCGGAAGGCGACGGCGGAAGGCGCGGCGATCGCGGCCGGTCGCTCCGGGCTCTGGGCTTCGTCCCGACCGGCCCGACGGCCTGGCTGAAGCCGCACACCGAAGGCGCCGACCCGCTGGAGGACCTGCCGGAGGACATGCTCGTGATCGACGGCGCGGCGGCGCGGATACCGGACGGTGTCGGCCGGCTCTGGCAGCTCGGAAGCATCGCCGATGCCTACCGCGACCTGCGCGACGAGCTCGCGCCGCTGGCCGCCGCGCTGTCGCGGGGCGAGGCGCTGGCGCCGCTCGACGCCATGGCCGCGCGCGTGCTGGTCAACCACTCCTGGCGCCGCATCGTGCTCCGCGATCCCGGCCTTCCCGAGGCGTTGCTTCCGGCGGACTGGCCGGGGGAGGAGGCGCGCGAGACTGTGCGAATTGTGTACGCGGCACTCGCCGGCCCGAGCGAGGCCTGGCTCGACCGGGCGGGCATGCCGGGGCAGGTGAAGCCGGCGCTGTTTGCCGGACGGTTCGGAGGCCTGGGGCCTGTACCTCCCGGCTAGAAGCCGCCCCGCTTCGCCATTCCCTTCATGCACATGGTTGCCATTGGCGGCGGAAGCGCTATTCCTCCTCGCGAGAGGACGGCCGCTTCGAGGTTGGGGGCGGCCGCGCGAAACGGGACCGGTATTTTCATGAAGCTCGACGAACTGGTGGCGATCGACATCCACACCCATGCGGAGGAACCGTGCTGCGGCCCGCGCGACGACGGCTACGACGAGTTCCAGGCCGGCATGGCGAAATACTTCCGCAACCCGGCCGGCGCCAAGGGCATGCTGCCGACGGTGCAGGAGACCGCGGCCTACTATCGCGAGCGCAAGATCGGCTGCGTGATCTTCCCCGTCGATGCCGAGCGCGAGACGGGCTTCCGCCGCTACAAGAACGAGGAAGTGGCCGAGATCGCCGCCGCAAACAGCGACATCATGATCCCCTTCGCCTCGATCGACCCGGCCAAGGGCAAGGCCGGCGCCCGCGAGGCACGCCGCCTGATGCGCGACTTCGGCATCAAGGGCTTCAAGTTCCACCCCACCATGCAGGGCTTCTACCCCAACGACCGCAGTGCCTACGTCATGTACGAGGCGATCGCGGAGGAGGGCGCCATCGCGCTCTTCCACACCGGCCAGACCGGCGTCGGCTCGGGCATGCCGGGCGGCATGGGCATGCGGCTCAAATACTCCAACCCGATGTACCTCGACGACGTCGCCGTCGACTTCCCGGACATGAAGATCATCCTGGCGCACCCGTCCTTCCCCTGGCAGGAGGAGGCGCTGTCGGTCGCGACCCACAAGCCGAACGTCTACATCGACCTCTCGGGCTGGTCGCCGAAGTACTTCCCGCCGATCCTCGTCCAGTACACCAACAGCATCCTGAAGCACAAAATGCTGTTCGGCTCCGACTGGCCGGCGATCACGCCCGACCGCTGGCTTGCCGACTTCGAAAAGATCGGCATCAAGGACGAGGTGCGTTCCCTGGTGCTGAAGGAAAACGCGGCGAAGCTCCTGAAGCTCGCCTGACCTGCCGCGGCGGCTACCGTCGCGCCAGGCTCTGGTACATCCCAGCGCCGCCCTCGCTGCGGCGGCGGGCGAAGTCGATGAACCAGTCCATCGACTGGCGGTTCTGCATCGCATCCGGGCTGTAGGCCTTTTCCGCTGGCCAGCCCATCAGGAGCTTGCGCACCGGCACCTCCATCTTCTTGCCGGTCAGCGTGTAGGGGATCGCCGGCACCGCGATCACCTCGTCGGGCACGTGGCGGGGGCTGCGCTCGCTGCGCAGGCGCGAACGGATCTCCCCGGCCAGGGCCTCGTCGAGCGCCGCACCATCGCGAAGCTGCACGAACAGCGGCATGTAGAAGCCGCCGCCGGGCTCCTCGATGCACACGATCAGGCTGTCGACCACGCCGTCGACCTTCTCCAGCGTGCGGTAGATCTCGGCCGAGCCGATGCGCACGCCGAACCTGTTCAGCGTCGAATCCGAGCGCCCGTGCACGTAGCAGCCGCCGCGCTCGTTGATCAGCATGAAATCGCCGTGCCGCCACAGGCCGGGATAGACGTCGAAATAGCTCTCGCGGTAACGCGAAAAGTCCTCGTCGCCCCACATGAAGATCGGCATGGAAGGCATCGGTTTGGCGATCACCATCTCGCCCACCTCGCCGATCAGTTCCTTCCCCTCGTCGTCGAGCACGCGCACGTCGACGGCCAGGCAGCGAGACTGGATCTCGCCGGCATGGACGGGCAGCATCGGGGCGCCGCCGACGATGCCGCTGCAGAATTCGGTCCCGCCGGACTGCGAGGTGATCCAGAGGTCCTCCTTCACAGCCTGCTGCAGCCACACGAAGGTTTCGGGCGTCGACGGCGAGCCGGCGAGGAAGACGTTCTCCAGCTTCGAGAGGTCGTAGCGCGCATTAGGCACGATGCCCTGCTTGCGCATATTCTCCACGAAGGTCGGGCTCGCACCGAAGGAGGTCGCGCCGACGTCGGCGGCGAGCTTCCACAGGAGGTCGGGGCCGGGATAGGTGGGGCTGCCGTCGTAGAGCGCCACGCGCCCGCCCATCAGCGGTCCCCACAGCAGCGAGTTCCACATCACCCAGCCGGTGGTGGAATAGAAGAACATGCAGGAATGCGGCTGCAGGTTCAGGTGGAACGCCGCCGTCTTGTAGTGCTCGACGATGACGCCGACATGGCTGTGCACGATGGCCTTGGGCAGGCCCGTCGTGCCCGAGGAGAACAGGATCCACAGCGGATGGTCGTGCGCGACGCGCTCGTAGCGGAAATCCTCCGCCGTCACTGGCTCGCCTCCCGTCATCTCGTCCCAGCCGACGAAATCGTCAACATGCGTTCTCGGGCGCTCGCGGTTGCCGAGATAGTCGAGCCACACGATCGTCTCCAGGCTCGGCAGGCCGCCGGCGATCTCTTCGATCTCGGCCACGCGGACGAAGTCCCTGCCGCCGAAGCGGTATCCGTCGGCGGCGAAGAGCACCTTCGGCTCGATCTGCGAGAAGCGGTCGGCGACCGTCTTGACGCCGAATTCCGGCGCCGCCGACGACCAGATTGCGCCGATCGCCGTGGTCGCCAGCATGGCGATGATCGTCTCCGGAACGTTCGGCATGTAGGAGACGACGCGGTCGCCGGGGCCGACGCCGCGCTCGCGCAGCCGCGTCGCCAGGATGCGGACCCTGGACCCAAGCTCGCCCCAGCTCATCTCGGCGAGCGGACGGCTCTCGGACAGGTGATGGAACACGGTGCGTTCGGGATGATCGTTCTCGCGGCGCAGGATGTGCTCGGCGTAGTTGACGCGGCTGCCGGGAAACCACGAGGCTCCCGGCATGGTGCGGGCTTCGAGGACGCAGTCGTAGTGCGTCTCGGAGATGATGCCGAAATAGTCCCAGATGGCGGCCCAGAACGCCTCGATCTCGTTCGTCGACCAGTCCAGCATCGCCTCGTAGGAGGCGAAATCCAGCCCGCGCTCGCGCCGCAGCCAGTCCATGAACCGGGCGGGATTGGACGCGGTCCTGAAGGCCTCGTCGCCCTTCCAGATGAGATCGCCTTCCCTGACGGTCATGCTGTGTCCTCGTGCTCCGCTCCGTTGGTTGCGCTCTCTACTAGAGCATGTCTCCCGAAAGTGGGAACCGGTTTCGGGACAAAGACATGCGTAAAAACAAACAGCTAAAGCGCAACGAGCGAATCTGAAGATCGCGACGCGCTTTAGAGCATGTCTCTCGAAAGTGGGAACCGGTTTCGGGACAAAGACATGCATAAAAACAAACAGCTAAAGCGCAACGAGCGAATCCGAAGATCGCGACGCGCTTTAGCCGCGCAATCGCGTCAGGTCACGGCTTCGTTGAGATCCCGATCAAGCCGGATGGCGCACGGCCAGCGCGGCGCGGCGCCGGCGGCCGTCCTGCAACTGCCAGAGCGAATGAAGCACCAGGGTGACGATCAGGATCGTGCCGCCGATCATCGATGCCGTGGAGGGCACCTCGGAAAAGATCATCCAGACCCAGACCGGCGCCAGCACCGTTTCGAGCAGGTAGAACATCGCCACCTCCGGTCCGGTGATGTATTTCGGTCCCGTCGCCAGGCAGAAGAAGGCGACCGGCGTGATCACCGCTCCATTGAAGATGATCCACCACGGCGCTGCGACCTGCAGTCCCGTATCGGAGACCATGAAGGCCGCGACCAGCAGCGGGGCCGCGACGGCGACCAGCGCGGTGAAGCCCATGTCCCGGCCGGAAGCCCGCGTGATTGTGATAGCGGAGGCGATGCAGAAGGCGGTGAAGAGCGCCAGCGCGTCGCCGAGCAGATGCCCGCTCGACATGCCGTCGAACACGATGATGAAGACGCCGATCAGCATGACGAGCATCGCCGCCAGCGTGACCGGCCGCGGGCGTTCCTTCAGGAAGATCCACGACAGAAGGGCGGCGAACATGGTGTTGAAGGCGAGGATGAACACGAGGTTCGCCGTCGAGGTCGTGTAGACGGCGGTGATGAAGGCCAGCGAGGCGAGCGAGTAGAGCCCTGCGACGGCCAGCCCCGGCCGGCCCGGTATCAACGCGGGTGCGTCGCCGCGCAACATGCGCCATGCGCCCCAGATCACCAGCGTTACCACCAGCGTCGCCAGGCCGCGCAAGAGCAGGATCGTCCACGGCTCGCCATCGGCCAGCCGGATGAGAGGGATGTCGACGGTCAGCGCCATTCCGCCGATGCCGGTGATCAGAAGCCCCCGGGCGTGGTTGCTGGAGAGGTTGGACATGAAACGCCGGATCCGCCGCGGTTTGACGATTGCGCGGCGCGCATTCGTGCTTCGTGGGAAAAAAGAGCCGCAAGCTATCGTCGTCGCTTGGAAAGCAACAGCGCTTTGCGGTCGAAAGGGATGGGCCAGCCGCTACACGGCCTCGGTGTCGAAGCGGTCCCACCCCTTCGGGCCAAGATGCTCCTGCGGCCCGAAGCGGACCTTGTAGGCCATCTTGCGCGAACCCTCGACCCAGTAGCCGAGATAGACGTGCGGGTGGCCGGCGGCGCGGGCGCGCGCGATGTGGTCGAGGATCAAAAAGGTCCCGAGCGAGCGGTCCTCGAGCTCAGGGTTGTAGTAGGAATAGACCATGGAGAGGCCGTCGGCCATCTTGTCGGTCAGAGCGACGGCGATGAGTTCGCCCTGTCCCTTGCCGGTGATGAAGGAATCGGGTCCCCGTCGCCGGTACTCGATGATCTTCGTGTCGACGTGGGTGTCCTCGACCATCATGGCGTAGTCGAGCACCGTCATGTCCGACATGCCGCCCTTGCGGTGCCGGGCATCGAGATAGGTGCGAAAGAGCGAGTATTGCTCCGTCGTCGGCTCGGCATCGTGCATGGCGCCGATCAGGTCGGCGTTGCGGCGCAGGATGCGCTTCATGTTTTTGGACGGCTTGAACTCGTCGGCGATGATCCGCACGGACACGCAGGCGCGGCAGGTCTCGCAGGCCGGGCGATAGGCGATGTTCTGCGAACGGCGGAAACCGCCCTGGGTCAGGAGGTCGTTCATCTCCGGCGCCTTGTCGCCGACGAGATGCGTGAAGACCTTCCGTTCGAACTGCCCCTCGATGTAGGGGCAGGGGGATGGCGCGGTCAGGAAGAACTGAGGCGACTGGGTAGGATGATGCGTCATTCTTCGCGAGACTCTGCGGTGGCCCCAGAAAAATCGTCCGGTCGGCGCGAAACGTCAACCGTATTTCGGGCCGAAGCGTGGCGGCGGGCGGGGCTTTGCGTCCGGATCAGAAGTCGGAGCGGGTGACGACGGTTCCCAGGAGCAGGTCGTGGACCGTGCGCTTGCGGTCGAGAAGCAGGGGGGCAAGCAGAATCAGGGGCGTCAGCAGCACGTTGCCGGCCCAGAACAGCACGGTGTGCACCACAGCGATCAGGCCGTCGACCTTACGCCCGTCGAGCCTTTCGAGCCGGATGCCCATCATGCGCATGCCGACCGTGGCCTGGTTGCTTCCGCCGAGCGTGTTCCATACGTAGATGGCGGCGACCAGCGGCCCGATGATGCCGAAGAGCGCCCAGCCGAGCCCGAGCGTGATGACCCCGAGGATGGCGATCAGAATCGCGAACGGGATGCACAGCAGCCCGACGATCAGGTAGTCGATAAGGAAGGCGAACACGCGGCGCGTGCGCACGCCCTCGTAGGCCCGCCAGTCGTCGAGCCTCGAACCAACGATTTCGCCATCCAGTACGCGTTCGGTCATTTTTCTCCTCGTGCCCGGATGCGGGCCATCTGTGCGTCTGAAATGGGTGGAGAGCTGCGGAAATTCAAGATTCCGCGCCGGAGAGCCTTCACTTCCGCGCCGGAAACGACCTAGTATATTGCAGTGCATTATGTGCGTCGCAGCAGATGATGTTCGCTTCGCATCGGAGGGGCGCGATGCAGGACTGCGATATGCTCGTCATTGGCAGCGGACCCTCGGGCCGGCGCGCCGCCGTGCAGTCCGCCAAGCTCGGCAAGTCCGTGCTGGTGGTCGACAAGGGGCGGCGGCTGGGCGGCGTCTCGGTGCACACCGGGACGATCCCGTCCAAGACGATCCGCGAGACTGTCCTGAACCTGTCTGGCTTTCGCGAGCGTGGCTTCTACGGCCAGGCCTACCGCGTGAAACAGGAGATCGCGATGACCGATCTGGTCTCGCGGCTCCACAAGACGCTCGACCACGAAGTAGAAGTCTTGCAGCACCAGTTCATGCGCAACATGGTTCGCAGTGCCCATGCCGCGGCGCGCTTCGTCGGGCCAGACCGCGTGCGGCTGTCGCTGGGCAACGGCGATTTCAGCGAAGTCGGGTTCGCCAATGCGCTGATCGCCGTCGGCACGCGACCCCACCGGCCAAAGAACATCCCTTTCGACGGCGAGCGGGTGCTTGATTCGGACGAGATCCTCGATCTTCCGCACCTGCCCCGAACGCTGGCGGTGATCGGCGGCGGCGTCATCGGTGTGGAATACGCCACGATCTTCTCGGCGCTCGACGTTCCCGTCACGCTGATCGAATCGCGCCCGGCGATCCTCGACTTCGTCGATCGCGAGATCGTCGACGATTTCGTCCACCAGATGCGCGACCGGGGCATGACCGTGCGGCTCGGCTGCGGCGTCGCGGCGGTGGAGAGGAAGGGCGACCACGTCGAGGTGCGGATGGCCGACGGCCGCGTCGTGCGCGCCGAGATCGTGCTCTATGCCGCCGGCCGGACCGGCAACGTCGACGACCTCGGGCTCGACGCCGTCGGCATCGAACCGGACAGCCGCGGGCGCATCACGGTCGATCCGCGCACCTTCCAGACCTCGGCCGGCAACATCTATGCCGCGGGCGACATCATCGGCTTCCCGAGCCTCGCCTCCACCTCGATGGAACAAGGCCGCGTGGCGGCCTGCCACGCCTTCGGCATGCCGCTGCCGCCGGCGCCTGCGACCTTTCCGTACGGCATCTACGCGGTTCCCGAGATCTCGACCGTGGGCCAGTCGGAGGAAGAGGTAAGGGCGAGCGGCGCGCCCTACGAATGCGGCATCGCGCGCTTCCGCGAGACCTCGCGCGGCCACATCATGGGCGTCAATTCGGGGTTCCTGAAGCTGATCTTCTCGCTCGAGACACGCAGGCTGCTCGGCGCGCATATCGTGGGGGAGGGCGCCACCGAACTGATCCACATCGGACAGGCTGTGATCAATCTCGGCGGCACGGTCGACTTCTTCGTCGAGAACACCTTCAACTATCCGACGCTGGCCGAAGCCTACAAGATCGCCGGCCTCGACGCCTGGAACCGCATGGTGTCGCGCTGATCCGCAACGATGCTCAGGCTTGGCTCGCGCCCGCCGCGGTCTGCCGGATCGCCGTCGCGGCGCTGGTGTAGCCGCCGGCCGCGCCGTCGATGAAGTGGACGTGGTCGTCGCGCGAGACCGCCGGAACGATGCAGGTCATGATCGCCTCGTCCTGCTCGAACAGGCCGTAGGAGACGATCCCGTCTGCCTGCGCGCGCTTCAACACCGCTTCGATCTTCATCCGGGTCTCCGCGTCGCAGTCGATCGTCATCTTCAGCCCGTCGTCGAACTTGCGGTAGTCGGCATTGTCCCGCGTCGTGTGGACGTAGTGCGAGGGATCGAATGTGCCGGCGCGCCAGCGCGTCTTGAACAGGACGTACGCCATGAAGGTCGCCGCCAGCAGATAGGCCTTGCGGCGCAAGAGCGAGGTGCGGCCATGCGTGGCATGCGCCTCCAGCGCCAACCCCTCCGGCGGCCAGCCGACGCCAGGCCCTTCCGCCGGCACCGGATGCCCGCCGCGGTCGAGGCGCTTGGTGATCTCCAGCACCCGCTGCGCGACGCCGGCGACCTGGCCGGGGGCCGCGCCGGGCTGTGGAACGATGAGGATCGACAGGATCTTGCCGTTGCGGGCCCGCATCGGCGTCCAGCGGCACGACAGGCCTTCGAGATCGGGAAACGTGCCGGCCGGCGCGGGCTCGATGCCGTAGCGTCCCGCCTTCATCGCCTTTTCGGCCCAGGCAAGTCCGCCGCCGGCGAACATCGCGTAGTCGACGCCGGTCGAAGGCCGGTAGCGCGCCACCTGCACGTCCAGACCCGCCGCGCGGACGTCGGCGACGGGCACGAGGGCGCCGCGCATGGTGAAGCCGAACTCCTCGTCCGCCCAGCGGATCACCCGCGCCAGCGCATCCTCGGCCACCGCGCGGTGCGCTTCGGGGAACGCGAAGCCGGCGCCGTCGCCGCCGAAGACGAAAGGGAAGGCCGCCCCCTTGGCGGCATTGATCTGCGCCGAGATGACCGCTGCCCCGACCGTGTTCACCGTCTTGTAGCGCCCGGCCGCGATGTGCCCGGTGGAATCGACGATGTCGGCGACGCCGACGAACCAGTCGCCGGGCAGCGGGCGGTAGGCGGAGCCGTCCGCCAGCCGGTCGAAGTCGGTCTCGGGCGCGATCCCGTCGTAGAACCCGAAACCGGCCGCGGCCACATCGTTCATCGTGCATCCTCCGAAAGGCGCGTGACCGCCGACCCGCAACAGCTATATGTATCGGCGCGAACGCGGCTCAAGCGCTTTGGTTCTGCCGCGCCGGCCGCCACAGCCACACCGACAGCGTTCCCGCGCGTCCGCGCAGGTGCGCGCCGGCCGGACCGTCGAGCGTACCCCGGTCGAATGTCGTGCGTCCCGCCTCGCGCAGCAAGTCCTCACTGACCGCCAGTTCGGCGCCGTTCTCCTTGGCGAACTCCATCAGCCGGCTGGCGACGTTCACCGTGTCGCCGGTCGTGGCGATCTGCTGGTTGGAGCCGCGGCCGAGGCGCGAGGCGACCACCGAGCCGAAATGCGCCCCGAGCTTGAAGCCGATGCGGGTCTCGCCGCGCCTGTCGAGCCATTCGCGCAGCCGGAGACACAGGCGCACCGCGCACTCCGCCGCGTTGGCCGCGTCCCCGGCGGTCGGCTCCGGCAGGCCGAAGAGGATCATGGCGCCGTCGCCCATGAAGCTGGTCACCGCGCCGTGGCAGGCCGTTACCTCGCGGTCGACGAGATCGTAGAAGCTGTCGAGGAGTTCGCGCGTCGCCACCGGACCCAGCGTCTCGGACAGCCCGGTGAAGCCGGAGAGGTCGACGAACACCACCGCCGCGTCCTGCCGTACCGGCTCGCTTAGAAAGTCAGGATCGCGCGCCAGCCATTGCGACAGCCCGGCTGCCTGGATGCGCTGGAGCATCGCGCTCTGGGTCTCGAAGAAGGTGGCGCGCTGGCGGCCCTGCAGCAGCTGCGCCGCGCCGTAGATCAGCGCCGGCGGCGCCGCCGCGGCGAGCGGCACGGCCGCACTCAGCCAGTAGCCGGTGTCGAAGGCGGCGACGTTGCCGATCGCCCAGACGGTCAGCACGGCGCCGACCGCGGCGATGCCGATGACGTTGCGGCGCCAGCCGATCAGCGCCACCAGGACCATCGGCAGCACGACGGCGATCGCGGCGTCGATGCGCCGGACGTTCCGGTCGCGCACGAGGGCGTCGCCGGCAATGAGATGGGAGACGGCCGTCGCGATCACCTCCACGCCTGGCAGCACCGGATCGAAGGGCGTGGGAAACACGTCCCCGCCGCCCGTCACCGTGGCGCCGACGACCACCACTTGGCCGCGCAACGCCTCCGGCGCGACCGTTCCGTCCAGAAGGTCGGCGGCGCTGAATGTCGGGATCGTCCCGCGCCCGCCAAAGAACGCCAGCGGGAGGCGGTAGCCTATGTCGGTGGCGATCCGCCGTTCGCCAAGCCGCAGCGCTCCGTCTCCGAGAACCGGCTCCTCGCCCAGCGCGGAAGCGGCTGCACGGAGCGGAAGCGATATCTCCAGCCTGTCGCTGGTGCGAAAGAGCATCGGGACGAAACGCGGTGTGCCGTTGCGGTCGGTGGCCACGTTGACGATGCCGAGCGAGGCGCGATCGAGGAAGGATTGCCGCGGCAGGAGCAGCCGCGCCGCGACCGGCACGCCCGCCAGCGGGCCTTCCCCCGGCGTCGTCTGCGCCATCTCCTCGAACACGGCGGCGCCCGCGATCACCGTCGGGCTGCCGGCCAGCGCCTCGGCGAGTTCGCGGTCCTCGTCCGCCGGCCCCTCGTCCACCAGCAGGACGTCGAGCGCGGTCACCGCCGGTTCGTGGCTTGCGATCGCCGAAAGGAGGTCCGCCAGCACGGCGCGCGGAACCGGAAAGCGGCCCGCCCGCTGCACCGTTGCGTCGTCGATGGCGACGATCGCCACCGCGCCGGCCGGCTGCCGCTCTCCGCGCAGGAGAAGCCGGAAATCCGTCAGGGTGGCTTCGAGCCGTTCGAGGACGGGCAGCTCGCCCCGCAGATGGCCGGCGGCGAGCAACAGGCCCCATGCTCCGGCAAGGACCAGCGCAACGATCAGCTGCGCCGTCCGCCCCGTCACCGCAAGCGCCCCGGGCTAGAGGCCGAAGCGGGCGAGCAGGGCATTGACGCGTGCGGCCGGCCAGGTCCTCACCGTCAGCGCCCCCGTGCCGGCATCCACATCGACGCCTTCTCCGGCATCCAGCACGACGCGCACCTCGCCGTTGCGGCGGGCGACCGCCACCTGGCCTTCGACGACGAACACCGACGTCTCCGCGCCCTCGGCGTCCACAGCCCAGCGCGTGCCGCGCACGGCCGCGATCGCCTGCGGGGCGACGACCTCGAAGCCGGAAGACGCGGCGTCCCCGGAGGCTTCGAGCAGCAGCGCCTTGGAAGAAAGGTTCACGCGGTCGACGGTCCCGTCGCCATTGCGGTCGCGCAGCGTGTATTCGGCGCCGGGCTCCACGGTGATGGTGATGCCGGTTCCGCAGCGCACGATCTGGCGTTGCGTGCCGCCGACCTGCTCGATCGAGCAACCGGATTGCGCAATGGCGGGCGCCGTCGTGAAGGCGGAGACCGCGGCGAGACATAAGATTCCGACCGTTCGCATCATGAGCCCTCCTGGGCCGGACCCTTGCGGGCGAGTGCGATCTTCGCGGATTTGGATAGACCGAATGCACCCGCGCGAGCATGTCGAAGCGAGTGTCACACGGATATGCCGCGGAGGCCAGTCCCCCGTTACCGCCGGCGCGGCCGCGCGGTCAGTCCTCCAGCGCCTTTCCGATGGCTTGGAAGAGGTGGATCGTTTCGGTTTCGCGGAAGGAGGTCTCGTCGTTCGTGGTGCCGTAGTTGCGGCTGGCCGAAAGCTTGACGATCACGAGCCCGCGGCCCGGATGCACGTAGACGAACTGGTTGTAGACGCCGATGGCGGAGAACTCGCCCTCGTCGTAGGGCAGCCACCACTGGTATCCGTAGCTGAAGATGGTCCCGATGAGCCCGGTGCTGCCGGCCTTCAGGTGCGGCGCGTCGGCGGTGACGGAGGCCTCTACCCAGTCCGCCGGCACGATCTGGCGGCCGCCGCAGGTGCCGCCGTTGCGATAGAGTTCGCCGATCTTGGCGTAGTCGCGCGCGGTGGCGTTGAGGCCGCCATAGGCCATCTCCATGCCGGTCTCGTCGATCAGCCAGTGCGCATCGTGCTCCATGCCGAGCGGATGCCAGAGCTTCTCTTCCATGTAGTCGCGGATCGGGCGCCCGGTCACCTTTTTCAGAAGCATGCCCAGCACTTGCGTGTCGGTGCTGTTGTAGAGGTTGTAGGTCCCCGGAGCGTGCTCCCGCTCCAGCGTCGCGGCGAAGTCGTTGAACGAGCCGCCATGGGCGAAGATCGACACGAACCGGTTGATGTCGGAATTCGGGTCGCTGTAGTCCTCGTTCCAGCGGGCGCCGGACGACATCTGCAGCACGTCCTTGATCCGCGCGCCGTCATAGGCGGAGCCCTTCAGTTCCGGCAGGTGGTCGACGATCTGCTCCTCCACCGAACCGAACCCGCCTTCGGCCTGCGCGATGCCCAGCGCGGCCGAGACGAAGCTCTTGGCCACCGACATTGAGACCCAGGTGGTTGTCGGACTGCCGGTGAGCCAGTAGCGCTCGAGCCGCATCGCGCCGTCCTTGATGACGAGCAGCGCGACGGTGTCGGTCTCGCCCAGGAACGCCATCGTGTCCTTCGCGGTGCCCTCGTGCATGAAGTTCTGGGGCAGCTCTATCGGCTCGCCCTGCGGGAAGACGAAGGGTTCCGGCGAGGCCGTCATCGTGGCGACCGGAAAGATCTCGTGCACCCGGCCGAACGTGTCGTCCTGCCGCGCGCCCGAAAACAGGCTGGAGGCATATTTCAGTCGTTCGTTCATCCCCGTCCGCCCTTCTTTGAAATCACCGTCCTGCCGTCGTCAGCTCTTCAGCAGTTCCGCCACCTCGGGCGCGAAATAGGTCAGGATGCCGTCGCAGCCCGCGCGCTTGAAGGCCAGCAGCGATTCCAGCATCACCTTCTCGCCGTCGATCCAGCCGTTGGCGGCCGCCGCCTTGATCATCGCGTATTCGCCCGACACTTGGTAGGCGAAGGTCGGCATCTTCAGTTCGTCCTTCAGCCGCCGGATGATGTCGAGATAGGGCAGGCCGGGCTTGACCATCAGCATGTCGGCCCCTTCGAGCATGTCCTGCTCGGCCTCGCGCACGGCTTCCTCTGAATTGGCGTGGTCGATGTAGTAGGTCTTCTTGTCGCCCTTGAGCAGGCCGGCGGTGCCGATCGCCTCGCGATAGGGGCCGTAGTAGGCCGAGGCGAACTTGGTGGCGTAGGACATGATCGCCACGTCCTGGAAGCCGTTCGCGTCGAGCGCGTCGCGGATGGCGCCGATGCGCCCGTCCATCATGTCCGACGGCGCGATGATGTCGGCGCCCGCCGCCGCCTGCAGCACCGCGGCCTCGGCGATCTGCGACACCGTCTCGTCATTGACGATGATACCGTCGCGCAGGATGCCGTCATGGCCGTGGCTGGTGAACGGGTCGAGTGCTGCGTCGGTGATGATGCCGATCTCCGGCACCGCCGCCTTGATGGCGCGGCTCGCCCGGTTGAGGATGTTGTCTGCGTTGAGGATTTCGGAGCCGGTCTGGTCGCGCAGCGAGTGGTCGACGTTGGGGAACGTCGCGATCGCCGGCACGCCGAGCTTCGCCGCCCGTTCGACCTCCTTCACCGCGATGTCGAGGGTCATACGGAAGACGCCGGGCATGGCGTCGATCGGCTCGCGTCGGCCTTCGCCATCGATCACGAAGATCGGCCAGATAAGGTCGTCGACCGTCAGCCGGTTCTCCTGCACCAGCCGCCGCGACCAGTCCGCCTTGCGCATGCGCCTCAGGCGCCGCGAGCCGGTGATCTCGTCCACCGGGCGGTGGCCCGTCTTCAAGTCGCGGAACATCCTGTTCATGGCTCTTCTCCCGTCGGCGGAGTGATATCATGCCCAAGCGGTCGACAAAATGCGCAAGCCAGCCTTGGCCACCCCACGCCCGCTTGCGCCATTGACGCGTCGGCAGCGCCTGCTTAAGCCTCGGATCACTGAAACGGAAGGGCTTTCGATGGACTTCGGAGGAGGTGACGAAATCCGCTTCGAGCGGCGCGGTGCCACCGGAATTGTGACGCTGACGCGTCCGAAGGCGCTCAATGCCATCACCCACCGCATGGTGCTTGCGCTGACGCGCGCGCTGGACGAATGGCAGTCGGACGACCGGGTTGCGGTCGTGGTGGTCACTGCGGAGGGGCGCGCCTTTTCGGCCGGTGGTGACATCCTGCGCATCTACGAAGCGGGCAAGGCCGGCGGTTTTCCCGTCGCCTTCTTCGCCGACGAATACCGGCTGAACGCCGCGATCGCGCGGTTCGAGAAGCCCTACGTGTCCCTCATCGACGGCATCGTGATGGGCGGCGGCGTCGGCATATCGGTTCACGGCAGCCATCGCCTGTTCACCGAAAACGCCGTCTTCGCCATGCCGGAAGTCGGTATCGGCTTCTTCCCCGACGTCGGCGGCAGCTTCTTCCTGCCCCGTCTCCGGAATTCCTTCGGCTCCTGGCTCGGCCTTACCGGCGAGCGCATCCGCTTCGGCGATGCGCTATGGAGCGGCATCGCCACGCACGCGGTGCATTCGGCCGATAGGGACGCGATCGTCGAGGCGCTAGCCGAATCGGGCGATCCGGACGAGGTCTGCGAGCGCTTCGCGTTCGAACCGGCGCGCGAGACGGAAGACGCGTCGCTCTCCTCGATCGGCCGGCATTTCTCGCTTGAGAACATCAACGACATCCTGGTCAGCCTGGGGCAGGGGCGCGAGCACGGCGACGAATTCGCAGGCAAGGCTCTGGCGACGATCCGCACCCGCTCGCCGACCAGTCTTCACGTCACGCACCGCCAGATCCTTGCGGGCGGCATGCTGAGCATGGACGAGTGCATGCGGATGGAATTCCGCATCCTGAACCGCATGCTCAAGGGGCACGATTTCTACGAGGGAATCCGCGCGGCGCTGATCGACAAGGGATCGAAGCCGGAGTGGAAGCCCGCGACGATCGAGGACGTCGGCGAGGCCGAGATCGAGGCCTATTTCGCGCCGCTCGGAGATTCGGAGCTGGCCGTGTGATGGAAGAGGATTTCGACACCCCGGTCCTGCGGCCGGCGTTGATCGACAGCCTCTTCGAGGCCTTCCTGCGCATCGTCGCGGCGTACTGCCTGCTGTTCGGTGTCTTCTACTGGGTGCGGCTGATCGGGATCTATCCGGGCGCACTCTGGCGCTTCGACACCATGCCGATCGAGTGGCAGGTGGCAAGCGTCGTGCTCGCGGCGCTGTTCCCGATCGCCGGAATCGGCCTGTGGATGACGGCCTCGTGGGGGCCGGTGATCTGGTTCATCTGCGCTGCCACGGAGGTGGTCATGTTCCAGGCCATGTCCCCGATCTTCGGCGAACGGCAGCTGATCGTCGCCTCCCACATCCTCGTCGCCGTGATCTACGCGGGCTTCCGTACGACCCTGTTTTTTCAGCGACGGCAAGTTCGCGATTGACGAAAAATTAACGCATCCTTCAGTCGGTCGTATCGAAAGGCCTTGTTAAGGCTGGCGTTTAAGTCGAATTTTAGGTGTCCGCGATAGGTTGGGGCCAAGGTGAGAAAAAAACAATCACCGGCGTCAAACACGAGGCACAGAAAAATGATCAACGCACGACAGGCCCAGAAGCCGGTCCCGGTTCTCGATGACCGCAAGGACGCGATCCGTTCGCTCTACCTGGAATCCCTCCAGCTCGTCGAGCGGCTCCACCGCCGCCTGCTGGACGTCATCAAGGACGAGTTCGAACGCAACGGCCGCTCCGACATCAACGCCGTCCAGGCGCTGCTGCTGTTCAACATCGGCAATTCCGAGCTCACGGCCGGCGAACTGCGCACGCGGGGCTACTATCTCGGCTCCAACGTCTCCTACAATCTCAAGAAGCTGGTCGACCTCGGCTTCATCAACCACCAGCGCTCGCGGGTCGACCGCCGCTCGGTGCGCGTGAGCCTCACCGGCAAGGGCCAGGAGATCGCCGAGATCGTCTCCGGTCTCTACGAGCGCCACATCGGTTCGATCGAGCAGGTGGGCGGCATCAACGCCGACGAGTTCAAGCAGATGAACAAGTTCCTGCTGCGGCTCGACCGGTTCTGGAACGACACGATCGCCTACCGCATGTAGTCTGCGGCCGCGATTTTCGATCCCGTCTTCGGGGCCGGTGCCATGCGCCGGCCCCGACGCCCTTTGGCCGTCGTCTCACCGGTTTGTGTCGGCTGGGGCCTTCATGCGGCCATATTCGGATGGTGTTGAACTTCGAAGCGCCGCGTGGATTTCTTCGCGACCATTCCGACGGTTTCTCGGCGGCGTATCAGGGGAGACATGGTTGGTGCTTTGTTAACAGCCCCGACCTATCTTTCCGGCATCGACGACGCGCCTGCGGCGCGACCACCACAGGGTTGAAGGCATCATGAAGACAGACCGCCGTACTTTCCTTACCGGCGCCGGTGCGATGGCCGCGACCGCGGTTGCCGGATCCGCGCATGCGCAGGACATCATCCGCGACCTGATCCTCTCGCCGAAACGCGGGAGCTGGAACGACCAGTTCGACGCGCGCGCTTCCGAGGGCGGCAAGGTGGCGACCAATCTGCCCATCTTCAGCCCCGAGACGGTTTCCTACGTGGAACAGGCGATCTCGCAGTACATGGGCATCCAGGGGCAGGGCGGCTGGCCGATGGTTCCCGCCACCAAGAAGCTCCGGCTCGGCGTCGTCGACCCCGACGTGGACATGCTGCGCCGCCGCCTGATGATCTCGGGCGACCTGTCGTCCAGCGCCGGCATCTCGCCAGCCTTCGATTCCTACGTCGACGCCGCCGTCAAGCGCTTCCAGGCCCGCCACGGCCTGCCCGAAGACGGCGTCATGGGCGCCCACACCTATGCCGCGATGAACGTCTCGGCCTCCGTCCGGCTCGGCCAGCTCGAGACCAACCTGGTGCGCCTGCGCTCCATGTCCGGCTTCCTCGGCGACCGCTACGTGATGGTCAACATCCCGGCCGCGCAGATCGAGGCGGTGGAGAACGGCCGCGTGGTCTCGCGCCACACTGCAATCGTGGGCAAGATCGACCGCCAGACGCCGATCCTCAACTCCCAGATCAACGAAGTGATCGTCAATCCGTACTGGAACGCGCCGGAATCGATCGTCCGCAAGGACATCATCCCGCTGATGCGCAAGAACCCGAACTACCTGAAGGACAACTTCATCCGCATCCTCGGTCCCGGCGGCGTCGAGGTCGATCCCATGACGATCGACTGGAACACCGAAGAGGCCGCCAAGCTGCACTTCCGCCAGGATCCGGGCAAGATCAACGCCATGGCCTCGGTGAAGATCAACTTCCCCAATCCCCACGCCGTCTACATGCACGACACCCCGCAGCAGAGCCTGTTCAACAATCTGATGCGCTTCGATTCCTCGGGCTGCGTGCGCGTCCAGAACGTGCGCGATCTCGTGACCTGGCTCCTGCGCGACACGCCCGGCTGGGACCGCCAGCGCTTCGAGCAGACCATCAAGACCGGCGAAAGCACCCCCGTCGCGCTGTCGACGCCGGTGCCGGTCTACTTCACCTACATCTCGGCCTGGTCGACCGGCGACCGTGTCGTCCACTTCCGCGACGACATCTACGGCCGCGACGGCGTCGAGGAACTGATGCTGTCCTCCGCGCTCTGAGCCGAAAATCACTCCTTCGAAAGGGCCGTCCGCAGGGGCGGCCCTTTTCGTTTGCGCGGGCCTCTGCCACGCGACGGCGCAAACGGACCGGCGAAATTCGCGTCCCTTGCGTGGCAGGCGGCATCCGTCTGTGGTATTGCGCCCCCGAACGAAGATCTCCCGCCCAAGGACGCTGCCCATGGCCACCGCGAACGCCGCCAAGACGATCCAGGAAAACCCTTTCAACCTGCCGCTCGAACAGGTCGATCCCGAGATTTTCGGCGCCATCGGCAAGGAACTCGGCCGCCAGCGCCACGAGATCGAGCTGATCGCGTCGGAAAACATCGTCTCCCGCGCCGTGCTCGAGGCGCAAGGGTCGATCATGACCAACAAGTATGCCGAGGGCTATCCCGGCAAGCGCTATTATGGCGGCTGCCAGTTCGTCGACATCGCCGAGAGCCTCGCCATCGAACGCGCGAAAAAGCTGTTCGACTGCGGCTTCGCCAACGTCCAGCCCAATTCCGGCTCACAGATGAACCAGGCCGTCTTCCTGGCGCTGCTGCAGCCGGGCGACACCTTCATGGGCCTCGACTTGAACTCCGGCGGCCACCTGACCCACGGTTCGCCGGTCAACATGTCCGGCAAATGGTTCAACGTGATCTCCTACGGCGTGCGCCGCGAGGACCATCGCCTCGACATGGACGAGGTCGAGCGCCTCGCCAACGAGCACAAGCCCAAGCTGATCATCGCCGGCGGCACGGCCTATTCGCGCATCTGGGACTGGCAGCGCTTCCGCCAGATCGCCGACGCGGTCGGCGCCTATCTCATGGTCGACATGGCCCACATCGCCGGCCTCGTCGCCGGCGGCGCGCATCCCTCGCCGCTGCCGCATGCCCACGTGGTCACCACGACCACGCACAAGTCGCTGCGCGGGCCCCGCGGCGGCATGATCCTCACCAACGACGAGGACATCGCCAAGAAGGTCAATTCGGCCGTCTTCCCGGGCCTGCAGGGCGGCCCGCTCATGCACGTCATCGCCGCCAAGGCGGTGGCCTTCGGCGAGGCGCTGCGCCCCGACTTCAAGGCCTACGCGCACGAGGTCGTGGCCAATTCCCGCGCGCTGGCGGCGAGCCTGCAGGAGACCGGCCTCGAAATCGTCTCGGGCGGCACCGACAACCATTCCATGCTGGTCGACCTGCGCCCCAAGAACGCCACGGGCAAGCGCGCCGAGGCAGCCCTCGGCCGCGCCAACATCACCTGCAACAAGAACGGCATCCCCTTCGACCCCGAAAAGCCCTTCGTCACCTCCGGCGTGCGCCTCGGCACCCCCGCCGGCACCACGCGCGGCTTCGGCCAGGCCGAATTCCGCGAGATCGGCAAGCTCATCGCCGAGGTGCTGGACGGCCTCAAGGCCGCCAACTCCGATGAGGGCAACGCCGCGGTCGAGGAAGCGGTGAAGAAGAAGGTGATCGCGCTGACGGACCGGTTCCCGCTTTACCCGTTCATGGGGTGAGAGGCCGGTTCGCCGCAGGCGAAGCCGTTATGCCGGGGGCTTAACGGCAGGCTGCGAACGGGTGGGGCTTGCCGCAGGCGGCGGGTTGCACCCGGGGGAAGGCGGTGCGCTGAAGCGTCTAATGACCGGTGTGAGTCCGTGAGCGGGACTGGCCAGTTTTTGCGAGAGCTCATGAAATGGCTGACGGGTGCGCGCTCCTGTCTTGGCGGGGCGACAGTGCGGCTGCTACGTGCCATTATTTGCGAGATATCGTAGCGACTCGATGATCGACAGAGTGGGTGTTATGAGAAGATAGCCATGCGACAGTATAGTGGGGATGGCTGGGGAGAGAAGAATTGGCACTAAGGGCAATTATCTCCCAGGAATCGCCAGATATAGCGGGCGACTGGGAGGAGCTTTGGTACGGGGGCGTTGGTGCTTCCGATGATGAAGAGGCTTCAGGGGTTACGACAGCGGCGATTTTGTCATTCATCCCGGAGGCCCAGCCCGGCGTTTGGTACAAGCTGGCAGATTTTGCAGCGCTGCTGGCTTCTTTGGACTGGACCAAAGAGGCTGAAGGCTGGACATCGTTGAATTTGACAGAACAAGCTGTTGCGGCTTCGCCGATGTTCACGACAGACATCCCACTATCGGAAGCGGTAGCAAGCGTCTGTCTGAATGCACTGGATCTATTGAAATCGCTAGATAAGAAGCACGTTTGGGTCCGGATCGAATGACCACACTCTTCAGTCAAGCTGATTTTGCGAAGGACCAGCGCTATTTAGGCGTCCGCGAAGGAACATTGTCGGTTTCTTATACTGACAGCACCCACATCAAGAACGGCGAGTGGTGCAGTCTCGTCTCGATTGGGATCAACGAACCACCACCATCCGAAGACGAGAGAGAATGCTCATTTCGGCTGAAGTTGAACTTGGATAAAAGATTTTTATCGGGAGAACAGGATAGTAAAGAGGTAAAAGACCGGAAGGACAGAAACGCTAATGTCGTAATTGATACTATTTCCCTTTGCGCTACGAGATTGGGCATTTTATCGCCACTTGTGTCCGGTAGAACGGCCCAGCAGTTGCTTGATCTTCGGAGTGCAAAGGGCATTGTTCTTATACCCGATACAAACAGCCTCTATAACGGTACCCTCCATTGGCTGTTGAACGTCCTTAAGGAGACGACTGTTTGGCTAATGCCTTTCGTGATGTCGTTAACGCAAATGCAGGCCCGCGAGGCAACTCTGAAGTCGCTCGCTAGAAGCGGCAAGGATGGAAATCTTGCGCAGGCGCTTCGCTCACGGGCGTTGGTGAATGCGGGCCTAAGTTTTCTTGAACGCAATCAGCATCGCTATCAGGTTCTGGAACTCGATCCGTCGCTCCTTCGGTACTTGCGTGCTGCTGGCAAGGGGGGGTTAGACCAAGATGAAGGTGATGTCCTTGAGGACCGCCTCTTGATTGAGGGGGTGCATACAGTTCTGCGCTCGACACGAACACGAGCCAAGCAGTTGGTTGTGACTTCGGATGTTCTGTTATCCCGCGTCTTGGGCGCGGAGGGAATACCGAACATCTGTCTGCCCACCCCTAAGCTGCAAGAGAAGGAAATCCCCAGCTTTCGTTATGACGCCTGGGCCGGCACATTTATGGGTACCTCGATAAGGGGCTTGCTCTGGGATCTGACCCACGCTTTCGGAACCGTCAGGATGCAAAGTTCAAGAAAAGTGTCACTCAGCTTGAGCTGCTATTGGCCGGGTAAACAGCCGCAAGACTGGGTGGCAGAGTGTTTAGACGTTCGCAATCTAGATGATGCCGCCACCCCGGCGAAGAAGGCCGGGTCAGCGCCTCCGCAGCCAGCGCAGACCGCCAAAAGGAAGGGAGCAAAGGCGAAGGACGCGAATCCGGTGATATCAATGCCGGTGGAGGCCGTGGAACGACCCGATGGTGCGACTTCGCCCGAAGAAGAACCGGGGACCGACGCCTTTAGTCGGGTATTCAGCAACGCTGCAATCCCTCAATCCTCATTGCCTCTCGCCCTGCGGATAGCGGGCGCCCTTTACGCTTCAGGAAAACTAACGTTTGCAGAACTAATGGAGAAGTTGCCCGCTGTAAGCCGGCCCAATGAGGGAAATGTTCGCAGGAGCCTGGAGGTGATTCGTCGGGCCAAACTCGTTGATTTCGACGGAAAAACGATCGTTTCCCGAGCAGAGTTGGATGACGTAGAAGGTTGCCTGCAAAGAGCGGACTTGGATCGGGTTAGTAAGCAGTTCCAGAATTTTGAACCTTATCGAGTGATCCTAGGCCATCTTCAGGAGAACGGTGAGCTGACGAGGGAGCATGTGAGGGGCATCCTCACCGCAGCCCTCGGCGCTGAAGTGGCGCAGGAGGCTAGCATCCGCCTTGTCCGCTATCATGTGCTGCTCGGGCAGTGCTGGTCTGATGGGGCCGTTTGGCGAGACGGTTCGCGGCGACCTGATGCGCCGGGCTTCCTGCAAGCCTTCGAGACTGCATATGAGAGTGCAGCGCGCGACAACATTGCGCAAGTATCTGAATTTCTACCGATTATTTGCCGGGGAGTTCTTATTTCACCGTGGGCTGTATCCCGTTCGCTTCAAGAGCATGCTAGGGTGCTATCTGAGAAATTCGCTTTCGGATACGCTGTCGGCGGGAAGCCGACCGGCGTTGACGCTGTTATCTCCGGGTCGCTGCTCGAACTTGAGGAAGTGCCAGTACCAATGGATAGATTTGAAATCGGTGGGCGACCCGTCTTCACCATTGAAAGGGTGCGGTGATGCCGTCTCTCGCGGAGCTTCTCGGCGAGACGCTTGATCAGAAGGATCACAATGATCCCTTCTACGGTCGGTTCGGTTTCAAGCGTAATCCGTTTCCGGCGGCCCGAACGATCATTGAGGAGGTGCTATACAATCAGGTCGACGCACGGGATCGGTTTGTCGGCCTCGTGCGAGAGATGCTGGCTGAAGAGCCTCAACGCCGCGCTATGGGTGTCCAAGGCAGCACGGGGGGAGGCAAGACCCACTTCTTGCGGCATTGTCAGTATTTGATGAGGGAGTTCCGGCGAACCTCCGGGCGTCCTTTTGCGGTCGTTGAGATCCTGGCTGGATCAAATTCAGCCTCTCACCTCGTAAGGGAGGTGCTTCGCGAAGCTGATGAGGCCGCCAAACTGTCCGGTGAATATGATCTGCTCACCGCAATCATACGAAGTTGCGAAGATGCAGCAGAGTTCGATGGATTGAAGCAGGGCGAGCTAAAGAACGTACTTCAGCTTCTTTTTAGAGCAAGCCGGCCTGGATTCATGCCGCCAGATCGTGACGGGCGCATGTTGTTCGAACCTCTAAGAGATCTAGCCAAGAAATGGCTTGGAGGTGCGGCGCTGAGTAATACAGAAAAGCGTCACCTAGGTGTCTTTGCTCGGCTCGCTAGCGCAGCGATGATGACACGCAATATGACAGAGCTGCTTGCGTTTGCACGCAGCAAAGGCATAGTTTTTGGAGTAATGCTGTGCCTTGATGAAGTTGAAACGCTTTTTGGTAGTGGATACAGCGCGGCAAAGATACAAGGATATCTACAAGATCTTCGCTACCTCTTCGATGAAGCTATTCGTAATGATGAGGGCTACTCTCTTTTGATGTTGTCGGCGTCAACTCCACGAGGAGCAGCGAATCTTCGCGACTACAACTATCCGTTGTTTCAGCGGTTGGGCTTCGAAGAGGGGTCGCGCGCAGATTTGATCGCCATATCTGACGCGTCGGAAGTTAAAGGTATCGCCGAAACTTATGTCTCTTACGAGCGGCAGCGCGCAGGTTCGAAGGTAGGAAAGTTCCCTGCCATTCTATCTGACGAAGATTTCGAAGATGCCTATCGCACTGCCGCGACCACAGACCGAAGCGTCGCACCCACTCATCTCAGGCGTGTAAATCAAGGACAACTACTTCAAGCGCTTCACTTGATCGTTGAAAAGAAGCGTGACGCGGCCGGATAACCACTCGGACCATACCAAACCTTGATGGTTCATGGTCCGCTCTCAGGCGGATGAGGGTCAGCCTTAGCCGGCCGATATGGGGCGCTGTTCTGCCCTCCGAACACCATTCCTGCCGCCACCTCAGGCGTGGACAAACTTCCTCCTCCCGAAAACATCCCCCCCCCCCACCCCCTGATTTCGCTCGCCCGACTGCCGACTTCCCACTCCCGACCACCGCTTTTCCATCCACACCCCCAAAACCCCGCCCCATACTCCCACCGCCCAAACCAACGGAAGGCGGCGATGGACTGGCAGGTGGTGATCGAGGGGAACGGGGCGGCGCTGCGGCGCGTGCTGGCCGCGCTCGTCGCCATGGCTGGCTTCGACTGTCGGTTTGCGCCGGAGGCGCAAATTTGCCGTGCCGGTGGCACGGCAACAGGCGGAGAAGGCCGGGACGCTGCCGCAGGCAGCGGGAACCCGGCGGGGGACCTCGGGGGACAGTTTACTTTTTTCCGTCCGGACAGCGCGGCGCTCCGGGAAGATCCGCAGGCGGAAAAAAGTAAACTGTCCCCGGCTCCCGGGCGGTCAGGGGAGGGCTCCGCAACGACTGCCGACTGCCGACCGCCGATTGCCGCAACACTCCCCCGCCGGCTCCACCGCGCCGTGCTGCGCCTGCTGCGCCCGGCCGAATCGGCCGCCCGGCGGCTGGTCATCGTGGCGGCCAAGACCCTGCCCGAGACGCCCCCCGAGGCCGAGACGCCGCCCGGGCCCGCGCGGCCGGCACGGCACACCGGCGGGCGGAAGGACAATGCCGCCGTCGCCGTCCTGCGCAGCCTCGGCATTGCCGTGGTGCTTCCGCCGTCCGCCGTTCCCGCGCCCCGGCGCGCCGTCCCTTCCGTGCGCCGCCCGCGCACCTTTATCGCTCTGCCCCTCGTCGACCGGCTGCGCAATCCCCGCGCTGCGCGCCCGCGCACCGTGCCGCCGCATGCCGCCCCCCGCATTCTCTCCTTCGGCGACGCTGTGCCGCATCGCCTGCCGCCGCCGCCGACGCCCGACGATCCGCTCGACGCGACGCGTCTGGTGCTGCGGCTCAAGGCGGTGGCCGAAGCACTCGACGACCTGCCGCGCCAGGCCCGCCGCTTCGTCCGCCTGCAGGCGCTGCGCGCCCGCGCCCGGGCGCAAGGCGCGTGGCGTCGCCTCTCGCCGCTGCGCGTCGGCCGGCCGCCCGGCCAGTTTTGCGCGGCAAGCCGCCGGCCCAGACACGAGATCCACGAGATCCTGCGCGACCTGAACCATTTCGCCCACGAGGCGCTGCCCGATACATCGTAGAGCGGCGCCGCGGCCGCGAAAAATCCGCCAATTCCTCCCGATCGCGACGCGGCCGGGGTTGATGCCGTATGCGCGGGACATGACGTCGCCCGCGCGCTTCCCTGTCCCGACAAAATCTCGTAAGCCTCCCGCGGTCCACGAGGTTTTGTGAATGCGCTGCCCCTACTGTCAGTCCGAAGACACGCAGGTGAAGGATTCCCGTCCCGCCGAGGAGGGGGCCGCCATCCGCCGGCGCCGGGTCTGCCCGGATTGCGGCGGCCGCTTCACCACGTTCGAGCGGGTGCAGCTGCGCGAACTCGTCGTGGTCAAGAAGTCCGGCCGCAAGACGCCCTTCGACCGCGACAAGCTGCAGCGCTCCTTCGACATCGCGCTGCGCAAGCGCAACGTCGAGCCCGCCCGCATCGACCGCGCGGTCTCCGGCATCGTGCGCCAGCTCGAAAGCTCCGGCGAGGCCGAGGTCGCCTCCAGCGAGGTCGGCCGGCTGGTGATGGAAGCCCTGAAATCGCTCGACGACGTCGCCTATGTCCGCTTCGCCTCGGTCTACCGCAATTTTCGCGAGGCCCGCGACTTCCAGGAGCTTCTGGGCGAGCTCGGCGGCGAGGGCCGCGACGGCGACGCGCAGTAGGCCCATGGCAACCTATTCTCCGGTCGATCAGCCGCAGGAGGAAACCGACCGCCGATTCATGGCGGCGGCCATCCGCCTCTCCTTCCGCCACCTCGGCCTGACCGCCGAAAACCCCTCGGTCGGCGCGCTGGTGGTACGCACCGGCCAGGGCGGCCCGGTGATCGTCGGCCGCGGCGTGACGGCACCCGGCGGCAGGCCGCATGCGGAACTCCAGGCGTTGGCCGAGGCCGGCGATGCCGCCCGCGGCGCCACCGCCTACGCCACGCTCGAACCCTGCTCCCACATCGGCCGCGCACCGCCCTGCGCCGACGCGCTCGTGTCGGCCGGCGTGGCGCGCGTCGTCATCGCGACGCTCGACCCGGACCCCCGCGTCACGGGGCGCGGCGTCGCGATCCTGCGCAAGGCCGGCATCGAAGTCGTCACCGGCTGCATGGAGGGCGAGGCGCGCCGCGCCATGGCCGGGTTCCTGTCGCTGAAGGCCAGGGGCCGCCCGTTCCTCACCCTCAAGCTCGCGGTCTCGGCCGACGGGATGCTGGGCCGCAAGGGCGAGGGCCAAGTCGCCATCACCGGCCCGCTCGCCCGCACCGCCGTCCAGACCATGCGGCTGGAGCACGAGGCCGTGATGGTCGGCGTCGGCACCGCCATCGAAGACGATCCCCTGCTCACCGTGCGGCTGCCGGAGCTTGAAGACAGGTCGCCGCTGCGCGTCGTCGTCGATCCGCTGGCGCGCCTGCCTGACACCGCGCGGATGCTGTCCGGCCGGCCGGGAAGCACGCTGGTGCTGACGACCGAAAAGGCGCCGCGCCGTTCGCTCGACCTCCTGCGCCGCAAGGGCGCCGGCCTCCACACCATCGCCTCCGACTATCGCGGCCGCATGGAGCCCCGCGAGATCCTGCGCATGCTGGGCGTGCTCGGGATCAAGAGCGTTTTCCTGGAGGGTGGCGCCGAGACCGCCCGCCGTTTCCTCGATGCCGGTCTGGTCGACCGGCTCCTGCTGTTCAAGGGGGCCGCGACCGTGGGCGAGGGCGGCATAGCCTCGCCGGTCCACGAGGCAACCGTGCCTGCCGAATTCCGCGCAACGGCGGAAAGCCGCTTCGGCGAGGACCGGCTCATTGAATACGAGAGGAGTTCCTGATGTTCACCGGGATCGTCACCGACGTCGGGACCGTGGCCGACGTCCGCCTGCTCAACGAAGGCGTGCGGCTGCGCGTTGAGACCGCCTACGATCCCGCTGGCATCGACATCGGAGCCTCCATCGCCTGTTCCGGCGTCTGCCTCACGGTGGTGGCGCTGCCCGAGGCGGGCTCCAACGCCCGCTGGTTCGAGGTCGAGGCCTGGGAGGAGGCGCTGCGCCTGACGACCGCGCGGACTTGGGACAAGGGAACTCGCATCAACCTGGAACGGGCGCTCAAGGTCGGCGACGAGCTCGGCGGCCATATCGTGTCTGGCCATGCCGACGGAACCGCCACAATCGTCGCGCGCAAAGAGGAGGGCGACGCGGTGCGCTTCACGCTGGAAGCACCGAAGGAGCTCGCCCGCTTCATCGCGCCGAAGGGCTCGGTGGCCCTCGACGGCACGTCGCTGACGGTCAACAATGTCGAGGGCGCCCGCTTCGACGTGCTCCTGATCCAGCATTCGCTTTCGGTGACGACATGGGGCGAGCGGTCGATAGGCGACGAGGTCAATCTCGAAATCGACACCATGGCGCGCTACGCGGCCCGGCTCGCCGAGGCGGCGGCGCAGGGACTGTAGCGGACCGGCAAGAAAGCCCTCCTCGCGTCAAACTGCGCCTTGCCGTTCCGCGCCGATCGGCCTAAGTGACCGGCTCATTCGGAGATATTCATGGCCTCGTCCTCAAAACCCCACCTCCTCATCGTGGAGGCCCGTTACTATGACGGACTGGCGGACGCGCTCCTGGAAGGCGCCAAGGCCGCGCTGGACGAAGCCGGCGCGACCTACGACGTCATCAGCGCTCCCGGCGCGCTCGAGGTGCCGGCGGTCATTGCCTTCGCGCTCGACGCCGAGGACGACGGCACCGAGTACGACGGCTTCGTCGCGCTCGGCTGCGTGATCCGCGGCGAGACGCACCACTTCGATATCGTCGCCAATGAATCGGCGCGTGCGCTGATGAACCTCGCGGTCGACGAGGCGCTGGCGATCGGCAACGGCATCATCACGGTCGAGAACGAGGCCCAGGCCTGGGCCCGTGCCAGGAAAACCGAGGGCGACAAGGGCGGCTTCGCGGCGCGCGCCGCGCTGACCATGATCGCCATCCGTGGACAGCTCGGAGCCTGATCCCGTGAAGGAGGCGACCAGCGGCGACGATCGGGCGCCCCGGCAGGCCAACAAGCGCGGTGCCGCGCGTCTGGCCGCCGTGCAGGCGCTCTATCAGATGGACGTGGCCGGCAGCGGGCTGCTCGAGATCACCGCGGAGTATGAATCCTTCCGGCTCGGCAAGGAGATCGACGGCGCCGTCTATCGCGAGGCCGACGCACAGTGGTTTCGGTCGATCCTGGCCGGCGTGGTGCAGAACCAGAAGACGATCGATCCGGTCATCCACGACGCGCTCACCGAGGACTGGCCGCTGTCTCGCCTGGACTCGACGTTGCGCGCGATCATGCGCGCCGGGGTCTACGAGCTGATGGAGCGGCGCGACGTGCCGGTGGCGGTGATCGTGTCGGAGTATGTCGACATCGCCAAGGCCTTCTATGAGGAGGAGGAGCCGCGGCTGGTCAACGCCGTGCTCGACCGCGTCGCCCGGCGCATCCGCGGCGAAGGCCGCGGCCAGGACGCCCAGTGACAGCGTCGCTCGAGACGCAGCAGAAGGAGGCGCGGCGCACCGCGATCATCCTCGCCTGCGCCAGCGCCATAGTGGGCTCCGCAGCCCCGATCTCCATCTCGACCGGCGGACTGGCGGGATACTACCTGCTCGACGCCGACAAGTCGCTCGCGACCGCTCCGATCACGGCCTACAATATCGGCGTCGCACTCGGCGCCCTGCCGCTCGCGGCGCTGGTGCGCAATGTCGGGCAGCGCAATGCCTTCGTCTCCGGCACCTTGGCGACGGCGCTCGGCGGCGCGATCGCTACGCTCGGCCTCTTCCGCGGCGAGTTCTGGCTTTTCGCCGCCGGGCTGCTGGTCATCGGCTTCGGCGGCGCCTCCGTGCAGCAGTACCGGTTCGCGGCGGCCGACAACGCACCATCGACCTACAAGGCGCGCGCCATCTCGACGGTGCTCACCGGCGGCGTCGCCATGGCAATCGTCGGGCCGCAGGTGGTGATCTTCTCGCGCGAACTCTTCGCCCCGGTGATGTTCGCAGGTTCTTTCGCCGCCATCATCGGTCTGGCGGCGATCGGCGCCGTCATCCTCTCCTTCCTGCGCCTGCACGACAAACGGCCGAAGCCGGTGGTGGCGGGCGCCGAACCGGCGCGGCCGCTCGGCGAAATCCTTTCCCAGCCGCGTTTCGTCGTGGCGCTCCTGTGCGCCATCGGTTCCTACGCTCTGATGAGCTTCGTCATGACCGGTGCGCCGCTCGCCATGGTGGGCTGCGGCTTCTCGCCCGACGAGGCGGCACTCGGCATCTCCTGGCACGTGATGGCGATGTTCGCGCCGAGCTTCTTCACCGGGCGCCTCATCGCGCGCTTCGGCAAGGAAAACGTGGTCGCGACAGGCCTGCTGCTTCTCATCGGATGCGGCCTGGTCGCACTCTCCGGCATCGCGCTGTGGCAGTTCTGGACGGCGCTGATCCTGCTCGGCATCGGCTGGAACTTCGGCTTCATCGGTGCGACGGCCATGGTTTCGGAGTGCTACCGCGAATCCGAGAAGGGCAAGATTTCGGGCATCCACGATTTCCTGCTCTTCGGCTCGGTGGCCTTCGGATCGCTGATGTCGGGTCAGGTCTACAACCACTGGGGATGGGATATGCTGAACTGGGTCATATTCCCGGTCGCCGCCCTTTGCCTGGTCGCACTCGTCTGGTTGAGGCTTTCCGCGGGCCGCAAGATCGAAAGCCACGCCTGAACGCCCGCGCTTCGGCCCGCTTCGTGACGAAAGCCGGGCAAAACCATAACAAATCCTTGACGTTGACTTGGCCGTTTCGCATACACCGCGACGATCGGCCGGAAACCGCGTCGCGCGGCCGGCCTGCCATCAACGGCCCGGGGAGGGGTTCTTTCGGGCCACCAATCGAGGAATTCCGCAAATGACAATACTTTATGTCGTCATTCTCTGCGGCGCGCTCTCCATCGTGTACGCCATCTGGGCGACGCAGTCGGTCCTTGCGGCCGACCAGGGCAATGCGCGCATGCAGGAAATCGCCGGCGCGATCCGTGAGGGCGCGCAAGCCTATCTCACCCGCCAGTACACGACGATCGCCATCGTCGGCGTCGTGGTGCTGCTGCTCGCCTGGTGGCTTCTCAGCGGACTGGCGGCGATCGGCTTCCTGATCGGCGCCGTGCTGTCGGGCGCCGCCGGCTTCATCGGCATGCACGTGTCGGTGCGCGCCAACGTGCGCACCGCGCAGGCAGCTTCCAACAGCCTGGCGGCGGGTCTCGACATCGCCTTCAAGTCGGGCGCCATCACCGGAATGCTGGTCGCCGGCCTCGCCCTGCTCGGCGTCGCCGTCTACTATTGGGTGCTGATCGGCGTGCTCGGCCTCGCCCCGAACGATCGGGCGGTCATCGACGCGCTCGTGGCGCTCGGCTTCGGCGCCTCGCTGATCTCCATCTTCGCGCGCCTGGGCGGCGGCATCTTCACCAAGGGCGCCGACGTGGGCGGCGATCTCGTGGGCAAGGTGGAAGCCGGCATTCCCGAGGACGATCCGCGCAATCCGGCGACCATCGCCGACAACGTAGGCGACAACGTCGGCGACTGCGCCGGCATGGCCGCCGACCTGTTCGAAACCTACGCCGTCACGGTCGTGGCGACAATGGTGCTTGGCGCGATCTTCTTCGGCGGCACCGCCATCCTGGGCAGCGTCATGCTCTACCCGCTCGCCATCTGCGGGGCCTGCATCATCACGTCGATCATCGGCACCTTCTTCGTCAAGCTCGGCTCCAACGGCTCCATCATGGGCGCCCTCTACAAGGGCCTGATCGTGACCGGCCTGCTCTCCATCATCGGGCTGGGCGGCGCGACCTCGCTGACGGTCGGCTGGGGCGATATCGGGGTGGGCGGCGGCGTGGCCGTCAACGGCACCTACCTGTTCGTCTGCGGCATCGTCGGCCTGATCGTGACGGGGCTGATCGTCGTCATCACCGAATACTACACCGGCACCAACAAGCGCCCGGTGAACTCGATCGCGCAGGCGTCTGTGAGCGGCCATGGTACCAACGTCATCCAGGGCCTGGCCGTGTCGCTCGAAGCCACCGCGCTGCCGGCCACCGTCATCGTCGGCGGCATCATCGTCACCTACCAGCTCGCCGGCCTCTTCGGCACCGCGATCGCGGTGACGACCATGCTCGGGCTTGCCGGCATGATCGTGGCGCTCGACGCTTTCGGCCCGGTGACCGACAATGCGGGCGGCATCGCCGAGATGTCGGGCCTGCCCAAGGAGGTGCGTCAGTCGACCGACGCGCTCGACGCGGTGGGCAACACCACAAAGGCGGTCACCAAGGGATACGCGATCGGTTCGGCCGGCCTCGGCGCGCTGGTGCTGTTCGCGGCCTATTCCTACGACCTCGAATTCTTCATGGCCAACAGCGAGACCTACCCCTACTTCGCGGGCATGGAGAACGTGTCATTCTCGCTCTCCAATCCCTACGTGGTGGCGGGCCTGATCTTCGGCGGACTGATCCCGTATCTCTTCGGCGGCATCGCCATGACGGCGGTCGGCCGCGCTGCGGGGGCGGTCGTGGAGGAGGTTCGCCGGCAGTTCCGCGAGAAGCCGGGCATCATGGAAGGCAAGGACCGTCCGGACTATGCCCGCGCGGTGGACATGCTGACCAAAGCCGCGATCCGGGAGATGATCATCCCCTCGCTGCTGCCGGTCCTGGCGCCGCTGGTGGTGTACTTCGGCGTGCTCCTGATCTCCGGCTCCAAGGCCTCGGCCTTCGCGGCGCTCGGCGCCTCGTTGCTCGGTGTCATCGTCAACGGCCTCTTCGTGGCCATCTCGATGACTTCGGGCGGCGGCGCCTGGGACAACGCCAAGAAGTCCTTCGAGGACGGCTTCATCGACAAGGACGGGGTCAAGCACGTCAAGGGCAGCGAGGCCCACAAGGCCTCGGTGACCGGCGACACGGTCGGCGATCCCTACAAGGATACCGCCGGGCCGGCCGTGAACCCGGCCATCAAGATCACCAACATCATGGCGCTCCTGCTGCTGGCAGTGCTCGCGCACAGCTGATAGGGCGCAGATCGGTTCAAGAGGCCCCGCCGGAGCGATCCGGCGGGGCTTTTTTCTTTCTGTTGCGATGCACGGCTAGCAAGTTCGGGGATCCGTCGCGGCGACCGGCCGATGCCGCCTATCCTTTGGTACAGGCGAGAAGCAGGCTCACCAGTTCGGCTTGACGGTTCGCACCCGTCTTCTCGAAGATGCGCATCAAATGGGTGCGAGCGGTGTTGATCGAAATTCCGCATCGGCCGGCCGCGGCCGCGCGGCCGTCGCCTGCAAGCATCTCCACCGCAAGGGCCGCTTCGGCGCCGGTCAAGCCGAACCGCTGCCGAAAGTCCGCCGCGCGACGGACCCTGAGAGCCTCGTTGTCGACTACGCGCAGGATTACCGACGGCCTGCGAATGGCCAGGAGGTCTCTGGTCGCCATGGCTGGCCGGAACGGCAGCACTTCGATCGTGATCCGTGGCCGGCCGTCGTGCCCGCAGGCGATCGTCTCCCCGGATGATCCGGAGGTGGCAAACTCCAGCCGCGCAGACTCCCGGATGAGACGGCGCATGCGCTCGTCCGACGCGGGATCGCTGAGAAAGAGCACCTTGTCGCGCATCCTGAGCAGGGTCGAGCGAGACAGGATTTCCTCGGCAATCGCGTCCGCATGCGTCACGGTCCCAAGTTGATCGACTAGGATGATGCCATGCTCTTCGCTTCTTCCCGCTTGCGCGAGGGCATCGACCTGCTCGAGCCAGCGGAACTTCTGGGTGAAGCGCATGGCGCGCACCAGATGCGGCAGGATCGCTTCAAAGGCGCGGAAGCTCTCCTGCTCGATCCGGTCTTCCCGGCTCGATGCCTGCAGGACGAGGCTCGCGAAGAAGTTCTCTCCCAACGCCAGATTGGAGGCCAGTCGCTCGCTGCCGAGGCCGGAGTTTCGCCAATAGTCCTTGTAGAAGGTGCTGTCGAAGAAGCGGTCGCGGCCCGTGTCGGCCAGGGTGGTGATCGTTCCGACCGGGGCTGAAGCCGTTGCCTTCGATGTCGGGTCGTGTTGCCACCAGTAGTCGCCGAAGCTTGCGACGACGTCCGGATCGGCCCTCGGCGTGGTCACCGAGGAATAGCCTGCGCTGTTGTCGACGATCACGAGAGCGCTGTTGTCGGCTCCGCAGAAGTCCGCGATCGAGTTGAGGATCGCCGGCCAGTCGTCGTCGCCGAGCGCGCCGTCATAGACGCGCCCGACCAGCGAAAGGAGATCGCGGTTCTCGCCCGGGTTGGTGCGTCCGCCGATCATGCTCCGTTCCCAGACAAGCCGCGTTGCGAATTTGTAGTGGCGATAGGGGGAGATCGCATCATCGATATGAATAATGCGGGAATGTTTGTTTCAGTCGCACCCCGTCGGATGGAGAGGACTGCAACATGCAAGACATGGCTACGATCTAGCCCTATCCATGTTCACCCGTATCAAGTGAAACGCGCAAACGGTTCACAAGCGCGCCGAGCTCGTTCTGTCCGGCGGCTCCTGTCTTATTAAACGCGTTGGAAAGATGCTTGCGCACCGTGTTGATAGAGATCCCCCTTCGCCTCGCGATGGTGTCGACGCTTTCTCCTTCGGCAACACCCAGTGCAATCTCGGCTTCGGCACTCGTCAGCCCGGTCAACGCCGACAGCACTTCCACGGACGGTGGTCTCGCTGCGCCGCTGCCGGTCACGAAAATCGCTGCCATCCCCGGACCGAGTGCGCGCCGCCGGTCCGACATCCCGAAGGGCAGGACGTTGACGACGCATGCCTCACCATCGCTGCCGGGTAGCGCCATGCCGGCGCCCCAGGTGCCCAGATTGCTGTCGATACCGGAACAGGCGATGTCGACGGCCGTGACAAAGCTGCTCCTGTGGGTCTCGGACAAGGGACGCAGATTGCCCGCAACGGCCTGGATGAAGTTGCCGCGCGAAAGGAGCGCCTCGCCAGCCGCGTTGTGGTAGACCAGCCTTCCGCTCGCACCGACGATGAAGATCGCGACAGTAAGACGGTCGAGAACGCCGCGATGGATGCGCAACAGCACATGTGCGTCGTCGAGCATGTCGGAGATCAGCAAGGCCCGCCGTATGTGCGGCGTCAGCATCGACATGACCTCCATCTCCGTATCGGTCACCGGAGGGCGATCGGCCGACGTCCATGCCGACAGCATGGCGGTGAGATTGCGACGCTGAATGACCGGTGTGTTGCAGGCATCCTTCAGGCCCTGCGGGCCGACCCAGGTCCGATAGAAGTCGGTCCTGCGGAACTGCTGCTCGTCCACGAGGCGCAGCTGGACCACCGGAGAGTCGATCGGCGCGGAGCGCATGTTCTGGAAGCCGGGGATTGTTTCCAGCTTGCCGAGCAGTTCGACCATGCGCCCCTCGTCCCAGTCGGTCCGCAGGGTAAGGAGCTGGGGTGGCGCGCTGGTCCCGGCTTGCGGGAACGAGACGAAGTGGATGGCCAGAAAAGCAAGGTCCAGCCGATCCCGGATGAAATCCAGCGTCGCCTCCCAACCATCCGGCTCGATGGCGCAGTCGTAAATCCGCGAGACGGCTTGGTTGAGGAAATCCGCGTCCAATGACACCCCCGGCCGATGATCCGGCGAACAGCTTAGCGACTAAGTCCCGTCAGTCCACAACTTGTCGGCGCCGTCTGCCGACTGTCGGACCTTTCCGAAGCATGCCGGTATCACACGAACGTCGCACTATTTCCCCATCGGCATTGGCTAATGTTCTGATCGATCACTGTTCAGTTCAGGAGGTGAACGATGCTGATGCGGGCCCGGCGAAATGCCAAAAAAACGCTCCTTGAACTGCGAAACGCCTCCGCGAGACCATCCGTTCTGGATCAGGGCGTCGACGACGGGATCGTCGTCAGTCGTGAGAACTGGGTGCACATGTGGCTGGACATGCGGCATGTCGTTCATGCAAGCGGCGGCATGATCTCAGCCTTCCGCGGCGTGTCCTTCGAAGGCCAGCCGATGTGGATGGTCAGGCACATCGACAAGGCGCTGGGCTACCATTCGCTGGCGCCGGATGCCGGCAGCGCGATCATCGAGGCCGAAGCGGCGTGGGAGGAACGCAAGCGCGTGCGCCGTCGCTGGCGGGAGGTCGAGTCGCTCGCGCGCGACCTGCTTCTTGGACGTGTCTCTCTCCGCATCACGATTGAGATGCCTACGAATCCGCGCTCTGCGAGACGGGCATCAGGGCGTTCATGTCCCGCATCGGCCTGGGTCGCGTCCGCCGCCTTCCTGGCCGCGCCGTCTCGCTGCTCATGAAGATCGAACCGCAGGTCGGCTTCGTGATCTTTCGCGCCTGGGAACGGGTAAATGGCTTCGAGACCCAATTGCCGGTGGCACGCGAGCCATCCGAACTTGCCACGGTGGGGTCCGCGGCGGCACGAACCGAACCCAGCCCCGTCTGAACCTCTGGGCAGACCACGATCGATATTTCGGTGTCGAATCATATCCCCGTCCGGGAAACGGAGACGACCTGCAAAGGAAACAGCCTGCCTGATAATCCCGATCATTCCTCATCTGCCACGGGCAAAGGCCACGCAATCGAACCGCCTGTCGCGATGATGAAACACGATGGACATGATCCTGGCGAGACTTCGAACCGCATTGCGGTGTGCGTCGTTCGGGTGCTGCGCGGCGTCATCGAAGTCGACATGATGATGCAGCAGGACGACCCGGCCTCCCGGGGCGGTCGATCTTGCGAGCGATACGATCAACCGCTCGGAATCTGAAGCGCTTAGGTAATAAAGGAGTTCTGACACGACGATGAGGTCGAACGGCTGCCGCGGCAAGTCGGCAGGCAGAAGTGCCTGGCGTATCGTCACGGTCTCCATCCCCGCCAGACGATGCGACGCCTCACCGACAGCGGTTGCTGAGGCATCGAGCGCGAGCAGGCGTAGGCATTTCGGAGCCAGCGCGCGGGTCGTCTCGCCGTTTGCACAAGCGAGTTCCAGCGCCCGTCCTCGGATGGTCGGCCCGCAAGCTTTCAGGAGAATCCCGCGCTTGTAGGCCTCGAACCGGGAGGTCGCGTAGTTCCATGGATCCGGATTGGCGCGAAACAACGCTTCGAAACCCGCGGGATTGATCACATGCATGGACGGAAGTAACTTTCGACCGGCCCGGTCAGCCGCGCCTGCGTTTCCTGGTCGAGGACGAAACCTCCGGGAGCTTCTGCTTCAATCGCACCGAGTTGCGTGGAATGCGCCATCAGGGCTTCGATCTTCTTCGATCGCTGCGTGGCGATCGATAGCGAAACGACCTCTACCTCGCCGTCGCGCGGGAAATCTTCCGGTGCGCCGAATTTCTCGAGCCAGATCGCATATTCCAGGCAAGGTGCCGCGCAACCGGCAGCACGAAGCCCTTCGCAAACCAGCGTATGGGAGTCTCGATGATCGGAGTGCGGGTCGCGTCGCCACGGCAGAACCACCAGATCCGGATCAAACTCGCGGATCAGATCGGCAATTCGATCTCTTGCGGAAGTCCATTCTTCCGACCCCGTGGCCGGCATCGCGGCGTCCGGCAAGCGCAGGAAGGTGCGCGGCTGTTCGCCCGCGCCCAGCAATCTCAATGCTTCTTCTGCCTCCCGTTCGCGTACCATCGCCAGTCTTGGACGGGGCCAGGCAGGCGAAGCAGGATGCGAAGCGCCTCCGTCGGTGACAAACAACGTATGGACCCGGCTCCCGCGAGCGACCGCGGCGGCGATCAGGCCGCCACACCCAAGCGTCTCGTCGTCCGGATGCGGCGCCACGACCAGTATGCGTCGAGCGGAGCCGACCTGCCGTTCGAACTGCCCGTGGCTAATCATCGGGGCTCTGCAATCGCGGCGATCAAATTTCGAGGAAAGGAGGGGCCCCATGCACCCGCGGTGATCGCGTCGCCGAGCGATGCGAGCGAGCCATCGGGGTTGGGTTGACGCAGATAGGTGCGCAAGTCGCGGTCTAGTCTCTCAAGCGGATGGGGTGCGTTGAACCCAGCCGCGCCGACGCCTTGTTCGGCCAGTTCGAGCACAGTCATCGCCGAGCGTTCGATCACCGCACGCGCGGCCTGCGTCGTCGCGATCAAACGGTTTGCAGCCGCCTTGTCCTCCGGATCGTTTTCCGCTTGCTCCCAAGCCTCGGCACCACGCAGCAGCCAATCATAGGCTGTTTGGAGCGCTGCCCCCATCAACGCGATGCGCTGGCTCTGATACGGGTTTCCGGCGCGCCCGGTTCGACGGAGATGCTCGACAGCACAATCGAATATCGCATGTATGCCGCCAGTTTGTACCGCGACGAAACGGATCGCGCCCCCGGAAAACAATGGTTCGCGAATGTAGGTGTCGGGCGCACCTAGAAACATCTCATCCGACACGTTCAGATTCTCGACCGAGATGATGTGGCTTCCGGAGGCACGCATGCCGCTCGGCTTCCACCAGCTCCGGTCCACCGTAAGAACGCTCGTGGGGAGTAGGATCATCTGTCTGCCTTCGGCGAGCGTGACAGTCACGATCGCACAGGCGAGGCCATCCACCCCGGAGGCAAAATTCTTTGCGCCGCTCAAACTGCCACTTTCCAAGACCAGGGGATTTGACGGTGCATCCGTATTCCAGACGCCATATGTCGCTTCGGCGCTGGCGTTGCGGAAGGCGGTCTCGCGCTGGTGTGCGGTGCCGAATCGATCGATCAGGACGAGCGCGTTTACGTGGCCTTCGAAGATCCGGCCCACGCTGAGGTCGCCTCGTCCCACCGCGCTCAAGAGATGGAGAAGATCCGCTGCCTGGCCTACGGCGATCGGTGGACGGCCGAGGTGGCCCCGCATCGCGAGTTCTTCGAATGCCTCCTGCGGAAAGCTGCCGTTCGCATCGTGGGCGGGGGCGTGCGCCGCGATCGCCTCACTGAGGCCCGCGAAGCTGTCGCGGCCTATCCGAGGTTCATGCAGCATGGGCGCGTCCTTCGCGTTGGGCTATTCGCTCCATGATGGCTGCGATTGCCTGATCGACCGGTGTCGTTCCGGGAGCGTCGAGTTCGGCGGGCGCATGACGTGCGATCAAATGGTTTATCCCCAGAGGCCCACCATCGGAATCGAGAAGACGTGAGAGGTCGACACCCAAAGTGTTTGCAAGCGATGCCACCTCAACCGGTCGCCGAAAATCCGTGGTGCGTATGGCACGCCGCGAAGCATGACGCCGTTCGATTCTCAGCGGACCTTCCACGAGATGCGGCATCCCCACGGCCTCTTGTTCCACCCATTCTCTTATGCAGTTGGCCATTCCGTTTCGTGCGCGGCCCACAAGTCTCGCCGAGACTGTGACCTTGACCGCGGGATCATGTCGCAGTTTGAAACCCGCCAAAAGCAAGCGTTCGACCAGATCGATGTCTTCTCGCACGGGAAGCGCCCGCAAACCTCCGACCGCCCGATAGGCCGCGGCCGTCACCGCAATACTGGCACCTGAGTGGTCGGTATGCCGGGGTGCCGGGTCATACTCCAGCGGATCGATCAGGGCGGCCAAATCGTCGGCCAGGCGTGTGTAGGTTCTGTGCAGTGAAGCTCTTCTACAGAAACCGGGCCCCAGGCTCCGCTCCTCGTCCTCATCGCCGAAGATTTCACCACCGACGACGTCCGCTCCCGTATCGATGGCAGCGATGTTGGCCTCCACCCAGCGGGTATCGGGTATTGCATCCGCATCGGTCGTGAGAAGCACCAGTGGTTCAGGTCCTTCTTGACTAATTGCGACTTCCATCGCGAGACGCCGTGCCGAACCAACGTGCGCGTCGTCCTTGGAAAACCGAACGTCCACAATGGTCACACTAAGCGACGGAGTGTTCGCGATGACGGTCTCGAGGATCTCGCGGGAACCGTCGTCGGAGTTGTTCAGGACGATGACGACAGGCAGCACGGCGCCGCTTAGTCGTTGCCACGACTGGCCGGCGAGCGCCCTGACGATGCCCGGAAGTCTGGCGGCTTCGTTCCGGGCCGGTATTGCCACCCGGGGCGAGTAAGTCGTGCGCAAAGTTCGTTCCTCGTCCGAATGACGTGGAGGAACTGCTTGAGGTGAGTTCTGTTCCCGAAGTGGGAGGAGCCGCGTCTGTTCTAGTTCGGCCCGCTGTTGCCGAAGGGGCCACCTGCGGGCGGCTTGCCGCTGGAGAGACCGGAGAGAAGCTGGCCGACGAAGGACTGATCCTTGCCGCCGGTCGGCGTGGTGCGCGAGACGAAGTCGAAGACCTTGCCGTCCTTGAGGCCGTAGTGGGCTATGTTGTCCACGCGGCCTTCATCGTTGAAATAGACCGCCATCACCTGCTGATCGACGATCTTCGGGTTCATGAAGGCCACCGGTCGCACGCGCTTCTGGGAGATGTAGTAAAACACCTCGCTATCGAAGGTCGCGGTCGTGGAAGGCGAGCCGAGGGCCAGAAGCACCTGTTCGCGGCTCGAGCCCACCGGAACGAGTTCGAGTGCCTGCTCGTCGATCACGTAGCCCTGGGTGAGCGTCTCGCTGGGGGCGAGGGAGGCGGTGGTGCACCCGGAAAGGACGACCCCCGCGCCAGCAACGCACAACACCGCCGGTCGAAGGATGGACCCTGCCTTGAAAAACTGCGACCGCACCGACATCTCCATGCAAATCGGCCCTGCAAGCTTGCGCGGGGCCGCGAACTCGGTAAACCAGCTTCTTCGCCGATGCAACCTGACCCGCTGCGTGCGTGGCACACGAGGGAGACATGCCCGGCATGCTCAGACGATTGTTGGGCCTCCGGCCGAACGCCAACAGGGCCGTAGCGGATGCCGTCTACGCCCGAATCGTGGCGGCGGCGCGGCAGCCCGAATTCTACGCCGACTGGGACGTGCCGGATACGCCGCTCGGGCGTTTCGAGATGCTTTCGCTGCATGTCTTCCTGTTCATGCACCGGACCCGCGGCGGCGACCAGGCGCTCGCCGACCTGACGCAGGAGCTGACGGACGAATTCTTCACCGACGTCGACCATTCCCTGCGTGAACTGGGTATTGGTGACATGGGCATCTCGAAGCGCATGAAGAAGCTCGCGCGGATGTTCTACGGCCGCGCGGAAGCCTATGACGCCGCTTTGCAGGCCGGCGATGCGCCGGCGCTCGCCGCAGCCTTCCAGCGTAACATACGGCCCGACCTGAAGGACTGGAACGGAGCCGGCCCCTTGTCGCTTTACGCGATGGACGTCGAGCGGAGCCTTGCGACGCAGACCTCCGAAGACCTGCTCCAGGGCAGGGTGGAATTCCCATCGCCGGTTCGCTAGAGCGCGGATTACCGATATGAACGAACATCAGAAAAGTCCGATCTCGTTTTATGCCACTATCCTGCGGCTGCCCAGGAAAGGCATGCCCGTCGTGCTGGAACCCGACGACGCCGAGCGCGCGCGGTTGGCTCAGGAGCACGACCTCCTGAGCCTCGACCGCTTCCGCGCAGACATGCTCGTGGAGCCGTGGAAGGGCGACGGGGTGCGGGTGTCGGGCGAAGTCTCCGCGCATGTCACGCAGGCCTGCGTGGTCACTCTGGAGCCGGTGGAAAGCGAGGTGCACGAGCGAATCGATGCCCTGTTCATCCCAGAGCATTCGCCGCTCGCGCGCTACGAGAGCGATCCCTCCGGCGAGCTATTGATCGATCCGGAAGGACCGGACGCGCCCGAAATCTTCACCGGGGACAAGATCGACGTCGGCGCCCTGGCGGAGGAGTTCTTCGCGCTCGGCATCGACCCTTATCCGCGCAAGAGGGCGCCGGACGGTGAAACCGTTCACGGGGACAGATCGTTCAGGGACGAGACCGAATCGCCCTTCGCCAGGCTCGCGGCTCTGAAGACGAAACTCTGAACGCTTTGGCGACGGGGCCCGATAACGGTTGTGCCGGCTGCGAAAACAGCTATTTTCGCCGCACTTTGCAGACGCATTTCGGAGTGCGGATCATGACGGGAAACGCGTGGTAAGAATTTCCATCGATGCCATGGGCGGCGACCACGGACCGGCGGTCACCGTCGCCGGCCTCCAGAACGTGGTTCAGAGGCGTTCCGACGTCCGCTTCCTGATCTTCGGCCAGCAAGACGTGGTGGCTCCGGTCCTCGACCGGTTTCCCAAGGTCGCGGCCGTTTCGGACTTCGTGCATTGCGAGATCGCCGTGCGCATGGACGACAAGCCCAGCCAGGCGCTGCGCCATGGGCGCTGGAAATCCTCCATGTGGAAGGCGATCGAGGCAGTGAAGGCAGGCGACGCGGACGTCTGCATCTCGGCCGGCAACACCGGCGCATTGATGGCCATGTCGAAATTCTGTCTGCGCACGATGGCGAGCATCGAGCGTCCGGCGATTGCCGCGATCTGGCCGACCGCGAGGAGCGAGAGCATCGTTCTCGACGTCGGTGCCACGATCGGCGCCGACGCACACCAGTTGATCGATTTCGCCATTCTCGGCTCGGCGATGGCCAGGGCGCTGTTCCAGGTCGAGAGGCCGACGGTAGGCCTGCTCAATGTCGGCGTCGAAGAGATCAAGGGCCAGGAAGACGTGCGCGAGGCAGGCCGGCTCCTGCGCGAGGCCGACCTGAAGACGATGGACTATCGGGGCTACGTCGAGGGCGACGACATCGGCAAGGGCACGGTCGACGTCGTGGTCACGGAAGGGTTCTCCGGCAACATCGCGCTCAAGACGGCCGAGGGAACGGCAAAGCAGATCGCCGAGTACCTGCGGGCCGCGATGAGCCGTACCTGGATGGCGCGGCTCGGATATGTCTTTGCGCGCGACGCCTTCCAGCGGCTGCGCGAGAAGATGGACGTGCGCAAGATCAACGGCGGAGTGTTCCTCGGCCTGAACGGCATCGTCGTGAAGAGCCATGGCGGCACTGACGACGAGGGCTTCGCCGCCGCCGTCGAACTCGGCTACGACATGGTCCGCAACAGGTTGATCGACAAGATCAGAGCGGATATCGACCTGTTCCACGCAAAAGTGCCCGACGTGCGAGTCCGGGCCGAACCGAACGGCGAGCAGGGGCAAGCATGATACGTTCCGTCGTATGCGGCGTGGGATCCGCGTTACCCCGCCGCATCATGCGCAATGCCGATTTCGAAGGCATGATGGAAACTTCCGATGCCTGGATCGTGCAGCGAACCGGCATCACGCAGCGCCACATCGCCGACGACAGCGAGACGACCGCTTCGCTCGGCGAGGCCGCCGCCCGGGCCGCCCTGAAAGCGGCAGGCATGACGCCGGACGATATCGACCTGATCGTGCTTGCCACTTCGACCCCGAACCGAACCTTCCCCGCCACCGCCGTAGAGATCCAGGAACGGCTCGGCATGCACCATGGCTTCGCCTTCGACATGCAGGCGGTGTGCAGCGGCTTCGTCTATGCCATGACCACGGCCGATCTCTACATCCGCGGCGGGCTTGCAAAGCGCGTTCTGGTGATCGGTTCGGAGACCTTCTCGCGCATTCTCGACTGGACCGACCGCTCGACCTGCGTGCTGTTCGGGGACGGCGCGGGCGCGGTGATCCTCGAGGCGGCCGAAGGCGGCGGGACGATAGAGGACCGCGGCATCCTGGCGACCAGCCTCAGATCAGACGGATCGCACCAGGAAAAGCTCTACGTCGACGGCGGCCCGTCCACGACTGGCACCGTCGGGCATCTGCGCATGGAAGGCCGCGAGGTCTTCAAGCACGCGGTCGCCATGATCACGGACGTGGTCGAGGCGACGTTCGGGGCAGGCGGCATCACCGCCGACGATCTCGACTGGTTCGTCCCGCACCAGGCCAACAAGCGGATCATCGATGCCTCTGCCAAGAAGCTCGGCATCGCCGACGAGAAGGTGGTGATCACGGTCCACCTGCACGGGAACACCTCCGCGGCGTCCGTCCCTCTGGCGCTCAGCGCCGCGGTGCAGGACGGGCGCATCAAGAAGGGCGATCTGGTGCTGCTGGAAGCCATGGGAGGCGGGTTCACCTGGGGCGCCGTCCTCGTCCGCTGGTAACGCTTGGTTAGCCTTCGAAGCCAAGCTAGTCCTTGACCTCTCCCGGTCGATTCCCTAACGTTCCAGCCTATTGTATAAACTGACATTTTTCGAAGATCGGACGGACGATGGGGGGAAAAACTCTTACGCGCGCCGACTTGGCCGAGTCCGTCTACCGGAAGGTCGGTCTGTCGCGCACCGAATCCGCTCAACTCGTCGAGATGGTCCTCGATGAGATCTGCGAGGCGATCGTGGCGGGAGAGACGGTGAAGCTCTCTTCCTTCGCCACCTTCCAGGTGCGCGAAAAGAACGAGCGGATCGGCCGCAATCCCAAGACCGGCGAGGAAGTGCCCATCCTGCCGCGCAAGGTGATGACCTTCAAGGCCTCGAACGTGTTGAAGAACCGCATCCTGCAAGCCCACAAGAAGGCGAAGAGCAAGGACAAGGGCGGGGACAAGGACAAGGACGGGAAATAGCCAGCACCCCTCGGCGTTCGCTCGTATCGCGGGCTTGAATGCCGGGCCGCAAAGCGCTCGAATGGGGCCGAATCGATTTCCTGCGAGGGACTCCCGTGGACAAGAGCCCTGATGCCTTCCGCACCATCAGCGAGGTCGCCGAAGACCTCGACCTGCCCCAGCACGTGCTGCGCTTCTGGGAGACCCGCTTCACCCAGATAAAGCCGCTGAAGCGCGGCGGCGGCCGGCGCTACTACCGTCCGCAGGATGTCGAACTGATCAAGGGCATCAAGGCGATGCTCTACGACCAGGGCTACACGATCAAGGGTGTCCAGAAACTGCTGCGCGAGAACGGCAACCAGTTCGTCTCGGCCATCGGGGCAGGGGACATGGCCGCCGTCGAAGCGATCACGCAGCGCAAGCAGGCCGCGGCGCCCGCCGGCCAGCCCTCCCGCCAGAACGACGACGAGGTGCTGCTCGGCGAGCCGAAGGTGCGCCCGAGCCGCCGCTTCTTCGGTCTGGGCAAGGCGGAGGAGGAGGGTCCCGTGGCGGCCGGCGAGAACAGGCTGTCGCGCGACAACCGCGCCCTGTTGCAGGAAGCGCTGTTCGATCTCCTTGAGTGCAAGAGGCTGCTCGACCAGGTCCGGTAACCGTGGCCAACCGAAAGGCGGTCAGTCGTCGTTGGCCGCGTTCAGGTTCTCGGGCCTGATCCCCTCCTCGGCGGGGCGCTGCTGCAAGGCTTTTGACAGCACGAGGCGGCGCGACTTCACCAGCGGCGCGAGAGCCGATCGGACACGTTCGAGCCGGGGATTGTTCTCGTGCTCTTCGACCGCGCCGTAGCTGGCATAGTACTCGCTGACGATGATCCTGTTCGGGATGGGCGCGCCGCCGCGCTCAACGGGCTTCAGGACCTCGAAGCGGAGGCAGCCGGATTCCTCCTCGAGCGTCCTGCGCGCATGGTCAGTGACGAGTTGCAGGAACTCGTCCTCGCGGCCGTCCTCGGTCTCGTATTCGACGATGATGCTGAATTCTTCCACGTCGCGCTCCCGTCCGTCCTGTCGCCCTTGTACATCCCTTCGCGCGCAACGCGAAATGCTCGCTGCATGTTCCTCGCGCACGCCGATGCCACCCGACGGATCGTCAGCGGGGGCGGCGCACGAGATTGAGATAGGTGGGATCGAATTCCGCCAGCCGGGAAAGGCCGTCCCAGTCGTGGACGATCACCTGGTTTCCCTGCCACGTGACGTAACCGCTGGCCCGGAGTTCCTGGATGGTCCGGTTCGTGTGGACGATCGACAACCCCACCAGATCCGCCACTTCCGACTGCGTGACGGGAAACTCGAACGCTCCGTCCCTGACCTGGCCGACAACGTCGAGCCGGCGGTAGACCTCGCAGACGAGATAGGCGATGTGCCTGAGCGGGTCCATCCTGCCCATGCAGGCGATCCAGTTGCGCTGCACCGCCGCGTCGATGGCCACGCACATGAACAGCATGCGCCCGAGATGGGGAAGCTCGGCTGCGACGCGCCGCAACTCGGTGTGAGGGGCGAATGCCACCTTGCAGGGTGCCAGCGCCATGACGGCGTGATCCATGACCTTGAGGAGCAGGCCGTGCAGGTCGACGAAATCGCCGGGAACGTGCACGGCGGTCAGCTGCCTGTTGCCGTTGGCGAGTTGCCTGCTGCGTGCCGCGAGACCCTCGACCAGAAGACAGCTTTCCGTCGGCTCGGATCCTTCGCCGATGATCTCGTCGCCGTCGCCGTAAGTGCGCAGGCGCCAGGAAAGCGATGCGAGCGCCTTGCGCTCGATGGCGGAAAGCTCGTCACGCCGCTCCAGCATGGCGTAGAGCGCTTCCGGGATGAAGTCTTCCAATCCTGTCAGCTCCGTTTGCCTTTTCCCCGCCTGACGGTGACCGTCATTCAACTGCCGCATTTCGGGTTGGAGTTCGTTAATAAATGACATAGCGGGAACAACTTAGACAATCTGCCGTTTTGAGCCAGCGCCAATCGAACACGCCGGGAAAGCCATGCCTCGCTTCTTTTTCCATCTGAGTGGAGAAGGGGCGCGACGCGACGAGGAGGGGTTCGAGTTCCCCGACACCCACGCCGCGTGGTCCGAGGCGGTACGCACCTGCGGCGAGATGATCCGGGACCAGTACCGGACCCTCGAGCCCGCTCGCGCATGGGTCATGGAAGTGATCGACGAGGACGGCCGGCGCGTCTTCAGCCTCAGCTTCGGCGGTAGTGTCGAAGAGCGACGCTGATGAACAGGCGCGCGCCGGGCGGTTCCATCCAGGCGGATTTCCATTCGCCTATCCTACTTTTCCGGAACCGATCCCTACCCGCATAAGTTTCATACATGCTGCGGCTGAAACTGGCCCAACAAGAGACTGCCGCAGTCGCGCCGCGGCGCAAGTCGTTGTGGCGCGCATTTTTCTCGCGATTTCCTCGCGTTTCTAGGCCTTCTGTCCCCCGATGAGGGAGCCCATCCGCCGGGTGGCGAGCGCGTAGCCTTCAACGCCGCAACCGGCGATCACACCGTCTGCGCGCATCGACACGTAGGAATGGTGGCGGAAGCTCTCGCGCTTGTGGATGTTCGAGATGTGGACCTCCAGGACCGGACCCTCGAAAGTGTTGAGCGCGTCGAGGATGGCGATCGAGGTGTGGGTGTAGGCGCCCGGATTGATGATGATGCCGGCCGCCTCCTCGCGGGCGGCATGAATCCATTCGATGATCTGGTGCTCCGCGTTCGACTGCATGAGACGGATGCCGAAGCCGAATTGCTCCGCCACCCTTGCGCAGGCGGCTTCCACGTCGGCGAGCGTCTCGCGGCCGTAGATCTCCGGCTGCCGCTTGCCAAGCAGATTGAGGTTCGGGCCGTTCAGGATGTGAACCGTCTTCATCGTCATGCACTCCGCTCGCGTCGCCTCGCCCGGCGCTCCGAAATGCTTCGCCGATGGCGGGAGAGAGGTCTAGGGCAATCGAGGGGCACGAACAAAGAAAAACGGTATCGCCCATTCCGGCGCGTGTGAAAGGGTCGGGTCATTCCCAACGGGCCAGGTCCTATATAAGACTGTCGGCATGGGGAGTGTCACATGAGTCCTGAACCGCGTCTTGCGCTGTCGCGGCCCGTCGCCGACACGGTTCGCAAGACCACGTGCTACATGTGCGCCTGCCGGTGCGGCATCGACGTCCATCTGAAGGACGGCAAGATTCGCTACATCGAGGGCAACCGTGACCACCCCGTGAACCGCGGCGTGCTGTGCGCCAAGGGTTCCGCCGGCATCATGCAGCACTATGCTCCCGCGAGGCTCAACGGCCCGATGCGGCGGACCGGACCGCGCGGGTCGGGTATTTTCGAGCCCATATCCTGGGACGAGGCGCTCGATCTCGCCACCGAATGGCTGGGCGACATTCGCCAGACCGACCCGAAGAAGCTCGCCTTCTTCACCGGCCGCGACCAGAGCCAGGCGCTGACCAGTTTCTGGGCTCAGCAGTTTGGCACGCCGAACTATGCCGCGCATGGCGGCTTCTGCTCGGTCAACATGGCGGCTGCCGGCATCATGACCATCGGCGGCGCCTTCTGGGAGTTCGGCGCGCCCGACTGGGACCGCACGAAGCTCTTCGTGCTGTTCGGCGTGGCGGAGGACCATGATTCGAACCCGCTGAAGATCGGTATCTCGAAACTGAAGAGCCGCGGCGCGCGCTTCGTCTCGGTCAATCCGGTGCGCACCGGATACTCGGCCATCGCCGACAACTGGATCGGCATCCGGCCGGGGACCGACGGCCTCATGATACTTTCGATCGTCCACGAGCTGCTGAAGGCGAGGAAGATCGACGTCGACTATCTGGTGCGCTATTCCAATGCGGCCTGGTTGGTGATCGATGCCCCGGGCACGGCCGAGCACGGCCTCTTCGCGCGCGACCGGGAGGGCAGGGCGCTCGTCTGGGAAACGGTGACCGAACGGGCGGTGGCCCACGACGCGAAGGGCGCGAACCCGGCGCTCTCCGGCCGCTTCGATCTCGGCGACGGGCGCTTCGCGGTGCCGTCGTTCCAGATGCTGGCCGAGACCTATCTCGACGAGAAGTATGCGCCCGAGAGCGTCGCCGCGGAGACCGGCGTTTCCGCCGACACGATCCGGGGGCTGGCGGCGGAGATCGCCCGCGTCGCCTTCGAGGAGGAGATATTCGTTCACCAGCCGTGGACGGACGTCCGCGGCGAGCGGCACAGCGGCTTCACGGGGCGCCCGGTCTCCTTCCACGCCATGCGCGGCATCTCGGCCCATTCCAACGGCTTCCAGACCGCGCGGGCGCTGCACCTCTTGCAGGTGCTGATCGGCGCGGTCGACTGCCCCGGCGGCTTCCGCTTCGAGCCGCCCTATCCAAAGCCGATCGAGGCGCATCCGCGCCCGCACGGCAAGTCCGAGCACTTCGGCTCCTCGCAACCGCTCGCCGGTCCGCATCTGGGGTTTCCGCGCGGGCCGGAGGACCTGCTGGTCGATGCCGAAGGCCGGCCGACACGCCTCGACAAGGCGTTTTCCTGGGATGCGCCGATCTCCGCGCACGGGCTGATGCACATGGTGATCGCCAACGCGCATGCCGGCGACCCGTATCCGACCGACGTTCTATTCCTCTACATGGCCAACATGGCCTGGAATTCCTCCATGAACACGGGTGCGGTGATCCGTATGCTGGAGGAGAAGGACGAGGCGACCGGGGAGTACCGCATTCCGAAAATCATCGTCTCGGATGCCTATTCCTCCGAAATGGTGGCCTATGCCGATCTCGTGCTGCCCGACACGACCTATCTCGAACGCCACGACTGCATCTCGATGCTCGACCGGCCGATCTCCGAGCCCGACGCCGTGCAGGACGCGATCCGCTGGCCCGTGCTCGAACCGGACCGCGACGTGCGCGGATTCCAGTCGGTGCTGCTCGACCTCGGCGCGCGGCTGCGGCTGCCGGGCTTCGCCGACAGCCGCGGCGTGCCCCTCTACCGGGACTATGCCGACTACATCGTGCGCCACGAGCGGCGGCCCGGGATCGGCCCGCTGGCAGGTTTTCGCGGCACGGACGGCGAGCGCACCGGGCGCGGCGCGTCGAACCCGGACCAGCTCGACCGCTACATCGGGAACGGCTCTTTCTTCGTCCACCACATTCCGGCCGAGGCGCAGTTCTTCAAGCACGCGAACCAGGCCTATCAGGACTTTGCCGTCCGGATGGGCTTCTTCGACACGCCGCAGCCGGTGACGTTCCAGCTCTACAACGAGACGCTGCAGAAGTTTCGCCTTTCCGCCGAGGGCGTGCGGGAGCCCGTGGCGCCCGATACCCACCGGGCGCGCATCCTGGCCTCCTTCGACCCGCTCCCGGTCTGGTACCGCCCGCTCGAGGAGGCGGCAATCGACCGGGACGCGTATCCCTTCCACGCGATCACCCAGCGGCCGGCGGCGATGTACCACTCCTGGGGATCGATGAACGCCTGGCTACGGCAGATCCACACGAAGAACCCGCTCTATGTCCCCGGCGGCATTTGCGATTCGCTCGGGCTTGAGGATGGCGACTGGGCCTGGGTGATCTCGCCGCACGGGCGCATCAAGGTGGAAGTGGCGCGGATGGAAGCGGTCAACGGGTCCACCGTCTGGACCTGGAACGCCATCGGCAAGCGCAAGGGCGCCTGGCGCCTCGACGCGGACGCGCCGGAGGCCAGGAAGGGGTTCCTGCTCAACCACCTGATCCACGAACTCCTGCCGCCGAAGGGCGACGGACTGCGCTGGTCGAATTCCGATCCGGTCACGGGGCAGGCGGCCTGGTACGACCTTCGCGTGCGCATCGAGAAGGCCGGGCCGGCGGAGGCGAGCGAACCGCAGCTTTCTGCCGTGGCGAACGCCGATGGCGTCCCCTCGGAGCTTCGCTACGGACAGGAGTGGAGCGAATGACCAGCCTGCCGTCGCTGCCAACCGAAAAGAAGCTCGGCCTCGTCATCGACCTCGACGTCTGCGTGGGCTGCCATGCCTGCGTGGTCAACTGCAAGGAGTGGAACACCGGCGGCTACGGAGCGGCACTGTCCGACCAGGATCCCTACGGCGCGGACGTCTCGGGCGCCTGGCTGAACCGCGTCCACACCTTCGAGGTCGTTCCGCAGGGCGGGGAGGTTGTCGGCGAGGCGGGCGATGCTCGTATCGTCCATTTCCCGAAAAGCTGCCTGCATTGCGAGGACGCGCCCTGCGTCACCGTCTGCCCGACCGGCGCCTCCTACAAGCGCGCCGCCGACGGCATCGTGCTGGTCGACGAAGACAAGTGCATCGGCTGCGGCCTTTGCGCCTGGTCATGCCCCTACGGCGCGCGCGAGATGGACCTTGCCGCCGGCGTCATGAAGAAGTGCACGCTGTGCATCGACCGCATCTACAACGAGACGCTGGAGGAGGTCGATCGCGTGCCCGCCTGCGTGCGGACTTGCCCGACCAATGCGCGCCATTTCGGCGACCTCGCCGACCCCTCGTCCAGTGTTTCCCGAATGGTCGCCGAGCGCGGCGGCATGGACCTCATGCCCGAGCAGGGCACCCGGCCGGTCAACAAGTATCTGCCGCCGCGTCCGCGAAAGCCGCTTGCCGACAGCGCGCGCGGCCTGCCCCTCGCCGAGAACACCGAAGGCGCCAGGGGGTTCTTCTCCTGGCTCGATGGCATGCTGGAAAGGCTCTGACCGGCGCGATGGCTCTCGATACGCTTCTTCACCGCAACAGTCTCTCGCCGGTCCGCTCCTAGTGCATCCCGCGCCTTCCATCATCGTCTTCACCGTCGCGTCCGGGCTCGGCTACGGGCAGGCGTTCTTCCTCGGGCTCGGCCTTCTCGACCCGGCCGAACCGGCGACGCGCGTCTCGCACGTCCTGGCGCTTTGCCTGATCGGCGGCGGGCTTTTGTCCTCCACGCTCCATCTCGGCAATCCGCAGCGCGCCTGGCGGGCGCTGTCGCAGTGGCGTTCCAGCTGGCTTTCGCGCGAAGGGGTCATGGCGCTCGCGGGTTTCCTGCCGCTGACTGTGACGGCCGCCCTCTCGATCTTCACCGGTGACTTCTTCTGGCCGATCGGCTGGCTGGGATCGGCGATGTGCATCGGGACGGTCTACTGCACCGCCATGATCTATGCGTCGCTGCGCGCGGTCCAAAGCTGGCACACGCCGCTGACACCGGCATGCTATCTCCTGTTCTCGGGTGCCGGCGGGGCATTGCTGGCGACGTTCTTCGGCGCCGCCGGCGGCACCCCAGTCATTTTGACGGGCGTGGCGGCGCTCGTCCTCCTTCTCGCCGCATGGGGGACGAAGAGCGCCTGGCGGAAGCGCGCGCAGGCGCTGGTCCCGGCCTCGACGCCCGAAACGGCGACCGGGCTCGGCACCATCGGCCGGGTGCGACTGCTCGAGCGACCGCACATGACGGAAAACTACCTGACGCGCGAAATGGGGTTTCGCGTCGCCCGCAAGCACGCGCGAAAGCTCTGGATCATCGCTTTACTCGCAGGCGGCCTGCTGCCGGGCTTGCTCGTGGCCGGGGTGCTGCTCCTCGCCGGGGAGGGCGGGCGGATCGCTGCTGTGGCGACCCTCATGGCGAGCGTGGCCTTCGCCGCCGGCCTCTTGGTGGAGCGCTGGCTCTTCTTCGCCGAAGCGCGCCACACAGTCATGAACTATTACGGCGGATAGGCCGCGCGGCGCCTGTAGGCTCGGAGCGCCGCGAATGGAGCGCAGTGTTGCGCCCTTCCTACAAGGCTAGGAGTCGATGCGGACCGTTCCAGACCATCCGATGACGTCCGGGCGACTCACGTCCGTTGGACGACGTCCATTCCGGAAGCCGATAGCGTGGAGACTACCGGAAAACGCGCTTCTCTTCGGGACGATTCGCCCCCGTTGCCGCCGACTCGCCACTCAGGCCCTTGGCGAGTTCTTCCAGGGCGCATGCGATCATGTCGAGCTTCTTGGCAATGTCCTTCTCGGAGCGCGCAGCGATCGCGTGCGCCTTTACATGTTGAAAAGACATGACTTCCCCCTTGACTGACATTTATCAGAGGTACATCCGAGGAGGATTTCCGGCAAGCGAATTCGAGAGAATCGGGGCTTCCGGCAATCGCCAGCGGCTCGCGGCGTTCGATGCGGGTCCCGGTGGTCACCGTCCGCGGTTGCGAGACCGGTGCGGCGGTCCTGAAGCGAGAACACGATGCGCGGACTGCCACGGCAGGCTTGCAACGGCCGGCGGCAGGTCTTTGTCGCCTTCGGTCACATCTCGGTTCCGCGGCGCGATGACCGGGCGAATATTACGTCTTCCATGAAGACGGCCTTCACGCTAGAGAGCCTGCGCGATTGCGGCCCCGTGTCGCCGTGGGCGATCATTGGCATTACGCCCGCCTTCCTCTAGGTTCGATCCTCGGGAGGACTTGGACGGCGCGGTTGCATCTCTGCATTCGGGAAGGTTTGGAATGCTCAACAAGCTCAAGAAGATCGCCAAGGACCTCCTCGCCATCGTTTGGGTCAGGCGCCTCTACGAGGGACTAATGCGGGCCGTGCTTGAGGTGCTGGCGGCCAACCGCTTCCTCTCGCTGATCTACAGCGTGCTTTCCATCCCGACTTTCAATCGCGAACAGTTCGCGGTGCTTCGCGGGCGGCGCGACTACTACCGCAACCTTGCCCGCGAGCGCGCCTCGCGCACCGAACTGCGCCGCAACATCCACCGTCTCGAGAAGGGCATCCTGATGCGCCCCCGGCGCAAGGTGTTCGGCCTCGACTACCTGATCGAGACGATCGAGTTCTACGAACGCGCGGTGGCGCATTACGTCGGCGGCGCGGCGGCCGACGAGGGCGAGATGGTCTGGGCCTACGGGGTGCTTAACGACTATTTCTCCATCGTCGACAAGGAAAACCCGGTCGTGGCGCGCGCCTATAACCGCTTCGACGCCACCATGGCGGAGTTCAAGCCCGACGACGCCACCAAGGCGCCGTATCGCCGCGCCGACACGCCGATGAGCAAGGTCGCCTACGAAGACCTCCTTGCGCTCGCCATGCAGCGCCGCTCGGTGCGCTGGTTCGAGCAGCGGCCGGTGCCGCGCGACCTGATCGACAAGGCGCTGCTGGTCGGGCGCCAGTCGCCGACGGCGTGCAACCGGCTGCCCTACGAGTTCCGCATCTTCGACGATCCGATGATGGTCAAGAAGGTGGCAGCCATCCCCTTCGGCTCTGCCGGCTATTCGCACCAGATCCCGACCGTGATCGTCGTCATCGGCCGGCTCAATCATTACTTCAGCCCGCGCGACCGGCACGTCATCTATGTCGATGCAGCGCTCGCCGCCATGCCCTTCATGATGGCGCTCGAGACGCTCGGGCTCGCCTCCAGCGTCATCAACTGGCCGGACTTCGAGCCCTTGGAAGCCAAGATGCAGAAGGCGCTCAACCTCGACTACGACGAGCGCGTCATCATGCTGATCGCCGTCGGCTATGCCGATCCGGACGGACTGATCGCCTATTCCGAGAAGAAGTCGCTCGACGTCTTGCGGCGCTACAACGATCTCGGCGAGAAGGTGCCGTCGAAGGCGCAGGCCGAAGCGGGCGCGCGTCCGCAGTCGGAACCCAAGCTCGCCTGAGCCCGTAACGTCTGAGGCGAAGGGGCGGTCGCGTCGAGAACGCGGATGCCCGTAGACCTTCCCAGCCGGTCGCCTTCGCGCCGCTATGCCCCCGGTGCCTCGGGGGCACTACCGCCCTCCCGCTCCATGAAGAAGCAGGGCACGACCACGATCAGTTCCGCCGCGAAGTAGACCACCCGGTTCATCGAGGCGAGGAGTACCGAGGTCTCGATCGGCAGGTAGGGCAGCATGGCGAAGGTCAGGATGCTTTCTCTAATGCCGAGGCCGGCCGGGGCGAATGGCACCATAAACCCTGCGATATAGGCGAAGCAGTAGATGCCGACGGCATAATACCAAGGCACCGGCGAGGTGGCGAAGGGGCCAAGCGTGATCCAGTAGGACAAGCCGAGCAAGAGCCAGGTGATGGCCAGCACTAGGATGGCGCTCGGCGGCGGCCGCATGCGCCAGAGCCAGCGGATGAGCCGGCCGCGATAATAGACAAGCCCGGCGGCGAAAACGAAGCCCACTACCCCTAGGACGAGCCCCAGGGACAGCCAGGGCGAGATGTCTATGCTGTCGGCCCAGTCGAGAAAAAAATGCGGCTGGGCGAGGAGGATCAGGACGGCCGAGATCGCCAAAGCCGTAGATAGCACCCAGCCGTGCTCGGACAGCATCGCGTCGCGGATCTTGGCGCCGGGGGCGCCGCGCCGCTTAAGGATCACCACGCGCCCGACGAACTGCCAGATGGAGCCCGGCACGTATTTGCCAAGCTGCGTCATGTTGTAGATCCAGTAGCTGTCCTTGACCGACAGCGGCAACCCGGCGCCGATGGCTGCCGTCCGCATCGTCAAGACGAGTCCGAACTTCGCCAGCACGATCGCCAGCGTCGCCAAAGCGATCGTGCCCGCAGGCAAGGTCGCCAGCGTCTGGACGATCTTGTCCCATCGGGTGACGCAGAACCACACGACAATGCCCAGTATGGCGATCGTCCATGCCCATTTGGCGATGGTCTTGGCAGTGGCGAAGGTCAAGGACGCGATCCGGAAAGGAGTTCTGCCGCATAGTCGATCTGGCGCGTCGAGAGCGCCTTGACCGCCGGCAGCGCTTCCAGGATCGTCCGCCGGCGCGCCTCGCGTTCGGACATCAAAAGTTCGATCCGGTCGATGACGACGCCGATTTCGCCGCGCTTGTAGTCCAGAACCATGTCTTCCTGCGCGAAGCGTGCCATGACTTCCAAATACTTGTGGCTCCAGCCGATCACCATGACCGGTGTTCCGGCCGCAAGCGCGCCGACCATGGCATGGAAGCGCGACACGGCCACGACGTCGGACGCCTCGATGATCTGGTGGATCTGCGCGATGTTGAGCGACCCCGAGAAGCTGACGGTCGCCGCCTTCGTCTGGGCATCGAGCCCGTCATGGATCTCGTGCAGCAGCGGCAGGTCGTTGTTGTGGGTCTTGTCCATGTCCTCGCCGCGCGTAGCGTTGGGAAACAGCGCCACACCGTAGCCGCGCTGGACCAGACCCGTCAGAAGCTCGCGCATCAGCGCGGCATAGTCCCAGCCGGATGCCGTGGCGCGCTTTGCGACCACGATGCTCGGGCACACGCCGACCACTTTGCGGCCGGCGGACTTCAGCTCTTCCAGCATCGCCAGCCCGTCGAGCCCGCCCGCGGCAGGCTGGCTGATGCAGAACTCCTTTTCGAACAGGAAGGCCACATCGTCGGCGCGCTCGAAGAAGCGCCTGGTCCCGAAGAGCTCCTCCATGTGGTGCTGCGTCTTCTCGCCGCGCGTGAAGACGTGATCGCAGCGCGGCAGCATGAACTTCGCAGCCAGCTTCACCGCCGCCTCCCTGAATGGCCCGAGCGCCTGGGCGAACTTGATCACCGGAACGCCGAGGATCATCGCCGGCAGGATGGTCGCGATGTTGAACGGTACGAACTTGGTGCGCCCGCCGACGAAGGAGACGCCGGCGAGGCAGATCAGCGCGCCCGACTGTGCCAGCGCCTGTACGGAAGCGGGCATCATGCGCTGCAGCGGGCGCAGCATGAGGAGCCCGAACAGGCGGTGGAGCAGAGCGAACGGAAACAGCACCAGCACCAGATAGGCCGGCGTCGAGGAGTACATCGAGATGCGACGGTCGCCGACCAGTTCGCGGTCGCGCTCCGGATAATAGGTGAAGACGTTGAACGTCACGTCGTCTCCCAGCCGTCGCCGCAGCATGCCGATCGTCGTGCTCAGCATGCCTTCGGCGCCACGGTTCCCGTAAAACGTGGCCGCAATGATGGAGACAGATGTCATCGCCGATTAATCCACTGAATAGGAACCAGATATCGCGCGTTGTCGCGGCTACTCGGCGGCGACCTTTTCAACCGGCGTCCGCGAGGATGCCAGCCCGTTGCCGCCCTCCCTGCGCTGGGTGAAGCGGATCTCTTCCAGAAGCTTGCGGTTGGCCGCCAGGAGATCGGCGACGAAGGCGATCAGGAAGGTCTGGAAGCCCATCAGCAGCAGCACGCTGGTCAGGATCAGCGACTGGATGTGGCCGTCGCCGTCGCCCATGAGATAGTATGCCAGAAAGCGCAGGCCGAGGAGCACGCCCGCCAGGAAGAGCACCAGCCCGATGGTCGCGAAGAACCGGAACGGCCGGTAGATGATGAAGATGCGTATGATCGTGACGATCGAACGGCGGATATAGGAGGGTATGCTCTTCACCAGTCGCGAAGGACGCAGGTCGCCATTGACGCGCACCGGCACGGACGTCACGGCCATGTTCTTCTGACCGGCCTGGATGATGGTTTCGAGCGTGTAGGTGTACTCGCTGAACAGCATCATGCGCTGCGCCGCGGCGCGCGAATAGGCACGGAAGCCACTCGGCGCATCCGGAACCTTGGTCTTGCTCGCCGCGCGCACGACCCAGCTTCCGAGCTTCTGCAGCGCCTTCTTGACCGGCGAGAAATGCTGGATCGTCGCGATCGGGCGCGATCCGATCACGATCTCGGCCTTGCCTTCGACGATCGGCGCGACGAGCGCGGGGATGTCGCCGGCGTTGTACTGGTTGTCGGCGTCGGTGTTGACGATGACGTCGGCGCCCGCCGCCAGGCACGCCTCAAGACCCGTCATGAAAGCCTTGGCGAGACCCTGGTTACCGGTGTGGCGCACCACGTAATCGACGCCGTTTGCCTTGGCGACCGCCACCGTCTCGTCCACGCAGCCGTCGTCGATGATGAGCCACTCGACCTTGTCGAATCCCGGTACGTGGCGGGGGAGTTCCGCCAGTGCGATGGCGAGCGTGCCCGCCTCGTTGTAGCAGGGAATCTGGATGATCAGTTTCATGAACAGGGACTCTCCAATCCGGTCGGTCGGACGCGTAGCGTGCGGCGATTGAAGACGCAAGTATCGGACCAGCCCGGCAATGCTTCGCCTAAGGATTGCCTCACGTACGATCTCGGCGGTGCCGTATCATGATTGATCAGGTCTTGCCACTTTGAAAATGGACGATCCATGTGGCGGCAGCACATGCTTGCGGGCGCGGCGTTGACGTTCAAATCGACGCGGCTGCTCAACCGGTGGGCAGTGCTCCGGGTAGCCGCGCCGGCGTCGAGAGAGCCGGCGCCCGCAAACGGATGGGGGCTGAATGGCCCCGGCGGTCAGCGCTGCACGACGATCCGGACGTTCGACAGCCCCTCGCGCTGGGCCATCCGGAACAGGACGGCGGCGTTGTCGGGGTGCAGCCTGATGCAACCCGCCGAGGCTGGCCGGCCGAGCCTCTTGATGCTGTAGGTCCCATGCACTGCGTAGTTGCCGTTGTAAAAGATGGAATAGGGCATCGGCGCATTGTTGTAGCGGCTCGAGCGGTGGTTGCGAGACAGCCACTTCGCCTTCCAGCTTCCGACCGGCGTCACCTTTCCCTGCCGCGCGGTCGATACCTTCCAGCGATATTTCACATGTCCGTGGTGCGAGACGGTCATCGTCTGGGTGGAAAGATCCACGCGTGCCACGATGCTGGCAGCGGAAGCGGTGAGTGGCTGGACGAGCAGCACACTGGCCGCAAGCAGAACCGAATACAAAAGACGCATCATACGAGAACCCCTCAAGCCCAATGCAGTATACACGACATCATCCAGCACGGGAGCAGTTTCGTTCAAGTTACCGTGTGATCAACTTTCCGTGGTCGTGCCGGTATGGTTAAAGGGATTCTGTCGTCGGTGAGTCCTTAGCGGCCGACACCCCGCAGCAGAACATCGAGGCTCATCGCCATGACCTTGGCCGATTCAACCATGTCTGCGATCCCCACCCATTCGTTCGGCGTATGCGCGAGGTCGAGGATGCCGGGCCCGTAGGCGACGCAGTCGTGCAGATGGCCGATGCGGGCGATGTGCTTCTGGTCGTAGGTCCCCGGCGACACGACGTAGTCCGGCTCCTTGCCCAGCACCTCGCGGATGCCTGCGGCGACGGCGGCCGCGACCGGCGCGTCGCGCTCGGTCATCAGCGGCAGGACCTCCATCAGGTCGCGCACGGCATAGTCGAAGCGCGGCCGGTCGCTCTTCAGCCGTTCGAGGATCGACAGCACCTCGCCCTTCACGTTCTGGATGTCTTCCTCGAGCAGGAAGCGGCGGTCGATCACGATACGGCAGGAATCCGGTACGTTGGGCGCGGGCAGGCCCGGATAATAGTCCTCCGTCTGCCCGCCGTGGATGGAGTTGATGTTCATGGTGGACCGCCGCGCGCCTTCCGGCACCACGGGCGTGCGGGTCTGCTTGAGGTCGAGGGCGGGAAACAGTTCCTCCTCGAAAGCGGAGAGGACGGCTCCCATGTGGCGCACGGCGGAATCGCCGAGAAAAGGCATCGATCCGTGTGCGATCGTGCCCTTGGTCTCGATCTCCGCCCACCACACGCCGCGATGGCCGAGGCAGATGCGGTCCTTGTTGAGCGGCTCGGGGATGATGACGTGGTCGACGCGCGGCTTGGAGAAGAGGCCGAGGCCGGCCAGATAGGCGACGCCGCCGAAGCCGCCGGACTCCTCGTCCACCGTTCCGGAGACCTCGATCGCGCCCGGATAGTCCGGATGGACCTCAAGGAACGCCTCGACCGCGACGATCGAAGCGGCCAGTCCGCCCTTCATGTCGCAGGCGCCGCGCCCGAACACCTTGCCGTCGCGGACCGTCCCGGCGAAGGGGTCGACCGTCCAGCCTTCGCCGGCCTCAACGACGTCGATGTGCGAGTTGAAGTGGACGGTCGGGCCGGGCGAACGGCCTTCGCGACGTGCCACGACATTGGTGCGCGGATAGCGGTCGGAATCGCCCGGTGTGCCTTCGCCGCGGATGAATCGGGTCTCGAACCCCGAGCGGCGCATGCGCTCGCCGACGAACTCCGCGCAGGGCGTGTATGCGTCGCCCGGCGGGTTGACCGTGGGAAAGCGGATGAGATCGGCGGTGAGGGCGACGAGATCGTCGGTGCGAGCTTCGATCGCGCGGAAGAGCTGTTCGTTCATGGTCGAGAATTGAGCAGCCGGAACAGCGGTTTGCAAGCGGGTTAGCGGCAATTTCGCCTCAGCCAGCGGCGCGAACCGGTCATGTCGCGATGAGTCGATCACGCTTTGCGACAGCCTGTTAAATTGTTCACTTACGGTTCATCTGGAAGCTCTTACGTTGCGGCATCTGCAACGTAGCTTGGGGTTTCGACAGATCGAAAAAACCATGATCACGATCGTCGCGGCGGGTGCGATGCTGCTGGGCGCGGCATCGGCGGGTCTCGCGGCCTCCCTGGTCGCCAGCATCGACGTTTCCGAACAGACGATGACGGTGAAGAAGCACGGCACCGTCCTCTACAAATGGCGTGTGTCGACGGCCCGCAAGGGATACGTGACGCCACGCGGGCAGTACAGCCCGACCCGCATGCACAAGATGTGGCACTCGCGGAAATACGACATGTCGCCCATGCCGTATTCGATCTTCTTCCGTGGCGGTTATGCCATTCACGGTACCAACTATGTGAAGGCGCTCGGCAGGCCCGCATCGCACGGATGCGTGCGCCTCGACACGGCCAACGCCGCCAAGCTCTACGCGCTGGTCAAGGAAGTCGGTGCCGGCAACACGCGGATCGTCGTCACCAACTAGGTGGTGGGGAGGGTGGCCGTCCGCCGGAAGGCGGATGGACGCCCTACTGGTCGGGCGCCCTCGTCATGCTCCGGAGGCCGGAGTGGACTTTGCGCCCGGCCGGCGTTTCGTACCTGAGAGCTTCCAGCGCTTGTGAAACCACATCCACTGGCCGGGATACTCCCGCACCCAGCCCTCGACGGTGTCGTTGAGAAGCTGCGTGGTGGCGGCGACGTCGACCGCGCCGTTTGGCGTGCGCGGCAGGTCGAGTTTCTCGCGCAGCTCGAGGCGGAAGCGGTTTCCGGGCAGCCTGATGCAGCGCGCGGGGTGGACGGGGCAGTCGAACTGCCTGGCGAGCTTGGCCAGGAGCGGGCTCGTCTCGCAGGGGCGGCCGAAGAAGGTCCCGGGGAGACCGTGCCTGAATTTCTGGTCGACGAGAACGCCGATGTTGCCGTTGGCCTCGAGCACGCGCGCGAGCTGGAAGGCCGAGCCGCGTCCCGACGCGACGAGTTCTCCCATGGTCTCGGTTCGCTTCTCGAGAAGCTCGGCAGCCAGGAAGGGATTGTTCGGCGCCCGGAACAGCGCCGTCACCTTCAGTCCGTAGGCGGCTGCGACGATGGGAAGGAGCTCGAAGTTCCCGACGTGTCCGGTGAACAGGATGTGCGGCCCCTTTTCCTCGCATAGCCGCACGAAAAGGTCCTCGCCGACGATTTCGACGTTGGCGGGAAGTCTCGCGCCGGGATCGCGGCGCATCAGCTGTTCGGTGAACACGTACTCGCCGGCCAGCCGCGCCATGTTGCCCCACATGTCCCTCGCGATCGCTTCGAGTTCGGCATCCGGCTTGTCGGGGTAGGCCGCGCGCAGGTTCGACAGCGCGGTTCGGTGGCGGCCCATCAGCGGTCCGAGGCGCCGCGCGGCGTTGTCGAGGAAATCGAGTGCCTTGTCCGCCGGCAGGAGGCGGATGGTCTTGAGCAGCCCGAGCGAAAGCTGCGCGATGGTCCAGTAGTTCGCGATCTTGAGGCCGCGCGAGGCTCGGGCGGCAAGCGGTCTGAACAGGATGCCGCCCTTCGAAGCCATCACGAGACGCGCAGGACGATCTTGCCGAAGACCGCGCGGCTTTCCATCCGCTCCAGCGCCGTGCCGATCCCGTCGAAGCCGATCTCCGTGTCGATGACGGGTGAGACGAGTCCTGCCGCCATCTTCTGCATGGCGTCGGCCATGTTCTCCATGCGGCAGCCGAAAGAGCCCAGAATCTTCAGCTGCTGCTGGAAGAGCTGCATCAGGTTCATGCTGGTGGAGACGCCCGAGGTCGAGCCGCAGGTCACCAGCCGGCCGCCACGCCTGAGGCAGAGCATGGAGCCCGCCCAGGTGTCGGCGCCGACATGCTCGAACACCACGTCGACGCCCTTCTTCTTGGTCAGCTTTCGCACCACGCCCTCGAAGCGGTCGGAGCGGTAGTTGATGACGTGGTCGGCGCCGAGCGCTTTCGCCTTGTCGATCTTGTCGTCCGAGCCGACCGTCGTGATGACCGTGCAACCCATCTTGCGGGCAAGCTGGATCGCCGCGGTGCCGATGCCGGAGCCGCCGGCATGGACGAGGATGGTCTCGCCCGGCTCCAGCTTGGCGTTGTCGAACAGCATGTGCTCGACGGTGCCGAATGTGACGGGCGCGAGTGCCGCCCCGACGTCGTCGACGCCGGGCGGGGCCGGGACGAGAAGCCGGGCCGGAAGGTTGATGTGCTCCTGGGCAAAACCGTCGAGATGGAAGCCGTGCACGCCGGCGACGTGTTCGCACAGATTATCGCGGCCTTCGCGACAGGGGCGGCAGAGGCCACAGGTGCGCGCGCCGTAGATCGACACGAGCTGGCCCGGAAGCAGACCGGTCACGCCCGGGCCGACCGAATCAACCACGCCGGAGGCCTCGGCCCCGATCACCAGCGGCATCTTGCGCTTGGCGAAGGCCATGCCGCGCCAGCCCCATACGTCGATGTGGTTCAGCGCCACGACCCGGATCGCGACCGTCACCTCGCCGAGGCCGGGCGGCGGCGGCGGGTCGAGGTCGACCGCCTCGAGCCTGCGGTCCTCTACAAGTTGCAATGCGCGCATGGGCTTGGGACGTCCCGGTGGAAAGGGGGTCCGCTTAGACCGGTTCGCGGGTCATGACAAGGCAGGTGTTCTGGCCGCCGAAACCGAAGGAATTGGACAAGACGCTCGACACCGGCCGTTCCCGCTTCACGTTCGGGACGACGTCGAACTCGATGGCCGGATCGGGATTGTCGTAGTTGATGGTCGGCGGAATGACTCCTTCCTGCATCGTCATCAGCGAGAAGGCGGCCTCGATCGCACCGGCGGCGGACAGCGTGTGGCCTATCATCGACTTGTTCGACGAGATCGGGATCGACCGTATGCGCTCGCCGAAGACGGTCGACAGAGACAGGTGCTCCATCTTGTCGTTCTCGGGCGTCGAGGTGCCATGGGCGTTGATGTAGTCGATCTCGTCCACATCCATGCCGGCGTCCGAAAGGGCGGCGCGAACCGCGGCGATCGCGGGCGATCCGTCCGGCTTGGAGCGGGTGCGATGGAAGTCGTCGGCCTTCTCGCCGCAGCCCCGCAGTACGCCGAGCACCTTGGCGCCTCGTGCCATTGCCGCCTCCAGCGATTCCAGCACCAGCGCGGCGGACCCTTCGGCCAGCACGAAGCCGTCCCGGTCCTTCGAGAAGGGCTTGGACGCCTTGCCGGGCGGGTCGTTCTGGGTCGAGAGGGCCGAGAGCAGCGCGAAGCGGATCAGCGCCTCGGCGGATGCGGAACCGTCGGCGCCGATCGCCAGCGCGCGATCGCACTCGCCGCGCCGGATCGCCTCCACGCCGAGCTGGATCGCGGTCGCGCCCGAGGCGCAGGCCGTGGAGAGCGTGATCGGCAGGCCGCGGGTGCCGAAACTGTCGGCGAGCCGGTCGGCGATCGCGCCGAACTGCGTGTCTTCCTGGAATTCCTTTCCCGACACCGCCTGCGCGGCAGCCAGCAACCGGTCGTAGCCGCTGCCTTCCGACACGCGCCCGTAGAGGTCGAAGCGCTCGATCCATCCGAGCTCGACCGGGGGCGCGGCGAGGAACAGCGGGCCGCCGAAGTCGGATCCGATGCCGGCTTGCCCTGTCGCCTCGCGGGCCGCGGCATCCGCCAGTTCGTGGGTGAGGGCGCCCGCGCCCTTGTTGCTCGAATCCAGGAAGTCGACCGTTCCGGCGATGCGGGTGTTCAGATGGTCCACGGGAAAGCGCCGGATGGGATGAATGCCGGACCGGCCTTCGGTCAGGGCCGCCCAGTTCTGCTCCTTGCCCGTGCCGAGCGACGTCACCACGCCGATGCCGGTGACCACCACGACCGGCCGTCCGAAATTGTCCGTCATCTTCGTCATGGCCCTGCGTCCTTGCTTCAGACCGGCGACAGCAGCGCGGCGCCTTCGAAGCGGCGCGTGCCGATCGTCGTGGCCAGCATCCTGCCTGTCGCCTGCGAAGGCTTCTCGAAGGCGGCATCGAAAGGGGGAAACGTGCCTCCCTCGTGGATCGCCAGTGCCGCGAGCGCGATCGCGAAGGGGAACTGCGCTTCCTTCATGTGGCCGGTGAGCGCAGTGAAGCCCCGCACCGCGATGTTCGGCCGTGCGTCGAAGGCAGCCTTCTCGGCGCGTGTCGGCGCATGCGCGCCCGAAACACCCGAGACCGCCGTGACGGCTTCGTCCGGGGCCGTCGCGTCGATTACACCGCCGATGGCTTCCGCCAGATCGACGCGGTCGCGCCTGAACCGGTCCGATACGACCTTCTCGATCGCGGCATAGGCCTTGCGTCCGCGCCGGGCAGCATGTTCGCGCGACTCGATCACGAGGAAGGCCGCGCCGGATCCGGTAATCACGCCGCCGCCCCGGTTCTCGTCGCGCTCCCAGACGGACGACCAGGGTCCGTGCTGCATGGTGCCGGCGAGTTGGTAGCCGAGCAGGTGGTCGGGGTGTTCCGTGTTGAAGGCGCCGCCCACCAGGACGTGGCTCGACTGTCCGGACCTTATCCGGGCGACCGCCGTCTCGACCGCGGCAATGCCGGCACCTTCCTCGCCCATGAAGGTCCGCGAGGAACCCGTCACCTTGTGGACGATCGATATGTTGCCCGCGAGCAGGTTCGACAACTGGGCCAGGAACAGGGTGGGGCGCAGTTCCGTCGTCAGCTTCTCGTTCAGGAGAACGCCGCGATCGTTGCGTGTCAGGGACGCTTCAAGGATGGCCGCGTCCACGGCCTCGTCGCGCTCGCCGCCGCCGGCCGCGACGATCATGTCCATGCTGGCCGAAAGCGCCTCGTCGCCCTTGAGGCCCGCATCGTCGAGCGCCAGGCCGGCCGTGTAGGTGCCGAGCCGCTGCCAGGCTTCCATCTGGCGCAGGTCTCCGCGCTTGGCGATCTGGGTGCTCCAGTCGATCTCGGAGAGCGGATGGACGGTGTAGGGTTTGAAACGTTCGCTGTCGATGCGCGGCGACGGGGAGGCGCTGGTCAGCACGCGCCAGTGTGCATCGGTGCCTTCTCCCAGCGAGGAAAGGATGCCGATGCCGGTGACGAGTGCGTCGTGTTCGTTCATGGGCAGATCATGTGACGGCGCGGGCAAGCCGCGTCAAGGCCGTCCGCGCGGAAGCCGGCTTGCCGGGGGTCAGCGGGCCTTGGCTGCGACCAGTTCGTCAATCTTGGCGCACAGGTTCTTCATGACGAAGTATTCCTCGGTGGTCGCCTTGCCGTCGTTGACTTCCTGCGTCCACTTCTCGAGCGGGATTTTGATCCCGAACTCCTTGTCGATGGCAAAGACGATGTCGAGAAAGTCGAGGCTGTCGATACCGAGATCGTCGATCGTGTGGCTCTCGGGCGTGATCGTGTCGCGCTCGATCTCGCTGGTTTCGGCAATGATGTCGGCAACCTTGTCGAAGGTGTTGGTCACGGCGTTTGAACCTTGGGAAAACGTGGGGAAATGATCTGCGCGGTTCCTAATCGCTTTTACCGAGATGTCAAACCGGCAGGGTGGTTTTCCAGCGGAAGTGCGGAACCCCGAGTCTTGTAACTTATACAAGACTCGCTATCCTGTAACTTATACAAGACTCGCTATCCTGCCCCAGTCGCCGCGAACAATCGTGGCCACGTGAGCTTCCGGTCCGCGACAATGTCCAGAATCATGACCGTCGGGGTCGCGGTGATCGATATCGTGATGTCCGTCGACGAACTGCCCCGCCACCCCGAAAAGTATCGCGCCCGCGATGGCGCGATCATCGGCGGCGGTTGCGCGGCCAATGCGGCCGCGGCGGTGGCGCGACTCGGCGGCGAGGCGCTCCTGGCCGCGCGGATCGGCCGCGACCCGATCGGCGAGATGATCGTCGCGGGGCTGAAGGCCGAGAGTGTGGACTGCTCTCTCGTGCGCCGGATCGAGGACGGACGTTCTTCCTTCTCCTCGATCTACGTCGATGCCGATGGCGAGCGGCAGATCGTCAATTTCCGCGACATGGCGCTGAGCTTCGATGCGTCCTGGCTGGAACCCGCAGTCCCCGACGCGCTCGATGCTATCCTTGCCGATACGCGCTGGCCGCAAGGCGCCGCGGTCGCCATGGCCGCTGCCCGGGAGCGCGGCATCCCCGGCATTCTCGACGCCGAGGCGCCGGTGCGCGAGGCGGAGGAGGCACTGCGCCAGGCCTCCCACATCGCCTTTTCCGCGCAGGGACTGCGGGACTTCGCCGGTATCGAGGATCTCGACGCGGCGCTAGGCTCGGCCCGCGAGGAGACGGGCGCGTGGGTCTGCTACACGGACGGCGCGAAAGGCGTCAGCTTCTTCGAAGCCGGCGCGCCCGCGCACGTTCCGGCATTCGCCGTGGACGTCGTCGACACGCTGGGGGCAGGGGACGTCTGGCACGGCGCCTTTGCGCTGGCATTGGGCGAGGGGCAGGCGGAACGGGAGGCGATCCGCTTCGCCAATGCCGTCGCCGCATTGAAGTGCACCCGCTTCGGCGGCCGCGCCGGCACGCCTGGCAGGGCGGAAGCCGAAGCCTTCATGAGGTCGTCGGCGTGACCGGCTCAGTTGAAGATGATGCGCCCGAGCACGCGCAGATCCTCGTCGTAGGTCCGTATGATGAGGGCCTCGCCCTCCCGCGCCGTCTGGCCGGTGAGGGCCATGATGTTTTCGAGATCGGTCACGAGCACGATGTTGTCCCAGCCCTTGTAGCTGCGGATCAGGTCCATCGTCGCGGCGCGCGCCTTCGCCGCCGCGCCCGGGTCGGCGGGAAGCGGGTCGAGGGGAGGGAACTCCTCCACCTCCTCGTACTGGAAGGCAAGCCTCGCGGTCTGGACCGCGCGGCAGAGGCGGCTCGAATAGACCTGTTCTATCGGAGCGCCGCGCGCCGCGAACAAGGCGCCCATCTTGCGCGCCTGGAGCTTGCCGCGTTCGGAGAGATTGCGCTGCGTGGAACAGTCCTCGATGTCGAAGCCGGGCGGATCGCTGGTGCCGAGCGTATAGGCATGGCGCAGCAGCACGACGTGCCCGCCCTCGCGCAGCAACGCCCATCCGGCTTCCGTCGCCATTGCCGGGAACGCGAAGATGACGAGCGTGAGAGCGAGGAGAATTCGATGCATGCGTGTTCCTGTCCGAGACACTGGATATAGGCATTCCGCATGGCAAGCAAAATGACGGACAGGCGAGCAGTTCTCCGGATCGTGAACGTCGCAATTGCGCGATCAGTCGAACGTCACGCGGCCGATCACCTCGAAGCCTTCCGATGTGGGCTCCAGCACGACCGCCTCGCCCTCGCGCGGGAAGATCTCAGTCAGGGCGGTGACGTTCACCTGATGGGTCACCATGACGAGCGTGCCGGGGCCGTCGAAGGCGGCGATCCGCTGGCGCGCGGCCTCGGTCTGACCGTCCCGCCGGCCGCGATCGCCAAAGAAGGAATCGAGCGGCTCGAAAGGGGTGACAGCGTCGTCGCCGAAGGCCAGCCGGGCGGTGTCGAGAGCGCGGCACCAGCGGCTGGAAAGGACCTCGGTCACCTCGATGCCGTTTGTCCGCAACCGGTCTCCGAGTGCGGCTGCCTGCCGCCGGCCTTCCTCGGAGAGGTTGCGCTGGGTGGAACAGTCGTCGATCACGAAGTTGTCCGGATCGCCCGTGCCCGGCGCCCGGGCGTGCCTGATCAGCAGCACCTTGCCGCCGTCCTCGAGCGTCGCAATGGCGTCCTCCTGTGCCAGGGACGCGAAGGAGGCGAGGGTCATCGCGAGCGCGAGCAGGATACGAAGCATGGCCGGTCATCTTCCTTTTTCAGAACCTTGGCCAGTGTCCAGATAGAGGCCTCGCATGTCAGGTAAAGCCACCGCCGCCGAACGCCGCATCGGCATCCTGCCGCTTGCGCGCGCCACTTTCGACGTGGCCTTCGCCGAGGAGAAGCTCGCGGCGATGCTGGCGGCGCTCGACGCGGCTGGCCTGGCGGTGACGGGTCCCCGCCACCTGCTCTTCGACGCCGAGGCCACGCGCGCCGCCATGAAGGACCTGGGCGGACAGGCAATCACCGACCTTCTCGTGCTGCAGGTGACCTTTACCGATGCCGCGATGGTGGCAGAGGCCGCACAGGAGTTCGCGCAGCCGCTCGCCATCTGGTCGATCCCCGAGCCGCGTCTCGGCGGTCGGCTGCGGCTCAACGCCTTCTGCGGCCTCAATCTCGCCGCGCATGCGCTGGGGCTGGCCGGGCGCGACTTCGGCTACCTTCACGCCGCGCCGGACGACGCCGGGATCGAAGCCGCCCTGCATGGGCTTCTTTCCGGTGAGCGCATGGCGCGCGACGTAGACCCACATCCCGCCGCTGGCGACGATCCGCGCGGCGTCGCGGCTGCCGACGCGATTCGCGGTGCACGGATCGCCCAGATCGGCCGCCACCCGGACGGGTTCCCGACCTGCGCGTACGATGCGGGCCGGATCGGCGAACTCGCTGGCGTGCGGGTCGACGAACTCGACCTCGGATACCTCTTTTCCCGTGCCGGATCGGTGGACGCGGCGCAACTGGCGGATGCCCGGGCCTTCGCGTCCGCGGCGCTCTCCGGGCTCGATACGGTCGACCAGCAGCAGCTCGAACGGTCGCTGCGTCTCAAGCCGGCGATCGAGGCGCTGCGGCGCGAGGGCAGCTACGACGCCTTCGCCATCCGCTGCTGGCCCGAGACTTTCACCGAGTACGGCGGGGCGGTCTGCGGACCCGTCTCCATGATGGGCGAGGGGCGGGTGCCCTGCGCCTGCGAGGCCGACGTCTACGGCGCGCTGTCCGCGCTGCTCCTCCAGAAGGTCGCCGACGCGCCGGCCTTCCTGACCGACCTCGTGGACCTCGAAGCCGGCGACGATACCGGCGTCGTATGGCATTGCGGCCAGGCGCCGGTCTCCATGGCCGATCCGGACGCGGCGCCGCAGGCGACGATCCACACCAACCGCAAGATGCCGCTGCTCTACGAATTTCCGCTGAAGCCCGGCCGCGTCACCTTTTTCCGCATCAGCCAGGCGCGCGGTCGCACCGTCGCTGTCATCGGTGGCGGCGAGATGCTGAAACGGCCGATGGCCTTCACTGGCACGTCGGGCGTCGTCCGCTTCGACACCCCCGCAGAAAATCTGCTCGACCGCATCATGGGCGCGGCGCTCGAGCACCATCTGGCGCTCGCCTACGGAGACCACCGCGATGCTCTCGGAGCCGCAGCAAAGTCCCTCGGAATCCCCGTTCTCGATCTCTGACGTGAGGCCCATGACGATCCGCTACGGCATCATCGGTTCGGGCATGATGGGGCGCGAGCACATGTGCAACATCGGCCTGCTCGACGGCGCGGAGATAACTGCGATCGCCGATCCCTTTTCCCAGAGCCGGGAACTCGCGGCCGGGCCGGGGCACGAGCGCTGCGCCGTCTTTCCCGGCCATCGCGAACTCCTGGCCGCCGATTGCTGCGACGTGCTGGTGATTGCCAGCCCCAACGACACCCATGCCGCGATCCTGCGGGACGTGCTGCCCTCGAACAAGCCGATCCTGGTCGAAAAGCCGCTCTGCGCCACCGTGGAGGATTGCCGCGAGGTGCTGCGGCTGGCGGAGCGGCGGGCAGCACCCGTATGGGTCGCGATGGAATACCGCTACATGCCGCCGGTCGAGCGCCTGCGCCACGAACTTGCGGCCGGGACCGCCGGTCGGCTGCGCATGATCTCGATCCGCGAGCATCGCTTTCCGTTCCTGCACAAGGTCGACGACTGGAACCGCTTTTCGGCCCGCACCGGCGGCACGCTGGTGGAAAAATGCTGCCACTTCTTCGACCTGATGCGCCTTCTGGCTGAGGCCGAGGCCGTGCGTGTCTACGCCTCGGGTGCGATGGACGTGAATTTCCTCGACGAACGATACGACGGCCGCACCCCCGACGTGCTGGATAATGCCTTCGTGATCGTCGACTTCGACAACGGCGTGCGCGCCATGCTCGATCTGTGCATGTTTGCCGAGGGCTCGTACTGGCAGGAGCAGATCGCCGCCACCGGTGACAAGGCGCGCATCGAGGCGTTCGTGCCGGGGCCTGCCCGCTTCTCCCCCGAGGAACGCGAGCGCGCCTCCGAGATCGTGATCTCGCCGCGGGCGACCAAGCTGCCCGTGCGCGAGGAGATCCATGTCGAGGAGCGCATCCTGGCGGCGGGAGACCACCATGGTTCGACCTTCTTCCAGCACCAGAAGTTCCTGAACCTCGTGCGTCATGGCGGACAGCCGGAAGTGTCGCTCGACGACGGTTTGAGGGCCGTCATGATCGGCGCTGCGGCGGAGGAGAGCGCCCGCACCGGCCAGGCGATGGAACTTTAGTCCAGTGATCTGCGGCGGGTTTCCGCCCGGACCGAATCAGGCCAAGGCGGTGGCGATGCGGGCGGCGAGCCGCGCGTTGTTCTCGACCAGCGCGATGTTGGTGACCACGCTGCGGCCGTCCGTCAATTCAAGGATACGGCCGAGAAGATAGGGCGTAACTTCCTTGCCCGAGACGCCCTTCGCCGCCGCATCCGCCTGCGCGGCGGCGATGAAGCCCGCCATCTCCGCTTCCGGGATTTCGGCCTCTGCCGGCACCGGGTTGGCGATCAGCATGCCGCCGCCGATCCCAAGATCCCGCCGCGCCGACTGGAAGCGGGCGATGGCCTGCGGGGTGTCGAGGCGCAGCGGCGCGCGGAACCGGGACCGGCTGGACCAGAACGCCGGCATTACGTCCGTGCCGTAGCCGACGACCGGAACGCCTTTCGTTTCCAGTACTTCCAGCGTCTTTTCGATGTCGAGAATCGCCTTGGCGCCGGCTGAGACGACGATGACGGGCGTGCGGGCGAGTTCGTCGAGATCGGCCGAAACGTCGAAGGTGGTCTCCGCCCCCTTGTGGACGCCACCGATGCCGCCGGTGGCGAACACCTCGATGCCGGAGAGCGCCGCCGCGATCATCGTGGCGGCGACGGTCGTGCCGCCGGTGCGCCGCTCCGCGATTGCATAGGCGAGATCGGCCCGCGACAGCTTCAGCGCGCCGGCTTCCTTCGCCAGCGCCTCGCGTTCTCCGTCGGACAGGCCGATCTTCAGACGGCCCTCGATGACCGCGATCGTCGCCGGCACCGCGCCTTCCTCGCGCACGATCTCCTCCACGCGCGCGGCCATGGCGGCATTCTGCGGATAGGGCATGCCGTGGGTGATGATGGTGCTTTCCAGCGCCACGACGGGCTTCCGGTCGCGCAATGCTGCCGCGACGGGTTCGAAGATGTCCAGGTGGGGCCGTGCCGATTCCGGTGTCATGCGCGTCTCATGCCATCGCCTGCATCTCGGGAACAAGGGCGAGCGCGTCGGAAAAGGCGGGTTCGGAATGGTCCGGCACGGACTGAGCGGATTCGATGCAAAGCTTCGCTGCCGCGAGCCCGTGGCGCACTGCCTCGGGGAAGGGGACGCCCGACAGCATGGCCAGGATCGCCGTTCCGGCCAGCGCGTCGCCTGCGCCGGTCACGTCGACGATCCGCTCGGGTTCGGGCGGATCGATCGCATGGATGCGCTCGCCCTCGAACGCGACGATCGCGCCGGCGCCGGCGGTGACGACGGCGCGTTCGAGCCCGGCTTTGCGCAGTTCGGCCACCATCGTCTCGGCGCGCGCGTCCGCCCGCCCGTCGGTCAGCGATGCGGCCTCGCGCCGGTTGAGAAACAGGCAGGTCAGCGCCGGCAACACCGGCCGCAGCCGCACCACCTTGGCCGGTGAAATGGCGATGGCGAAGAGCGGCTTGTCCGCGGCCGCATCCGCGAGCTTTGCCAGCGCCGGTTCGGGAAGGTTGGCGTCGCACAGGATTGCTCCGGCCCGGCCGATCGCGTCCCGCGCCTTGCTGCGCGTCAGCTGCCGCGGAAACGCCATCTCGTAGAGCGCCATGTCGGCGAGCCCCGCCAAAAGTTCGCCTTCGCGATCCAGAAGCGCGGTGTAGCTCGGCGTCGAGCGGTCGAGGAAGACCGACGAGAGATCTTCGATCCCGGCCTCGGCGATCGCCCGCGCAACGGCTTCGCCCGCGCCGTCGCCGCCGCGCACCGAAAGCAGCGAGGCCCGCGCCCCGCGGCGCACGACGTTGCGCAGCGCGTTGAAGACGCCGCCGCCGACCTCCTCGCGCATGGTGCCGGGATTGGAGGCGCCGGGCACGAAGGTGCCGGACACCTGGCCGCGCCGGTCGACATGCGCGCCGCCGATCCCCAGCAGGTGGATGTCACCCGGCGTCATGCGAGCTCGCCTCCGAAGGTCCCGGGATACCCCGCAGGGCTGGCACTCCATCCGCCGCCGCGGCGAATCGCCGGCCGCATGTCCGCCCGGCCGATGTGCGAGCGGAGCGAGACCATCCCGAGGCAGAGGGATGAGAACATTCGACGAACTTGTCGCGTATCATGTTGATTTCACTAGGATGACCGGGACTTGCGGAAACGGAACAAAACATGTACAAATAAATCCGTCCAGCGAAGCGCCCGGACTTCATTGACGATCAAGGGGTAATGTATCATGGCTCAGAACTCATTGCGGCTGGTTGAGGACAATTCGGTGGACAAATCCAAGGCTCTGGACGCGGCGTTGTCCCAGATCGAGCGCGCGTTCGGCAAGGGCTCGATCATGCGGCTCGGCCGCAACGAGCAAGTCGTCGAGATCGAGACGATCTCGACCGGCTCGCTCGGCCTGGACATCGCGCTCGGCGTGGGTGGCCTGCCCAGGGGGCGCATCATCGAGATCTACGGTCCCGAAAGCTCGGGCAAGACGACGCTGGCGCTGCACACGGTCGCCGAGGCGCAGAAGAAGGGCGGCATCTGCGCCTTCGTGGATGCCGAGCATGCTCTCGATCCGGTCTACGCCCGCAAGCTTGGCGTCGATCTGGAAAACCTCCTGATCTCGCAGCCGGACACCGGCGAGCAGGCGCTAGAGATCTGCGACACCCTGGTCCGCTCCGGCGCCATTGACGTGCTGGTGGTCGATTCGGTCGCGGCGCTGACGCCCCGCGCCGAGATCGAGGGCGAGATGGGCGATTCGCTGCCCGGCCTGCAGGCGCGGCTGATGAGCCAGGCGCTGCGCAAGCTGACAGCGTCGATTTCGCGTTCGAACACCATGGTCGTCTTCATCAACCAGATCCGCATGAAGATCGGCGTCATGTTCGGCTCGCCCGAGACCACCACGGGCGGCAACGCGCTCAAGTTCTACGCCTCCGTGCGCCTCGACATCCGCCGCATCGGCTCGGTCAAGGAGCGCGACGAGGTCACCGGCAACCAGACCCGCGTCAAGGTGGTGAAGAACAAGCTCGCGCCGCCCTTCAAGCAGGTCGAGTTCGACATCATGTACGGGGAGGGCGTTTCCAAGACCGGCGAGCTCGTCGATCTCGGCGTGAAGTCGGGCATCGTTGAAAAGTCTGGCGCCTGGTTCTCCTACAATTCCCAGCGTCTCGGCCAGGGCCGCGAGAACGCCAAGCAGTTCCTGCGCGACAATCCCGAGGCGGCGCGCGAGATCGAGATGGCGCTGCGCCAGAACGCCGGGCTGATCGCGGAAAAATTCCTCGACCATGGCCCCGAGGAAGAGGATGGCGGCGAGGCAGCCGAGATGTAGGCTCCCGAGCCGATCGGATTGTCATGTCGATTGCCGCCGGCCTCGCTCCGGCGGTTTTCGCATCCACTGACGGGATCGGCGCGGAACGTCGACCTGCGCCGGTGTTTTCTGGACACTGACCCGGCCAGTGGATAAGAAGCCGTTCGGTTTGCCCGGACGTCTCCGGGCGTCTCTGGAAGGCATTTCGAATGAGCGGCGTCAACGCGATACGGTCGGCATTTCTCGACTATTTCAGGAAGAACGGTCACGAGGTCGTCGCCTCGAGCCCGCTCGTCCCGCGCAACGATCCGACCCTGATGTTCACCAATGCCGGGATGGTGCAGTTCAAGAACGTCTTCACAGGCGTCGAGCAGCGGCCCTATTCGCGCGCGGTGACCTCGCAGAAATGCGTGCGCGCCGGCGGCAAGCACAACGACCTCGACAATGTCGGCTACACCGCGCGCCACCACACCTTCTTCGAGATGCTCGGCAACTTCTCGTTCGGTGACTATTTCAAGGATCGCGCGATCGAACTCGCCTGGAACCTGATCACCAGGGAGTTCGGGCTCGACGCGAAGCGGCTCCTGGTCACCGTCTACCATACCGACGACGAAGCAGCTTCGCTGTGGAAAAGGATCGCGGGTCTGGGCGACGACCGCATCATCCGCATCCCGACTTCGGACAATTTCTGGGCCATGGGCGATACGGGTCCGTGCGGTCCGTGCTCGGAAATCTTCTACGATCACGGCGAGGGCATCCCCGGCGGGCCTCCCGGAAGCCCCGACGAGGACGGCGACCGCTTTATCGAGATCTGGAACCTCGTCTTCATGCAGTACGAGCAGGTGACGAAGGAGGAGCGCGTCGGCCTGCCGCGGCCGTCCATCGACACCGGCATGGGGCTGGAGCGCATTGCGGCGGTTCTCCAGGGCGAGCACGACAATTACGACATCGACCTGTTCAAGGCGCTGATCCGGGCCTCCGTCGAGGCGACCGGCGTTCCCGCCGAAGGCAAGACCCGGGCGAGCCACCGGGTGATCGCTGACCATCTGCGCGCCTCGAGCTTCCTCATCGCGGACGGCGTCCTGCCGTCCAACGAGGGGCGCGGCTACGTGCTTCGCCGCATCATGCGGCGTGCCATGCGCCACGCGCAGCTGCTCGGCGCGACCGAGCCGCTGATGTGGCGGCTGGTGCCCGCGCTCGTGCGCGAGATGGGGCAGGCCTACCCTGAGCTGGTGCGCGGCCAGGCGCTGATTACCGAGACCCTGCAGCTCGAGGAGAAGCGCTTTCGTACCACCCTGACGCGCGGCCTAGGCCTCCTGACCGACGCGACCGAAAACATGGGCGAGGGTGCCCGGCTCGACGGCGAGACGGCGTTCAAGCTCTACGACACATACGGGTTCCCGCTCGACCTGACGCAGGACGCGCTGCGCCAGCGCGGCATCTCGGTCGACGTGGAAGGCTTCAACGCCGCCATGGACCGCCAGAAGGCGGAAGCGCGCGCGAGCTGGGCCGGCTCCGGCGAGGCGGCGGCCGAGACCGTCTGGTTCGGCGTCAAGGACAAGGCGGGACCGACGGAGTTCCTCGGCTACGACACCGAGAGCGCTGAAGGCGTCATCGCTGCGCTGGTGAAGGACGGCGCAGTGGTGGAGAGCGCCGGCGAGGGCGACGAGATCGGCATCGTGGTCAACCAGACGCCCTTTTACGGCGAGTCCGGTGGCCAGATGGGCGACACCGGCACGTTCTCGGGCGAGGGCTTCCGGGTGCGCATCACCGACACCCAGAAGAAGGCCGACGGTCTCTTCGTCCATTCGGGCACGGTCGAGAAGGGTGAGGTCAAGGCTGGTTCGCCGGTCGAGATGAAGGTCGACCACGCGCGCCGCACCCGGCTGCGCATGAACCATTCGGCGACCCACCTTCTGCACGAGGCGCTGCGCGAGACGCTCGGCACCCACATCGCCCAGAAGGGATCGCTCGTGGCGCCCGACCGGCTCCGCTTTGACTTCTCGCACACCAAGGCGATCGCGCCCGAGGACCTCGACCGGGTCGAGGCCGTCGCCAACGAGATCGTGTTCCAGAACAGCCCCGTCACCACGCGGCTGATGGCGGTCGACGACGCGATCGCGGAAGGCGCGATGGCGCTGTTCGGCGAGAAGTACGGCGACGAGGTGCGCGTGGTCTCTATGGGCACGGCTACGCAAGGCGAAAAGGCCGGCAAGACCTATTCGATCGAGCTGTGCGGCGGCACGCATGTCGGCGCCACCGGCGAGATCGGGCTTGTCCGGGTCGTGGCGGAGAGCCCGGTCGCGGCCGGCGTGCGCCGCATCGAGGCGCTGACGGGCGAAGCCGCGCGGCGCCATCTCGACGAACAGGAGCGGCGCCTCAAGGCGATCGCGGCGGCGCTGAAGGTTTCGACGTCCGACGCGCTGGCCCGCGTCGAGACGCTGGTCGAGGAGCGCCGCAAGATGGAGCGCGAACTCGCGGACGCGAAGAAGAAGCTGGCGCTCGGCGGCGGTTCCCCCGAGGCCGCCGGCGCGGCCGAAACCGTGGCGGGCGTGAACTTCCTCGGCCGCGTGGTCTCCGGCGTCTCGCCGAAGGACCTGAAGCCGCTCGCCGACGACGGCAAGAAATCGGTGGGTTCGGGCATCGTGGTGTTCATCGGCCAGTCGGAGGACGGCCGGGCGAGCGCCGTTGTCGGCGTCACCGACGATCTCACGGAGCGGTTCAGCGCCGTCGACCTCGTGCGGGTCGCGTCCGAAGCGCTCGGCGGCAAGGGCGGCGGCGGACGTCCCGACATGGCGCAGGCCGGAGGACCCGACGGCTCGAAGGCGCAGGCCGCCATCGACGCGGTGAAGGCGACACTCGACGCCTGAGCGGCGGGTGCCTGCGCGGCCTCAGGCGGCGCCGGCCATATCCACCTCGCGCGCGCGGCCGATCTCGGACATGTAGCGCGCGTATTCCGGCCGCCGTTCGAGCTGCTGTGCATAAAGGCGGCGCAGCGCGGCGGTCATGCGGCCGCCGCGGCCCAGCAGGTCGTCCGCATAGCCGATCATCAGCGAGTTCGGCCAGATCTGCGGGCGGATATCGCGCAGATGCGAGAAGATCGCGTCCTCGTCCGCGTCCGCATGAAGCTGGGCGAGCAGCGTCGCCATCGCCGCCGTCGAACGCGACACGCCCATGTGGCAGTGGACCAGCAGGTGTCCCTCGTCCGCTGAGGCTTCGCCCGCGAGCTTGTCGCCGAACTCCAGCACCGCCTCCACATGGGCCGGCTGCGGCAGGATGCGGCCCGGTGCGGGCTGGATGATGTCGTGGAAATGAAGCGTCGTGCGATGATGGCGGTCGTAGGCGCGAAAGCCCTCCGGTTCGGGCCAGTCCGGATCGAGGATCGACAGCACGTGGGTGACGCCGCGCGAGCCGTGCTGCTCGATTTCATCGAGGCCGCATATGGTGAGGAGGGAAATCGAGAGATCTTTCATCGCCGGGCCTTGCTCGCGGGTTTCGGGCTGGTCGCGTGTCGCCACGGCGATAGAACGGAACCGTGGCGATTTCAACGACGCGGCGCACGCACGACAACGCCGCGACGGGCTCGTCGCGGCGCCCCTTGCGCCCCCAGCCTGCTCTGACCGAGCCGAACGGGGGCGCGGCCTGGAAGGCCGGCCGCCGGGCGCGAACCGTTTTTCTATTCGGCAGGCACGATGCCGGCCGGGTCCGCGCGGCTCGCAAGAAGCCCCTTCCAGACCAGCGCACCGAGTGCGGCGCCGGCGATCGGCGCGACCCAGAACAGCCAGAGCTGCCCCAGGGCGGCGGTCTCCGCGAACAGGGCCACGCCCGTCGAGCGCGCCGGGTTGACGGAGGTGTTGGTCACCGGAATCGACACGAGGTGGATCAGCGCGAGCGTCAGCCCGATCGAGATCGGCGCAAAACCCGCCGGCGCGCCGGGCGAGGTGACCGCCAGAATGACGAACAGGAAGAAGGCCGTCATCACCACTTCCATAAGCAGGGCGGCAAGGAGCGAATAGCCGCCGGGCGACAGCACTCCATATCCGTTGGAAGCGAAGCCGCCGGCCGCGAAGTCCGCCTTGCCCGAGGCGATCACATAGAGCAGAAGGCCCGCCGCGGCAGCGGCCACCACCTGCGTGATGACGTAGCCTGCGAGATCCGCGGTCGGCATCCGCCCCGCGACGACCATGCCGACCGATACGGCAGGGTTGAAATGTCCGCCGGATATGCCGCCGACCGCATAGGCCATGGTCAGGACGGTGAGACCGAAGGCGAGCGACACCCCGACGAGACCGATTCCCACCTCCGGAAATGCCGCGGCAAGCACCGCGCTCCCGCATCCCCCGAATACGAGCCAGAACGTGCCGAGGAACTCGGCCGCAAGTTTCTTCTGCATGTTTGCTTCCCCGCAAGAATCCCCACGAAACATTTATCCGTTCCGAATCACGGTGTGAAGCAGAAATATTGGCGGTGCGGGAGGGGTGACTATTGCGATTGATGGTTATCCATCAACAACGGAGCGACATTATTCTATATATCACTGAATATTAAAGTATCGGGGCGGTATAGAGGTAGACCGGGCGGGCGTCGCTCAATCTCCTTCGTTCGTCTTCATAAAGCTGTCGCGCACCCGGATGCCTTCCCACCAACCGCCCAGCCCGGGGAACTCCGCGAGCATGTCACGGCCTTCGCTCGCCTGAACGAAATAGGCGAACATGGGTGCCGCGTGCAGGTCCGCCAGCGTGAGTTGCTCGCCGAGGAGCCATGGCCCCGGCCGCTTGAGACGTTCCAGCGTCTCGAGGCAGGTACGGGCGCGGGGCAGGGCGGCCGCCACTTTCGCCGCGTCCGTGGCGCCGCCTTCGCGCGGCTTCGACACGGCTTCCACATAGATGTCCCACACCAGCGTGCGGTAGGCGTAGGCGTCGAGGAGGCCGACAATCTGGTTCATCACCGCGCGTTCGGCGACGTCCGCCGGCTGCAACGCCGGGCCAGGAAACGCCTCGTCGACGTAGCGCGCGATCGCCGCGGTCTCGAATAGGCGCAGCGATCCGTGCTCGAAGGCGGGGATCTTCCCGAAGGGATGACGCTCCCGGTACCAGTCGGGAATGCCTTCCGGCGAAAAGATGTCGACCGGCACGAGCTCGTGGTCGACACCCTTTTCGATCAGCGCCAGCCGCGCGATGCGCACGTAGACGCTGTAGGCGGCGCCGAAGAGGCGTGGCCTCTCCGCCGCCATGGCCTCAGGCCATCGCCTTCTGGAGGTTCTCGTCGATCTTGTCGAGGAAGCCGGTGGTCGACAGCCAGGGCTGGTCGGGGCCGATCAGCAGTGCCAGGTCCTTGGTCATGAAGCCCGATTCCACGGTCTGGATGCACACCTTCTCCAGCGTGTCCGCGAAGGTCCCGAGGGCGGCGTTGTCGTCGAGCTTGGCGCGATGGGCAAGGCCGCGCGTCCATGCGAAGATCGAGGCGATCGGGTTGGTCGAGGTCTCCTCGCCCTTCTGGTGCTGGCGATAGTGGCGCGTCACCGTGCCGTGCGCGGCTTCGGCTTCCACCGTCTTGCCGTCCGGCGTCATCAGGACCGAGGTCATCAGGCCGAGCGAGCCGAAGCCCTGCGCGACCGTATCGGACTGCACGTCGCCGTCGTAGTTTTTGCAGGCCCAGATGTAGCCGCCCGACCATTTCAGGCTCGCCGCAACCATGTCGTCGATCAGGCGGTGCTCGTAGGTGATCTTCTTAGCCTTGAAATCGGCCGCGAATTCCTTCTCGTAGATCTCCTGGAAGATGTCCTTGAAGCGCCCGTCATAGGCCTTGAGGATGGTGTTCTTGGTCGACAGGTAGACCGGCCAGCCGCGCAGCAGGCCGTAGTTCAGCGAGGCGCGGGCGAAATCGCGGATCGAATCATCGAGATTGTACATCGCCATGGCGACGCCCGAGCCCGGCGCATCGAAGACCTCGTGCTCGATCGTCTGGCCGTCCTCGCCGACGAACTTGATGGTCAGCTTGCCCTTGCCGGGGAAGCGGAAGTCGGTGGCGCGGTACTGGTCGCCGAAGGCGTGGCGGCCGACCACGATCGGCTTGGTCCAGCCGGGCACGAGGCGCGGCACGTTCTTCATGATGATCGGCTCGCGGAAGATGGTGCCGCCCAGGATGTTGCGGATCGTGCCGTTGGGCGAGCGCCACATCTTCTTCAGGCCGAACTCCTCGACGCGGGCTTCGTCGGGCGTGATCGTGGCGCATTTCACGCCGACACCGTATTGCGCGATGGCGTTGGCCGCGTCGATCGTCACCTGGTCGTCGGTGGCGTCGCGGTGCTCCATGCCGAGGTCGTAATACTTGAGGTCGATGTCTAGATAGGGGTGGATCAGCTTGTCCTTGATGAACTGCCAGATGATGCGGGTCATCTCGTCGCCGTCGAGTTCGACGACGGGATTGTCCACCTTGATTTTCGACATGGAGTAGCCTCGCTTTCGGGGAGGCGGGACCGTTGGAATGCCCCGCGATTGAACGAATGCGCGACCCTATAGCAAAGCGCAACAGGGGGCGCAAACGCGCTCAACGCCGCCGAAAGTCGCCCTTCGTGCCCGCCGATGCCGGCTTTTCTAGAGCCAGTTTCCCATCAGGATGAAGGGCGACCAGAAATAGGGATGGCGGTGGTCGGCGGCAGGAGCGGCGGCCGAGACAGTGAGCGACTTGGCCCCGCGCTCGCCCGATGCCGAGACGGCCGCCTCGCCGCGCAGCATGGCGATCTGGGCGGCGCGAAGGGCGGCCGCCTTGTCCAGTCCATCGCGCACGAAGCCGCGGTAAAAGTCCTGCATCAGCCTGGCCGTCGCCTCGTCGGCGACCGGCCAGAGCGTCGCCATCACGGCCGAGGCGCCGTTGCGTTGCGCGAGCGCGCCGAAGCTCTCCACCTCGCCGCCGTCCGAATCGCCGCCGCGCGCGGTCTGGCAGGCGGAGAGCGTCAGAAGGTCGACGCCGCCGAAGCGGAAATTTCGGCCCTTGCGTATTTCGGCGAGGTTCAGCGGCGAGCCGTCGCCGAGAAGCAGGAAGGAATCGGTCTCCCGGCCGGGCACCAGCTTGAAGTGGCTGGCGATGTGGACGATCGCGGGCCGCTCCTTCAGCGCGGTGCTGAAGCTGTCGCGCGTAAAGGCGTCGTCCAGGCTCGCCGAGCCGGCCAGCGTGCCGGTGTCGAAGATCGCTTGCATCTCCTGCGCGACGCCCGGCAGCGCCGAAAAGCCCGCATGCGCGGCCGTCACGCCGAAGCCGGCGCTCTTTTCGGGCTCGCGGTCTGCCGCTTCGAACTCGGTCCTGGCGGCCGGCGTGAAGAGCGAAAGCGCGTAGTCCTCGATCAGGTAGTGCTCGCCGTCGTAGAGCGCGGCGAAGGGCACGTAGCGCAGGAAACCCTGCAGGTTGAGCATCAGCGTTCCGGCGCCCGTCTCGTCGATTTCAGCGCGGATGGGTGCCACCAGCACGTCGTAGAGCGCCTTGAGCCGAGCCTGCGCCTCCGGCGAACGCTCCTCGATCGCCGTCAGTGCCTCGAAGATCAGCTTGGAAAGCTCGGCGCGCGGAATGGCCACCTCGCGGTGGATGGCGGCTTCCGGCACGGTGAGGAAGAGGTGGGTGGTGTCGCCGAGGCTCGCCACCTGCAGCATCGCCGCGCGGCCCTCGAACACGCGCAGTTCGTCCTGCATGTCGGCCGTAAAGGACAGGTTGATCGCGTCGACCTCGCGCTGGATGTCGGAGGTTTCCTCCGCCGAGTTTTCGAGGAAGGCGTCGACGTCGTCCATGAAGTCGGAATAAGCGGTGTCGAGCACCTCTTCGAGCTGCTCCAGGCGTTCCTCGTCTTCGCCGCTCAGCCGGCCGGCGTTCTTGCGTTCCATCAGCGCGGCGACTTCCGTGGCGGCGGCGATCGGGCGCGACAGCAGCGTCTCGACGGAATCCTGAACGGTCTCCTCGCCATCCGTGAGCATGGCGCGGCTGTCGGACAGGTCCTCGGTCGCGTCGCGGCGGATGAAGTCGACGAACTCCTCCTCCTTCTCCATCGCCAGCACCGCCTGCGCCTCGCTCAGCCGGCCTTCCGAGATGAGCAGCGAGGCGAGGTTCTCGTAGAGCCGGCGCCATTCCGTCTTGAAGTCCTGGATCTCCTCCTTGGAGAGTTCCTTGTTGTTGGCGCGCAGTTCCTGCTGGGCGTTCACCGCCTGCTTGGCGAAGAGGATGGCGCGGCGGGTGTCGCCCATCTCCTTGAAGGCGTTGGACAACGTCTCGAAAGCCCAGCGCTGCTCGTCCAGCGTGGCGCGGCGGTCGCGCATCATGCCGGACAGGGCCTGCATGCTGAGCTTCACGGCATCCTCGTTGCGCCCCCGAAGCTGGGCGAGAATGCCCAGATTGGTGTAGCCGATCGCGGTGAAGCGATGGAGCGGCCCAAGTAGGCGTTCGATGATGGCCGTCGACTGCTGGAACTCCCGCTCCGAGCGTTCCAGGTCTCCGGTGAAGCGACGCGCCCAAGCGGCGTTGTTGAGTGCCGAGGCGAAGTCGATCGTCTCCTCGCCGACGCTGGCGCGCACGCGCGACAGCGCCTCGTCATAGGCCGCGAGCGAGCGCTCGTACTGCTTGGCACCCTCGTAGACCTGGCCTTCCATGTTCCAGGTCTCGCCGACACCCGCGCTCATGTCGCCTTCCAGCCGTATCCGCATGGCGCGTGCCTCGCGGATCGGGTCGAGCGCCGCCTCGTAGCGGGAAAGCCTGATCCGGGCCTCCGCCAGCCTCAGGAGGCTGGAGGCGAGGAAGGCCGAATCGGGCTGCGACTCGCGCAGCAGCGACACCTGACGCCCGGCGATCCGCTCCGCCTGCGCAAAGCGCCCCAGCGACTGGGCGAGATTGGCGAAGTTGTCGAGCGCGACCACGAGGTTCTGCGGGTCCGACTGCTCGGTGGTTTCCAGCCAGGAGAGGCTTTCCTCGAAGGCGGCAATCGCCTCGTCGTAGCGGCCGAGCGCGTTGAGCGAAATGCCGCGGCGGATGGCGCTCGCGATGGCGCTCTGCCGGGTCTCCGGGTCGTGGCGCAGACCGAGGTCGATCGCCTCGTCGAGCAGCTTCAGGCTCACCTCGTGCTCGCCGAGCCCCTGGAGGTTGAAGACGAGGTTGTCGAGTGCGATCGCGAGCGCCAGTGAATCGGGCTGGAGGTTGCGCCGGATCGCCACCTCTTCGCGGCGGAGCGCGGCACCCTCGTCGAAACGCTGGTCGTTCGCCGCGATGAACGCCAGGCGGTCGAGGACGTCGGCCAGTTTCTCGCCGCCGGGAGCGGCGGCGCGCAGGTTCTCGACCTGCTTTGCCAGCGCGGCCGCTTCCGCCCGCACGTCCTCGCCTTCGAGCGCAATCCCGGCGACGTTGCCGTATAGGGCGGCAATGTCGGCGTGGTTCGGCTCGGCGGCGCGCTCAAGGCCGGCGATCGCCTTCTCGTAGGCGTCGACCGCTTCGCTCTTGCGGCCGAGATAGTAGAGCCCGATGCCGCGCTCCCAATGCAGCGAGGTCATCTTCGCCTCGTTCGCCGCGAGACCCGAGCGCACCGCGATCGCCTCGTCGAGCGCCCGAAGCTGATCCTCGTATCTTTCCTTGTCGCGCAGTTGCGTCGCGAGATCGGCGAGCATGTCGGCCAGCCGCTCCGACCCCGGTGCGATCCGGCGCAGGACGTCGACGCGTTCCTGTCGCCAGGTGAGGCTCTCGGCGCCGAGTTCCAGGTCGGGGGCGAGCCCGATCATGTTGGAGAGCGTCGTGACGCGGTTTTCGGCCGCTCCCTGGCGCACCTCCTCGCCGGCCTCGGTGTCGAGTTCGCGATACCGCTCGAGGGCGGTCCGGTACGCGGCCATGCCTTCCGCGGGACGTCCGAGACGCACCAGCGCCGCGCCTTCGTCGAGATGGCTGCCCGCCTCGCGCAGGCGAACGAAACCGGTCTGTTCCGGCAGCTTTTCGTAGACGGCGCGCGAATGCGTCGCGGCCGCGAGCATCGCCTCGTGGTTTCCCGCTTCGGACTCGAGCCAGCTGAGGCGCGTGAGAGCATCGGCCAGAGCGAGACTGGTCGGTTCATGCCGCTCCAGCGCCGCGACCTGCTTGCGCCGGGCTTCCCGCGCTTCCTCCGATCGCCCCAGGGTCTCGGCGGTGAAGGCGACTTCGCCCCAATAGTGGCCGAGGAGCGGTCCGTTCGCTCCGGCTTCCTCGACATAGCGGTCAAGCGCGCGGCGGAAGATGCGAAGCGCCTCCTCGGAACGATCCCGGCTTCCTTCCTCCCGCAATGCCCTCCCGCGCCGGTACAGGCTGTAGGCATCATCGAAGGCCGCACCCGTCGCCCTCTGATTCGGCTGATCCTTCGCCGGTGAAGTCTGCGGCAAGCCTGCGAGAAACGCGGACAGCGCCAGCGCGACCATTCTCCTTTTCAAGGTGCTCCCCCTTCGCCCATGCCAACCCGCGCGGACCCTTATCAGGTTAGATCAATCCGGCAAAACTTTGGAGCCGCTTGCATTCGACCACCGGCTGGCGGAAGTTCCGGCCGGGAGGATCGACATTGGCCGACATCCAGTTCTTTCGCGTGGATCTCGACGAGATCAGCCTGCATTGCGCCTCGCTGGGACCGGAGGACGCGCCGCTGGTCGTCTGTCTGCATGGTTTTCCCGAATACTGGGCCGCCTGGCACGCGGTGGCGGAAAGGCTCGCGGGAGACTTCCGCGTCGTCCTGCCGGATCAGCGCGGCTTCAACCTGTCGACAAAGCCGCTCGGCGTCGAGGCCTATCGCGCCCGCAACATGGTGCAGGATCTGCACGGGCTGGCCGAGCACCTGTCGCCCGGGAAGCCATTCATTCTCGCTGGCCACGACTGGGGCGCCTCGATCGCCTATGCCTATGCCTTCGCCCATCCGGACAGGCTGACCCATCTGGTCATCGCGAACGGCGCGCATCCCGTCTGCTTCCAGCGCGCGATCGTCGAGGACGAGGCGCAGCGCCGGGCGAGCCAGTATTTCCATGTCCTGCGCGCGCCGGACGCCGCCGCGCACATGGCGAAGGACGGCTTCGCGCGGACCATGAAGATGATCGCCGGCTTTTCGAGGACGGACTGGCTCACCCCCAAGGCCGCTGCGGAATATCGGGACGCCTGGGCGCAGCCCGGCGCCATGGAAGCCATGCTCCACTGGTACAATTCCTCACCGGTCGTGGTGCCCAAACCGGGCGAAGAAGCGGGCGATGTGCCGCTGCTTTCCGTCGATCCGGAAAGGGTCACCGTGCGCATGCCGCATTTGGTCGTGTGGGGCGGCGCGGACGAGGCGCTGACCACCGCCTGCCTCGACGGGCTGGACGCCTTCGCGCCCGAGCTGACGATCCGGCACGTGCCTGGCGCAGGCCACTGGATCCTGCACGAGAAGCCCGATGAGGTCGCCGCCGCCATCAGGGCGTTCGTCGCACCGGGCTAGGCGGTCTTCGCCTTGGCGGCTTTCTTCTTCGCGCTGGGTGCCGGCTTTACCTTGGGTGGGATCGGTCCGACATAGGCCGTCGCCATCGCGATCCAGCTGCGCAGCACCTCGTCGTCCTGCAGGGCATCCGCCGAGACGACGACGAACCCCGGCATTCCGCGCCCGGTGAAGTCCATCCGCGACGCGCCGTCCATCGCAAGCGCGTCGGGCTCCCGTTCCACGCCGACCCGTGCAAGGAGGTCCCCGGACTTCATCCTGCCGACCAGCATGTTTCCGTTTAGGGTGAAGCACAGCCCGCCGAACATGCGGATCTCGCCGACATTGGGATCGTCAGCCAGCACCGAACGGATGCGCTCGGAAAGTTCGTCCGTCATTCGTCAAAACCCGCTGAAGCTTCAATTTCGCCTCGGAGTATGGCAGTGACGCGGAATTGCCGCAAACGGCACCTCTGCTCGTCAGCGAATGCACATGAACGAATTATCAAGCGGCAAGCCGGACCACCTCCAGGGTCCCGTCATCATCCTCGTGGAGCCGCAGCTCGGGGAAAACATCGGCATGGTGGCGCGCGCCATGGCGAATTTCGGCCTTGCCGAGCTTCGGCTCGTGCATCCGCGTGACGGATGGCCGAACGAGAAGGCGAGGGCGGCCGCCAGCCGCGCCGACCATGTCATCGACGCCGTCGCGGTCTTCGAGACGGTGGAGCAGGCCGTGGCCGACCTCAATTTCGTCTTCGCCACCACCGCAAGGCCGCGCGATAATTTCAAGCCGGTGAAGGGCCCGGTCGAAGCGGGCAGGGTGCTCAGGCGCCGCGTCGAGGCGGGGCTGAGGACGGGCATCCTGTTCGGCCGCGAGAAATTCGGCCTGTCGAACGAGGAGGTGTCGCTCGCCGACGAGATCGTCACCTTCCCGGTCAATCCCGCCTTCTCGTCGCTCAACATCGCCCAGGCGGTGCTCCTGATGTCCTACGAGTGGATGAAATCGGGGTTGGAGACGGAGACGCAGACCGCCTTCGAGGGGCCGGACCTGAGACCCGCCTCGCGCAAGCATCTGCATTCCTTCCTGTCGCATCTGGAACGCGCGCTCGACGTGCGCGGCTATTTCCGGCCGCCGGAAAAGAAGCCCAAGATGCTCGACAACCTGCGTTCGGTGCTGACGCGCCCCGGGTTCGCCGAGGCCGAGATCAAGGTCCTGCGCGGGGTGCTATCGTCGCTCGACTATTTCTCGCCCAAGGAGCCGCGCGGGGCGGGTTATCCCGAGCGCAAGGCGTTCGACGATGGCGCCGCGTCGGGGCGGGGCGGGAGCGGCGATGCGTGAGCGGCCCGTCCTCGTCTTCGATTCGGGCGTCGGCGGCCTCACGGTGCTGCGCGAGGCGCGCGTCCTCATGCCGGACCGCCGCTTCGTCTACGTCGCCGACGATGCCGGGTTTCCCTACGGCGCCTGGGAGGAAGACGCGCTAAGGGCGAGGATCGTCGATCTGTTCGGCAGGCTGGTCGAGGAGCACGATCCCGAGATCGCGGTGATCGCCTGCAACACGGCCTCGACACTGGTCCTGTCCGACCTGCGCGCGGCCTATCCGGCCACCCCCTTCGTCGGGACGGTGCCGGCGATAAAGCCGGCCGCCGAGCGGACCCGCAGCGGACTGGTGTCCGTACTCGCCACGCCGGGCACCGTCCGGCGACAGTACACGCGCGACCTGATCCACGAATGGGCCTCCAAATGCCACGTGCGTCTCGTCGGCAGCGAGAGGCTGGCGTCCCTCGCCGAGACCTACATGCGCGAGGGCTTCGTCGACGAGGCGGCGGTGAGAGCGGAGATCGAGCCGTGCTTCGTCGAGCACGACGGCGCACGCACCGATATCGTGGTGCTGGCCTGCACGCATTATCCGTTCCTGGTGAACCGGATGCGCAAGACCGCGCCCTGGCCGGTAGACTGGCTGGATCCCGCCGAGGCGATCGCACGACGCGCGCTGTCGCTCCTGCCGCGAGACCCAGCGTACTCGGAGGACAGGCCCGGCCGGGAGCCGGCGCCCCATGCCGACATCGCCGTCTTCACCTCGCGCTCGCCGGATTTCGCGACGCGGCGCCTCATGCAGGGGTTCGGCCTCGCCGCCCGCCTGCCGGAATCCGCACGGGTTTGAAATCAGCGGATCATCTCGGATTGCCGTCCTCGGGCACCCGCTCCGCATAGGCGGAAAGATAGGCGCCGCCCTTGCTTAGCCCGAGATCGTTCACGTGTTGCTGGAGCTTCTGGGCGTTCGCGAGCGTCATGTAGCCGTCCTTGCCGCCCACGATGACCGGAAAGAGGGGATTGCCCGGCATGCGGCTGCCGACGAAGGCATCGAGTTCCGGGTGTGCGTGGTTGATCTCGTTGGCCAGCAGATAGGCCTGGTCGAGATCCGAGAACGCGCCGACGATGACCCAGTAGCGTTCCTCTTTGGGATCGGGGATTTCGGTGATGCCCAGGAGCACCTTCAGTCCGTCGACGACACCCTGCTGGCGCGCGTCCTTCGTCTGGGCGTAGGCGGGTTGGACCAGCGCGATCGATTCCAGCAGAGCGATGTCGTTCATGGTGGATTTGGCCGTCCAGGGCGCGATGATCGCCGGAGCGGACACGCCGATGGCGAACAGCTTGATCCGGAGGCTCTCTTCAGTGAGCCAGGCGATCACGGCGCCGAGGAAGACGAGCACCGGCAGGATGATGAAGACGCTGACCTTGAGGTCGGCGGCCTGGAGCCACAATTGCTGCTCGACGAACTGGTTCAATGTCGCTGCATCGAGGGCCAGGAGCTTCGACAGCCACGCCGCAAACCCGCCCAGCGCGCCGATGCAGGCCCGTGTCCAGGGATTCATCGCGATCTCCCGTATCCAGGGTGGATGCGCGAATCATCCCGCATCGGCGGGCGCGAGGCTGTGAAGCGGTTCACGTTCGATCGGCAAGGGCAGGGATTTCCACGGGAAATGCAGCGGAATACCGCCTGCCAGACCTCCAATTCCCGATTGCTAACAAATGATTGCCACATTCCGCCCCCAGAAGCGTCAGTGCACGGGTTCCGGACCGCAACATCCATGGGACCGCCGGCCGAGGGGCCGGGACGATGAACAATGACGGTGCGGGGGCGCTGTACCCATTGTCGGGAATGACATCGGTTCTGCGTGGAGAAGGGCGTGTGACGGCTAAATACGACGACACCAATTCGCGACGGGTTTTCAGGCCGGCTCAGGAAAAGCCGGTGGCGATATTCCTTCCGCAGCATAGACCCAGCCGGGGCCGGGGTTTCGCCCTGCCGGTCATATCGGCCCTGGTCGGCACCACGGCGGCCCTGGCCGCGACATTCGCCTACATGATGCCCGGAACGCCGCTTGCCGATGAATCCGCGGTCTCGCTGACGGCTGCCAACGCAGGCGAGCCGGGCGCTGAAAGCGCACAAGAGGAAACTGACGGCGAAATTGCTGCGGTAACCGCGCCCAACGTCGCTGCGGAAGCCGACGCGAAGGATGAGGCCGAAAAGTCGGCAGCCGACGCGACCCCACCACAGAAGGTTGCGGTCGCGATCCCGCCTGCGAACGATCCGCGCTGGGCGAAGTCGTCGGCGCCATCCGGCGCGGCCGCGCTCGCCGCGATGAAATCCCTCGTTAAAGGCGACAGGGCGACGAAGCGGGACGAAGCGTCTTCTCCGGACCTGCTCGCCTATGCGTCAGCGGATGCCGGCAAATTGCCCGAGCAGGACGCCACCGGCGACGAAAAGACCGGGTCGATCGATCCCGCCGCCACCAAGGTCAAGGCGCCGGCCGATCCGGCTCCCGATGCCAGGCAGTCCCGCGTTAACACCGCCGTTAACATGCGCTCGGGTCCCGGGGACGAGAACCGCGTGATCCTCGTCATTCCGGGCGGAGCCGGTGTCGAACTCCTCGGCTGCGATTCCTGGTGCAAGGTGGTCTATGACGGCCGCACCGGATACATCTACAAGAGCTTCGTCGGCGGCAAGAGCAAGGCGCGCGCCTCCGCGAGCCGTTCGGTCAAGAAGAAGGCCGACGCGCCGGTGAAGACGGTCTCCGTGGTCTCGACCGTGGAAGAGACGAAGAAGCCGGAGCCTGCCGCGCCGAACCCGATGACGAACCCCAATCGCGGTCGTTGACTTCGCAACCGTGATGGCCTAGTGAGCCTACCGCACCGGTCCGCGAGGGCCGGTGTATTACTTTGACGTGTCCCGCGGGTCTGTCGCAGCGTGCGAACGGATCCTGTCAGGCTCCGAAAACGGGAGCCAGAGGAGGGCGCGTTTCCTTTGCCCGGATCCTTTCGGTCCGGGCGCTATCGCTTGAAAGGGAATGCGATGAGCAAACGCCAGTCTGCAAAATACAAGATCGACCGCCGTCTCGGCGAAAACATCTGGGGACGCCCGAAGTCTCCGGTCAACAAGCGCGAATACGGTCCCGGCCAGCATGGCCAGCGGCGCAAGGGCAAGCTGTCCGACTTCGGTCTGCAGCTCCGCGCCAAGCAGAAGCTGAAGGGCCACTACGGCGACATCTCCGAGAAGCAGTTCCGCAAGACCTACGAGGAGGCCAACCGCCGCCGTGGCGACACGTCGGAGAACCTGATCGGCCTGCTCGAGTCGCGTCTCGACGCCGTCGTCTACCGCGCGAAGTTCGTCCCGACGATCTGGTCGGCGCGCCAGTTCATCAATCACGGCCACATCAACGTCAACGGCCGCCGCACCAACATCCCGTCCTACCGCTGCAAGCCGGGCGACGTGATCGAGGTGCGCGAGAAGTCGAAGCAGCTCGTGATCGTGCTCGAAGCCGTCCAGCTCGCCGAGCGCGACGTGCCGGACTACATCGAGGTGGATCACACCAAGATGACGGCCAAGTACGGACGCGTGCCGGCGCTGGGCGACGTGCCCTACGCGGTCCAGATGGAACCGAACCTCGTCGTCGAGTACTACTCGCGCTGATTTCGGCATCGATCGCCGGTTTGGATCAGGCCGCCGCCCAGGCGGCCTTTTCTTTGCGCGGGGCCTCGGGTAGTCCCGTCGGAACAGTTCCGGGAGACAGGCCATGAACATGATCGTCGCACCGGCGGAAACGGAAGATGCCGGATCGCATCCGCTCTTCCAAGCGGCGCCGAAATCGGTCGAGTTCAACAAGCTGCGAAAGCGGCTGCTGCGCAACGCGCGGCAGGCGATGGACGATTTCGCCATGGCCACGCCTGGCCAGCGCTGGCTCGTGGCGCTGTCGGGCGGCAAGGATTCCTACGGACTTCTCGCACTGCTGCTCGACCTGAAGTGGCGCGGCATGCTGCCGGTCGAGTTGCTGGCCTGCAATCTCGATCAGGGCCAGCCCAACTTTCCCAAGCACGTGCTGCCGGACTATCTCGCCTCGGTCGGCGTTCCGCACCGGATCGAGTACCGCGACACCTTTTCGATAGTAACCGACAAGCTGCCGCAGGGCAGTACCTATTGCTCGCTCTGCTCGCGGCTGCGGCGTGGGCACCTCTACCGGATCGCCCGGGAGGAGGGGTGCTCGGCCCTGGTGCTCGGGCACCATCGCGACGACATCCTGGAGACGTTCTTCATGAACCTCTTCCATGGAGGACGCATGGCGGCCATGCCGCCGAAGCTCGTGAACGACGACGGCGACGTGATGGTGCTGCGGCCGCTCGCCTATTGCGGCGAGAAGGATCTCGCGCGCTTCGCCGACGCCATGCGCTTCCCGATCATCCCCTGCGATCTCTGCGGCAGCCAGGAAGGTCTGCAGCGCAATGCCATGAAGGCGATGCTTGACGACATCGAGGCCCGCATGCCGGGCCGCCGCGATACCATGATCCGCGCGCTGGCGAACGTGCGGCCGAGCCACCTGCTCGACCGCAAGCTCTTCGATTTCGCCGCGCTGTCCAGCCGCCCTGATGAAAATCCCTAGAGCGGCGGGTTGTGCGGCTCGAAGAGCCTGCCCTTTTCCGCCACCAGGGTCATGACGAGCGCGACCAGCGAAGCGAAGAAGTATCCTCCCGCCAGCGGCACGACCGTTCCGTCGAAGGCCTGCCCGATCGCCGCTCCGATGACGCCTCCGCCGACCGTCTGGAGGAAGCCCTGCACCGAGGAGGCCGTTCCTGCGACATGGCCGAGCGGTTCCATTGCGAGCGCGTTGAAGTTGGACCCGATCCAGCTGAACTGCATCATCGCGATCGAGAACAGCGCCAGGAACAGCCAGAACGGAACCGGGCCGAGCAGGGACAGGACGAAGGCGATCGTGTTGACCGCGACGAAGCCGATCAGCGCGCCGTGCGCGAGGCGCCGCATGCCGATCCGGCCGACGAGGCGCGAATTGAGGAACGACGACACCGCCATCATGCCGGCCACGGCGGCGAAGTAGACCGGGAACAGTTCGCCCGTGTCGTAGATGCCGATGTAGACCTGCTGCGCGGAATTGATGAAGCCGAACAGCGCGCCGAACACCGCCGTCATGGCGACCGTGTAGCAGATCGCCACCCGGTTGGTGACGACCATGCGGAAACTCTGGGCCACGCTCGCCAAAGTGAACGGGCGCCGGTTTTCCTCGCGCAGCGTCTCCGGCAGCCGCAGCCACGTCCACAGCGTGAAGGCGCCCGAAACCACGCCGATGAAGACGAAGATCATGTGCCATTCCGAAAACAGCATGATGACCTGTCCGATGCCCGGCGCGACGATCGGGATGATCATGAACACCATGAAGACGAGCGACATGACCTCGGCCATGGCGCGTCCGCCATAGACGTCGCGCACGATCGACACCGCGATGACGCGGGTCGCCGCCGCCCCGAGACCCTGGACGAAGCGCAGCAGCAGGAGCACCGTGAAGCTCGGCGCGAAAGCACAGGCGAAGGCGGCCACGACGTAGACGGAAAGGCCGGCAAGCAATGGTCCGCGGCGGCCGAAGCGGTCCGAGATCGGACCGAAGAAGAGCTGCATCATCCCGAAGCCGACCACATAGGCCGTGACGACGTATTGCCTGGCGTTCTCGTCGTCGACCATCAGGCTGGCCCCGATCTGCTGGAGAGCGATCAGCATCACGTCGATGGCGAGCGCGTTCAGCGCCATCATGGCGGCGGCGAGCGCGATGAACTCCCAGCGCGGGATCGTCAGCAAGGACGCAGCCTTTGCTGGAGCGGGAACCTTCTGGTCCATGGCCAACCACCGAAAAAGTGAAGACGAAAAAGAAAACGCGCCGGCTTGCGGCGCATTTTCGTTCAAACGATACCGGACGTGGTCCGGCAGCTATGCCTTGATGGAGGTCAGGCGGCGCCCTTGACGCTGATGCCCTTCTCGTCGAGGAAGCTCTGCAACTCGCCGGCCTGGAACATCTCGCGGATGATGTCGCATCCGCCGACGAACTCGCCCTTCACGTATAGCTGCGGGATGGTCGGCCAGTTGGAATATTCCTTGATGCCCTGGCGCAGTTCGTCCGAGGTCAGGATGTTCACGCCCTTGTAGTCGACGCCGACGTAATCGAGGATCTGCACGACCTGACCGGAGAAGCCGCACTGCGGGAAGCCCGGGGTGCCCTTCATGAAAAGGACGACGTCGTTGCTCTTCACTTCGTTGTCGATGAACTGGTTGATCGCGCTCATTGCTTGTTCCTCGTTCGTCCGGTTCAAGGCCGGAGATTGGAAGGGGGATTGACCCCATAGATAGAATACAGCCGCCCGATTGTCGAGTTCCGTGGCCCGCTTGCCGCCATTCCGCGGCTTGGGCGATTGTCCTGGCGCGCTCAGTCCGGCGCGCTGGTCTGCAGCGCCAGTGCATGCAGCACGCCGCCCATGTTGCCCTTCAGCGCGTCGTATACCATCTGGTGCTGCTTCACGCGCGACTTGCCGCGAAAACTCTCGGCCACGACCTCCGCCGCATAGTGGTCGCCGTCGCCGGCGAGGTCGCGAATCGTCACCTTCGCGTCCGGTATCGCGTCCTTGATCATCCGTTCGATGTCGTGCGCATTCATGGGCATGGCGAAAACCTCGGTCAGTTGCAGTCCATGAACCCGGGGAACCAGGATTCGTGCGCGGCCTTCAATTCGCCGACCGGTATCGCACGCGCCTCGCCGAGCTTCAAGGAAGTCCCGCCCGTCGACCCGATCCACGGCGCGAAGATGCCGAGGCCCTCCTGTTCGGCCCGCAACGCGTCCCATTCGTCGCCGTCGGGGTCGATGCCGAGCGTCAGCAGATAGCGCCCCTGGTCCTCGCCGAAGAAGACGGAAACCGGGTCGGCGTCGACCAGTCCGGGAATGGTTGCCCCGATGCCCGATGCCATGGCCATCTCCGCTAGCGCGACCGCCAGGCCGCCGTCCGACAGGTCGTGCGCGGCGGTCACGATGCCGCGCTCGATGAGCGAGCGGACATGATCGCCGACCTTCTTCTCGTGCGCCAGGTCGACGGGCGGCGGTGGCCCGTCCGCACGGCCGTGGATATCGCGCAGGTAGACCGACTGGCCGAGATGCGTTCCCCACGAGGGCGGCGCGCCGACGAGCAGGATCATCTGTCCTGGCGCGGCGAACCCGATCCGCGCCATCTTCGACCAGTCCGGGAGCAGCCCGACGCCAGCAATTGTCGGCGTCGGCGGAATGCCCGTCCCGCTTGTCTCGTTGTAGAGCGAGACGTTGCCCGACACGATCGGGAATTCCAGCGCGCGGCAGGCGTCGCCGATGCCGGCGATGGCGCGCACCAACTGGCCCATGATTTCGGGCCGCTCGGGATTGCCGAAGTTCAGGTTGTCCGTCGCGGCAAGCGGCAGGGCGCCGGTCGCTGTGAGATTGCGCCAGCATTCGGCGACCGCCTGCTTGCCGCCCTCGTAGGGGTCGGCTTCGCAGTAGCGAGGCGTGACGTCGGATGCGAAGGCGAGTGCCTTCGTTGGATGCCCCTCGACGCGCACGACGCCGGCATCGCCCCCGGGCATCTGCAGCGAATTGCCCTGGATCAGCGTGTCGTACTGTTCCCACACCCAGCGCCGGCTCGACAGGTCGGGCGAACCGAGCAGCTTCAGGAGGGAATCGGCGACGTCCGCCTGCGGGATGTCATCGGCCGCGAGCGGGGAAGGGGCCTTCGGCTCGGCCCAGGGGCGATCGTACTCCGGCGCCTCGTCGCCGAGTTCCTTGATCGGCAGGTTCGCGACCTCGTCGCCCTGGTGGTGGATGCGAAAGCGCAGGTCGTCGGTCGTGCGGCCCACGACGGCGAAGTCGAGGCCCCATTTGCGGAAGATCGCCTTCGCTTCCTCCTCCTTTTCGGGGCGCAGCACCATGAGCATCCGCTCCTGGCTCTCCGACAGCATCATCTCGTAGGCCGACATGCGCTCCTCGCGTACCGGCACCTGGTCGAGTTCGAGTCGGATGCCGAGATCGCCCTTGGCACCCATTTCCACGGCCGAGCAGGTCAGGCCCGCCGCGCCCATGTCCTGGATGGCGATGACGGCGCCCGAGGCCATCAGTTCGAGGCAGGCTTCCAGCAGGCATTTTTCCGTGAACGGATCGCCGACCTGCACGGTCGGGCGCTTCTCCTCGATGCTCTCGTCGAACTCGGCCGAGGCCATCGTGGCGCCGCCGACACCGTCACGGCCGGTCTTGGCGCCGAGGTAGACGACCGGCAGTCCAACGCCCTCGGCCTTCGAGTAGAAGATCGCGTCGGTCTTCGCGAGGCCCGCGGCGAAAGCGTTGACGAGGATGTTGCCGTTGTAGCGCGGATCGAAGTTCACTTCGCCGCCGACCGTCGGCACGCCGAAGGAATTGCCGTAGCCTCCGACGCCCGCCACCACGCCGGCCACGAGATGTTTCGTCTTCGGATGGTCCGGTGCGCCGAAGCGAAGTGCGTTCATCGCCGCGATCGGCCGCGCGCCCATGGTGAAGACGTCGCGCAGGATGCCGCCGACCCCCGTCGCCGCCCCCTGGTAGGGCTCGATGAAGGAGGGATGGTTGTGGCTCTCCATCTTGAAGACCACGCAGTCGCCGTCGCCGATGTCGACCACGCCGGCATTCTCGCCCGGCCCCTGGATGACCCTCGGACCGCTGGTCGGGAGTGTGCGCAGCCATTTCTTGGACGATTTGTAGGAGCAGTGCTCGTTCCACATCGCCGAGAAGATGCCGAGCTCGGTGAAACTCGGCTCGCGCCCGATCAGGTCGAGGATGCGCTGGAATTCGTCCGGCTTGAGCCCGTGCGCGGCGATCAGTTCCGGGGTGATGGGAACGGTGTTGGGGATGTTCATGCCAGCCGTGGACTCCGAAGGCGCGATGCTGCCGTCCCCATAGCGCAACGCCGGCCCGGATGCACCCGAGCGCAGCCAAAAAGCCACTGAAAATGCGGGGTCGTCCCGATCAGCCGAAGTTGTCGTGGCCGGCGGCGCCGCCCTCGAGCAAGCGGCGGATGGTTCCCAGGCCGCGCCGCATGTCGTCACGGGCGGGGGGATCCGAAAAGGCGATGCGGATGCGGTGGAAGATCTTGTCAGTGCGCGAGGGCTTGAACTCGTCCTCTTCGTCGATCAGCACGCCCTCGTTCGACGCGGCGTTACGGAAGATGCCCGAAAGCCACGGCTCGGGAAGCTTCATCCAGAGGAACGGCGCCTGCGGGCCGGAGGCGAAGTCGAGCCCGGCCAGAAGCTGGCGGGCGATGGCCTCGCGCTCGGCGATTTCCCGTCGCACCCTGGTGCGGATCGCGTCCGCCTCGCCCGACAGCACCAGCCGCGCGGCGAGTTCGGCGAGCAGGAAGGGCTTGCCGCCGGTCAGCATCCGGTAGGCGGTCTGGACGCGGGCGGCGTAGTAGGGCGGGCAGGCGACCCAGCCGGCGCGGATGCCCGCCGCCACGGATTTGGAGAGCCCCCCGACGTGGAACGTCCGCTCCGGGGCTAGTGCGGCGAGCGGGATCGCCCGCTCCCCGATCAGCGAACCGTAGACCGCATCCTCGATCAGCCAGACATTGTAGCGCCGCGCGATCTCGGCGATCTGCCGCCGCCGTGCTTCCGACATAACGCCGAGCGTCGGGTTCTGCATGTCGGGCATCAGGAACGCCATCTTCGGATGCTGCTGGGCGCAGAGATGCTCGAAATCCTCCGGGCACATGCCCTCGTCGTCCATGTCGACCGCCACCGGTCGCCGGCCGATCAGCGCCGCACTGCGCGCCACCGAGGAATAGGTGAGCTGCTCGAAGACGATACGGTCGCCCGGCGCGGTCACGGCCGCGATGACGGCGAGGATCGCCGCGTGGGCGCCCAGTGCCGGCACGATGTCGTCCGTCTCCGGCTGCCAGTCGCCTGCGGCGAGCCATGCCCTGCCGGCTTCGCGCCATGAGGGCGCCGGGGCGCGGACGTAGTCCAGGCTGTGCCTCGTCTGGTCGCGCGCGATGCGTGCCGTCACGGTCTCGATGGCGGCGGTCTGGCCGACATCGGGCGCGGCGGTCGTATCGAGCCGCAGCAGGCCGGGCGGCGAGACGAGTGCGCGGGTGCCGCCGAAGAAATCCGGTGTCGGATGAGGGGCCGACGTCCTTGCGCTCTCGCTGCCGAGGACGAAAGTCCCGCGGCCCACTTCCCCCGACACCAGCCCCTTTTCGCGCACCAGCGCATAGGCGCGGCCCACCGTGCCGAGCGTGACACCGATGTCGTAGGCGAGGTTGCGTTGTGGCGGGAGTTTCGCACCGACGGGCAGCGTGCCCGAGGCGATGTCGCTCTCGATCTGACCGGCGAGCCGCAGATACAGCGGCCCAGCCCCTTCGGCGAGTTTCGGCATCCAATTTGTCATTGTGACAATTCTCTATATTGTCCTGCAATGTGAGTCAATACATACATCGGCTGGGACGAAGAGCGGGTACAATCGAGTATAAGGATAGGAACAATGAGCGCAATGTATTCGACACAGATTGGGCATGCGGAATCCGTCGGATCAGCCGCGGTTCGCCGCCCTGGTTTGAGGCATGTGCTGTCCTGGATTCTGCGCCGCATCGAGGATGCGTTCGAGCGGCGGCGGCAGAGGCGCGACCTCCTGGCGCTGTCGGACGACCAGCTGAAGGATATCGGCATCTCCCGCTCGATGGCGCACCGCGAAGCATCGCGGCCGTTCTGGAAATAGCTGTCCGGTCGGGTCGCTTGTCACGCCGTCTGCGTGCAGGAGGCCGAACCGCCGATCCATCTCTTCAGGTCGGCGGAGACGCGGGTGCCGACGGGTTGGTCCATCAGCGGGCCGAATGCATCCACCCGGGCCGGTTCGCCTTCCGCCTGCACGACGAGCATCGGCTTTCCGCCGAAATTGCTCTTCGGCACCAGAAGGAAGCGCGGCCGGCCGGAGAAAGAATTCAGCTCGTTGGCGAAGCTGTAGCTGCGGAACGCCGGGTCATTGCTGGCAAACCAGCATTTGTGCGCATTGATTGCCACCTGCTCCATGGTACGCAACGCCGCGCTCTTGGACGAGGTCGCGACCGCTCCGGGGCCGGCGGGCGCCGACTGGCACGCAGTCAGCGCGACGACGCAAAGGAGCAGGGCCGTTCGCACGCCTCTCCCGTCGGCGCGATTCCCGCGTCCGGCTCGCCGCCCATCGATATTCGACATCTTCATCCGAACCCGTTCTCCGAAGGCCGTCGGCACCAGTACGCCAGATCGCATGCATCCGTCCGGATCGTTCCACAGGCGATAATGGATGCCCGACTCGCCGTGCGGCACGGACCGCGAGTCGCTGCCGATGATAGGATCAAAGCGAATCCGCTGCCAGAACATCTCCGGCGCAAGACAAGTTCCGGATCAGAGACGAGATCTTGCGACAGGTTCCCTGAGGGATACCCACCAACGCGGTCAATCGGCGTCCCTGTAGGCGATGCCGGTTGCCTCGACACCCTGCTTACCGCGGCAGGGACCGAATGTGCCCAGGTCGACGTATGTCACGCGATGGATACCCGTCGCACCAAGCTTTGCCGCTTCTTCCTTCAGGGCACGGCGCGCCGCCGTCTTCGACGGATCGCGCCTGTCGATGTATTTTTCGGAACAGGCATGTCCGCTCACCCGTCCCAGCATGACCGCGCCTGTCGTCGGCGTCCAGGAGGTATCGACGTCGTCCGGATCCGTCGGCGGATAGACCGACGAGACGGGCGCGGGACTGGCACAGCCGGCCAGAAGACTGACGGCGAGAAGACAAAGAAGTCTCATGCGGGCATGATGACTTCGATCGTCGGGAGGCGCAACCTCGGCGCCGTACCGCTCGCGGTCGCTTCCTCAGGCCGCCATGCCGCTGCGCTCGGGGAAGAGCCGGGCCAGTCCTTCAGCAGAGGCGTCGGCGATGCCGCGCTCGGTGATGAGCCCGGTGATGAGGCGAGCGGGCGTGACGTCGAAGGCGTAGTTGCCGCAGGGCGTCGCCTCGGGGGAAATCCGCACCTGCCGGGTCTTGCCGTCCTCGTCGCGGCCCCAGACCAGCGAGACCTCGTCGGCCGACCGCTCCTCGATCGGGATTTCCTTCACGCCGTCGCGTACGGTCCAGTCGATGGTGGGGGAGGGCAGGCCGACATAGAAGGGCACGCCATTGTCCTTCGCCGCGAGCGCCTTCAGGTAGGTGCCGATCTTGTTGCAGACGTCGCCGTTGGCCGTCGTGCGGTCGGTGCCGACGATCACCATGTCGACCATGCCATGCTGCATCAGATGGCCGCCGGCGTTGTCGACGATCAGCGTGTGCGGAACGCCGTGGCCCGCCATCTCCCACGCCGTCAGGTGCGCGCCCTGATTTCGCGGCCGCGTCTCGTCGACATAGACGTGGATCGGTATCCCGGCTTCCGTCGCGAGATAGATCGGCGCGGTCGCCGTGCCGTAGTCGACGGTGGCAAGCCACCCGGCATTGCAGTGGGTAAGGATGTTGACCGGCTCGCCTGGCTTCTTCTTGGCCGCGATCGTCCGGATGATCTCCAGTCCGTTCCGGCCGATGCCGCGGTTCAGCTCCACGTCCTCGTCGGCGATCTCGGCGGCGCGACGATAGGCGGCCTTTGCCCTTTCGGAGACAGGAAGCGGACGCAGCACGCGGCGCATCTCGTCGAGCGCCCAGCGCAGGTTGATCGCGGTCGGCCGGGTCGCGTGCAGGGTCTCCCATGCCGCATCGAGCGAGGCGTCGGAGGCGTCCTCGCGCATGCGCAGCGCCACGCCGTAGGCTGCGGTGACGCCGATGAGCGGCGCGCCGCGCACCCACATGTCGCGGATCGCGGTGGCGATGCCGTCGACGGTGCGGACCGTCTCGACGCGGAAATCGTGCGGCAGCCAGCGCTGGTCGATGATGTCGACCGACCAGCCGTCCTCATTGACCCAGATCGTGCGGTAGTGCCTGCCGGAAACCTTCATGAAGCCTTCTCCGCGAGCATCGATTTCCGCGCGCCGTTCAGCGTCTCGGCGAGCGCATTGATCTCGGCGAGCGACTGGATGTGGCGGCGGTTCACGGCGATGTGCCTGCCGAACGCCAGCGCCGCGGTCTCGCATTGCGCGCGTGCCGTCTCGTCCGCGATGTCCTCGAAATCGGCATTGTGGGCGAGACCCAGGATGCGGCGGTGGATCTCGACGCCGGCAAAGCCCAGCAACTCGGTCCATACCTCGTGCAGCAGATGGCCGAGCGCCTGCTCGGAGGCGAGATCGTCGCCCTGGTCCTCGTAGAGGCTGCGGTGGTAGAGCATGCCGGTGCGCTCGGTGCGCCACAGATGCGAGAACTCCGTGCGGAACACTGACCATGTCTTCTCGATCACCGACAGCAGGTATGCCCGCATCGCGTCGCGCGAGCCTTCCGTCTCGTGGCCAGCCTGCGAGAAGAACGACATCCAGTAGTTGGCGAGCAGCATGCCGACATCGAAGGAGATCGGCCCGTAGAAGGCGAACTCCGGATCGATGATGCGCGTGTCGCCGGGCGTGACCATCACGGAGCCGGTGTGGAGGTCGCCGTGCACCAGCGTCTCCGCCTTGGCGGCGAAGAGATGCTTAATCTTCTGCGCCTCGACCTTCAGGTCGCGATCGGCGCGCAGCCGGGCCACGACCGGGTCGAGGCCCGGCGTGTGCCGGTTCATCGGCGCGTCGAAATAGGGATCGGTGAAGACGAGGTTTTCCGTGATGTCGCACAGTTCAACATTGTCGGCGAACAGCGCCATGTCCTCCTTGCGTACGCGCGGCGTGAGCGAAAGGTCGGAGCCGCGAAACAGTGTCCGCGCCATGAACAGCCCGAGATCCTCGGCGATGCGCGGCAGCTGCTCGCCCTTTATCAGCGCGCGGCGCAGGATGATGTGGGGCGACAGGAACTCCATCACCACTAGCGCCTGCGCCTCGTCGTGGTGGAAGATCTCCGGCACCATGCCCGGCGCTCTCTGCTGCTGGCGCACAAGAGCATTGTATTCGAAGAAGGAGCGTTTCAGGGGGAGCGGCCAGCTGTCGCCGACGAGGCGGACATAGGGAAGTGCCTGCTTGACCACGACCGTGCCGGCCTCGCCTTCCACGATGAAGACGAGATTGAGGTTGCCGTCGCCGACCTCGCGGATCTTCCAGTTTTCGGCCGCGCCGCCGACGCGGTCAGCCACCGCCGCGACGCCGCCGAGCCTCCGGCCCAACGTCTCGACCGACAGGGCCTTGAACGCGATCTCCTGCATATTGCTCCTCCTCACGTCCCGGACCGCCGCCCGGAGCGCGATTACGCTAGCAAGGCTCTGTCATTTGTCAATGATGTTGACAATTGCTCGGGCGGTGCCTAGCGTCGGATCGGGAGGAGTGCATGGCAGACACCGCCGTTTTCCGGATCGCGGGGCTGGGGAAATCGTTCGGGCCGAACGAGGTGCTGCGCGGCATCGCGCTCGACCTGCGCGCCGGCGAGGTCACCGTGCTCATGGGAGCCAACGGCGCCGGAAAATCCACCCTCGTCAAGATCATGAGCGGCATCCACCGCGCCGACCGCGGCGTGATGATGCTGGGCGACGCGCCGTTCCTCCCGGGATCGCCGGCCGACGCCATGCGGGCCGGTGTCGTGACCGTGCACCAGAACATCGACGACGGCGTCGTCGGGGACCTCGACGTCGCGACGAACCTCGTCCTCGATCGGCTGAATGGCCCCGGTTCCGGCGCGTTCTTCAATCCCCGCCGCATCCGCCGCGAGGCGGCCGAAGTCGCCGGGCGCATGGGCCTCGACATTGACTTGCGGGCCGACGTCACCGAACTCTCGCTCGCCGACCGCCAGATGGTGGCGATCGCGCGTGCCATGGCGCGCGAGCCGAAGGTGATGATCCTCGACGAGCCGACCTCGTCGCTGTCGAGCAATGAGGCCTCCCGTCTCTTTTCCCTGATCGACCGGCTGCGCGAGCGCGGCGTGGCGATCCTCTACATCTCGCACCGCATGTCCGACATCCGCCGTCTCGCCCACCGCATTATCAGCCTGCGCGACGGGCGCATCGCCGGCGTCTTCGACGAAAAGCCGCTCGACTACGAGGGCGCGGTCAACGCCATGCTCGGGCAGAACCTGAACTCCGGCGGGCTCGCCTCGCGCGATGCCGACCGGCGCGTCTTCACCGCGACCGACCTGTGCATCCATCGGGGCGCCCGGCCTTTCTCGCTGGCGCTCGGCACCGGCGAGGTCGTCGCCATCACCGGACTGGTCGGCGTTGGCAAGACGAAACTTGCGGAAACCATCTTCGGGCTGTCGGCGCCGGTCTTCGGCTCGATGAGCCTCGACGGCGCGCCCTACGCACCGCGGACGCCGGCGGACGCGATCCGCAGCGGCGTCTTCCTCGTCGCCAAGGATCGGGCGCGCACCGGCATCGTGCCGGACTTCAACATCTACGAAAACATGAGCCTGCCCTTCCTGCCGCGCTTTTCGCGCTTTGGCGTCGCCAGCCGGCGCGGCGAACGGGCGGCCGCGCGCGAGCGGATCGCCGACATGAACGTGGTCTGCCAGTCGGAGCGGGATGATCTGGCGACGCTATCGGGCGGCAACCAGCAGAAGGTGACGGTGGCGCGCTGGCTTACCCAGCCGTCGCGCCTGCTGGTGCTCGACGAGCCGTTCCAGGGCGTCGACATCTCGGCGCGCCACGATATCGCGGCCAAGCTGCGCGAGAGCGCCGGCAGCCGCGCGACGCTGCTGTTCCTCACGGAACTGGACGAGGCGCTGGAGACGGCCGACCGGATCCTCGTCATGTCGGAACACACGATCGTGGGCGAGCACCTCAACCGCGACATCGACATAGACCTGCTGCTCGCCGAGGTCGCGGGCAAGCGCCTCCAGGGCGCGGCGTAGAGGGAACGGGTGACGATGGACAGCGACGTGGCGGAACGCCCGGTGGTGCAGGCTGGCGATGCGGTGGCAGCGCGCCCGCGCCTCGGGCTGCGGTCGCTGGCAATCCGCTACGGCTTCCTGGCGCTGCTCTTCGGGCTCGTCGTCTTCTTCTCGCTCGCCACCCGCGGCTTCGCCTCCCCGCAGGCCGCCGTCTTCATCCTCCAGTCCGTCTCGATCACCGGCATCCTGGCGCTGGGCGTCACCGCCACGCTGGTGGTCGGGGGCTTCGACCTGTCGATCGGCTCCATCGCGACGTCGGCGATGATGGCGGCGGCCTACGTCATGGTCGTGCTGGAGCAGAACGCGCTCGTGGCGGTGCTGGCGTGCCTTGCCATCGGCGCGCTGGTCGGCCTGATCAACGGCCTCATCATCTGCTACATGCGAGTGCCGGACCTGCTCGCCACGCTCGGCATGATGTTTCTCTTGATCGGCGTCCAGCGCATCCCGACCGAGGGCCGCTCGATCGCCGCCGGCATGACCCTGCCGGACGGCTCGACAGCGCAGGGCACCTTCAGCGCCGAGTTCCTGGCGCTCGGCCGCCACCGCTTCGATTTCTTCATCGCCGACCTCGTGCCGGCATCGGTGGTGGTGCTGATCGTGCTCGCCATCCTGATCTGGTTCTTCCTCGAATACACGCGCTTCGGCCGCATGATGTACGCCGTTGGCTCCAACGCGCGCGCGGCGGAGTTCGCCGGTGCGCCGGTCAAGGCGTACAAGATCTGGGCCTACGTCATCTCGGGCGTGTTCGCCTCGATCGGCGGCATCCTGCTCGCCGCCCGGCTGGGGCGCGGCGACATCGCGTCCGGCAACAATCTCCTGCTCGACGCGGTCGCCGCGGCGCTGATCGGCTTCGCGGTCCTGGGTGCCGCCAAGCCCAACGCGTTCGGCACGGCCATCGGCGCGCTCTTCGTCGGCATCCTGCTGCAGGGGCTGACTATGATGAACGTGCCCTATTACACGCAGGATTTCGTCAAGGGCGCGGTGCTCGTCATCGCGCTCGTGTTCACCTTCGCGCTCCTCGGCCGCAATGGCCGCTAGGGCGGGAACGTCCGGAAATGCCAAACGTAAAAAGTGGAGGAAAGCATGAGAATTTCGCGTAGACACCTCGGCCGGCTCGCCGCCGGCCTCATGGGAGCCACCCTGCTGTGGCCGGCGCTTGCCGCGGCGCAGGACAAGCCGGCGCCGTTCGACAATCCGGGCGACGTCGAGATCGCGTTGGTGCGCTATCTGTCGACCGGCGACTTCTTCCAGGCCTATCTGTCGGGCGTGGAAGCCCAGGCCAAGGCGCTCGGCGTCAATCTGCGCGTCCTCGACAGCCGCCAGGACGCCGCGCTCCAGTCCGACATGGTGGACCAGGCGATCGCGCTCGGCGTCGACGGCATCATCATCCAGCACGGGCTGACCGAATCCATGAAGGATGCCGCGCAGCGCGCGGTGGATGCCGGCATCAAGGTCGTCGCTTTCGACGTCAACGTCGAGAACCCGGCCATCCCGCAGATCGAGCAGTCCGACCGCGACCTCGCCCGCCTGGCTCTCGAGCAGGCCGTAAAGGACAATGGCGAGGCCTGGAAGGCGGGCTACGTCTACGTCGCCGGCATCGCGCCGCTTGACCGCCGCGACGAGACCTGGCGGGAATTCAAGGCAAAGTATCCGGGCATCGAAGAGGTCGCGCAGTTCGGCACGCTCGACAATCCGATCGCCAACTCGGTCGCCAACCAGGCGCGTTCGGTGGTCACTGCCAACCCCGACATCCAGGTCATGTTCGCGCCCTATGACGAGTTCGCCAAGGGCGTGAAGATTGCCGTGGACGAGGCCGGCCTGTCGAGCTCGATCAAGATCTACTCCGCCGACATCTCGACCGCCGACATCTCCGCCATGCGCGAACCCGGCAGCGCCTGGGTCGCCACTGCCGCCACCAACCCGGCGGTCGTCGGCCAGGTTTCGGTGCGCGCTCTCGCCATGCTGCTCGCCGGCGAGGAACCCGGCGCCAGCGTGATCGTGCCGCCGACCCTGATCACTCAGGCGGACCTGAACGACCAGGATATCAAGAACATGGAGGAACTCTCGGCCAAGCTGCCGCAGTTCGCCCATGCCGACGTGGCCATGCCAGACTGGATGCCGAACCCGAACGAATAGGCGCCGAATGGACTGATGAGAGGGAAGGGCGGTCCGGACAGGGCCGCCCTTTTCGGCGCGCGGAAGACCGGGCGTTTACCGTTCCTCCCGCGGGATATATACTGCGCTCGCAGGAGATATCTCATGGCGCTGTTCATCAGGGACAAGGCTGTCGACAGCCTGGCGGTCGAGTTGCAAAAGGCCCTCAAGACCACCACGAAGAAGGACGCGGTCCGAGTCGCTCTCGAGAACGAACTGGAGCGCGTTAAGCGGCAGCGCACGCGCGTGGCCGGTATCGCCGAGCTTCAGGAGAAGATCGCCGCGCTTGGCCCGAGCGACCCCGATTTCGACATGAAGCGTTTCATGGACGAAATGTGGGGCGACATCTGATGTTCGTCGACGCCTCGGCGATCGTCGCCATCCTCGGCGTCGAGGAGGGCTGGGAGGAAATCTTTGCCCGGCTGGAGGAGAGCACCACCGGTCTCTTCATCTCCCCGCTGGTTCGCTTCGAAGTGGTCCTGGCTCTCGCTCGCAAGCAAACCCCGCCCGCTTCGAGACCGACCCCCGCGACGTTCGATGCTGTCCGTCAGGTACTCGATGCGTTCCTCGCACGCATGCAGATCGAGGAAGTTCCGGTTTCGCCGCAGGTGGGCTCGCTGGCGCTCGATGCGCAATCGATCTACGGCAAACTCGTCGGCCACCCGGCAGCGCTCAACTTCGGCGACTGCTTCGCCTATGCCTGCGCTCGCTCCGTCGGCGTGCCGCTGCTCTACAAGGGCGACGACTTCAGCCGGACGGATCGGGCGTAGCGCCGCCCCTCCACCTTACCTCAACGCCGCCGCGATGTTCCCGCCATCCACCGTCGTCACGTCACCCGTCGTGCGTTCGGCCAGCGCGTGATGCAGGAAGGCCTGCGCCACGTCTTCGGCGCGCACTTCCAGCCCGAGCAGGTTTCCGCCCATGTAATCCTTCTCTGACAGCCCGCGCGCCTTGGAGCGGCTGGCGATCATCTCATCGGTCAGGAGGCCAGAGCGCACGCGGTCGGCGTTGACGGCGTTGGAGCGGATGCCGAACTTGCCGTATTCCAGCGCGTATTGCCGAGACAGGAAGAGCGTGGCGGCCTTGGGCAGGCCATAGGCGCCGAAGTTGGGGCCGGGATTGACCGCCTGCTTGGACGTGTTGAAGAGCAGCACGCCGCCGGTGCCCTGCATGCGAAAGATGCGCACTGCGTTCTGCGCCACGTGCTGGTGGGCGAAGAAGTTGAGTTCGAAGCTTCTGCGCAGCGTCGCGTCGTCCAGATCGCCGATCCCGCCCTCCCAGGCCGCGCCGGCGTTGGAGATCGCGATGTCGACCCCGCCGAAGACGTTCGTCGCCCGCTCGAAAGCGGCGCGGACGGCGGCCGGATCGGTGACGTCGGCGCCCACCCCGATCGCGTCGTTGCCGGCCGTCCGCGCGGTCTCCTTCGCCCTGTCGGCGTCGAGATCGACCACGACGACATGCGCGCCTTGCGCGGCGAAGGTCCTGGCGGTCGCCGCGCCGATCGCGCCGGCGCCGCCGGTGACGACGACGACCTGGCCGGAGAGCGGCTTGGGCTTGTTGGAGGCGAGCTTGGCCTGTTCGAGAGACCAGTATTCGAGCTCGAAGAGGTCGGAGAGGGGCAGGGGATGGAAGGAGCCGATCGCCTCGGCGCCCGTCACCGCCTCCACCAGCATCTCGCCGACGTCGGCTGCAATCCTGGCTTCCTTCTTGCTGCGGCCGTGGCCGAAGAGGCCGAGGCCTTGCACGAGCGTGAGCCGCGGCATGGTATCGAGCATGGTGCGCGGCACCGTGTCTTTCGCGTCGTTGGTGTCGAAATAGTCTCGGTAGCGGGCAGCAAAGCCGGCGACGCGCTCGCGCACCACTTCGCCATAGCCGTCGAGTTTTCCCGCCTCGGGCGCGGGCAGAACCATCGGACCCGTCTTGATGCGGATCGACAAGTCCGGCGTCGAGACGCCGCGCGTCGCCAGTTCCTCCGCGTTCTGCGCGTTCACGTAGTCGAGGATCTTCGGGGATGTGCGGAAATCCGAGACCATGCGGCCGAACCGGCCGTCGCCTTCTGGGATCGCGATGGCACCGCGCAGGTACCGCCCGATGTCGCGTGGAGTCGCGATACTGGCTGGCAGGGACACCGGCCGGAACGGCGTCCGGCCCTTCTTCGCCACGTGGTCTTCCGCCATGGTGACGAACTCGATCATCAGGTCGTAAGCGGTGCGGGCATCCTCGGCGAAGGTGAAGATGCCGTGCTTGTCGAGGATCAGCCCCTCCACCGAGGGGTCCGCGTCGTAGATGTCGGCCGCCGCCTTGGCGAGATCGAAGCCGGGCTTGATGTAGGGCACGAAACCCATGCGCTTGCCAAAGACCTCGCGGCAGAGCGGCTCGCTGTCTTGCTGGTCAACGAGGGCCAGGATCGCCGTCGAATGGGTATGGTCGACGAATTTGTGTGGCAGGAAGGCGTGGAGCAGGGTCTCGATCGAGGGGTTCGGCGCATAGGGGTCGACCAGGTTGGCGCGCTGCATGGCGACCATCGCCTCGTCGCCGAGCGTGTCGAGCTTGCGGGCGTCGAGCAGGGCGTCGAGCTTTACCGCCGGAAGTCCGGCCGGCTCGATCACGCCCATGTCCCAGCCGCTGCCTTTCACGCACAGCACGTCCCATTCCCGCCCCAGGATGTCGGAGGCCTTCGTTTTCAGCGAGGTGTTGCCGCCACCGTGAAGCACCAGGCGCGGTTCGCCGCCCAGCAGACGCGTCGTGTAGACCCGCAGTGCCAGATCTTCCGATACGCCCTTGGCCGCGTAGGTCTCGACGAGTTTGCGGGCGTCGCTGTCGTTCCAGAGGTTCTGCATGGTCTTCCCGTTTGGTCCAAGATTGGTGGTTGCTTGCGACGACCGGTCGGTCAGGCGATCGCTTCGGTCGCCGTCGTGCCGGCGAGGTCATGTCCGGCGCGTTTCAGCAGGCGGGCGCCGACGGTTGAGGTCACGATCAGGTGGGTGAAGAAGCGCCCTTTGATCGCCGCTTCGAGCGGCCCGAGCTTCTCGTCTTCCTGCACGACCATGAGCCGACGCGGAATCGCCCGGATGGCGTCGAAGTCTGCCGAGATCACACGCCGGTTGTAGTCGCAGTCGAGCAGGCGGCCCTCGGCATCGATGATCTGCCCGGCGATGACGCCCGCGGCCCCCAGTTCCTTCAGCCGTGCCAGTTCCGCGAGTTCCAGCGCGCCGCACTTGATGACGTGGCTGTCGGCGTCGAGCGTCCCGACGCTGAACAGCGCCATGTCGCAGCTGCCGATCCCGTCGAGCTGTTCGCGGATCACCGGTTCGCTGCGCAGGTCGCCGGCGAGCGCTTCGGTGCTGAGCACGAGGGGGGCGTAGAAGTTCAGTCCACGCGCGTTGAAGCGCCGCGCGATCTCCATGGTGCACTGGTCGGGCCGGTAGGAATAGGGCGATCCGAGATTGCCGCACATCTCGACCACCGTGACGCCTTCGCGGTCGGCATAGGCCATGGCATCGGCGATGGCGTAGACCGTACGGCCCCAGGCAACGCCCACCCGGTCGCCATTGCCCACCATGTCGACGAAGACGTTGGCGGCGAGCCGCGGTATCTCGGCGGCGGGATCGGCAATCAAACCCTCGCGCCCGACCAGCCAGACGGTCTCGAGCCCGAACACTTCTTCAAGACGCCGCGCCAGCATGTCTTCGCGAAAAAGGTGGGTCGAGGTAGCGATGTTGACGACACCCGTCTCGCGCGCGCGGCGCAGGTACAGGGCGACCGAGGCGCGCGAGATGTTGAGGCGCTGGGCTACTTCGTCCTGGCGCAGGCCATGGGTGTAATAGAGCCAAGCGGCCTTGTGGACGATCTGTTCTGCCGGACGATACGCCATGTGCCTCCTCCCGATTGTCATTAGTCACGGGCATTGACAAAAGTCAACGTCCGCGCATGAGCGGGTGGAGGATGGGCGGCGATCGGCGGGTCGGCGAGGACCCGGCGAATGCCGTCAGTCGGCCGGCGCCCCGGGGCCGGGCATTAGAGCTTCCGCAGCTCGGAATGGCTCTTCAGGACACGCGCGCCGTCGTCCTGTTCGATCATGTAGGCGGGCTCGTCCTGCGAGGCGTGCCGCTTCACCTCGGTGCCCTTGATCGTTCGTTTCACGTCGCTGGTGAACTGGCGCGAGATCCTGCCCTCGGCGGTGTGGGCGCCCCACCGCCAGGACACCTTCGTGCCCTTGGAGTACGTGTCCATTGCCTGGCTCCTGGTCTTCTTCTGCGGGAGAAAGAGTCCGGGACGGCGAATCGTTCCAGATGCTGGAAGGTGTACCGGATCACTTGCATGCGGAGGGGGAGGATCGGCGGCGCGGAGCCGGCGGTTCGTCGTCGTCGACAAGGATCCGCTCTGCCGCCCCGTCCAGGTCTTCGTACTGGCCGCTGCGCAGGCTCCAGAGAAAGGCGGCGAGCCCCAGGGCGCCGAGCGCGAGCGCCACCGGTATCAGATAGATCAAGGCCGTCATGCCGCACCTGCCACGAGCTTGATCCCGTCGGTCGCGGGGCTAGCTTCGGCTTCGGCCCGATTCCCCACATGGAGGTGCATGGCGTTGGCAATCACCAGGATCGACGAGGCCGACATCGCCACGGCCGCTATCAGCGGCGTCACGTGGCCGGATATCGCCACCGGCACGGCCACCGCGTTGTAGACGATCGCCAGTCCGAGGTTCTGCCGGATCAGCCGCCCCGCCTTGCGCGAGACCGCCAGCGCGTGCGGGGCTGCCGTCAGGCTGTCGCGCAGGAACACGAAGTCGGCAGCGTTGCGACCGATGTCGGCGGCCGTGGAGGGTGCCATGGACACATGGGCGGCGGCGAGAGCAGGGGAATCGTTCAGGCCGTCGCCGACCATCATCGTCTTGCGACCCTGGTCCGCGAGTTCCCGCAGCCGCTCCGCCTTGCCGGCCGGCAACATTTCGGCACTGTGGGTTTCCACGCCCATCTGGACGGCAAGCGAGGCAACGGACGGTCGCGCGTCACCCGACAGGATTTCCACGGAACATCCCGCCTGCCGGAGATCGGCAACGGCTCTCGCGGCGCCGGTGCGCACCTGGTCCTCGAAGTCGAACCTCGCGAGCCTTTCCCCGTCGCGGGAAAGAACTGTCTCGCCCCCCAAGTCCTTACGTCCGTCGCCGCGGAGCGCCCATCCCGCCCGTCCGAGCCGCCAGACGCTCCCCTCCGATACGGCTTCCACGCCGCAGCCGGGGATCTCTCGGATTTCGTCGAACGGAATTCCGGAAACCGGATTTCCCGCCGCGGCGACGATCGCCTTCGAAAGCGGGTGCCTGGAGTGCCGCGCGAGGCTGGCGGCGAGCGCCATGGTCCGAGCGCCGATCTCCGATGCGTTGGTCAGCCGCGACCTGCCCATCGTCAGCGTCCCGGTCTTGTCGAAGGCGACATGGTCGATTTCGGCAAGGCGCTCCATGGCGGACCCGTCCTTGACCATGATGCCTTCCTCGAAGAGGCGGCGCGCCGCCACGACCTGGACGATCGGCACGGCGAGCCCCAGCGCGCAGGGGCAGGTGATGATCAGCACCGCGATGGCGATGGTCGTCGCCTTGTGGAAATCGCCGGAGACGGCGAACCAGGCGACGAAGGTAACGAGGGCGGTGAGATGGACCACCGGCGAATACAGCGCCGAGGCGCGGTCGGCGATCCGGCGGTACCGCGCCCGCCCGCCCTCGGCGACGCCCATCAGGTGGATCATTTCGGCCAGGAAGGAATCCTGCGAACGCGCGGTCGCCTTCAGGACCAGCGGCCCGGTGAGGTTCAGCATGCCGGCGCGGACCTCTTCGCCGACACCGGCATATTGCGGCGCGCTCTCGCCGGTCACCAAGGCGCAGTCCAGGTCAGATGCGCCTTCCGCGACCACGCCGTCCACCGGTATGCGTTCTCCGGCCGCGACGTGCAGGCGCATGCCGGGTTCGATCTCGTTCACGGGCAGGTATTCGCGCGTGCCGTCGTCGCGCAGGCGCATCGCGCCGCGCGGGGCCAGACGCGCCAGCCCGGTGACGGCGGTGCGCGCCCGGTCGCGCATGACGTGGTCGAGCGTCCGGCCGATCAGGAGGAAGAAGAGCAGCGAGACGGCGGCGTCGAAATAGGCTTCCTGGCCGTGGTTGATCGTGTCGTAGAGGCTGAGCGCATAGGCAAGCGTGACCCCGAGCGCGATTGGCACGTCCATGTTCATGGTGCCGTGGCGCAGCGCGTTCCAGGCCGAGCGGTAGAAGATACCGCCGGCGAAGTAGAGCGCGGGCAGGGCTATCAGCGCGGAAATCCAGTGGAAGAGGTCGCGTGTCGCATCCTCGGCGCCTGACCAGACCGACACCGACAGGAGCATGATGTTGGCCGCGGCGAAGCCTGCAATCCCGGTTGCGCGGACCAGTTCGGCGAGCGCCCGGTCCTTGCCTTCGGCGAGCTCGTCGAAAAGGTGGGCCGCGTAACCGGTTCGGTTCAGCGTCTCCACGATCGGCGGCATGGTATCCTCGCGCCACCGCACCGACACGCGCCGGGCCGACAGGTTCACCCGCGCGCTTTCGACGCCGTCGAGCTTCGACAGCGCCGTCTCGATCGCATGGATGCAGGCGCCGCAGTGGACGCCCGGGACCGACAGGTCGGTCTGACGCAGCCCTTCGCCCACGGCACGGCTGGAAAGCAGCAGCTCCTCCGCCGAAGGGCCGGAACTTTCGGATTTATCCAGTTCGGCGGCGGTCTCGACGCCGGGCGCGCAGCAGCTCATTGCAGCACGCCGCCCCGGATCGTCACCCGCCGCACGTCGCGAAAAGGCGTCTCCATGCCGGCGTCCGCGTCGACCTCGACGATCCATGCGCCGTCGCCGAGGGAGACCGCAGCGGAGGCCCGTCCGCGGCCTTTCTTGGTGAGACCTACGGAGTGGTCGTCGACGTCGGTGATCGGGCGGCGGAACTGCACGACGCCGCCGTCGATCCTCACCGGCTTCCCGTCCCGGTCGGCCAGCGAATAGGCGAACTCTCCGTCGGCATAGGCCATGGTGGCCGACCAGCCGAGTGCCGCCTGCGCCCGGCCAGCGGCCGCCTTTTCGTTGAACTCCTGGCTGGCGACATAGGAATTCTTCACGACCAGCCCCGACCAGCTGGAGTTGGCGAAGCTCGCCATGGTGAGGTTGACGGCGATGATCACGCCAAAGAAGGCCAGCATGATGATGAGCATGTGCCTGCCGGTGAATTCGCCGGACGTCTTACCGCGCTGGTTCATCGTCTTCTCTCCGGTGCATTGAACGTGGCCTTGTATTCGTCGGTCTCGAAGCTTGCCTTGTCCTCGACGACGAAGCGGAAATGCTGGGTCTCGTGCGCGACGTGGCGCGCCGGCTGGCGCACGAAGACCTTGAGCGTGCGCAGCTTGTCCGGCTCCACCGGGATAGCCAGCGAGCGGCCCTCCGGCTGGTCGATGCCGTTCGCCGTCATCACCGCGCCGGGCAGCCCTTGGATGGAAACGAAGATCACGCGCGGTTCGGGGATCATGTTGAGCAGCTTGACGGTGTAGCCGTTGCGGATCGAGCCGTCCGACAGCGTCACGAACTGCGGATTGCGGTCGTGCAGCACGTTGACCTCCAGCCGGTCGCGCGACAGGAGCGCCGTCAGGAGGGCAAGGCCGACGATCGTCCAGATTCCCAGATAGATGAAGGTGCGGGGACGGAAGATCTTGCGCAGGTGGAAGTGCGCGATCCTGTCGGAGAGCTTGCCGCCGTCGCGCACCCGGCGGGGATCGATGGCGGTCGTTCCGCCGGCCGTGGCGATCGCCATGTTGGCATTGTAATCGCTGAGCGTGGCATAGGAGATCAGCCCGCGCTCCTTGCCGACCTTGTCCATGACACTGTCGCAGGCGTCGATGCACAGCGCGCAGGTGATGCATTCGAGCTGCTGACCGTCGCGGATGTCGATGCCCATGGGGCAGACCGCCACGCAGGCGTTGCAATCGACGCAATCGCCGACGACCTCGCCCGCGGCAGCCGCCTTCTTGGCATGGCGGGAGCGCGGTTCGCCACGCCAGTCATTGTAGGTGACGGTGAGAGAATGCTCGTCGAGCATGGCCGCCTGGATGCGCGGCCAGGGGCACATGTAGGTGCAGACCTGCTCGCGCATCAGGCCGCCGAAGGTGTAGGTCGTGGCGGTGAGCACCGCGACGGTGATGTAGGCCACCGGGGCGGCGCTGCCTGTGAGGAAGTCGCCGAGCAGCGAGGGCGCGTCGGCGAAATAGAAGATCCAGGCGCCGCCGGTCGCAACCGCGATCGCCAGCCAGATCGCGTGTTTCGAGACCCGCTTGGCCACCTTGTCGAGCGTCCATGGTCCGGCATCGAGCTTGATGCGGGCATTGCGGTCGCCCTCGATCGCCCGCTCGACGACGAGGAACAGATCGACCCAGACCGTCTGCGGGCAGGTGTAGCCGCACCAGGCCCGGCCGACGGTCGAGGTGACGAGAAAGAGCCCGATGCCGGCCATGACGAGCAAGCCGGCGACGTAGAAGAACTCCTGCGGCCAGATCTCGATGAAAAAGAAATAGAAGCGCCGGTTGGCGAGGTCGATCAGCACCGCCTGGTCGGGCGCGAAGGGGCCGCGGTCCCAGCGCAGCCAGGGCGTCAGGTAGTAGATGCCGAGCGTGATCGCCATGATCAGCCACTTGAAGCGGCGGAAGCCGCCGCTGGCGCGCTTGGGAAAGATCTTCTTGCGCGGCGCATAGAGCGGCTGACGAATCTTCGCCGAATTCACCGCCTCGGCATCAAGACGTTCGACGGTCCCGGAGGAGGGGGGATTCTTCACGGTCACGTTCATCGGCGGGCACTCTGCTGGCAGGTTTGTCCGGCTTCTCCCACGGCCGCGCACATGCGGCCTTGATCAGCGTCAAATGCGGGGAGGGGGATGGTGCGGGCCGGACGGTGAAGCGATCTCGGACATGCGTCCAGCCATCCGAGAAGAATTGCGGGTTCTCGGATGCCAGCATATATGCCATCATGGCCGATGGACGTCGTGCTCGATACAAGTGTCTTTGTCTCCGCGTTGCGATCGCAAGGCGGGGCGTCGCGTGAAGTGATCCGCCGCGCATTATTGGGTCTGATCAGGCCTTTGTTCGGGAACGCGCTCTGGCTCGAATACGAAGACGTGCTTGGTCGGGACATCTGGACGGAGGAGACGACATCCGAAGAAAGGCGGCAGGTTTTGATGGCGCTCGCGCATTCCGGTCGCTGGGTCACGATCCATTTCGGCTGGCGTCCCAACCTGCCGGACGAGAAGGACAATCATCTGATCGAACTGGCCATCGCCGGACGTGCCTCGGCCATCGTGACGCACAATGTTAGAGACGTCACACGTGGCGAACTGATCTTCCGCCAACTACGCATTATGACGCCGCGCGAATTTCTGGAGCAGCTGACATGAGCACCTTGACCATCCGACTGCCGGACGACGCCGCCGAGCGGCTCAAGGGGCTTGCGAAGGCGCGCGGAATGAGCGTGAACAAGCTCTTCGAGCGCATGGCTTACGAGGCGATCGCATCGTTCGACACCGAGACCCGGTTTCGCGCGCACGCGGCAATGGCCGACGTTCCGGCCGCTCTCGCCATACTCGACCGGCTGGACCGGGAAGACGCGGGGCCAGACCAAGGCTAGCTGCCTCCCGGAAGGAGTACCAAAAAGACAGAACCCGGCGCGGGCGCCGGGTCCTTGGATGCCTGTTCGAGGAAGCTTAGAGCGATGGCGCCGCCCCTCACTCTCCCCCGCCCAGCGAGTGGATGTACACTGCCAGTTCCTTGACGGTCGTCTCGCCCAGGCGCGCCTGCCAGGCGGGCATGACCCCGTGCCTTGGTGCGCGGATCTGCGCGGCGATCTCGGCCTCGGTGGAACCGTAGAGCCAGATGGGATCGGCGAGAGACGGCGCGCCCAGATCCTTCATGCCCTTGGCATCGTCGCCATGGCAGGCGGCGCAGTTTTCCGCGAATACCGTCGCACCCGCTTCCGCCATCTCCGGGCTGGAGGGCGTTCCTGTCAGCGACGCGACATAGGCCGCCGTCTGCCTGATCTGGTCAGGCTCCAGGATGTCGCCGAAGGCGGGCATTTCGGAGATGCGGGTCTCATCGTCGCCTGCGAAGCGGATGCCGTGCGCGATCGTCTGGTGGATCGCGTCGATGTCGCCGCCCCACAGCCACTCGTCGTCGTTGAGGTTCGGGTAGCCCGGCGAGCCCTGCGCGCCGGTCGCATGGCACTGGATGCAGTTGACTTTGAAGGCCGCCGCGCCGGCCGCGGTGGCGAACTGGCGCAGCGTGTCGTCGGCCAGGATGTCGCTCAATTCGGACGAGCGGACCGCGCCGACGTAGTCGCGCCTGGCGATTTCGGCGTTCTCGAGCTCCTGGCGCACCTCCGCGCGGCTCGAATAGCCGAGCAGCCCCGTCGTCGCCGAAGAGACCAGCGGCCACGCGGGATAGAAGATCATGTAGCCGATCGCCCACACGATCGTCGCGTAGAAGGTCCAGACCCACCAGCGCGGGAGCGGATTGTTGAGCTCCCTGATGCCGTCCCACTCGTGTCCGGTCGTCGAGACGCCGGATACCTCGTCGATGTGTTCCTTGCTCATTTCAGTCGTCCTTGAGTGGGATTTGCGCGGCCTCTTCGGCATGCCTGCGGCTGCCGGGGCGGAAGGCGAAGAGCACGGCGCCGACAAAGAACAGGGTCATGAACAGGAGACCCCAGCTGTCGGCGAAGTGCCGCATGGCGGTGTAGATTTCCATGGCGGTTCTCCTCAGCGGTAGCCGGCGGCTTCGTCGTAGGTCGAGAAGTCGACCAGCGTGCCGAGCATCTGCAGGTAGGCGACGAGCGCGTCCATTTCGGTCAGCGCCGACGGGTCGCCGTCGAAGTCGCCGAGTTTCGCCTTGGGATAGCGCTCCTCGATGCCCGACCAGTCTGCGTCGGGGTCCGCCTGGGCGCGCATGTCGGCTTCCGCGCTGGCGATCATTTCCTCGGTATAGGGCACGCCGACGCGGGCATTGGCGACGAGGTGGGTGGAGAAGCCCTTCACCTCGAGCGGTGTCTCCTTGAGGAACGCATAGCTCGGCATGACCGATTCCGGCACGACCGAGCGCGGCTCGGTCAGGTGCTGCACGTGCCATTCGTTGGAATAGCGGTCGCCGACGCGGGCGAGGTCGGGCCCGGTGCGCTTCGATCCCCACTGGAAGGGGTGGTCGTACATGGATTCGGCGGCGAGGCTGTAGTGGCCATAGCGCTCTACCTCGTCGCGGAAGGGCCGGATCATCTGCGAGTGGCAGACGTAGCAGCCCTCGCGGATGTAGATGTCGCGGCCGGCGAGTTCGAGCGGCGAATAGGGACGCATCCCCTCCACCTTCTCGATCGTGTTCTCGAGATAGAACAAAGGCGCGATCTCGACGATGCCGCCAATGGTGACGACCAGGAAGGAACCGACCAGGAGAAGGGTCGCGTTCCGCTCCAGGATCGCATGCTTGTCAATGAGTGCCATCGGTGAGGTTCCTTATTCGGCGGGCTGCACGGAAGCGGGAGCGAAGCCGCCGATGGGCTCCTCTTGGCGCTGGTAGCCGCGGATGGTCATGAAGACGTTCCAGGCCATGACGAGCGCGCCGGCCAGGTAGAGGGCGCCGCCCAGGGCACGGACGACGAAGTAGGGCTTCATCGCGGCGACGGACTCGGCGAAGGAGTAGACCAGGAAGCCCTGATCGTCGTACTCGCGCCACATGAGACCCTGCTGGATGCCCGCGACCCACATCACGGCGGCGTAGATGACGATGCCGATCGTGGCGAGCCAGAAGTGCCAGGTCACTAGGCGCAGCGAATAGAGCCGCTCGCGGTACCACAGCTTCGGAACCAGGTAGTAGATGGCGCCGAAGGAGATCATGCCGACCCATCCGAGCGCGCCCGAATGCACGTGGCCGATGGTCCAGTCCGTGTAGTGGCTGAGCGAGTTCACCGCCTTGATCGACATCATCGGGCCCTCGAAGGTCGACATGCCGTAGAAGGCGATCGCCAGCACCATCATGCGGATGATGGGATCGGTCCGGAGCTTGTCCCAGGCGCCCGACAGCGTCATCAGGCCGTTGATCATGCCGCCCCAGGAGGGCATCCACAGCATGATGGAGAACACCATGCCCAGCGTCTGCGCCCAGTCGGGCAGGGCGGTGTAGTGCAGGTGGTGCGGACCTGCCCAGATGTAGAGGAAGATCAGCGCCCAGAAGTGGATGATCGACAGCCGGTAGGAATAGACCGGGCGGCCGGCCTGCTTGGGCACGAAGTAGTACATCATGCCGAGGAAGCCGGCGGTCAGGAAGAAGCCGACCGCGTTGTGGCCGTACCACCACTGTGTCAGCGCATCCTGGACGCCCGAGAAGGCCGAGTAGCTCTTGATACCCGTGATCGAAACCGGGATGGCCAGGTTGTTCACCACGTGCAGCATCGCGATGGTAACGATGAAGGACAGGTAGAACCAGTTCGCCACGTAGATGTGGGGTTCCTTGCGCTTGATGATGGTGCCGAGGAAGACGACGAGATAGGCGACCCAGACGATGGTCAGCCACAGGTCGACATACCATTCCGGCTCGGCGTATTCGCGGCCCTGGGTGATGCCCAGCAGATAGCCGGTCGCCGCCATGACGATGAAGAGCTGGTAGCCCCAGAAGACGAACCAGGCGAGATTGCCGCCGAAGAGACGTGCGCGGGATGTCCGCTGCACGACGTAGAGGGACGTCGCGATCAGCGCATTGCCGCCGAAAGCGAAGATGACCGCGGAGGTGTGGAGCGGCCGCATGCGCCCGAAGTTGAACCAGGGTTCGATGTTCAAGTCGGGGAAGGCGAGCTGAAGCGCCACCACCACGCCAACGAGGAAGCCGACGACACCCCAGAACACGGTGGCGACGGCGCCGTAGCGCACGACGCCGTCCAGGTAGTCGGTGCCGTTCGTCTTGAAGGGGATCGCCGCCGCCTCGGCCGTGGCGCGCGGCCCGAATGACGTGTTGCGCATGAGCACGGCTGCGCTGATGACGAGGACCGTCATGAGGACCCACATATGTTGCTGGAACAGGGTGTCGGTCGCAAAGGCCGCACCCAGCAGAGCCAGGAAGGCGAAGAGGCCTATCCCCACGATTTCTGCGCCGTATTTCATCTTTTTCCCCGCTCGCGCTCATGAAACCAAAGTCAGGCGACTCGTGGCCGCCCGTGTGCCGGTTTCTCGCGCCTCGGACCCCCCACCGCCTTGATTCAGGTCAAGAACGGGCGCCGGGAGGTCTGGCACGTTCTGCGGATCGAACCGTGCAGCAGGGGAATTCGCACCGGTGAACAAGCAATCGGCGGCGCAGGCATGCGAGCAGCCGGACATCTGTCCGGTCGCCGGCGCATGCGGACGGGAGGGGGCGGTGCCATGCGTGGAACTCGGCCGCGCGCACGAGCGAAAGCTCGGCATCTGCGACGCGCTGGAGGCCATCGCAGACGGACTGCCGTCGAGCATCGATCGATTCCGGTGCCTCGAGGTGGCGAGTTCGCTGGTGCCTCTTCTTCGCGAATGCCATCGCTACGAGGAAGAGATCGTCTATCCGGCCTTCGAAGTCGGTGGACCCGGCCAGCGCGCGGCAAGCACGGTGAAGCGCCTGCGGGCCGAGCACGTGGAGGACGAATGCTCGGCGCAGGATCTTTCGGAAGCGCTGCTGGCGATCGGCCATGGCGAAGCCGTCACCAACCCCGAAGCGCTCGGCTTCATGCTCCGCGCCTTCTTCGAGGGTGTGCGCCGCCACGTCGCGTTCGAGCAGGAACACGTCCTGCCGCTGATCCATGCGACCTCGGCGGGCGACCGGCACGCCTAGCGACTGGGTCCTGCTGGACAGGAGCCGCTGGAACGCTAGGCTGGCCGTCGGTTTCCAAGGCAGGAGTGGCAAGGCCGTGCGGAGCGTTGAGACGATCGCACTGGCGGTCCTGATGGCGGCCCTGCCGGCCGGCGCCTACGCAAAGCCGTTCGAACTCGACCCGGAATACCGTGCATCGCCGCTCCTCGTCGCCGGCTCCTACCTCTGCCGCAGCGAGCGCGGCGTCAGCCATTCCATCGATTTCTCCGCCGATCGCACGTATGCGATGACCGATCTCGCCGCTGGCGGCGGCATTTTCCGGCTTGGCGCGGACGGGTCGTTCGAATGGCTATCGGGACCGCTCGCGCCATCCGACGGCGACGCGGTCGCCATCCTCGGCATGAACGCCGAGCGGGTGGCGGACGGCGAACCGGTGATCGTCCTGCTCTATGACATGCCCGGCGTGGGAAGCCGGGACCACTGCTTCCGGCAGGATTGAGAGGCCTCGCGGCCGGTCCCGTTCAGATGCCGGACCTTGCTTCCAGGCGGGACATGTTGTCGACCACGACGTGGCGGTTGTTCTCGATCCGGATGACGCCGTCGGCGCGCAGGCGCGTCAGCTGCCGGCTCACCGTCTCGATGGTGAGGCCGAGGAAATCCGCGATGTCGGCGCGGGTCAGCGGCAGGTCGAAGCTCGCGCCCGACTTGGTCTGAGCCGTCGGATCGATGTTGCGGGCGATCAGCAGCAGGAAGCTCGCCACCTTCTCGGCAGCGGTCTTGCGGCCCAGCGTCACCATCCAGTCGCGCGCCTCGTCGAGTTCCTTCAGCGTCTGCGTCAGGAGAAGGTGCTCCAGGCCCGGGCTCTCCTTCATCATGCGTTCGATGGTGGCCTTGGGGAAGGAGCACAGCGCCACGTCGGTGGCGGCTTCCGCGTTGATCGCGCTCTCGGACCTGAACGGCCGCCCGAGGAAATCGGGGGCGAACTGCAGGCCGACGATCTGCTGGCGCCCGTCCGACAGCGTTTTGGTCAGCTTCACCACGCCGCCGAGCACGTTCGAATAGTGATCGATCGTCTCCTGGTCTCCCACCAGTTCGGCGCCGGCTTCGATCTTCTGCTTCGAGGATGTCTTGGAGAGGCCGAGCAGCTGATCGGGCGACAAGGCTCCGCATATCCCCCGGTGGCGCGCTTCGCACGCTTCGCAAAGGACGGGCACGCCCGCGTTGTGGATATCCTGCCTGTCTTCCATCGAACCGTGATCGCCGTTGCGCCGGTGTAGCGGAATTGCCGGCGCCGATCTTGCGCCAGATTGTCTCATCCGGAACCACATTGACCGAAATCAAGGTTGGTCGGAAGCCCGGAGTGCATTCGAAAAGCATTGCGAGGGAGCTTTCCGGATGCGCCAAGAGCACACGTCACGACTGAATGAAGCCGTACCGCGCTACACGAGCTACCCGACGGCGCCGCATTTCCACGCCGGAATCACCGCGGAGACCGTTCGCGACTGGATCCTCCGGATCGAGCGCGAGGAGCCGATCTCGCTCTATCTCCATGTGCCGTTCTGCGACCGCCTGTGCTGGTTCTGCGCCTGCCACACCAAGCAGACCCGGCAGTACGATCCGGTGGCGAGCTATGTCGCCTCGCTCTGCCGCGAGATCGAGACGGTGTCGGGTCTGATCGGCAACCGCGCGCCGGTGCGGGCGATCCACTTCGGCGGCGGTTCGCCGACCATGCTGAAACCCGAGGACATCCTGCGGCTCGGCGCATCGCTGCGCAATTCGTTCCGCCTGGTCGACGAGCCCGAAATCAGCGTCGAGATCGATCCCAACGACATGACGGAGGAACGGCTGGACGCGCTCGCCGCGATCGGCATGACGCGCGCCAGCCTCGGTGTGCAGGATTTCGACCCGAAGGTGCAGGCGGCGATCAATCGCGAGCAGAGCTTCGAATGCACACAGCGGGTGGTGAACGGCCTGCGCGAGCGCGGCATTACGTCCGTCAACCTCGACCTTCTCTACGGCCTGCCTCACCAGACCTGCGCGACCCTGGAGCAGACGGTGACGAAGGCGCTGAGCCTCCGGCCCGACCGGATTGCCTTGTTCGGCTATGCCCACGTTCCGTGGTTCAAGAAGCACCAGACCATGATCGCCGACGACTGGCTGCCGCAGCCCGAGGAACGCTACGCCCAGTCCATGCTGGCAGCCCGCCTGATCGAGGAAGCCGGCTACCAGACAATCGGCATCGACCATTTCGCCAGACCGGAGGACAGTCTTGCCGAAGCGGCGCGGGAAGGGCGCCTGAAACGGAATTTCCAGGGCTACACCGACGAGCGCTGCGAGACCCTCATTGGCCTAGGAGCCTCCTCGATCAGCCGGTTCCGGCAGGGCTACGCGCAGAACCAGCCGGCGACCTCGGTCTATCAGAGAACGGTTGATGAAGGCGGCCTGGCGACGGTCAGAGGTATCGAACTCAGCGCGGAAGACCATGCGCGCGCCTGGATCATCGAACGCCTGATGTGCGACTTCGCCTTCGATGCGGAGGAGGCGGCAGTTCGGTTCGGACCCGTCGCGCGGCCGCTCATTGCCGAAGCGGCGCTGCTTTCGACCACCGGACGCCATCCCTGGCTCGTGCGACGCGGCGACCTCTTCGTCGTTCCGGAAAAGCACCGGCCGCTGGTGCGCACCGTGGCGGCCCGCTTCGACAGCTACCTGAAACAGGGCGAGGCACGGCATTCCGCCGCGGTGTGAACATTTTCCGCCATTTTTGACCGCGCGCAAAGAAGGCAGGCACCTGCGACGATAGGTTGCGGCTCTTGAAGCTTGCAGGAGACGCAGATGGGTATGAGCAGCGTGAACGAGGCCGTCCCAGCGGCGGGGGCGACGGAGTTGGGATCCTACGACATCTGGAGGGCGCAAAAGGATCTGGAACGCCTCGCCTTCGGCTACCGGTCGAGATCGGCCGAACTGCCGCCCGAATTACAGCGCCTCCAGGATTTTCTCCAGCGGCTGGCCGCGATCCACTGCTGAGGCGGCCCACGCTCCTGCTCGTAATATCCGCCATGGCCACCTTCGAGCGGTGCGCGGGCTTGCTTCCCCTCCGTTGGCGCGCGAGGATCGACCAACTCTAACGACAGGGGAGGTCGCGATGTCGCTGCAAGGCAAGACGCTGTTCATTTCTGGAGGCTCGCGCGGGATAGGTCTCGCCATCGCGCTGCGCGCCGCCCGCGACGGCGCCAACGTGACGATCGCGGCCAAGACGGCCGAGCCGCATCCCAAGCTGCCCGGCACGATCCACACGGCGGCCGCCGAGATCGAGGCGGCGGGCGGCAAGGCGCTGCCGGTCCTGTGCGACATCCGCGACGAGGAGATGGTCGCCGAGGCGGTGAACGCCACGGTCGAGGCGTTCGGCGGCATCGACATCTGCGTCAACAATGCCAGCGCGATCCAGCTCACGGGCACGCTCCAGACCGACATGAAGCGCTATGACCTGATGCATCAGATCAATACGCGCGGCACCTTCCTCGTCTCCAAGACCTGCATCCCGCATCTGAAGAAGGCGGCGAACCCTCACATCGTCAATCTCGCCCCGCCGCTCGACATGCAGGCGAAGTGGTTCAGGAACCACGTCGCCTACACCATGGCAAAGTTCGGCATGTCCATGTGCACGCTCGGCATGAGCGCCGAGTTCGCCCGCGACGGCATCGCCGTGAATTCGCTGTGGCCGCTGACGGCCATCGACACCGCCGCCGTTCGCAACCTGCTCGGCGGCGAGACCGTCGCCGGGATGAGCCGTTCGCCGCAGGTGATGGCCGATGCCTTCCATGCGATCGTCACGCGGCCGTCGCGCGAGTGCACGGGCAATTTCTTCATCGACGAGCTGGTGCTGCGGGAAGCCGGCGTGACCGATTTCTCCACCTACGCGCCGGGCGCGAAAGGACCACTCGCCGCGGATTTCTTCGTTCCAGACGAGGTGTTCGAGAAAACCGACACGAAGGTGGCGGGCACGTTTTCCTGACGACCGGCCGTCCGCCTATCGAAAAAGAGACATCTCCCGCAACGAAAGATGCCCGGCGGATCGCTCCGCCGGGCATCGATTTTCGACGACTGTTCGCCGCTACTGAGCGCTTGCCACCGGCGTCACCAGCGGCGTGATGCGCCGGATGGCGACACGACGGTTCTCTCGCGACGGGCCGTCGGTCGCGATCTTGAGGTAGCGTTCGCCGTAACCCTGCGTAACGAGGTTTTCGGGCGGGATGTCGTAGTACTGCGTCAGGACGGTGGCGACCCCTTCGGCACGGGCGTCCGACAACGCGAGGTTAGACACATCCGACCCCACGGCGTCGGTGTGACCCTCGATCAGGAAGGTTTCCGCCGGGTTCTCGTCCAGCATCCGCTGGATGGCCGAAGCGATTCCTTCCAGTTCGTCGACTTCACCTCGGTCGACCTCCGCCGAACCGGTCGCGAACGTGATCGTATCCAGATCGACCCGCCGTACCGTATCGCGCAGTCTCGCCGACCGCTTCACGTCGTCGACGGAGTAGAGCTGACGTGCCCTTTCCACCGGCGGCTGATCCAGGAACTGGTAGTACCGGTCCGGATCCTGCACCTGGCCCGCGTCCAGAATGTATTCGCGATAGGGAATACGCAGACGCAGCGGCGGCAGGTCCCGACCCGGATCGCGCCATTCGCGCTGGCGGTCGTAGTTGCGCTCGTCCACATAGGTCAGGATGACCTCGCGTCCGTCAGGCATGACCCGCGAGCGACGGATCACGTCGCCGAAGCGGTTGCGCACCGTCACGATCTGGACGCCGTTCGGCCGGACGATGGTCTCGCGAACCCGGCCGCGCGGCAGTTCGTCGTAGTAGATGTCCTCTGCATTCCGTTCCAGGCGCCCGCGGTCGGGACCGCGCACGAACGTCTCGCCGCCGAGCTGGTAGATGATGCGCTCGCCGATCTCGCGCAGCACGTCGGCGCCTTCGGGACCCTCGTTGCGTTCGCGACGATACGCATCGCGGTCGATGCGGCGGCCCTCGGTGGCCGTAATCGATTCGATGTCGCGCGGAGAGATTTCCGGCGTCTGGGCATCCTGGTCCGAGGTCGGTGGCGGAACGTCCGCGCTTTCGGGAACCTCCGTCTCGGGAAGGGGCTGGTCGCCCGTCATCCCGCCCGGCTGCTTGGCGCTGTCCAGGATCGGCGCGGCATTCTCCGGCATGTCTTGCGATTGGTCGCCGGGAGGCGGCGGGGGAGCAGACTGGTCCGAGGGAGCCGGAGCCGGCTCGGGAGCAGGCGGCGTTCCGTCCGCCGGTGCCGGTTCGGCAGGCGCCGTGTCTCCACCCGGAGCGGGCATGTCGCCCGCACCCTCGGGGGCAGGGGCCGCACCATCACGGGGCGCCTCTTCCGCGGGCGGGGGTTCGACGGCCGGAGCGCCGGCGGCAGGTTCGTCGGCCTGTGCGGGCTGCTCGGGCTCCGGGGCGGGCGCGGCCTCGGGGGCAGGTGCCGCGTCCTGCGGCTGCGGCGCGGCCTCGGGTGCTTCCGGCGCAGGTGCGTCCTGCGCCGCGCCATCCCCCATTTGTGCCGGTTCAGGCGGGGTCTCGGCCTGCGGCGCTTCCGCGGGAGCGGGTTCGGGTGCGGGCTGCGGAGCGGCTTCCGGCTCGGGCGCCGGCTGTTCGGGGGCCGGCTGTGGCTCGGGCGCGGGTTCGGCGGCATTCGGTGCCGGGGCCGGTTCTTCGGCCGGCGGCTGCGGCGCGGGAGCGGCCTGTTCGCCCGCCGGAGCAGGCGGGGCGCCGTCCTGCGACGGGACCTCCTCTGCGGGAGGAGCGTCGTTCTGCGCCAGCAGGATGTTCCGCGCGGGGACGGAGTCAGCCTGGGGGCCGTCTGCCCAGCTCGGCGCCGATGCCATCAGCACGCCGAGTGCTGTGCCCGCGACGATGCGTGCATGAAGTTTCATGGAAATGTATCTCCTCTCGAGAGTAAGCCCTTCGCGGCACAAACCCTCCTCGATCCGGATGGTTCCTTTATGTCCGCATCTCTGCCCCCGCCATTTTTCCTGCGCAGTCGCTTGACCTCGGTGCTATGCGACGCGACATGCGCGCAATGGACAGACCATTCTGGAAAACCAAGGACCTCGACGAAATGTCGAAGGCCGAGTGGGAATCGCTCTGCGACGGCTGCGGCAAGTGCTGCCTGGCCAAGCTGGAGGACGAGGATACCGGCGAGATTTACTGGACGAGCGTGGGATGTCGATTGTTCGATGCCGACCTCTGCCGCTGCGTCGACTATACGAACCGGCTCTCGCGCGTCTCCGACTGCGTCAAGCTCACCCCGCAGAACGTCAGGACCATCTCCTGGCTGCCGTCGACCTGCGCCTATCGTCTCGTCGCAGAGGGCAGGGACCTGCCGGACTGGCACCCGCTCAGGTCGGGACGGCCGGAGAGCGTCCACGAGGCCGGCATCTCCATGCGCGGCCGCATCACCGCGCTGGAACAGGAGCTCGATGAACCCGAGGACTACTTCGAGCACGTGCTTGAAGAGGAGCCGTAGGGCTACTGCCCCCATTCAACAGGACGTGCACCGACAAGGTCACATATCCGGCGCTTGCCGGGGCGCCCCATCTTCTTCCGGCGCTTCCGGATCTCCTTTCTGATTCCTCCCGCCGGCGGCGGGAGCCCGATCCTTTCTCCCGGCCATCTTCATGAACGGCGGCTGAACGGGCCGTTCGATCCCGGTTCAGGGGTCACCTGCCATTGTCCGGGTCCGCTGAAGCGGCAACCAGATAACCGAGATCGGAGAAAGCAGAATGCTCAGGATGAAGAACATCATGTCGGTGGCACTGGCCGCGGCAATCGGTACGGGCGCGTTCGCCGCGAGCGTCGGCGGGGCCATGGCGGCGCAGAATATCACTGCTCCCACCGTCCAGGCTCAGTTCGGCCCTGGCGGCCATCGCGGCGAGATGCGCCGTGACCATTCCCGACGCCCCGACGTGCGGGGACATCGCTTCCGCCGCGACGAGCCGCGCAGGGGCCATTTCCCGCGCCACGGCGGTCGCAAGGGATTCAGCCCGCGGGTCTGCACGAACGGCGAGGCGGTCGCCAAGGTCCGCTCGCTCGGCGTCCGGCGTGCCCATGTCGCCTGGGCGAACCATCGTGCGGTGAAAGTGAACGGCCGCAAGTCCGGTCGTCATGTCAGCGTGACGGTGGGCCGCGCGCCGTTTTGCCCCGTCATCCGCTTCTGAGCGGATCCGCTTAGGTCCGAACGCCGCCGGCCCGCCCGGCGGCGTTCGTGCTTGTTCGGCCGGCTCAGTTGCCGCCGTCGATCCCGAAAGTCATCTCGACCTCGACGCGATAGGCGTTCTCGCCCGGTTCGATCGGCACCGATTCGCGCATGTCGGCGGCAGCCTTGGCCATGAAGGGCTGCGGCGGCTGCATGGAGCCGGTCCGTTCGGCGATCTTCGCCACCGCGCCGAGCTTCACGCCGGCCGCCTCGGCCAGCGTCCGCGCCTTCTCCATCGCGTCTTCGACCGCTTCCCTGCGCGCCTGCGAAAGCGCCTCGGAGGGATCTTCGTTGACGAAGCTGATGCCGCCGCCCTGGTTCACGCCCAGCGAAACCGCCTCGTCGAGGACGGTGCCGGCCTTTGAGATGTCGCGCACCCGCACCGTCAGCGTGTTCGTCACCTGGTAGCCGACGAGTTCGGCCGTCTGGCCACCCTGATTGTCGCGCGGATACTCGTAGCGGGGATTGATCTGGATCCCGGCGGTCTGAAGGTCGCGGTCCTCGATGCCGGCCTCCTTCAGCGCCCGCGTCACTGCCGCCATGGCCTCGTTGTTGGCCTGCATGGCCGCCTGCGCCGTTTCGGCCTCGCGCATGACGCCGAAGCTCAGGATTGCCGTGTCCGGCCGCATCGCGTGCTCGCCCTCGCCGGTCACCGTGATATGCGGCCGCCATCGATCCGCGTCCTGCGCCAGCGCGGGAAGCGAAACCGCGGCAAGCGCTGCGGCGAGGAAGAGGGACGAGGCGGTGCGGACCATGGGGTTGTCTCCGTTGAAGAATGTCCCTGGCCGATTATGCCGCGATTGTGCGTTGTTTTGGGCGCGCCGCTTGTGCGAGCCCGAAAAAGCCACTAATCCACGCCCCGTGGGGCCTGTAGCTCAATGGTTAGAGCCGGCGGCTCATAACCGCTTGGTTGGGGGTTCGAGTCCCTCCGGGCCCACCAGTCCCTCCGCAAGGGATTGATATCTCGGAAAAAACAGCGAAATCAAAGCCGTAGGAGATTGATCTGCTACACAAGAACGCTACACTAGCGGGATGGAGCAGGTGGAAAAAGTCACGGGTTTGATACGGCGGGGCAGTACGTACAGCCTTCGGCGGCGTGTTCCGACTGATCTGGTAAAAGCACTCCGAAAGCGCGAAATCTGGATCGCGCTTGGAACCACTGACTATCGGGTTGCTGCCAAGGAAGCCCGGCGGGCATCCGTCCGACTTGATCTGGAATGGGATCGAGCCCGCGAAGCGCTGAAAAACGGGGAGCCTGTTCCTGCGCAGTCGGTGACAGATGCCGAAATTCGCCGCGCCGTTCTTGGCGACTTCTGGCGGGTGGAACAGGATACTGTCACCATACGGGATGACGAGGTGCGGGAAAACGCGGAACATGACATCGCCGCGTATGAGAGCCGCGACCCTTCGGCTGAAGCTGCGCTCTTTGCTCAGGCCCGTTCGCTGATCAATGAGCGAAATCTCGGCGTCCCGCTTCCGGCTCCAAGTCGGATTGGTATACGTGCGGAGAGGTTCGAGGCTTCGCCCGAACTCGTGAAACTGCTGGAACTGCTTCGCCGTGCTGACATCGAGCATTTGAAGCGAATGCTTGATCGGATGGACGGGCAGCATGGCGACATCGCACATGATCCGCTCTTCGCCGGCATCAACTCAGTGTCGCCGCGTCCGGCCGCGTCGGAAGGGATTACGCTCGGGGAGGCGATCAAGCGCATGGAAACCGATCCGACGCGGGCGCATCTAGGGGACACTGCCGACGCCAAATACGTAATGACCTTCCGCGCCATGAAGGAAGTGATCGGGCCGGACATGCCGTTGGCAGCGATCACGAGGGCCGACTGTTCGGCCGTGCAAGAGCTGCTCGCCAGCATCCCCGCTAACGTCACAAAGCTGAAAGCATATGAAGGGTGCAAGACCTTGCGCGACATCGCCGCCCGCGCGGCTACCCGCAATGATAGGAAGATGGCAGTCGGCACGGTGCGGGTCTACACGCATACATTGAGCGCGTTTTTCAATTGGTCGATTAACAAGGGGCTTCTAACCGTCAACCCGGCGGTGCGGCTCGCGCCGGCAAAGGGCGCGGCCGATATATCCAAGCGGCCGTTCACAATCGATGAGATGAACAAAATTGTCGCGGGTCTTGGGGAGTGGTCGAAAGGCGGTGCGCTTGCCGGTCGTCGGTGGGTGCCGCTGATCGCGATCTTCTCAGGCATGCGTCTAGGAGAGATCGTCGGGCTGACCGTGGACGATATCGGCGTTCGCGATGGTGTAGAATGCTTCATCCTGCGAAAGACCGCGGCTAAGAGCCTGAAGACGCCGGGTAGTGAACGCGTGTTGCCGGTGCATCCCGAATTGATCCGGCTTGGTTTGTTGCAACGGGTTGCAAATGTGCGGGGGGAAGGCGGGTCACGTCTCTTCCACGATTTGCCGGGAAGTAGTCAGGCTGAGTTGTCGGACCTGTTCCAGAAGCGGTTTGCCTATTGGCAAAAGAAGGTGCTCGGCATCAACGAGCCGGGTGTTTCGTTTCACTCTTTCCGACACGGCTTTAGGGACGCGCTACGCGAGGCCGGCGTACCCATCGATGCCACGAGGGCAATGGGTGGTTGGGCGCGATCGGGCGGCGTTGAGGAACGCTATGGGCAGGGTACCCGTCCTTCAACGCTGGCGCGATGGATGGCAGTAGTGAAATATGAAGGTTTGATACTGGCCGGTGACCTGAAAGACGGTAGTTTTTGGTGACGGCTAGGTGTTAAGCATGTCCCATTCGTCTCCAAGCACCCACCGAATTGCCGAGAGTTTTCCGCTAAGCATGCCCCATTCGAAATCGGTCCACGGGCCGAGTTCGCCGGGGTACTTCTCTTCCGCAGACTTCATTGCAACGATCATTCCCTCCCAAATTTCGTCTATGATCATGCCTCGCCGCTCGTCAGGCGTAGCGGCTTCCCACGTTTCTCTGGAGACACGCTTTTCCCTGCCGGTTTCGACGGCGTGTATGATGCCTCCTTTGCGTCCGTACCAGATCTGTTCAATCAGCTTGTCCTCCGCTTCGAGCAGCTCAGACAACGTTCGCGGCTCGCTCACGTACTCACGATCAAAGGTGAATTCTTCGATAAGATCGCTGGCATGTTCTTTTAAAAGTGCTCCGAGGTTGGTGGAGTAGTGCGAATGTAATCCATCAAATAGGTCGGCAATGTCCGGATGCGGTATTCGTGTGTCTACGCCTTTTTGACTAAAATCATGGATGTTATGTGTAATAAAAGCATATGTTTCATCTTCTTTTCGCTTTGATAATTCGTCGATATAAGTTTCGATGATGATCGCATCACCAATCCCGTTGATTTGTCGGTGAAACGGGGCAATCTTGGCTATTGCACGCCCTGCTGCACGGGCCTTAACACTTTCACTGGTGGGAATTGTACCGGTGATGAGAAACAGACCCTCAATAATACTAACCGCTTCGTTCACGGCTTCGCCGTCCGTGGCAATGCGGTGATTGATCTCGCTTAACTGAGATATGAGGTCGGCCCGCCCCTGCTCGGGCGCGAACTGCAAAACTGCGTCCTTTACTCGCTTGAAGTGGCTTGAGAAGCTTGCGCGGCTGGATGCCATCACCCGGTCACGATTTCGCGCGAACTCGTCGAGGATGATCTCCGGCAGTATCAGCTCTACTTCGCCCGCTTCATTTAATGCAGCAAGTGCATCCAGTATTGGCAAATGACGGAGATCTTTTGTAAGGTCTAACCAAACAGATGTATCGATCAAAAGTTTGAGTTTCATTATAGGTCTCCAAGATGGCGTTCCCGCAGCCTAGCTGATTGCCTATGCTTTCAACGGTGAATCGTCGGAGATTTCACCTGATTTCAACAATGTGTCCGACAGGCCGGCAGTTCGTATAGAGGTTTGGACATTGATGAGCGCGCGGCGTGAATCTAGAGCAAGTCGCTGAGCAGAATCAGTATCACGAGACATGTCATCCACTCCGGAAATCTCATGTCTCAGCGATATTAGTATTTCATCATAGAAGTATTGAGACCATTCGTAGGCAAAACTTTCACCAAAATTATCAAAACCTTCTTTTGAACTCGGAACTAGCTTGACAATCATATCTCGCAAATGACCGTCTTTTACCAGCTTTTTCTTATCTGTAAGGGGTAAGCTAAAAAGCTTCATCATCATCGTGGCTTGCACGATGATTGTTTTGTATGCGTCATATGCTCTCAATGATTTCTCACTCAAATATAGACGAGGATTCGTATCGTCTATCTCTCCTATCTTCCTTAAATTGCTTTCAATATCGAAAGGCTTTGTTAGAGCCTCAAAAAGAGCTTGTATCTTCGGATCGCTACTTCGTATAATATTCTCAATATTTAATATTCTCATGTATTCAACAAGCAAAGAAAACTGAGAAAGGGCGCGGCGAATTTTCAGCAGTGTTTCAGCTGCCTCTCGGCGTTTCGATTGCAGCGCATTATCGCGTTCTTTATGGGAAGATATTAAGAAGGATCTTATTTGCTCTAGCTCTTGTTCTTTACCTCGTATTTCCGATTTAAATTCTTCCAGTTTTTTTTCGAAGTGATGTTCGACTGTTTTGGAAAAGAACCTCGCGATCGTCTCTCGCGCTAGATAGGTGACAATGCCCACCAGGCCGGCGGAGGTGATTACGCTAAAAAACCAAGTCAAAAGTTCATCTGTCATACTCACGCCCCACTGCGCTTTCCATTCATTCTAATATAGCATTGATCATCTGCAACCTTCCTCACGCGAAACTGCCGCGCTTCAACGCGTTCCCTCCGCGCATTTGCTCCATCATGAAGCTGGCCATCTTCTCCTGAAGAACACGCTCCACATTCGCTGCCACACTGTTCGCCATTTTCTCATCTGCCGCCGGATCACGCGAGCCGCCTTCGATAGTGATTGAGGTGGCGGGTGCGAATGTGATGTTGCCCGTGCTTGCGCCAGCCATGCCCTTCGGGTGGTCGCCGCGTCCTACTGGGCCGCCGCTGGCGAAACGTGGAATCTGTCCCGCATTGATCGCCTCGAGCAAGGCCCGGTTCCGCTTAGTCGCCGCCGCGTTGACGACGTATTCGCCATCGGAAAGGCGGGCGGGAATGCTGTCGCTTGTGCTTGTCCCGGGTCCGCTCACGTAGCCACCGGTGGCGAGGCTCACCGGCGATGTGCCAGTTGAGACATAACCGCCGCCCTTCAGGCCGAAGGCCGACATCAACGGCTTGATGATCATCATCTGCACCGCAAGGTCGATAAGGCGATCGGCGATGTTGCTGATCATATTGCCGAACGCTTCGCCTTCAGTCGCACCACTGCGCAGATCGGATATGAAGCCGGTCACCGCGTTGCTGGCGATTGACGCGAATTCCTGCTTTGCATCGGTCGCCTTCTGTTGTGCCTGCTCTTCCGCATGCAGCGCCGTGATCAGCGCGGCGATCTTGGCGCGTTGATCGTCGGTGGCCGCCGCCCCGGCATCCCGAAGCGCATTGGAAATCTGGCGCTGAAGATCGGTCGCGCCGATCAGAGACAACTCGCGTTCAAGCTCCGCGATCAGGTCCGTGACAGCCTGCCGCTCGCGTTCAATCTTCGTGGCCGATGCATCGCGGGCGGCGCTGCCGCTTGGCGGAGGCGGGGTGTATGCCGGCGGCAAAAAAGGTGTGCCAATCGCGGGCAGTGGCGCGATCTCGCGGGCTTTCTGGCGGGCCGCGATCACGCGCATGATCTGCGCTTCCTCTTCCAAAAGCCCGGCACGTTGTTCTTCAAGATATGCAATGTCGCCGGACACATCGCGCGAGAACAAGCCGCCGTCGTGCTGCTGCCCCTTCAGCTTCAAGATTCTGTTTTCGAGGGCGAGTTGTTGCGCTCCGATCTCGGCAATTCTGGCGTCGAGGGTTGCATCCTGCTGATCCTCGAAATTCCTGAAACTGTCGATGAACTGCTGAAGCGCAGTAGCGGCGTTGACAATCGCTCCCTTCAGCGCCGTGCCGACTGTCTGCGATATGATCTTGAATTGCCGGTCGATCTCGGCGGCGCGTTCGATCACTTCATCGGAAAGCACATTGCCGAGTGTGTGCGCTTCGTCGATCGTTCGGCGAATGCCAGCCGCGCCCTGATCTAGCAGCTCTACGAAGCGCTCCCCGGCGGAGCCACCGAAGAGCTCGTCGCTGATCCTGATCTGCGCAGCCTTATCGAATTTGCCGAGCCGATCGATGATTTCCAGCAAGAGCGCGGACGGGTCGGCAAGCTTGCTCTTCAACTCTTCGGCGCCGTAGCCGAGACGTGCGAAGGCTTCGGCAGCGCTACCCTTTCCCGTGATCGCGAACTCATCCCCGCGAAGTTGCAATTCTTTCAGCCCGTCGATCATTGCGTCGACTGGAATTCGCGCTTGCTCCGCGACTATCGCCCATTCCTGAAACACGCGATTAGATACGCCTGCGCGCTTGGCCTCATCGCCTATTGCGGCAATGCCTTGCGCGACTTGGCCGATCTGGTTGACGACGCCTGCCACGCCACCGGCCGCAAGACCGGCGAAGATGCCAGCGCCTATGCCCCTCAACGCCATGCTCGCGCGGGTGGCGGCATTTGCCATGGTGCTTTCGAGCCGATCGCCCGGAGCACCGGATGCCCGCCGTGACGGAACTGTCTGCCGATGATCGCGCGTTCAAGCTCTTTGATCGCCGGTGCCATCGTCACCCAGCCTTGCCGCATCTCAATCGCTGGATAGCCATCCTCGCGTAGCGTGTTCATCATGTTACGGGCGAGGTGAGGGTCAAAGGCGATTTCCCGCACATCGAAACGCTCACACAGTTCGCGGATTGTCTCTTCCACTGCACGGAAATCCACGACGTTGCCGGGGGTCGGTTCGATGAAACCTCCCTCTGCCCAAAGAGGGTAGGGGACCCCATCCCGCTCCGCCTTACGGGTCAGGTTGTCGGCAGGGCAGAAAAACCACGGTCGGACGATGTAGCCGCCTTTGCAATCGCGCCACGCGGCAACGATGACGGTGAGGTCTGAATTGCTGGAAAGGTCCACGGCCAGCCAGCACGGCTCAGCGCCCGCGCCGTCTTCCGGCATGCGTTGACAAAAGAGGCCAAGGCGGGCGCTTGGCCGATCTGGGTAGCGGTACGAATAGAGGTGACTTGCGAGCCGGGTACGAACGGCATCGCGACAAACGAGACTTCGCGAAGCTCCGCTTTGGTAATGTGGCGGACGCCACCGGGGCGAGGCACGTCAGCAAGGCGACGGAAGCCGATGGACAGGCCGCCGATATCGCCTGCGATCAGCATGGCGCGCACTTCGCGGGCGCGCTGTACGTCGAGATTGAGCCGGCCGCGGATTTTCAGGCCGGCGTCTTCCACGACGATCGAACGAACGCTGCCGACAACATCTCCGGGATTGTGGCTCCACAGGAGCGGAAGGGACCGGCCTTCCCATGCGAAAGCGTCGCGATCGAAGCTGGTCCGGTAGCTGTCCACCGTATTGAAGCGGGTCGCGTAGCCTTCAATGATTCCGTCGTCGCCGGGAGCCGCGAAGCGAACTTCTGTCATGTCCAGCGCGTCGGCGGGGAGGGTGCTTCGGAATTCGTTGCAACGGGTTGCAAAATCGAGACGGGTCACGAACTGGTCCCCTTCTTCTTCCCGGACCTTCCGAGCATGGCGGTTTCAAGAATGGAGACGGTGAGCGCATAAGGCTCGATGACCGGACGCGGTCCCGCGGAAAACGAACTCGTCATACTCGTCGTCGGCCAGGCTGCCGCCGCTCCATGTGATTTCAGTCACTCCCTCCGCGACCTTCCGTCCGTGAAGCTCGTATTCCGCCTCATAAGGGGCGACGACCTTGTCTATCGTCCAGCCGGGCTTCGGCATCGGCTTGACCGACACGACCCCTTCGGCCTCGATCGGATAGCCGTCGGCCGTGAAATGGATGCCGCCGCCCAGGCTGATCCAGTCGGCGTAACGTAACAGTTCGCCGTACTTCTCCTCGATCTGGTCGAGCATTTCAGAGAACAGCGCGAAGTCGCCGTTCTCGCAGTTGTTGTGGATCATGAAGCCGTTGATCCGGTCGAGGACGGCTTCGATCCTGCCCGGGTCGGTTTCGCCGAGGCGGCTGAACGGACGCGCCGGGTCGGCGAGGTCGAAATGCGAGACGCTAATGCCGGGGTTGAGGCGCAGACCACAGGCAAGGCCGCCTGCGCGCGCGCCGAAACGATCAAGCTGGCCGATCGAGTTGAAGATCATCTTGTCGGCGAACCCGGCCGCTTCGTCGATCTCGTGGTCGGCCCAGGCGACGCTGTAGGCATGGGTTTCGCCGCCGAATCGGGTGCTTCCCAGCCTGACCTCGTTGAGGGAGGACGACGTCGTGCCGTCCATGTGGGGACGCATGAAGTCGAACACGCTCCAGGCCGCGAAGCACTTCAGCGCCAGCAGCGCCTTGGCTCCGGACTTCTCGCGCAGGTGTTCGATCCGCTCGAGGTTGCGGAGCAGCTTCGACTTGTCGATCAGGTAGTGCGGGGTCTTCATCATGCTTTGCCGTCGCCTTTCCGGGCGGCCGTCATCTTCAGCGGATCGGTCACGGCAAGGCCAAGAGCGCGCCGCTTCATCGAGCGCGCCGCCAGCGACACGTTGACGGAAACCTTCGTCGCGTAGGACTCGGCGAACGATCGGCTCCCCTGGTGGAAAAGTCCCTGCCGCATCGCGGGCGAGCGCTCGGCGAACCTGTCGGGAGCAGGGCGGAAGCGGCCGTCGGCTACGGTCCCGATCCATTCGCAGACGTGGTCCTCCGGCTCCCGCAGCCTGGCGAGCAGCTCGAGATACTCTTCCTGCAGGGCAGGCGTGTCTTCGCGTCTGCTTGCGCAGGAGAGGCGATGAAGGTCACAGGCAAGCAGGTATGCGTCGCGCCGCGGCTTGCGCCAGTAGACCCGGCGGCCGTCCGCCACATCCAGATATTCGTCGGCTGCTGCGATCGGGATGGCCTCCGCCGCATGCGGGACGAACTGCATCAAAGGGTCCGCTTCGTCATCACCGTCGCCGGGCTGACAGCCACTCGGACGGAACTCCAGAAGCTTCAGCAGGGACGCCGAAACCTGCCAGCTTCCAGCCGCCACGGCGGCAGCGTCCGGCAGCGTCAGCGCGCCGGTCGTGTGCAGGGCGTGGGCTATCGCCAGCCTTGTGCAGGTCTGCACGCCCTGCGTTCGCTCTGCGGGCGCCCTGGAAAGGGAGTTCCGGGTCCAACACTCCGAGACACGGTGGACGAATTCGACGTCGCAGCCGAGCGCGTCCGCCAGATTCCGATCTGACATCCGGCCGTCCAGCCAGCCGGAGAGCCTGTCCATCGCCATCGTGCTCATCGCCAAGCCCACATTGCTGCTGCCTGCGGCCGTGGCATGGCCAGGGGCCCAGGCGTGACTGCGGTCGACAGCGCGGAGACCGAGGGACATCCGGCATCTTTCGGCTGGCCGAGATGCTGCAGGACTTCCTCGGCCGACATAGCGGCCCTGACCTTTTTCAGGACCTGCGGACGGGAGAGGTGCCTGCAGAAGCGCGCCAGAGCGTTCAGGAATTCGGTAGAACCCTCGCGAGGCCAGACTACCCCCAGCACGACATCCACGCACTGCTCGTCGGACGCGTCGTAAGGGATCGGATGTTCGAGGACTGCAAGCACAGCAGCCGGCTCCCCCAATCCGCCCGGCATCGCGTGAGGCATGCCGATGCCTTGGCCGATGCAGGTGGCACCCAGCTTCTCCCTGCTGAGCAGTGCCGAAAGCACTGAAACGAGAGTAAGTCCGGTCCGCGAAGCAAGCTGACGCGCCATGGCCTCCAGAAGCGGGCGTTTCGCCTGCGCCGGATGGCGCATCAGGACGTCCTGGGGACGCAGGAGATCGAGGATTTCCATGAATGACTCCCCGCCCGGGCCGAACGCCGCAGGCGACCGCCCGGGATCGCGGGCGCGAAGATCGAATGAGGTTGCTTGAGCCTGGCGGACCCGGACGCTGAGCCAGGGGTCAGATCGCGTCCGGGTTAGATGCCCGCTTTGAGCAGGCGCGCGCCGTCGAGGCGCACGAAGGCTGGCATTTTCAGCATGGAGCGAACCTAACCGTTGTTGGCGACGAAGCAAGCCCTGAAACGGACCCGTTCCGGACTGCGACGGTTCGGCTGCATGACGGCAGTTCCGGCTGGACAGGCGCCGCGCCCGAGACGAGGGACGCGAAGATATCGCGAAGCCCGGCCTCTTCGATCGAGACCGCCGCCTCGGCAGGAGCCATCCAGCGACGGATTACCTTCACGTCGTTCGGCCAGCTGACCAAGGTGCCCCAGACATGGAGCCCATGGACCGTCACCTCGACCGCCTTGCGGCTGCCGCATGGTCGGAGTCTCAGCGCCACGTATCGCCCGAGCGGTTCGGAACCGACCCTTCCCATGATGCCGGCTTCCTGGAAGGCCGCGCGGTCGGCGGACTGGAGCTCCGTTCTCGTGACGGAAAAGCGGGCTGCCGGAACGCGCCAGCTTCCGCCCCTCCGCGGGCGCAGGAGCATGACTTCGAGGTTCCCGTCGCAGTTCATGCGCCACGGGAGCGCCGCGTGTTCCCTCAGGAGGTCGCCGGAAGCTGCAGGGTCATTAAGGGACTGCATCATGACCGCGTCCCCATTTCCGACGAGATCACGCGCGAAAGCGCGGAAATCCGGGACGGGCCCGCGGAGCTGTGGGCGGGCGGAGACAGGCACCAGGGACAACGGCTGGCGGACAGTGGGAGATGGCGGTTGCAGGGACGGCATATCAGCCGTGAACGGGGGGCTCTCATCGGACGCTCCATCGATGCGGCGCTCGGCGCCGCAGGATCAGACCGCAGGTTTCGTAGAGATTTCCCGGAGCAGGATCAGGTGCGGAAATCGGGGTGAGGAAGCCTGCTCCGGGGGCGGATGCGACCGTTCCCGGCAAGCCTCGAAACCTTGATGAAAGTCTCCATGCACATGCCGCCGATATAGCAGTTCGCAGCCCTCTTTGCGAGGCGACCTTATGTCGCCCGGCCAACGGCCATTTACTGCAAAGACGGTTTGACATCGCCTGCATCCTGGCCAAGATGCGGCGGTGATTGCTTTCTCCGAAATGCGGCTTCCTTTCCGGAAGCGTCCGAAAAACGGCATCTAGCCCTGGCTCGTGCAGCCTCGGGCGGCGGGCCAGGGACATTCCTTTCACATCATGGATCAACCGCGCCGCGAGCTGCCATGCAGCCGTGCGCGGCGCCGTCAGGAAGGAAGCCGTCATGGCGAAACGGAAGGGCAACAAGGAAGCCCGCAAGCCCAAGCAGCAGAAGGCAGAGAAGACCGGAACCGGTTCCGTGTCGGAGCTCATGGTGCGAGCGACGATGCCGGGCAAGCGGCGATAGGAAAAGCCCTGCACGCGGAAAGTTCTCCGCGTGCAGGGCTTCGTCGAAGGGTCAGAGAACCGCGAACGCGATGAGCATGAGCCCAAGCGTGCCGCACGCGATTATGACCTTGGTCGTCATGTCCAATTGGCGATCTCCATTCAAGCAAATGACCTGAGCTTCATCCGGTTACTTGTCCCGGAAGAGACCTTCGACCGCACGGGGAATGTCGTTGCGGGAGAGGCCGATGTCCCAGAGTTCCCTGTCGTCCAGGGCCTGAAGCTGGTCCATCGCCTTGCGTCTTTGCCATCGCCCGAACCCACGGACGATCATCCGCGCGAAAGCGGATCGCGGGCGAGGATTGTTATGATCAGACATGTCAGTCTCCGAAAAGCGTCCGGGCGGCGAGCCGCGGTCGGCGGCGTGCCCGGATAGCTGGTCCCCGGGGTCATTGGCGGATCAGCAACGCTCCTGACCGGAAGCGAGACGGGCGGCTCATGCGAAGGCCCGCCAGAAGAAGAGGGCACTCATCGATGCCCCGACGGCGATGACGATCGTCCGCACCACGGACGCAGGCAGCGCCCTTGCGACGGGGGCCCCGGCGTATCCGCCGACAGTGGCAGCGACCATCATGAGGACTGCCTGCGGCCACGCGACGATCCCGGCCGCCGCGAAGGTGGCTACCGAAATCCCGGACAGCACGAAGGACAGCGCGTTCTTGAGACCGTTCATCGCGTTGAGGTCGCGCATTCCCCACAGCGAGAACAGCGCCAGCAGCACGATGCCGAGGCCGCCGTTGAAGTAACCGCCGTACACGGAGACGAGCAGCGTTCCCAAGGCGCCCTCCGGCTTGCCCAGGCTTCGGCGGCTCGCCCACGCCTGGATGCGAGGGCCGAAGGCAAAAGCCAGGGTGGCCGCTGCGAGAAGGAAGGGGACCACGACGGAGAACGCTTCGTTTGAAGAGACGAGGAGCAGCAACGAGCCCGCAAGCCCTCCGATCGCGGTAAAGGCGACGATCTTCATCAGCCGCTTCCTGTCGTAGGCGGCGATCTCCTTGCGAAACCCGAGCGCTCCTCCGAGGTACCCCGGAAACACCGCGACGGCGCTGGTGGCGTTGGCGGCAACCGGGGGCACCCCCGTGAATACGAGCGCGGGGAAGGTCAGGAACGTGCCGCCGCCCGCGACCGTATTCAGCATTCCGGCGAAGAAGGCCGCCGCGGCGAGGATGAGGTATTCGATCATTTATTGCTCCTGCGCCGCGCCGGACGCTCAGGCGGCCGAAGGGCCTGGGTCGTCGAAGCCGTCATGCGACACCGGCACGAGGCGGGGCTGATCGTGAAAGGTGCCCCTGATCACCCGCAAGGACGGCTTGCCCGAAGTCGGTCCGCTCATCCTCTCCAAGGCCTCCTTTTCCCGTCTGGCCGCTTCCGGCTGGTAGTGCACTTCGTGAAGCAGGATCCGATCTTCCTCGCCGTCGGCGTTCGCGATCGTGAACTCCTGGCCCTCGGAAAGTCCAAGCAATGCGAGCCCGCGCGCCGTGGTGATCGGAAGGAACATTCCGATAGGAGAGGTCATCCGGTCGTGCGAGATGATGCGGCTGTCAGGCTCGCGGCCGTTGACGCTGAACGTCACGCGGCTGCTCAGGGTGGCGACGTTCACCGGAATATCGTCCCGGAACATTACGGTCGCCGCCTCGATCTTCCGCTTGAGGATCGGCGCAAGGGGATCGTCGCGGCCAAGGCAGCGGTCGCGCATGACCTCTAGGATGGTGAAGTCCTTGGTGGTGAGGAAGCAGGTATCTTTCGTCATCGCAGTTCTCCATCGCTCGGCTTCGAGCGGTTACGTTTCGGCGCACTGGAGAATCCCCTGGCCGCATGGCGCGGCTCAGGGGCGGCTATCCTGCGATGAGGCACCCCCCGAACAACGAGAGGCGGCACGGCGGCCGGATTGCGGTCATGACGCTGTCCGCAGTTCCTGCGAAGCCTCTGCCGGAAGCACAGAAGGCATCGGTGGGCGGACGGATTCCACCGTCAGGCGGTGAACGCGCCCGTCTCGCGCGGTCCAGTCGATCGACTGCCCGGCGGACAGGCCGATCAGCGCGACGCCGATCGGGGTCAGGACCGATACCTTGCCTTCGGCGATATCGGCCTCGCCCGGGAACACCAGCGTGACGTTCCTGTCCTCGCCGAGATCGCTGGTAAAGCGCAGGGACGATCCCATGCGCACCACGTCCGGCGCGAGCCGGCCGTCCTCGACGACCTTCGCGCGGTCAAGTTCCGCGAGCAGTTCTTCCGCCACGGCGCGGTTGCGGTGAGCCAAGGATTCGGCGAGCCGCCACAGGCGCTCGCTGTCGGTGCGCGTCACGGCGATCGCCGGCTTGCGGTTCTTCTTGGTCGGTTGAGCCATCTCCGGGCCCTCTCATGTAAGCGACCCGCGCACGCAGCCATGGCGTAACGCTTGTCTTCGGTGATCTGGGATTGGTTGCCGCTTTAGTGATGGTAGCTCCGGCGAACCGGAATTCAGCCTATGCCCCGCGGCCGGGGCGCGACGCGACCTGGCCGGGGGTCAGATGCCCGCGATGGGGCACACCCTGAAGAACAGAAGGAGGTGGCGGTCGGTGCTGCACATGCCCCAGACGTGGGCCTTCGCGACCGGAAAGTCAAGCCAAGGGAACCGCGCTGCCTTCCCAACGGAACGAGCCGGTCAGGCGGCTTTCCGGATTATCCTCACGCAGACCATGCGATGAGTGCGATCCCGACCAGGAACGGCACCCAGGCGATCAGCATGGGCGCCAGCTGGCTATGGAAACATCCGTAGACACCGACAGCATCCATATTGAAGCAATTGCGGACCGGGGTGTCGTTCGGGTAGTCAAAGGTGCGCGTATAGAAGCCGTTCGCGGAAAGCAGCACGCCGACTGCCAGCATGATCCACTTCGTCACGGCAATTTCGCGACCGAGTGCATCCCCTTGGCAGCATACCGCAGGTGATCACAAAGCCCAACGCCTGCTTCGGCGCGAATCCGACCGCTTCGAGTCTGCACACGCCCTCGGCCAATGGCGGGAAAGCGCCAGGCAGACGACGCATTCGAGGGGCTCCGTGCCGACCGGGTGGCATAAGCTCCATGCATCGACATCTACGGTAAGCGACATCTTGTGGCAGCAGCTTCGCTCCTTCACCGCCTTGCTTCTCGGGACCTTCCTGATGATGGTCGGGACCGGACTGGGCAACGTCCTCGTTCCGCTTAGGGCGTCCGCCGAAGGCTGGTCATCGACGGCCATTGCCTGGATCGGCACCGCCTACGCCGTCGCCTTCACCGCGGGCTGCATCCTGACGCCGCTCTTCGTCAGGCGCGTCGGTCACATCAGGGTCTTCGCGGTCCTTCAGACGCTGCTCGCCGCTTCGCTGCTGCTCCTCGCGCTCGTCCCCCATCCGGTCGCCTGGGGTTTCTTCCGTGCGCTGGGCGGCGTGACACTGGTCGGCGGATACATGGTCATCGAAAGCTGGCTGAACGAACGCGTCGACAACGCCAGCCGGGGGACGGTCTTCGCGGCGTACATGATCGTGTCGATGTCGGGCGTGGCGGTCGGCCAGTTCATCCTGCCGCTTGGGGACATCACGAAGGAGACGCTCTTCATGGTCGGCGCGCTCGCCTTCGGGGCGGCACTGCTTCCGGTGGCACTATCGGTCGCCCCTTCGCCCCAACCGCTGACGCAGGTGACCATCAACGCAGGGGCCCTGTTCCGGAAGTCTCCCGCTGCCGTCGTGGGATCGTTCCTTGCAGGCGTCATCTTTGGCAACTGGAGCTATTTCGGGCCGCTGTACGGCAAGGCGGCGGGACTGACCGAGACGGGCATCGCCACGATGATGACCGCCGCGATGGTCGGCGGCGTGGTCTTCCAGGTGCCGTTCGGATGGCTTTCCGACAGGATCGACAGGCGCTACGTCATGGCGCTGGCTGGCGCGATCGGCGCCGCGATCTCCGCCTGCATGGTGATGGTCGCTCCGACCGACCCCTTCGCGATCGTCACCGGCGTGTTCGCGCTCGGCTCGGTACTCTTCACCATCTACGCCTTGAACGTCGCCCACGCCAACGACCAGGCGAGCGCCGACGAGTTCCTGCAGGTGTCCGGAGGGCTGCTGATCGTCTACGGGATCGGCAACATGGTCGGGCCGCAGCTCGGCGGCAGGCTGATGGACGAGATGGGTCCGGACGGGTTCTTCGTCGCCATGGGCGGCGTATACGCGCTCTATGGCCTCTACGCGCTCTGGCGTTCAATGCGCAGCCCCGCCCTGCCGCCAGCCGAGCGGTCCGACTTCCGCATCATGCCGGCGCTGCCTGCACAGACGCCCGAATCCCTCGCGCTCGACGCGAGAACCACGGATGTCGCGTTGACAGCGGTGTCCGACGGAGCGACGGGCACGGACCCCGTTCGCGAACACGCAGCCACAGGAGGACGGACATGACGGACAAGCAAAGGGATGCGAGAGGCTACGCGTCACCACCCTGTTTCATGCACGAGCTCGATCCTTCCTATTCAGGGATTTCTCCGGGCGATGCACAGACGACCATAGATGTCGCGCGCTGGCGAAAGTCACAGCGGGAGCGTCTCATCGCAGAGCGCCTTGCCGTTCCCGCGGACGCGCGGGCAGAGGCGGCGCGTAGGATAGCCAATCGGCTCGATGCGGAGATCGGTATCGTCGAGGGCAGCGTCGTCGGGATCTACTGGCCGTTCCGCGGCGAGCCCGACCTCCGGGAATGGGCTTCCAGCGTGCCGGCACGCGGGGGTCAGCTTGCCCTGCCCGTCGTCCTGGAAAAGGGAAAGCCGCTCGAGTTCCGTACCTGGTCTGCCGGGGAGAAGCTGGAGAAGGGCGTATGGAACATCCCGGTGCCGGCTGGCGGCACGGCGACCCTTCCGGACATCGTCGTGGTTCCGGTGGTGGGCTATGACGACGCCGGGTTCAGGCTTGGCTATGGCGGCGGGTTCTACGACCGGACGCTTGCTGCGATGCCGAGCAGGCCGCTGACTTTCGGCGTCGGCTACGAGCTGGCGAAGCTGCCGACCATCTACCCGCAGTGGCACGACATCCCGCTCGACAGGATGATCATCGACGGAGCCTAGAGCAGCCACGTCGGCCCTCGATCCGCCGCCTCAAAGAGCGTCTGCCATCGCCTTCCGGAACAAGATGGAATCCAAGTCCGTTGGACGTGGATCCAAGCGAAGGAGACACCCGATGACAGCCAAGCGCGAACTGATCGAACCGACACCCGGGGACAAGCGGTATGTCCGCCGAGACGGCGAAGGCCGTTTCAAGGAAGTCGAGGACGTCGGGCGAAGCCTTGCCCAGGACCAGAAGCGGAAGGCGAAGAACGATGCGAAACCCGGGCAGGGAGATCGAGGCGACCGCAAGAAGTAGCGTCTCCGGCCCCGCCCGATCATGAGCCAGCCCTTCTTCACGGTCGGCCATTCGAACCGGACCGGCGACGAATTCATCGATCTGCTGCGCACGGCCAGGATCGGCATGGCCGTCGACGTCCGCAGGCTGCCCGGATCGCGGGCCCATCCGCAGTTCGACAGCGAGAACCTCGCTCAGACACTGGCCGAGGTGCAGATCGGGTACGAGCTGATCGTTCCGCTCGGCGGTCGACGAAAAAAGGTCGAGGACGTCCCTGCCGAAACGAACGGTGCGTGGCAGAACCGGAGCTTCCACAATTACGCGGACTACGCGCTTACAGAGGACTTCAAGGCCGGGTTCGACCGGCTCCTCGCCCTGGGGCGGGAATCCAGGTGCGCCATCATGTGCTCGGAGGCCGTCTGGTGGCGATGCCATCGGCGCATCATCTCGGACCATCTTCTCGCCAACGGCGAACAGGTCTTCCATTTGATGGGAAGCGGCCGTATCGACCCGGCAGTCCCGACTGACGGCGCGGTCTTTCATGACGGCGGTTCGGTCACCTACCCGGCGCGGTAGCTGGGACCCCAGAGTCCCGGCGCTTCAGGATTCGACCGTGAACGTCCGCGCCGATGGAAACGCCGCCCGGCATCGGCGCGGCGGCCCCGCATCCATGGCGAGTTCGTGTGGCTTGCGACAATGCTTGACGATCCTGGCTGTGTTCTGTATTCGTTCCGACGCCATGATCCGGACCCTGCTCATACGCTGATCGTTCCGCCGCCCGCGTGACCGCTGGCATGTCGAACGCGCGCATGGGAGCAGGCAATGGCCGCTCTGCAACAACCGGATCCCCTGCAGGGTCCCATCCCTACCAAAACAGGAATTGCGTCGAACCTGTTCAGGCCGTTCGGCACCGTGCGGTGCCAAGGCGCGCCGTCGTTCAGGACTCAGCTGGCGCGTGATCTTGCCTGCCTGCTGGACGTCGACGACGACGTCGCCGCATGGTCCTGCCTTCCTGCCGTCTTGGCGCGGGACGACCAGAGCCACGTACCCGACTTCCTGGTGCGCCGAGGCGCACGGCACGAGCTTGTCGATGCAGGAAGCGGACCCGGCTACGGATGGCTTTCTCACGAGGCGGAAGAGCGCGGCTGCGCCTATGTCGTTGTCGACTCCGCTGTCGTCCGTGAAGGATTCCGTCTCGCGAACGCGCGCGACCTTCTCCGCTATGCCCGTTGGGAATGCCCTCTCGGAGACCGCATCCGTCTGCTGGCGGGGCTCGAGGAGAACGGCACGCTTGGCGTGGCCGAGTGTCTTGGAGCGTTCAGGGAGACGCGTCCCATAACCGGGCTCGCCGCACTGGCCTTGCGTCGCTTCGTGTCGATCGACATCGACAGCGCGCCGATCGGACCGAACACATCCGTCAGGCTCTGGACAGCCTGGGGGTCATAACCCTGCAGCTTGCACGCTGCCTATTTCCGAGACGCCCCATGCAGAAAATCCTGAGCAGACGCGCCGTCTATCGGTCAGGTGCCGAGACATCGCGACGCATCCGTGCCGTCAGCATGCGCTCGATTTCCATCAGTGCCCCCGACTTGGTGCCCGGTCTCTTGCTCATGAATGACTGCAAGCGGCTGGTTCGCGCCGAGAAGCTGCTTGGCTACGCTACTGCCGTCCTGGCGCAGGTGACAATCGACGGCGTCGGCCGCTTCCCGAAAGCGCAGATCGTCTCTGCGATCAAGGCGCATGCCGAGACGTTGGGGGAGGATCCGCCGGAATACCGGACGGTCAAGAAGGGCATCGTCAAGTACCTCGACAGGCTGACGGATGATCCGTTGCGAGCGGTCGCCGAGCGGCCGCGGCCCGGCAACACCGTTCCGGCCTTCACGCACGAAATCGAACAGGCCATGCCGATTGACACCTCGGCTCAGCAACTCGCCGCTAGCGCAAGGCGGCGGTGGGCATAGATGAGGCAGGATTGAGAGCGCGACGTGATCCTATCCCAGGGAGCAGGACGCCGGGCAAATAACCTGCCTCCATGACGCGGACGAGTGGCAGGGGCGTCAAAACCGTTACGACTAAATCGGTGCGAGTCTTCTGAGGCGGCCAATATCCCTCATGCCCCCACGCGTGTAGAGTGCCATCCCACAGGATGAGGGGCTGTCCTGAAACTCCGGGCAGGGTTACAAAGCTGCCATCGGGTAGATCGCACAGGCGGGCTTGGTACCTGATTTGGCGTCCGAGCCGATCGATACGCGCCGTATGCAAGTGAGCGTCGATTTCGGACGCGCTGAGATGTGCATCGCTGGGAAGACCATGCGCTTGCCGCCAAGCTACTTTGAAAAGGTCATACCGTTTACGCTGGCACTCGGCGCAAGGGCGGTGTCCAGCCGCCATCATGGTAGCCTCATCAAGTGCGAAGAGCTCGGTGTATAGGCCGGGCGCGTTGATGGTCCGCCGGCGATCCTTGAATTCTAGGCGGCAGATGATCCAGTTCTTATGTCTATATCGTTTAGTGCCAAGTACACCCTCCCGATCGTGTAAGCAGCCGCGGTTACCCATAACGGTGCCGCGTGCGGGTACAGGCTCGAAAGTGCCAAACGGCGTCAAGCGATTGGGACGTGGCATAGTTCTTTCCGGTGCAACGGGTTGCAATTTCTTAAGTGGTCGCGGTCAGCCGCGGCGCAGAAGGCGGCTCACCGACGTTGGATGCCACACTCCACCTCGTGCGGTGCGAACCCCTCGAGCGTTGAGTGCAGCAGCAATGGCGCGTAGCGAAGTGACACCACTACTCTGAATGACATGGACGAGGGGTAAGATGTTGGTGGCGAAGGTTTCCGCCGCCTGGGCGTTTGCCGCCGCGCCGCGCCGCTGCGCTTCCTCGAGATTGGATGGGTTGCCGAGTCGCACGCCCGTCATCTTCTTCGCCTGAAGGGCGTCTTTCGTCCGCAGCGAGATCAGCGCACGCTCCTTCTGGGCCAGCGCTGCGTAGAGGTGGAGTACGAAGGGGTCCGTGTCGGCGCCGAGCTCTGCCACCAAGAAGGGCACCCGCTGCGTCATTAGTCCCGAGATGAAATGCACGTCGCGAGATAGACGATCGAGTTTGGAAACGACCACCGGCCCCTTGAGTTTCCGCGCCAGAGTAAGTGCCGCCGCCAGCACGGGGCGGCGGTCGAGCGCGTCGGCCCCTTTGCCAGTCTCGATTTCGTGGAACCACTGCACTACTTCAAGCCCTTCAGAAGTTGTGAAGCGTTGGATTGCATCGCGCTGAGCGTCGATGCCAAGCCCGGAGCGACCTTGCTTGGAAGTTGAGACCCGGATGTATGCCACTGCTCGTCGCATCTAGGGAGGCATGTTCCATTCCTAATCGAACATATAGGAATGTAACGCATGTCTAAGTGTTTGACAAATAAACATTTTCTTGTTTGCCGTTGGTCGGCGAACTTCGCAGCATCGATGGCCCTGGCGAATGGCAGAGGGGCGACGGAACACCTAGCGGTGCCACGGAAGCCGCCGGAAGTGCCTCGCTGTCAAACAACCATGTATCGACCGTCTGCATCTCGAGAGAAGAGACCGCACGATACCGCTAGGGAAAGCATCGTCTGAAGTCGGTCGCCTGTCGGCTCGTACACGCCTCTCGATGGCGATCTCCGGACCCTCATCCAGCCATCGCCCTCAAGTCCGATCCGGAGACGTTTCTTTCCGTCGCTGCCACGGACGGCTGACCAGTGGACATGCTGGCCGATCACCCAGCTCTCGACGATTTCCTTCCAGATGAAGCGCATCGGCCGGTCACCTATGGCCTCCAGCCGTCTGGCCATGAGCCCCATCGGAAGCCTGTCAGGGCGGCCTTCTACCCCGTCGGCGAGGCCGCTTGGGGGTCTTCTGCCCTCGAATGCATTGGCGACGGCCCGCACGATGGCGAATGAGCGGGCGGCGAGTGCAGGGACGCGGGTAACATCGCGGAGCTGCGCCTCGATGAGTTCGGCAATCATCGATACGGCGTCGGTCGTGCTCGCCGACGACGCGCCCGGCCATCCGATCGTGTCGCCCTCGATCTCAATCGCCAGAAGGAAGTCGCCGACGGTCGCCGAAGAAGCATAGACGAGGTCTCCCGCTGCCGCGGCTTCGTGCGCCCTCGCAATGATCTCCTCGGACGTCTTTGGCTGGTACATTGTGCCGATGCGGTCTTCGGAAAGTAGCCGCTCGAGCCAGAGAAGCATGGCCTCTGTGGCGAGCCTCTGGAGTTGTCTCGCCTGGAGGAGGCATAGCAGCATGCCTGAGATGGCAACCTGTTCGGGATCGCCGTCGTACACCGCGGGCAAATCGTGCCGGGCAAAATACCTTCTGATCGTGTCGACGGAGCTTGGCCCCTCCCGTTGCAGGAGACCGCGGACGAGGTCGATCGTGCCTTTCCTGCGCTTCGCCGCTCCCGGCGAGGCGGCGTGTCCGCCGATGTCGAAGAACAGATTCCTGAACACCTTCATCTCGATTTCCGACGGCGCGTCTACAGGGAGTTGCTGGGCGAAGGGAGCAATCTCATCTTCCGTGACAGAAGGAGCTTCGATTGCGAAGAAGCGCGCTGGCAGTAAATTGCCCACCCGTGCATTGAAATCGAGAACCGCGGGCATGGCCTCGTCTGCGATATGCCCGGAATCGGCACCAATGTAATGAAGGGACTTGATCGATGGGCCGTATTCGGTCGGAGCCATGAAGCTGGTGCGGCTCCTCCTGCACTCGTCCCATACCGGTCCACTGAATACGAAAGGCTCCCCGTCCGCTCGGCGGCCGATAGTCCGCTTCAGCGCCGACGCTCCCCTGAATGGACGGCCTGCGATCAAATGCGACCATGCGTAGAGGGCCTCATAGCGGTCAGCAAGATCTGCGATCAGCGCCGGATCGCTGTTCCCCGCCTCACGTGCGACGATGGAAGCCTTCCATGCGGCCCACGCCATGAATGTATAGGGACGGACGTGCTGCGTCACATTGTTGATGCCTGGAAGGGAGTCATCCATCAGATCGAGATTGAGCTGACGCAGGCCCACCGGATCGATGCCGCTTTCGTCGGTCCGCAGCTCGTCAACCACGCGGCACCCAGGAGCCTTCTCGAAAATCTCGTCGATTTCAGCCAGTCGCATGTCCGCGCCCTCTAGAGTGAAACATCCACAACGACCCGCCCGCATCGGATGTTGTCGCAGGTGGCGAGGCGCAACGTTCTCAGGCGTTTCTCCTGCATTCCTGGGAAGTTATGTCCGCACCTGCATGCCGGACGGGCAGCATAGTGGCGCTCCAGCCAGTATATCCGGTCGGGTCTTCCTTCGCCGGCCACATATCTGCGGAAGACCGCCACCTCCTGATCTGTTGCTCCTTCCGGCACAACGAAGGACGTAACCCTCGCTAGGAGCGTCCGCCGCAGGTCGTTGACAGTGTTCCATGTTGTGCGCGTCCTAAGAATGGAGCGCCACGCTGCGGACCACTCTTCCTGGGCAAACCCTCTGCCGAGGAGCTGCTGGTTGAGGCTTCCTGCCTTCGGCGACCTTTCACTCGCAAAACTGTCAGGCACCTCTCCGCTGATCCATGACTGCAGGAACTCATGCATTGTCACCGCTTTGTCCCGGTCGCCGATCACCAGTCGGCTGACGACGGCCGCCACGCAGTCATCGAGTCCAACCTGATCGTCCCCTAGCGGTCTCGCGCCCTTCGCAAGGGTGAGCCAGCGTTCGAGGTAGGGGGCAAGAAGCCGTTCGCCTTCCTCCGCCCTCGGAATAATCCGCACGATCATGTCGAAAAGAACGTACAGGCCGTTCCCGCGGGCTGACCCCGCGGGAACCTGCTCCAGTCTTGCGAACAACTGCGCGAAAGCTCGTTCAACGAGCTGTTTCTTAATCCTTTGGCTGGTGCCGCCCGTGTTACCTCCTTTGCCCGGTCCGTCTTTCCGCTCTCTGGAGCCTTCCCTCTTTTCCTCATCCTCGTCGTCCCCCGCATCGTCGCAACCGCCGAGAAGCGAACTGGCGAGATGCCTGACAAGCGCATCGATCAGATCGTCATGTCCGTGGGTTCCGGATCCACTGCGCCAGGTCTCGGTCATGTCGAGCGCGCTCTTCGTGCCGAAGGCCCCTTTCACGAACAGGTGCGGGTCCGGGGCGGTGGCCTTTCGCCCACCGCCTGTTCGTTCCGCAGCCTCTAAAAGCGCGGATGGTTCTCTCGCCATGAACTCGAGAATGAGCGACATGTCGCCGACGGTGCCGAACCCCGCCACCTGCCGTCCGATCGATCTCGCCAGTGGCCCTCGGCGGTTCATCGCATCGAGGAAACCGCGCAGCATAAGCCAGCCCCTGACTTCTTCGGATCCGCGGACAAAGATAACCTGCACTGATGAGCCGAAGGAAAGGGGATCCACATCGCTCGGCACAACGACCGTGAAGGACCCGCTGTCCGCGACGCACACTCGGCCGGCCGCAGCGCGGCGCGCACCAGCCGCCAGTATCGCCTCCCACTCTCCGGCAACACCGTCTGCCCCCACCATCCTGCCGGACAGGGCGCCGCCTCCATATTCCACGACGAGGGCGGCCCCGTCGCGGTTTTTCGGCTCCTTTTCGCCCGTGAGGCTCACTTCCTTGTATGCCATACACGGCGACCATCCGAAGAGTGGCGGGCGGTCGTGTATCCTCGCCACAACGGCCTCGACGTTTGCACCCCCAAGCGCCGCGATGGTGGCGTTCGCGCTGCCTCCCACGATCAGGCGCCCCTTCGAGCATTCGATGTCGAACAGCTTCGAGTGTAGCGATCTGTCATCGCTGAAGGCGTCGCATGCCACAGGCGACACTTCGAGACCGTCGGCCACGGCCGCGTCGAAGTCGAAGACCGATGGCGCAATCGTAGGCACTGCCACCGACACTCGTTCGCAACGGAGAGATTTGCATAGGAGCCGGATGCCGTGGTGCCTTGAGAAGAACGGTGACACCACGCTCACATGCACGGCACCACCAAGATCGGCAGCCATCTCCCCGATCTGCGTGGCAAGGGGTCTATCCATCGTATGAAGAAGCCGCGAACCGCCATCGCCTGCGACAGCCGCCGCCTTCCGGCCGAGCTCGATGAAGGAGCTAAGGTCAGGAGGGGTTACGCATACGAGCCGGCCGGTCGGTGCCGTCTCGCGCATTATCGCTTCGAGCATCGAGACTAGATCTGCGAAACACGCCGAGTCCCTCCCGGGCCGCAGGTATTCGAGAATCTCGTTGTTGTAGCCCCACCCCCCGAAAGTCAGGTTTCCGGAGCCGACCGTGGCACGTATCTCACCCGCCTCGTCCGCTAAGAGTGCGATCTTCGGATGGAAGATCCCATTCTGGCATCTGACGGGAACTACATCGTAGTCGCGCCCAACGCCGACCGCACCAACGTCGGCGAGCGAGGCACGGTATCCTTCGATGTCGGAGATGACGGTGAAATTGCGATAGGTCCGGTAGACCGAGGAGAGAGGTATCGCCTCGAGAAAGGACAGACTGAGCGAGTAGGTCGTAAGAAGTATCGACGACCACGGATTGCATGCTATCAGGTCGCGTGGCGAGAATGGCTGCAGGTTCGAGTCCCCCCAAAGATCCTGTTATATGTACCGAAACGCCGTAGGGACGCAATCAGTAGCTTCGGCCAAGAAGAGCGGTTATCCGCGACTGCTGGGGCATAGATTTGGCACAGGTAATAAAAACTTGGCTCGGCAATCTAGTGCCGCGGAATCAGGTCCGTTTGGCGACTGTCCGCTTCAGCCGCATATCCTCGAGAGTGGCCGGGCCGGACCCAGTCGGGGAACGGCTGAGATGGGCACCTCCTCCCGTTCCGTGGGGGTACTAGGGTCGAAACCCAATCAGGCTGTTGAAGGTCTGTAGCAAATCAGATTCCCTGCCGTCGTATTGCGACGGAGACGATGATGAGCAGGCTTTTCTGGCTGGACGACGAGGCGTGGGCGGCGATCGAACCGCACCTTCCAAGGAACCAGCCGGGCGCGCGCAGGGTCGATGATCGACGCGTCATCAGCGGCATCCTGCATGTGCTGAAGACCGGCTGCCGCTGGCAGGACTGCCCGGCCGAATACGGTCCGCCCACAACGATCTACAACCGCTTCAATCGCTGGTCTCGCAGACAGCTGTGGAGCCGCATCCTGGATGCCCTCGTTGCCCGGGGTGTGCTTGCGCTGTCGGCGTCGATCGACTCCAGCTACGTGAAGGCCCACCGCTCCGCCCATGGCGGAAAAGGGGGGCGAAAGCACAGGCCATCGGACCCTCGCGCGGCGGCCAGACCACCAAGATCCATGCGGTGACGGACCTTCTCGGCCGCCCGGCCATTCTGCGGCTGACGGCCGGCAACGTCGCCGACGTCACCATGGCCGGGCCGTTGATGGACGCGGCCGGTCGGGTGCGCTGCCTGATCGCCGACAAGGGCTACGATGCCAATGCGCTACGCAAACGCCTGCACGCGGAAGGTGCCGAGGCCATCATTCCCGGGCGCTCGAACCGGAAAGTGCCAATCGACTACGACGAAGTGCGCTACAAGGGACGCTGGCGCATCGAGGCCGCCTTCTGCAGGCTGAAGGACTTCCGCCGCATCGCTACCCGCTACGACAAGCTCGCCCGAAACTTCCTCTCGGCCGTCGCACTCGCAACCCTCGTCGCATTCTGGGTCTGAATGAGTCTCAGCCCTAGGCCGCAGCCTCATTTCCGCGTAGAAGATGCGGGTTGCGCCGAATTTGGGCGCAGCAAGGAAAAGTGGCCGGACCTTTTGCCTGTAACGTTCTGCCACTCTGCCACACAGCTTCCGTGTTGTGTCACATGGGTTAGGCATGCCAATTACCTTCCTAGCATCGGGACACGCGCATCTCGCTTCGTACGGCCCGGAAGCACTCCTGGCTGGTGGGGGCATTTGCAACCGGTTGCAATCTGGGACCTAAGGTAATTCGCAAATCGGCAGTTTTCGGCAGTGACTGCTGATTAAAGCAGTCCCCCTAAGAGGTCGTGCATCATCGCCTTCTTCATATCGTCCAAAACAACAGGGTGCTTGTACTGATGGAAAAAACCAATTGCGTTCCACATATCGAGGTCCTGCTGCCTCCAAGCCCGCAGTTCCCTCAAGATTTCGAGCGCTGCCCGGCTGTTGCCCTTCCTCTTAGCTTCTTCGTAGCTCGTTAGAAGATCCGAGCGGATCATTTCGAAATCGTGACTCGCTTCCGCGAGCTTTTCCGCAGGGCGGACCTCCTCAAAAGCTTTGAGCCGTAGCTTCTTTGCCTTTTCAAGCCAGGTGTAGATTGTACGGAAGCTTTTTCCATAATGCTCTGTAAGCTCCTTGCGGGTAGCGCCTCGCTCCAGACGCGAGAGAGCCTCTAGGCACCGCAGATCCTCCAAGCTAACGGCATCATGCTGCTTTTCAGCGTCGGATTGTGAAGCTTCCGCAGACGGTTCCCGGGGCTCTTGTGGCAACAGAGCCGGGTCGATCATGCCGTGCTGCGCAAGAAGGGCCTCGCGCTCGGTGATGGTCTCAAGCTCCATGCCGGCGTCGTCGAGACAACGGTCGGAAACGATGTGGGACAAGGAAGCGTCGCCGGCGAGTGCCTTCGCTTTCAGAACATGGGCTCGCGCCCTAATGCCATTAGCATCCAAGGCTAGATGAAATAGCCGCCCTTCATAATCACTCGCCTGGTCACAACTCAGCGCGCCCGGCTCCACACCAAACAGCTTGCGGATCATGGCCGCGTTCGCGCGAGCGTCAGGTGTGGCATGGTGGTTGAGTTGGAGTTCGGCTATGGCGGCGTCCAAATCGTCTTGGAGGCGTTGACCGGAGGACGCTGTCATGACGAGAGCACCCGGTGCACCGCGTACAGGCTAAGACCTTCGGTTTCGCTGATCTGCAGGACCCGGATCTGGAGAGGAGTGCAGACTTGGTCCAGCGTTTCGGTGAATTCTTGAAGCATCACGTTGGGACACCCTTCGAGGTTAGATTTAGAGACGCCAGCAGTACTGAGAAAAATGACAAGGTCAACCGTCGAAGTGTTTGGCAACTATTATAGAAAATGAGGTTGTAGTTGACTGTTCAACCCGCGAGATGGTAAGTATTCGGCGTCGGATTGGCCTCCGACATCGGTTACCCCTGAAGTCCCCGCACGAGTTCTGCCTATTCGCGTGCGGGGACGGGTGACCAGAAAATTGAACGGGCGCGGAATAGGCAACTCACATGACTACCTCTCAGCCATCGGCCGATGCCGAGCACGCTCTGGTCGGAAATCCGAAGAGCTGGCGCCCCATAAGCCCGTCCGCCTATCGACGCGGAAAGAAGGAGCTGGAGCGGTTCCAGCGGAGGCAGCAAACTGCTCTTGCTGAAGGTCGAACTCGCGATGCGAAGAAGATCGGCCGTCTGATTGAGAGGTCATGGGATGTTCGCCGCTATATCGCAATCGAGGAATGCCGTAGGTACAACCGGAGAGCGCTGGCTCAGCGTGGCAATGAGGATGAGCCTAAGCCACAGCCCGACTTCGTCGCGCCGGACTGGTGCAACGCGTTGCACCGGGACCAGATCGCAGCGTTCGACAGGTTGGCACAAGATCACGAGGAAGAACTCAGACGAGGGGAGATCGTAATCGAAAGGGACATCGTTCTTGTGGGAGATGGGGCTCCGGGGCGTGGGGCCATGCGGCGGAAGAAAGCGACGGATGCGCTCGCACTTGCCGAGCGCCTCAACCCCCGCAACGCTCCGTTGATTACGGTGCCGACACATCAGGAACGCCATGACAGGTACACTGTCTTTCCCGTCCCCAAAGGGAAGACCTTTCGCCCCATGCACGCGTTCGGCATGTTCGATCGCGTAAGGCAGAAGCTCCTATCGCACGCATATGGCGGCGTTCTGGCGACAAGTCAGTCGTCCTACTCCGGCAAGGGGCGAGGCGGCCATCGCGCCGCCGTCGACCGCGTGGCTGAGATCATGACGGACCCGGCTATTCGCTGCGTGGGTATCCTAGACTTGGAAAACTTCTATCCAAGCATCGAACGGGAATGGGTGAAGACCAATCTCCCCGTCCCGCCGCGCCACATTACGTCAACTGCACTATTGGAGGACCGGAATGAACCCTTCGGGGAATTGATGGCTGATCTCACAGGAATGGCTAGGACAAGAGCTAGGCTGAAAGGCGTAGGGCATGGACAACATGGCCTTAGCTACATCTACGCATACTATCTACAACTCACCTCACTTGCCGGGCTGCCGCAGGGCGCTGCCACGTCAACCGCAATAGCTAACCATGTAATCGCGACCATCCTCAAGGACGTTGAACTGCCGGCTGGCATCGATATCGTCAATGTGGCGGATGACTTCGCGGTCCTCGGTCCAAGCTATGCTGCTGTTGACGCCGCGATCGAGAACCTGCGCGAGACGTTCGCGTCTCACCCGTCTGGAAGATTTGTGATGCATAGGTCCAGTACACAGACGCTCGCGGCCGGCTTCGAATTCCTCGGGATGAAATTCAGGCGCAAGAAAGATATCGTCACCGTGGAGCCGGACGACGGATGCAAACGTCGTGGGCGACTTCGCATCTTGAATGCTGTCCTCTCGGTCGCGGAGGGCAAAACCGAAAGCTCGCACCTTCGGAAAGCTGTTGCCGCGACAACAGCGGCATTCGGCGACTGGCGGGCCAAGCACAATTGGGTTTGGCGTCTCGTGCACGATCTGACGGCCCGTTCACCTAGCTTCCAGAATGACATAGCAGATGTTCTCGGGGATCTGCGAACAGCGGCAACAGAGGAATTGACTGTTTTCTGCCAAGGCGGAGAGACTGCCGGTGTGAATCAAGTACAAAGCTAGATTGGCAAGGCGCCGACTTCTCGCATGGCTGCCTCTAGTTCGCGCCGGCGATGTGGCGGACATGGGTGCTCGCGTTTGTCTGGATGGTATCGATTGTACGCTTGGCGCGTCGTCAGCCCATAATCGGACAGGATGTGCGCTATCCAACATGGCTTCGGTGTAAATAACCGGGTCCGGCGAGTATGCTCCTGAATGTCGCGGTATGTTGCCACGTTTAGTCTCCATGGGTTTGAAGGCTTCCCATTAAGCGCAACCTCGGGACGAAAATAGTTCTAACTACGCGCTTTTTGATCCCGGGTTCACAAAACTTGCCTATGCCCCTTTAAGATGCTACACAGACGCCACACAGGGCGGACCAAAAGTCTTTGAATTAGCTTAGCTTTCCGGAAATTCAGGGGTTTCCCTCCGGGCCCACCATTGTCTAAAGTATCATTCTTGTTATCTTTTTTCCTCGTATAGACTGCGAAAGATCATCTGATCACCCGGCACTTCGCGCGGGGACGGCTCTGCATCCATGATGCTTTCGGGCAGCGGCAGTTCGATGCCATCAGACCCAATTCGTTGGGCATTCACTCGCGCGTTAACGTTAAGGCTTAGCAGCGGCAAATTGCCGTGCTATGGAGTATTAGCGGAGGGGCGATAAAGGAAGTGAACAGGCGGCCCGGTCCCGGTAGACAGCAGTCGCAGGCGCCCGAACTGGAAGCGATAGACGTCGCGCTTTCCGAAACGGTCGAGAGGCAGGTCTATCGCAGCATCCGCCAGGCCATGATGAGCGGTCGCATCGCGCCCGGCACCTCCCTGACCAGCCGATCGCTCGCCCACGTGCTCAAGGTCAGTTCCCAGCCGGTGCGCGACGCGTTGAAGCGTCTCGAAGCGGATGGGGTGCTGGAAGGCCGTCCGCAGATCGGCTTTTTCCTGCGGCGCGTAACGCAACGGGAGTATCGCGATATCATCCAGATACGTCAGCGCCTGGAGGGCCTGGCGGGGCGCGTCGCGATCGGCAGCGTGGATGCCGGCAAGATCCGCGAGCTCGAACGCATCAACGAACGATTGATCGGTCTCGACACGACCAAGGAAGCGCTCGCCGACAACCACCGCTTTCACTTCACCATCTATCGGATGGCGGACAGGCCGACGCTCCTCGCCCTGATCGAGAATCTGTGGGTTCGCATGGGGCCCGCTCTCCATTATCATCCCTCCAAGATCAACAGCGCCGACTTGATGGCGCTGCACAACGAGATCATCCGAGCGCTGAGGGACAGGGACGCCGATGCTGTCGAGGCGGCGATCGCGTCCGACCTCGGCTCGGCCGCCGATCTCATCGTTCCGCGTCTGCCGTCCGACGAGGCCTGACGGGCAGCGATCCACTGGGTTGCCGGATCGGTCCTGCAGACGAGCTCGCGATACGGCCGGAGGTACGGCTGCAGGCAGCGCGTTTCGAGACGGAGTCGCCGCCGGGCCGTCGAAATCTGCTAGGGAGGCGGGATCACGCTGATTCCCGGACGAAAGGCCCGCATTGCTCGCCGATCCCAGCCACATCCTGAAGACCGTCTACGGCTATGACGCCTTCCGAGGCCTCCAGAAGGACATCGTCGACCATGTGATCGGCGGCGAAAACGCTTTCGTGCTGATGCCGACCGGCGGCGGCAAATCCTTGTGTTATCAGATCCCGGCCATCGCGCGGCCCGGCATGGGTCTCGTGGTGTCGCCGCTCATCGCCCTGATGGCCGACCAGGTGGCGGCCCTTCGCCAGGCGGGGGTGAGGGCGGCCGCGCTCAATTCGGACCTTGCCGGCGAGGAGCGGGACAGTCTCTGGCGCGCCATTCGCCAGGGCGAGCTCGATCTGCTCTACGTCGCACCCGAAACCCTGCTCCGGTCCGACGTGCTCGACCGGCTTGCGCGGGTGAAGCTGTCGCTGATCGCCATCGACGAAGTACACTGCCTGTCGCAGTGGGGTCACGATTTCCGTCCCTCCTACCGTCAGCTCGACACACTCGTGACCCGCTTCGCCGACACGCCGCGCATGGCGCTGACGGCGACGGCCGATGCGCCCACCCGCGCGGAAATCCTGGCGCATCTCGGGATCGATCCCGGCTCGGCCTTCATCGCCGGCTTCGACCGCCCCAACATCCGTTATGCCGTCGCAGAAAAGGACAATCCGCGCGGGCAGCTCAAGCGCTTCCTTGCGAGCCATGAAGGGGAAAGCGGCATCGTCTACTGCCTCTCCAAGCGCAAGACGGAGGCGACGGCCGAATGGCTCGTTTCGCAGGGCCACGACGCGCTGCCCTACCATGGCGGCATGGACAAGGCGGCGCGCGAGGCGAACCAGGCGCGCTTCCAGCATGGCGAGGCGGTGATCATGGTGGCGACGATCGCCTTCGGCATGGGCATCGACAAGCCGGACGTGCGTTTCGTCGCCCATGTCGACCTGCCGAGCAGCATCGAGGCCTATTACCAGGAAACCGGCCGCGCCGGGCGCGACGGACTGCCCGCCGAGGCGCTGATGCTCTACGGCTCCGAGGACGTGGCGCTGCGCAGCCGCTTCATCGAGGAATCGGGCGCCTCCGAACAGCGCAAGATGACGGAGCGCCAGAAGCTCGATGCTCTGCTGGGGCTCGCCGAGGCGGCCGGTTGCCGTCGGCAGGTGCTGCTGTCCTATTTCGGCGATACCTGCGAGCCCTGCGGCAACTGCGACACCTGCGCGAAGCCGCCGAAACTGTTCGACGGCACGATCGCCGCGCAAAAGGCGCTTTCCTGCATCTATCGGACGGGCGAGCGGTTCGGGCAGGCCTACATCGCGGACGTGCTGCTGGGTGCCGGCAACAAGCGCGTGCTGGACAACGGCCACGACAAAATTTCGACGTTCGGCATCGGAACCGAGCATGACGCCCGTGCCTGGCGCGCGATCCTACGCCAGCTCGTTGCCCTGCGGCTGGTCGCGGTCGATCTCGCGGGCCATGGCGGGCTGTCGATCTCGGAGGAAGGCCGCAAATTCCTGCGCGAGAAACCGACGCTCATGTTACGGGTTCCGGCGCCGCCTCGCGCCGAGCGCGGCACCGCCTCGCGCAAGGCCGCCGCCACCGTGCTTCCCGAGCGCGACCAGGCGCTGTTCCAGGCGCTGCGGGAAAAGCGCATGGAGATCGCACGTTCGCAGAACGTGCCGCCCTACGTCATCTTCCACGACCGGACGCTGGCCGAACTCGCCGCGGCGCGACCGGCCTCGCGGGCGCAGATGGCGGAAGTGGCGGGGGTAGGGGAGGCCAAGCTGGAGCGCTACGGCCCCGCCTTCCTTTCCGTCATCGCCGGCCACGCGGACTGATCCGGCCCGCACGTCGGCCAACGCCCGGCGCCGGTCCGATCCCCGTATGCGCTGACAGACGCCGGACTGGCACCTCCACCGCTGCCTCAGAGTTCCAGTGCGTCCCTCAGGGCCAGGCCGGCGTTGCGCCGCAGGTCGAGGTCGGCCTCGATGTGGTCGATGTGGCGCAGCACCAGCGTGCGCGCCGCTTCGGCGTCGGCCTTTTCCAGCGCATCGACGATGCCGCCATGCTCCTGGTGGCCGCAGCTCGAGGCGCCGGAGCGGCCGTAAAGCGCGATCACCAGCGAGGAGCGGGCGACGAGTTCCTCCATGAAGCGGCGCAGGATCGCGTTGCCGCTCATGGTGGCCAGCAACAGGTGGAAATCGCCCGAGGCCTTGATCTCGTCGCGTCGCGCGCCCGGTCCGTGCCGATCCATGTGGTTGCGTTCCTCGCCGAGATGCCGCCTCAGCGTGGCGACGTCGACTGGGGAGATCCGCGTGCAGATCGCCGCGACGATGCCCGGCTCCACGACCCTGCGGGCCGCGAAGACCTGCCGGGCCTCGTCGGGCGAGGGGTCGGCGACGTAGGCGCCGCGATTGCGCTCGATCCGCACCAGTCCTTCGAAGGCGAGCATCTGCAGGGCCGCGCGCGCCACGGTGCGGCTGACGTCGAACAGCGCCCCGACCTCGCTCTCGGCGAGTTTCGCCCCGGGCGCCAGCCTGCGGTCGACGATCGCGTCGCGCAGCCGGTCGCGGATGGCCTGCGAGCGATCCTCCCCCGCGTCTCGGTGCCCCAGCGGGCTTGCGTCGATGATGTTCATTCCGGTCGAACTCCCGCCCTCTTCTACCGCGAATCGCGTCAGAAGGAAGAGCCGATCTTGTCGCAATCTCATGGACGGATTGTGTACAATCGATAATCTCTTTCTCGTACAAACGCCCAGAAATTGAGCAGCGTCTCGTTTCGCCCACAAGTCGCGCACTTCCGTTCGGAAGCAAAAAACCAACGCAAACAACGAAGAAGCCGCAGCCGTCCGATCTGGCACGCATGATGCATCGCAACATCGAGCCACGAGGGACGCAGCATGAGCAAGGCCGCCGCGATCGACATCGCTTCCGTCTCCAAACTCTACGGCACGACAGCCGCCGTGCGGTCGATCAACCTGAAGGTCCCCGCCGGGAGCTACTGCTGCCTGCTCGGCCCATCCGGTTGCGGCAAATCCACGACGCTGCGCATGATCGCCGGCCACGAGAGCATCACGTCGGGCGACGTGCGGCTCGGCAACACGGTCGTCACCGATCTCCCGCCGGCCCGGCGCGGCACGGCCATGATGTTCCAGTCCTACGCGCTGTTCCCGCATCTCGACGTCACCGACAACGTTGCCTTCAGCCTCAAGATGAAGGGCGTGGCGAAAGACGAGCGCCGGGCGCGCGCGGCCGAAATGCTGAAGCTCGTCCACATGGAGACCTTCGCGACGCGCAAGCCTGCGCAGCTTTCGGGCGGGCAGCAGCAACGCGTCGCACTGGCGCGGGCACTGATCACCGATCCCGAGGCGCTGCTTCTCGACGAGCCGCTGTCGGCGCTCGACCCGTTCCTCAAGATCAGGATGCGCGCCGAGCTCAAGCGCCTGCAATCCTCGCTCGGCATCACCTTCGTCCACGTGACGCACAGCCAGGAGGAGGCGATGGCGCTCGCCGACCTCGTGGTGGTGATGAACGACGGGCGCATCGAGCAGGCGGCCGAGCCGCGCACCGTCTTCGAGCGGCCCGCCACCGCCTTCGTGGCGCGCTTCATGGGCGATCACAACGTAATCGCCGGCCGCGTCGTGGAGCGGAACGCGACCGGCATCTCGATCGAGGTCGAGAGCGGCGGCCGCTTCCGCGCCGAGGGCGCCGTGCGCGAGATCGGCGAGACGGCCGACATCGCCGTGCGCACCGATCACGTCCGCATCGCGGGGGATGCGGAGCCGGGGCTCGGATTCACGGGCACGGTGACCAACGTCGAATATCGCGGCTCGTCGGTGAAGCTTACCGCGAGCGGCGCCGGCATCGAGGATTTCACGGCCATCGTCAGCGACACGGACTTCTTTGCCCGGCCGGTTGCGGTCGGGGAAACCGTGCCGCTGGCGTGGCAGGCGGAGGATGCGCTCGTCCTCGGCCGTCTGGATTCATGAGCGCGACCACCAGAACAGGGGAACTGAGATGACCAAAGAAACGACGGGCGGCATCAGCCGGCGCAAACTGCTGAAGACGGGCGCGGCGGCGGCGGGCCTTGCGGCCGGCTCCGGCATGATCACCGGATTCCCGACCATCTGGGCGCAGAACCCGATCACGCTGCGCCAGTTCGGCACCGGGGTCTCCAACCTCAACGCCATCGCCGACAAGTGCAAGGAAGACCTCGGCATCACGCTCGAGATGACCGCGACCGATTCCGATGCCGCCGCGCAGCGTGCCGTGACCCAGCCGGACAGCTACGACATCGCCGACATCGAGTACTGGATCGCCAAGAAGGTCTATCCGGCGGGCGTCATGCAGCCGATGCAGACGAGCCGCCTCAAGTACTACGACAAGATCGTGCCGCTCTTCATCACCGGCAAACTCACGCCAGACAGCGTTATCGCCCAGGGAACGGCGCCGCACACCGTCGGCTTCGTAGAATCACAGGACTCGACCACCTTCGCCACCGAACCGACCGAGTGGATGACGATGGTGCCGACCATCTACAACGCAGACACGCTCGGCATCCGGCCCGACCTCGTCGGCCGCGACATCACCACCTGGGCTGACATCATGGACCCGGCCTTCAAGGGCAAGACGTCTATCCTCAACATCCCCTCTATCGGCATCATGGACGCCGCCATGATCATGGAGGCGATGGGCGAAGTGAAATACGCCGACAAGGGCAACATGACCAAGGAGGAGATCGACAAGACCATCGACTTCCTCATCGCCGCCAAGCGCGACGGCCAGTTCCGCGCGTTCTGGAAGTCCTTCGACGAGAGCGTCAACCTGATGGCCTCCGGCGAGGTCGTCATCCAGTCCATGTGGTCGCCGGCGGTGGCCGCCGTGCGCTCGCGCGGCATCCCCTGCGTCTACCAGCCGCTCAAGGAAGGCTATCGCTCCTGGGGCGGCGGCATCGGGCTCGCCAAGCATCTCGAAGGCGCCAAGCTCGACGCGGCCTACGAGTACATCGACTGGTACCTGTCCGGCTGGGTCGGCGCCTACCTCAACCGCCAGGGCTACTACTCGGCGGCCATGGACACCGCCAAGGAGTACATGAGCGAGGACGAATGGGGCTTCTGGGTCGAAGGCAAGCCCGCACAGGGCGACATCCTGGCCCCCGACGGCAAGGTCATGGAAAAGGCCGGCGCCGTGCGCGACGGCGGCTCCTTCGAGGAGCGCATGGGCGCTGTCGCCTGCTGGAACTCGGTCATGGACGAGGACCGCTACATGGTCCGCCGCTGGAACGAGTTCATCGCCTCCTGACAAGCAATGGGTCTTCCCGTCCGCGGGAAGACCCTTCCGGCCAGTCTTCGAACCTTTGGGGGCCATGATGACGATCGCCGTCGAACAGGCAGCCGCCGCGCGCCGGCCGAGGACGCGCCGCGCCGGCATCGCGTCGCTCGCCGCCTACCTGCAGGCGGCGCCGCTGGCGCTCATCCTCGGCGCCTTCCTGCTGGCGCCGCTGATCGTCATCGCCACCGTCAGCTTCTGGGATTACGACTTCGCCCGGCTCTATCCCGACTTCATCCTGATGAACTATCAGGACACGCTAGGCTCTTGGGTCACGTGGAAGACCTACCTGAACACGCTGAAGTTCGCCGCCATCGTGTGGGCCGTCACGCTCTTCCTCGGCTTCTGGGTCGCCTATTTCCTCGCGTTTCACATCCGCACCACCACCATGCAGATGGTCCTGTTCCTGGTCTGCACGGTGCCCTTCCTCACGTCGAACATCATCCGCATGATCTCGTGGATCCCGGTGCTGGGACGCAACGGGCTGGTCAACTCGACCCTGATCGACATGGGCCTCATCCCGGCGCCGATCGAATGGCTGCTCTACTCCGATTTCGCGGTCGTGCTCGCCATGACGCACCTCTACACGCTCTTCATGGTCACGCCGATCTTCAACACGCTGATGCGCATCGACCGCTCCCTGATCGAGGCGGCGCGCGACGCCGGCGCCACCAGCTTCCAGACCCTCACCAACGTCATCCTGCCGCTCGCCAAGCCCGGCATCGCGATCGGCACCATCTTCGTGGTGACGCTCGTGATGGCCGACTTCATCACCGTGCAGGTGATGTCGGGCGGCCAGAGCGCCTCGGTCGCCCTGATGATGCGCAACCAGATGTCGCTGCTACAATATCCGGCCGCCGCTGCCAACGCCGTCATCCTGCTCGCGCTGGTGCTCGTCATGGTCGCCGGCATCCTGCGGATCGTCGACATCCGAAAGGAGCTTTAAGATGTCTCACGAAAGGCGCGGCCTGGAGTTCTGGATCCTCACGGTCTTTTTCGTCCTGTTCGTCCTCTTCCTCTACGGTCCTCTCTCGGCGATCCTGATCCTGTCCTTCCAGGGACCGAGCGGCGGCCTGACGTTTCCGCTCAACGGCGTCTCGCTGCACTGGTTCTACGATCTGACCCAGCAGCAGGCGGTGGGCGATTTCGGCGGCAGCTTCCGGCGCTCGCTGATGCTCGGCATCGGCGTCATGCTGGTCACCGTGGTCGTGTCGCTGCTGGCCGGCCTCGCGTTTCGGCGCAAGTTCCTCGGCGCCACCCCGCTCTTCTACCTCGCGGTGGCGAGCCTGGTGGTGCCCTCCATCATCGTGTCGCTCGGGATCGGCGTGATGTTCCAGCAGATCGGCATCCCGCCGGCATGGTACAGTTCGGCCTTCGGCGCCCATCTTACCTGGACGCTGCCGTTCGGGGTGCTGATCATGTTCGCGGTCTTCAACCGCTTCTCGCCGTCCTACGAGGAAGCCGCACGCGATCTCGGCGCCTCATCGTGGCAGACCTTCCTGCACGTGCTCCTGCCGATGATCGCGCCGAGCCTCGTGGGCGTGGGCCTGTTCGGCTTCACGCTCTCCTACGACGAGTTCGCCCGCTCGCTGATGACGTCCGGCACCTACAACACGCTGCCGCTGGAGATCTACGGAATGACCACCAACGTGACGACGCCGGTGCTCTACGCGCTCGGCACGGTCACGACGGCCTTTTCCTTCCTGGTCATCGCCGCGACGCTCGGCATCATCCTGTGGCTTGGCCGCAAGCGGGCGCAGGGATAGGCTTCCCGCATCATGCGCATTCTCGTCGTCAACCCGAACACGACCGCGTCGATGACGCAGACGATCGCCGCGGCCGCCCGTGCCGCGGCGGGGCCGCAGACAACCATCGAGGCGGTCACGTCCTGCACCGGCCCGGCATCCATCGAGGGCTATTTCGACGAGGCGCTGTCCGTGCCCGGCCTGCTCGACCTCATCCGGGAAGGCGAGCGGGCAGGCTGCGATGCCGCCGTCATCGCCTGCTTCGACGACACCGGGCTCGACGCCGCGCGCGCCATGGCCGCGATTCCGGTGCTCGGCATCTGCGAATCCGCTTTGAGCCTCGCCGCCTGCATCGCCAAACGCATCGCGATCGTCACCACCGACGAGCGCGCGCGCATTCCGATCGAGGAACTCGCCATCCGCTACGGCATGGGCAGCCGGGTGCGGGTCAGGGTGGCGGGCATTCCGGTGCTCGCGCTGGAGGATCCGACGTCGGGCGCCAGCGGCCGCCTGCGCGACGAGATCCGCTACGCGCTCGATCACGACCATGTCGAAGCCATCGTGCTCGGCTGCGCCGGCATGGCGGACCTGGCACACCGGCTGCAGGGCGAGTTTGGCGTGCCGGTGATCGACGGGGTGGGCGCTGCCGTCAAGCAGGCCGAGGCGCTGGTGGCACTCGGCCTCGCCACCTCGAAGCGCGGTGCCTACGCCGCGCCGGCGCCGAAGCGTTTCTCGGGAACAATGGCGCCGTTCTCGACGCTGGCGGCGGAAGCGGTATGACCGGCCGCACGATCCGCGTGCTCACCCGCGCGGAACTCGACACGCTCGTCGAATGGGCGGCTCTCGAAGGCTGGAACCCGGGGCTTCACGACTCCGAAGCGTTCCAGGCCGCCGATCCCGATGGTTTTATCGGCGCATTCGTCGACGGCGATCTGGCGGCAGGGATTTCGGCCGTCCGCTACGGTCCGGATTTCGGTTTCATCGGGCTCTACATCTGCCGTGGTGACCTGCGCGGCAGGGGCCACGGCAAGGCCGTCTGGGACGCCGGCATGGAACGGCTGTCGGGCCGAACGATCGGCCTCGACGCCGTGCCGGCGCAGAAGGCGAACTACGCCCGCATGGGTTTCGTCCCGGCCTACCGCACGTTCCGCTACAGCGGTCGGTTCGAGGTCGCCGGCTCCGATGCGGAAATCCGGCCGGTCGAGCCGGATGATGTTCCCGGGATCGCCGCGTTCGACCGGACCTGTTTTCCCGCGCCGCGGCCGGCTTTCCTGAGGCTTTGGACCGACGCTCCGCACCTGGCGCTCGTCAGTCTGCGCGACGGCGCCGTGACGGGTTACGCCGTGCGCCGCCGCTGCCGCGAGGGCTTCAAGATCGGGCCGCTCTTCGCAGACGACACCGAAACGGCCATCAGGCTGCTTTCGGCGCTATCGTGCGATTGCGGGGAGGACGTTCATCTGGACGCGCCGGACGGGCACCCGGACTTCACGGAAATGCTCCTCAACGCTGGCATGAGCAGGGGCTTCGAGACGACGCGCATGTATCGCGGTCCTGCGCCGGACATCGCGGCGTCGCGCATCTTCGCCGTCACCACGCTCGAACTCGGGTAAGGGCGCGGGACGACCGTCCCGCCGCTACCCGTCGGTCGATCGTGCCGCTTCCAGCGCCCGCGTAAGGTCGGCCTTGATGTCGGCCACGTCCTCCAGCCCGATCTGGAGGCGCATCAGCGGGCCGTCGTAGTCGCCCTTCGCAACAATCCGGTCGCTCAGCGACACGTGCACGGCAAGGCTCTCGTAGCCGCCCCAGGAATAGCCGAGGCCGAACAGTTTCAGGGCATCGAGGAAAGCGTGCGCCTTCTTCGTCCCGCCGCCGTCGAGTGCGATCGAAAGCGTGCCGCTGGCGCCGCGGAAGTCGCGTTTCCAGATCGCGTGTCCCGGATCGCTCTCCAGCCCCGGATAGAGCACCCGTGACACGCCTGGCTGGCCTTCCAGCCAGCGCGCGATCTCCAGCGCGCTCTTCTGATGGCGCTCCAGCCGCACGCCGAGGGTGCGCAGCCCGCGCAGCACCTGATAGACGTCGTCGGGGGCGGGACAGCATCCGAGGGTCAGGAACGTCTCGTGCAATTGCGCCCAGCAACGCTCGTTTGCCGAAACCGTCCCCATAAGCACGTCGGAATGACCCGCTAGGTACTTGGTCGCCGCATGGATCGAGATGTCGACACCGTGGTCGAGCGGGCGGAAGTGTACGGGCGTCGCCCAGGAATTGTCCATCATCACCACCGCCCCACGCTCCTTGGCAACAGAAGCGATGGCGGGAATGTCCTGCATCTCGAACGTGTTGGAGCCGGGCGATTCGGTAAAGACCACCTTCGTGTTCGGCTTCATCAGCGCATCGATGCCGGCGCCGACGAGAGGGTCGTAGTACTGCACCTCGACGCCGAGCCTCGCCAGCATGGTGTCGGCGAAACGCCTTGTCGGGTGATAGACCGAATCGACGATCAGAACGTGATCGCCGGCTGAGAGGAACGCGAGCAGCGGGATCGTCACGGCCGCGAGCCCCGACGGAACCACGATGGTTCCGGCCGAGCCTTCAAGCTCGTCGATGGCATCGGCCAGCGCGTCCGTCGTCGGCGTTCCGCGCGTGCCGTAGGTGTATTTCTGGTTGCGCGCGGCCATCGTCCCGGCATCGGGAAAGAGCACGGTCGAGGCGTGCACGACCGGCGGATTGACGAAGCCGTGAAACGTCCGCGGATCGTGTCCGGCATGCGCGAGACGCGTATTGATGCCCGACTTCGGGTCGCCATTTGCTGCCATGTTCTCTCCCTGGCAATGTATTAGCGGCAAGCCATAATGCGGCGGCGAAGCCAGCGCAATATTAGGGCGCGACGGATCATATCGGCTCCGAGGCACGATCGAGGGCAGGGGGCTTTGCCCGCGGATCGGGCTTTCTCCGCCGCTTTCATGGGCACCACGACCGAATCCGTCCAGGCGGGCTCGAAACCGCCGCTCCCACAAGGAGTAAGCGGCCGGATTCAGCCATTTACCCTTGACCAATTGGTAATAATCGCCTTCGATGCGCGTACGGGAGCTGCAGGGAGGCGTGCTGAAGAGGTACGCTGCCGCCGGGGGTTAACGGGGGCTGCGATAGACTTCCGCGAGGGTAACAGACCGGGGAAAACCCCGGGAACAGAAAAAGGGTTTCAGGTATGAAAACGACGATCTTGACCGGCGTACTCGGCGCAGCGGCCCTCGGGCTGGCCGCCTCGGCCGCCTCGGCCGCGACGCTCGACGACGTGAAGGCAAAGGGCTTCGTCCAATGCGGCGTCAACACCGGCCTCGCCGGCTTCGCCTCTCCGAACGACCAGGGCGAGTGGGCCGGCTTCGACGTGGACATCTGCAAGGCGGTCGCCGCGGCGGTCTTCGGTGACGCGACCAAGGTGAAGTACACCCCCACCACCGCAAAGGAACGGTTCACGGCGCTTCAGTCGGGCGAAATCGACATGCTGTCGCGCAACACCACATGGACGCTCAGCCGCGATACCGCGCTCGGCTTCAACTTCGCGGGCGTCAACTACTATGACGGCCAGGGCTTCATGATTAACGCGAAGAACCTGCCCGGCGTGAACTCGGCCCTGCAACTTTCGGGCGCATCCGTCTGCGTGCAGACCGGCACGACCACCGAGCTCAACCTCGCCGACTATTTCCGTGCCAACAACATGGAATACAACCCGGTCGTCTTCGAGAAGCTCGAAGAGGTCAATGCCGCCTATGATTCCGGCCGCTGCGACGTCTACACCACCGACCAGTCGGGCCTGTATTCGATCCGCCTGACGCTCGCCGCGCCGGACGATCACGTCGTGCTTCCCGAGATCATCTCCAAGGAGCCGCTCGGCCCCGCCGTGCGCCAGGGCGACGACCAGTGGTTCGACGTCGTCAAGTGGACGCTCAATGCGATGATCATCGCCGAGGAACTCGGCATCACGCAGGAGAACGTCGAGGAGATGAAGGGTTCCGACAACCCCGAGATCGCGCGCGTTCTCGGCCAGGAGGCCGATTCGACGCTCGCGGAAGGTCTCGGCCTCGACAAGGAGTGGGTCGTCAACATCGTGAAGGCCGTCGGCAACTACGGCGAGAGCTTCGAGCGCAACATCGGCTCGGGTTCGCCGCTCAAGATCGCTCGCGGCCTGAACCAGCTCTGGACCAAGGGCGGCATCATGTACGCGCCGCCGATCCGCTAAGGAACGTCACCGGACCCGGGAGGCGCAACGCGCCTCCCGGAGCCTTCTGAAAGGTACCCGATGGCTTCCCAGGAAACGCTTGGCGACCACGGCTCCGCCCGTTCGTCGCTCCTCTACGATCCCAAGGTCCGCTCCGTCGTCTTCCAGGTGGTGGTCTTCGTAGGCCTCCTCGCTTTCGTCGCCTGGATCGTCGGCAACACCATCGACAATTTGCGGCGGGCGAACATCTCGTCCGGTTTCGGTTTCCTCGACAGCCGCGCCGGCTTCGACATCGCCGTCTCCCTGATCCCGTTCACGCCGGATTCGACGTTCGGCAGGGCGCTGGTCACCGGTCTCATCAACACGATGGTGGTGGCCTTCGTCGGCATCATCACGGCGACGATCGTCGGCTTCCTGATCGGCATCGGACGGCTTTCGAAGAACTGGCTGATTTCGCGGATCTGCACCGTCTACGTCGAGGTTTTCCGCAACATTCCGCCGTTGCTCGTCATCTTTTTCTGGTACCTCGGCGTTCTGTCGGTCCTGCCGCTCCCGCGCGATTCCATCGAACTGCCGCTCTACAGCTTCCTCAACAGCCGCGGCTTATTCTTTCCGCGCGCCATCTGGGGCGACGGCGCCTGGCTCGTTCCGCTGGCCCTGGTGCTCGGCATCGCCATGTCATGGTTCGTGGCCCGGCGCGCTCATGCGCGACAGATGGCGACCGGACAGACTTTCCCGGTGTTCTGGACGTCGGTGGGGCTCATCCTTGGGCTGCCGATCCTCGCCTTCCTGGTAATGGGCGCTCCGCTCACCTTCGAGTACCCGGTGCTCGGCGCCTTCAACCTCAACGGCGGCTGGACGGTGAAGCCGGAGTTCCTGGCGCTCTATCTGGCACTCTCCTTCTACACCGCCTCCTTCATCGCCGAGATCGTGCGCGCGGGCATTCTGGGCGTCGCGCACGGGCAGTCGGAAGCCTCCTTCGCGCTCGGCCTGCGTCCCGGGCAGGCGCTGCGGCTGGTGATCGTGCCGCAGGCCATGCGCATCGTCATCCCGCCGCTGACCAGCCAGTACCTCAACCTGACCAAGAACTCGTCTCTGGCGGTTGCCATCGGCTACCCCGATCTCGTCGCCATCGGCGGCACGATCCTCAACCAGACGGGCCAGTCGATCGAGGTCGTGGCCATCTGGATGGTGGTCTATCTGAGCCTCAGTCTGACCACGTCCGTGTTCATGAACTGGTTCAATTCCCGAATGGCGCTGGTGGAGCGGTAGACGAACATGCAGGAGCACGATCTCTCGTTCGTTCGCGCCGAAATGATCGCGAACCAGCCTCCGCCGATCAGCGAGAGGGGGGCGGTGCGCTGGGTGCGCACCAATCTCCTGTCGACGCCGGCGGACATCGTCCTGACCATCGTCGGGCTCGTCATCATCGCCCTGGTCGTCCCGCCGCTGATCGACTGGGCGTTCATCAGCGCCCAGTGGACCGGATCGGATCGCTCGGTATGCGCGACGGTCGCACAGGGCGGCGTGCAGCCCGAAGGCTGGTCCGGCGCCTGCTGGGCCTTCGTCGGCGCCAAGTTCGAGCAGTTCATGTTCGGGCGCTACCCGATCGACGAGCGCTGGCGCGTCCTTCTGGTGGCGGCGATCTTCGTGGCGCTTTTGATCCCCCTCCTGATCCCCAGCGCTCCGCGCAAGGGCCTGAACGCCATCCTGTTCTTCTTCGTCTTCCCGGTCGTGGCGTTCTTCCTGCTCGTCGGCGGCTGGTTCGGGCTGGAGTACGTCGAGACCTCGGTCTGGGGCGGACTGCTGGTCACGCTCGTCCTCTCCTTCGTCGGCATCGCGGTGTCCCTGCCGCTGGGCATCGTCCTGGCGCTTGGCCGTCGATCGAAGATGCCGGTGGTGAAGATGCTGTGCGTCATCTTCATCGAGGCGGTGCGCGGGGTGCCGCTCGTCACGGTGCTGTTCATGGCGAGCGTCATGTTCCCGCTCTTCCTGCCGGCCGGCGTCAATTTCGACAAGTTCCTGCGCGCGCTCGTCGGCGTATCGCTCTTCGCTTCCGCCTACATGGCCGAGGTGATCCGCGGCGGTCTCCAGGCGATCCCGAAGGGCCAGTACGAGGGCGCGGATTCGCTCGGCCTCGGCTACTGGCAGAAGATGTACCTGATCGTGCTGCCGCAGGCGATCAAGCTCGTCATTCCCGGCATCGTCAACACCTTCATTGGCCTCTTCAAGGACACGAGCCTTGTGTCGATCATCGGCATGTTCGATCTGCTCGGCATCGTCCGCCAGAACTTCTCGGACGCTGCCTGGGCCTCGCCGCAGACGCCGATGACCGGGCTGGTCTTCGCCGGCTTCGTTTTCTGGCTCTTCTGCTTCGGCATGTCCCGCTACTCGATCTTCATGGAAAGGCTGCTGGACACCGGCCACAAACGATAGACAATTCCCGTCAACAGCCATGGAACAACGATAAAGGGGAACCTCGATGGCTATGCACAATGCGGCTCCGGCCGACGACACGGCTGTCAAACGCGCCAAGATGGAGGTCTCCGATACCGACGTCGCCGTCGAGATCGTCGGCATGCACAAGTGGTACGGCGACTTCCACGTCCTGAAGGACATCAACCTCAAGGTCATGCGCGGCGAGCGCATCGTCATCGCCGGTCCATCGGGATCGGGAAAATCGACGATGATCCGCTGCATCAACCGGCTGGAAGAGCACCAGAAGGGCAAGATCATTGTCGACGGCATCGAACTCACCAATGATCTGAAGAAGATCGACGAGGTGCGTCGCGAAGTCGGCATGGTGTTCCAGCACTTCAACCTTTTCCCGCACCTGACCATCCTGGAGAACTGCACGCTGGCGCCGATCTGGGTGCGCAAGCTGCCGAAGAAGCAGGCCGACGAGATTGCCATGCACTTCCTCGAACGGGTCAAGATCCCCGAGCAGGCCAACAAGTATCCGGGCCAGTTGTCCGGCGGCCAGCAGCAGCGCGTGGCGATCGCCCGCTCGCTTTGCATGAACCCGCGCATCATGCTCTTCGACGAGCCGACCTCAGCGCTCGATCCCGAGATGATCAAGGAAGTGCTGGATACGATGGTCGGGCTCGCGGAAGAGGGCATGACCATGCTTTGCGTCACGCACGAAATGGGCTTCGCCCGGCAGGTCGCCAATCGCGTGATCTTCATGGACATGGGCCAGATCGTCGAGCAGAACACGCCGGCCGAGTTCTTCGACAATCCGCAACACGAGCGCACCAAGCTGTTCCTGAGCCAGATCCTGCACTGACCCCGGGACGCCGGAATCGCCCGAATGCGGCGCATGCGCCGGCTGTTTCGCTTCGCCCTGTTCGCCGCCGCCACGGCGATCCTTGCCGTTGCGGCCGGCATCCTCGTCCCGCGTCCGCTGCTGCCGTTGCAGCGGGCGGGTGAGGAGGGCGCCACGCGCCGAACCGTCCTCCTGCTTTCCAATCCGATCCACACCGACATCGCGCTGCCCGCCGATCCGGACGTCGTGGCACGGTTTTCGTCGATGGCCGCCGACGGGCTGCCGATCGACGCGCCCGGCGCGCGCTGGCTGGTGCTCGGCTGGGGAGGGCGCTCCTTCTACGTCGAGACCCCGACCTGGGCCGACCTGAAGCCGCTCCCGGTGTTGCGCGCCTTCACGCTCGACAGCTCAGTGATGCACGTCCTTATCGCGGGCGACATCTCGCCCGAGCATCCTGCCGTCACCGTCCTCGACCTCGATGAGACGGAGTTCGAGGCGCTTCTGGATTTCACGGTCGCAAGCTTCGACACCGACGCCGGCGGTTTCCGCCTGGCCGCGCCGGGCTATGGCGACGACGATCTCTTCTACGATGCCCACGGCTGGTTCAACGCGCTCGCGGGCTGCAACGTGTGGACGGCGTCGGCCTTGCGCGCCGCCGGCCTCCGCACCGGGTTCTGGACGCCGCTGCCGGTCTTCCTCGAATGGTCGCTCGCCCTGCACGCCGACGTTCCGCCGCGCGGCGCGACCGTCGACTGACGCCCGCGCGTCACTCCGCCGTCGAAGCGTCCCAGCCGTAGAGCCAGTCGAGGTCGGTCGCGTGCCGCCGCGGCGAGAGCATGCCCGCGACGACGTTGCGTCCGATCGCGATCGGACCCGCCGCGTGCCAGGTGAATCGGTTGAAGGCGCCGCGCCGCGCCACCCGCGCGATCCTCGGCCTGCGCTGCCGCTCGTAGGCGGCGAGCGCTGCGGGCAGGTCGTCGCCGTGCCGGTCCACCAGCATGGCCAGCACCGCCGCGTCCTCGATCGCCATCGCCGCGCCCTGCGCGGCGAAAGGCGTCATGGCATGCGCGGCATCGCCGATCAGCGCGATGCCGCGTGCGCTGGTCCAGGGGCCGCGCCGGTCGACGACGTGCAGCGGCCATTTCGTCCAGCTTCCCGCACCCTCGGCGAGCTTCGCCAGTCCGGGCGTCGCCGCCAGCGCCTTCACGAGTTCGCCGCTGTCGGCCATGGCCGACCATGACGGCGCTATGCGCGCGCCTTTGGTGATCGCGACCAGATTGACCGCCGCTCCGCCGCGGATCGGATAGGCCACCAAGTGGAAGCGGGGATTGAGGTAAGCGGTGACGACGTCTCCGGCGATCATGCCTTCGGAAAAGCCGTGCGGCTCGCCGCGCCGGATGGTCGCGCGCCAGGCGGTGAGCCCGGTGAAGGACTGTCGATTGCCCTCGTCGCCGCGCAGGGTCGACCAGACGCCGTCAGCCGCGACCACCAGATCTCCCGTCGCCTCCAGGATGCGGCCGCCGTGGTCGATGGAGAGCGTCGCTCCCTTCGGATGGAAGGCGACATCGCGCACGTCCGCGCCGGTGATCAGTTCCACGCCGGCCATGCGCTTCAGCCGCGAGGCGAGCGCGCTCTGCAGGTCGGCCCGGTGGACGGTGAGATAGGGCGCGCCCCAGCGCTTCTCGGCGAAATCGCCCAGCGCCACGCGCGTGATCTCCTTCAGCCCGTAGGCGCCGCGCAGCACGATCGCCTCCGGACGCACCGAGGCCGGGCGAACCATTTCGAGCACGCCGAGTGTGTCGAGGATCTTCGTCGCGTTGGGCGAGAGCTGCAGGCCGGCCCCGATCTCCTCGAGCTGCGGCGCTCGTTCGAAGACGCGCACCGAATGTCCGCGAGCCGCGAAAGCGATCGCGGCCGTCAGCCCGGCCATTCCGGCTCCGGCTATGAGGATCGTCTTCGGGCGGGCGTCCGCCGTCACGCTGGCTCTCTCGGACGCTTCAGGCCGCGCGGGTCATGTAGATACATCCCTCGGGCCGCGTCTCGGAGGATTTCAGCGAAGGATCGTAGCGGTAGAGCGTCGAGCAGTAAGGACAGACGATCTCGCTGTCGTCGCCCATGTCAAGGAAGACGTGCGGGTGGTCGAAGGGATCGGTCGCGCCCGTGCACATGAATTCCTTGACGCCGATGTCGACCGCGTGATGTCCGGCGTCGTTCTGGAAATGCGGGATCGTGTGGCCGGCCATCGTCGTCTCCTGCGGGGATGGTGATCTTGGTGACGCGCCCAGCGTTTGGATCATTATCGGCCCGTTTGCAAGTCCGTGCTATCTGTTGTCACACTGTGTCGCTACCGCGGTTTCTGGATGCGCCAGCACCGGTCGGCCGCGGGCGCTGCAAGGAGCGAGACATCGACATGAACCTACTCACGCCGGCACCCAGCGAGTTCCAGCGCGAGGTACCCACCGGCCCCGAAATGGCCGAGGGCAACCCCGACCGCTTCGTTAATCGCGAGTTCTCGTGGCTCCAGTTCAACCGCCGCGTCCTGGAGGAATCGCAGAACCCGAACCATCCGCTGCTCGAGCGCGTCCGCTTCCTGTCGATCTCGGCCGCCAATCTGGACGAGTTCTTCATGGTGCGCGTCGCGGGTCTCGCCGGCCAGGTGCGGGAAAACATCTCGACGCTCTCCGCCGACGGGCGCACGCCCGAGCAGCAGCTCGAACAGCTCCTGCGCGAGGTCGCGCGTCTGCAGGAGGACCAGCAGGCGAGCTTCTCGGCGCTGCTGCGGCTGCTCGACGGGGAAGGCATCTGCCTCGTCCGCGGCGACGGGCTCACCGATGCCGAGCGCGGCTGGCTCGAGGATCATTTCAACGACGCGATCTATCCGGTGATGACGCCGCTCTCGATCGACCCCGCGCATCCCTTTCCCTTCATCCCCAATCTCGGCTTCTCGATCGCGCTCGACCTGCGCAACCTCAGGAGCGGCGAGCACATGACGGCGCTGCTCAGGCTACCGGTCGCGCTCAAGCGCTTCGTCCGGCTTCCCGACGGCGAGCGCTCCATCCGCTTCATCTCGCTGGAGGACGTGGTCGGCCTCCACATCGACAAGCTCTTTCCCGGCCACGAGGTGAAGGGCACCGGCACCTTCCGCATCATCCGCGACAGCGACATCGAAATCGAGGAAGAGGCCGAGGACCTCGTGCGCTTCTTCGAGACCGCACTGAAGCGGCGCCGCCGCGGGTCCGTCATCCGCATCGAGTTCGACCGCGACATCCCGGAGCCGCTGCGCACCTTCGTCGCCGGCGAACTCGGCGTCTCGTCCACGCGCGTCAGCCTTCTGAACAGCCCGCTTGCGCTGAACCAGATTTCGGAGATCGTCGGCATCCCGCGCGACGATCTGAAATTCAAGCCCTACAACCCGCGCTTCCCCGAGCGCATCCGCGACCATGGCGGCGACTGCTTCGCCTCCATCCGGGAAAAGGACATCGTCGTCCACCACCCTTACGAGTCCTTCGACGTCGTGGTGCAGTTCCTGCGTCAGGCCGCCGCCGATCCCGAGGTGGTAGCCATCAAGCAGACGCTCTACCGGACTTCCAACGACAGCCCGATCGTGCGCGCGCTGATCGACGCGGCCGAGACTGGCAAATCGGTCACCGCGCTCGTTGAACTGAAAGCGCGCTTCGACGAGGAGGCCAACATCCGCTGGGCGCGCGATCTCGAACGCGCCGGCGTGCAGGTGGTCTTCGGCTTCATGGAGCTGAAGACGCACTCCAAGCTCTCGCTCGTGGTGCGCCGGGAGGAGGGGCGTCTGCGGAGCTACATCCATGTCGGAACCGGGAACTACCACCCCATCACGGCGCGCATCTACACCGACCTGTCGTACTTCACGACCGATCCGGCGATCGCGCAGGACGTGACGCGCATCTTCAACTTCATCACCGGCTATGCCGAGCCGGCCGAGAAGATGCGCATCGCGGTCTCGCCCTTCACGCTACGCCAGCGCATCCTGAAGCACATCAACGACGAGACGGGTCACGCGAAGGCCGGCCGGCCGGCGCAGATCTGGATGAAGATGAACGCGCTGGTCGACCCGATGGTCATCGACGCGCTCTACGAGGCCAGCAGCGCCGGCGTCGAGATCGACCTCGTCATCCGCGGCATCTGCTGCCTGCGCCCGCAGGTGCCGGGCCTGTCGGACAACATCCGCGTCAAATCGATCATCGGCCGCTTCCTCGAGCACAGCCGCGTCTTCTGCTTCGGCAACGGCCACGGCCTGCCGTCGGACGAGGCGCTGGTCTACATCGGCTCGGCCGACATGATGCCGCGAAACCTCGACCGCAGGGTGGAGACGCTGGTGCCGATCACCAACCAGACTGTGCATGAACAGGTGCTGGACCAGATCATGCTGGGAAACATCATGGACAACCAGCAGAGTTTCGAAGTACTGCCCGACGGCACCTCGCGCCGCATGGCTCCGGAGGAGGGCGAGGAACCTTTCAACGCGCAGGAATATTTCATGACCAATCCAAGCCTTTCGGGACGAGGAATGGCCCTGAAATCCAACGCGCCCAAGCGTATCGTCCGCCACGGCCGGCGCAAGAAAGCGAAAGCAGCCGCTTCCTGATGATTGCACACTCCCAGGGCCGGCTGCAGAACCGCCGCCCCCTGTCGATCATAGACATCGGATCGAATTCGGTCCGCCTCGTGGTCTACGAGGGCATCGCCCGCGCGCCCACCGTGCTGTTCAACGAAAAGATGCTGGCCGGCCTCGGCAAGGGCATCGTCTCGACCGGACGGCTCGATCCCGACGCGGTGCGCCGGGCCATCGACGAGTTCCGCCGCTTTCGCGCCCTGTCGGAACAGGCGGGCGCGGAGGAACTCCACGTGATTGCCACCGCCGCGGCGCGCGAGGCCGAGAACGGTCCCGATTTCATCCAGCGCGCCGAGGAAATCCTCGGAACGAAGATCAGGATACTCTCCGGCCGGGAGGAAGCCCACTATTCCGCCCTCGGCGTGATCTCCGGCTTCCACCCGGCCGACGGCATCGCGGGCGACCTCGGCGGCGGTAGTCTGGAGCTGGTCGACGTGCGCGGCGAGGAGATCGGCGACGGCATCACGCTGCCGCTCGGCGGCCTTCGCCTGCAGGACATGTCGAAGGGTTCCATCGCCTCGGCGGGCCGGATCGCCCGGCGCGAACTGGCGCGGGCCTCGCTGCTCGAAAACGGTGCGGGCCGCAACTTCTACTGCGTCGGCGGCACGTGGCGAAATCTCGCCCGGCTGCACATGAACGCGACGGGCTATCCGCTGCACGTCATGCATCACTACGAGATGGACGTCGCGGCGTCCGCCTCCTTCCTCAAGCGCGTCGCGCGCGGCGACATCGACAAGCTGAAGGGCATCGACCGGGTCTCGAAAAACCGGCGCGGCCTGCTCGCCTACGGCGCGACGGTGCTCAACCACATCATCACGTTGATGAAGCCGGGCAAGATCGTCATTTCCGCGCTCGGCGTTCGCGAGGGCTATCTCTATTCGCTGCTCGAGGACGCGGACAAGTCGAACGATCCGCTCATTGCGGCAGCCGACGAATTGGCGGTGCTGCGCGCGCGCTCGGCCACCCATGCGCGGGAGCTTGCCGAATGGACCGGCTCGGCCTTCGCCGCCTTCGGCATGGACGAGACGGAGGACGAGGCCCGCTACCGCCGCGCAGCCTGCCTGATGGCCGACATCGGCTGGCGCGCCCATCCGGATTATCGCGGGATCCAGTCGCTCAACATCATCGCCCACGGCGCCTTCTTCGGCATCGACCATCCCGGCCGCGCCTATATCGCGCTGGCCAATCTCTACCGCCACGAAGGTCTCTTCAACGACGACGCCGCGCCGCAGATCCGCGCGCTGGCGACGCAGCGCTACCTCGACCGTGCGCGCCTGCTCGGCGGCATCCTGCGCGTCATCTACCTCTTTTCGGCTTCGATGCCGGGCGTCATCCCAAGGCTGAAATGGGAAGCCAACGACCGCGGCGGCATCACGCTGGTCGTGCCGAAATCCCATGCCGACCTGATGGGCGAGCGGCCGGATGGCCGGCTGCAGCAGCTGGCGCGACTCACCGGCAAGACGCTCGACATGCGGCTCGGCGACTGAGCGATCCGCCGTCCCTCAGAGCTCGAAGACCGTCACGCGCCTGTTTTCGAACCGGAGCGCCAGTCCGCCGCCCACGAGCTTGAGCGCCTTGTCGCCGAAGACCTCGCGCCGCCAGCCGTGCATCGCCGGCACGTCGGCCTTCTCGCCCTCGGCTGCGATCTTCTCGATGTCGTCGCTCGACGCCAGCATCTTGGCGGCCACGTTGTGGTCCTCGGCGACCAGCTTCAAAAGCACCTTGAGAAGCTCGGCGGCCGCCGCCGATCCTTCCGGCGCGTGGCTCTGTTTGGGCAGCTTCGGCAATTCATTGCTCGGGATCGCCAGGGCGGCGTTGATCGCAGACAGGAGCCCGGCCGCGCCCGAGGAGCGCTCCCAGCCCTTCGGGATGCTTCTGAGGCGCGCCAGCGCGGCGGCGTCGCGCGGCTGCTGCTGCGCGACTTCGTAGATCGCGTCGTCCTTGATGACGCGCCCGCGCGGCACGTTGCGCTCGCGCGCTTCGAGTTCCCGCCAGGTCGCGACGGACTGGAGCACCGCCAGTTCCTGCGGCTTGCGCATGCGCATCTTCAGCCGCCGCCAGGCGTCCTCCGGATGGGGATCGTAGGTGCGATGCGCGGTGAGGATTTCCATCTCCTCCTTCAACCAGTGCGCGCGGCCCTCCTTGTCGATCTGGTCCTTCAGGCTCTTGTAGATGTCGATCAGGAAGGTGACGTCCGCCAGCGCATAGGTCAGTTGCTTCTCCGACAGCGGCCGATGCCGCCAGTCGGTGAAGCGCGATGACTTGTCGATCTGCCCGCCGGTGATCTTCTGCACCAGCTGCTCGTAGGACACGCTGTCGCCGAAGCCGCAGACCATCGCCGCGACCTGGGTGTCGAACACAGGGTGGGGGATCAGCCCGCCGCGATGGAAGATGATCTCGATGTCCTGCCGCGCGGCATGGAAGACCTTCGTCACCCGCTCGTTGGCCATCAGCTGGAAGAACGGGGCGAGGTCCATGCCCGGCGCCAGCGGAT